>CP133595.1:668780-1337560 GCA_031200235.1 Cuniculiplasma divulgatum | reverse complement strand
ACAGTAGAGATGTCAATCATGCAAGAGCAGTAAAAATATTTGACAATAAAGGTCAATGATTACATTTACCCGGTGACTGTTTCGGAGTTGAAATCCGTTCTTTCCAGATCAACGAATCTGAGCGAGGATGAGATTGAAGCCTTAATAGACTATTTACCTGAAATTAACGTTGCAGTACCTGAGGTAAACATGGACAAAATCATCAACAACGCCATCGAAATCGCTGTCAGGATAAGAATGAAAACTCTGGACATATTACATATTTCAGCCAGCATGATGCTGGAGGCAGACACATTTGTAACCTTTGATTCCGAATTTACAGCAGAGGAAAAGGAAATAGCAAATTTCGGGCTAAGAATTAATCCTGGATAATAAAGAGCTAACACCTATTGATGCGTTCCATTAAATAGACCGTAGTACATCGATATGGTTCCAAACTGTTCAAATTCCCTTGAAGACCTCCACCATCATGAATGCTATTTAATCCTTTTTTCAATTTCATGCCGTGCGGTTCACCAATAACTGATTTATTTCCTCCACGTATCAAAACTTAACCATATGGCAAAGAGTATCAGCCTGAAAACTGCAATTTTGGCCCTTATAGTCTCACTCGCAGTTGTTTCTGCCTCCATTTTGATTGAAGATCACCTGAAAGATGAAGCCAGTAGTTTTATTGAAAACTCAAATTCTGGCATTATTGTTCCTCTTTACTTTGACCCGAATGCTTCGTGGAATTACCTGTTTCAGCTCCATTCAGAATTTTCTGAGGTACCAATGATAGTAATTATTAACCCTGACAATGGACCAGGGCTGAATTATTCTCAGTCCTATTCAAACTACACTGCCACTATGGAGAAATCCGGCATTACTGTGCTAGGATACGTCTATACCTCCTACGGCACACGATCACTGAAAACAGTTAGACTTCAGGCTTATGACTATCTTCACTGGTATGGGATCAGGGGAATTTTTATGGATGAAGTCTCAGACAATTCTACAGGAGCCCAATATTATAGAAATGCTACTTTGGAAATCAGATCAGCAGGACTTGACTATATCGTTGGTAACCCGGGCACTTACGCTCCAAAGACTATTACTGATTCCTTCAATTTGACAGTTCTCTATGAGAATCCTGGAGCTCCTCCTGCAGATAACCTTTCGACAATCACAAATGCAACTGGTAGAGCTGAATCATCCATAATAGCAATTAATGTTTCCAGTTTGTCTGCCGCATGGTTCCAAGCAGCATCAGAGTACTTTTCATTCATCTATGTGACCAACCTTGGACTGCCAAACCCATACTGTGCCCTACCATCATACCTACCTGAGGAGATGCAGTTCCTTTCATCCACCTGATTCCAGCAGTCTAAGTCGAAAAATGAATTTAATAACATCCTTAAGGTAGTGCTCTTTGCCAGAAAACTCCAAACCGATTAGCATGTGCAGTTGATTTGCATAAAATTGCCAGGACTGTGATTTAATTCATAATTCTATAATTCAACAGGTAAATATTGCAGTATATCTTCATGACTATGATAACAATGGAATTTGGATTAATCGGCCTTGGAAATCACGCAATAAACAGGATAATGCCCGCAATTAAGTCCTCTGGAAACTCCATAACGGCAATATACAGCAGGACCCTGAAGAAAGCTGAGAGGGAGGGTGCAGCATATGGGGCACGCGCATTCTCCGATCTGGATGAGTTCTTTTCCAGAGGGGGCTTCGATGCTGTTTACATAGCATCTCCGAATTTTCTGCACTACGAACAGGCAAGATTATCCATGGAAAATGGCAAGGATGTTCTGCTTGAGAAGCAGATGACGCTCAGCAACGGAGACGCCTCAGATCTGGTGGGAATATCTGCCAAGACCGGACACCATCTTGCAGTAGGTTTCCACATGAGATTCCATCCTGCCATTGTGGAAATCAGGAACATGATCTCCAGCGGGAAACTTGGAAAAATCACGATGGTTCACGGAACATGGGGTGGCCTATCACAGGGAACATCAGATAATCCGGATCGCAGATGGTGGACAGAAGATGAGAAGGTTGGTGGTGGTTCCGTTATGGGAACTGGCGTACACGTTCTTGACACCATTAATTTTTTGCTTGGTGCCAGGCCGGATAAAATCTCGGCATTTAGGCAGCCAGCAAAAGCCGTAATCGACACCACTGAATCTATATCCATGGAATATGGCAGTATTATGGCTCACGCCGTCTCTTCCAGAGCCATGAAGCACCCCAGGAACGATCTGGTAGTTTACGGAACCGAAGCAACCGCTGTGGCCAGGGATGTCTTTTCAACAACAGTGAACTCGGATTTGGAAATAGATGGAAAAGTAACAAGGACATTCAGGGATGGAAATATGTACGAGGATGAGGTCCGTGCTTTTGTTGAACTGGTCAGGGGAGAAAAATCCAGGATAGCCACAGTGAAAGATGGTGAAGTTGTGGTAAAAACAGTTAATGCCGCTTACCTTTCCGACACAACGGGCAAGATAACAACCCTCTGAAAACCGGGTTGGGACCCGGGTAAACTTATTCAGGCTTTTGACACTTTTTCTGCCCTGTATGCAAGAGCAAGCCTGAGGAACGGAAGCCCCTGAAATCTTTCTACGCTGAATCCTCTTGAGAATCTCTCAACCCTGGACATTCTTACGAACCAGAACATCATGAAGCGCACGTACTGCATGGCTTCGAAGATCTTCGCAGTGTCTGGAGACCTGCTTTCAGAAAGAAGCTTACCCATATCCTGCTCCGTCTCGGGACCCATGCATAGATCAATGAGAAACTGGTGCGATGGTGCAGGTTTCCCGGAAACAACTGATCCGGCCAGTTCACTGACATATTTCATCATTTTTCTGTAGTTGCCTGAAAATTCCCTGTTGGAAAGGGCAAGTTCAGCAAGTCTTGCAGAGAGCAGATTGGAATTCATGAAATACATCTCAACATCAGAATCATAACTCTCCACAGTATTGGAAATGGCACACTCAAAGGTCGGAAACTTCAGATTATCTTCCATGAATGCTTAAAACATTCTGCCTATTAAACGCATCTTTTCTGAATTTCAATTCTTTTGACAGGACAAATATTGATACCGCGACTGGTGAATAAAAATCACATTTGAGTTAATTTGTAGTAAAAATGATAAATAGTCATAAATGGGAATACGTATATACATCCATGCAATTATATATTGATAGAAATGGCAATAACAGTCACTGCTCCCCTGTGGATTGGTATTTTCATTGGTGCCATCATTGGGGGATTTGCTGAATTGTGGGGAATATCAAATGCGGATGTTCTCCTGAAGCTGTCCAAATGGGAAGATCGGCTATTCATAAACTGTATTGCAATTGCAATCGGTGTTGGTGCTGTTCTCCTATATGGGCTTTCAGCTCTGGGTCTGGGTTTTCACTTTGGCATAAAACCAGACTACGTGATAGGTGTGGCGCTAGGTGGGATTATCTTCGGGGTTGGCATTGCTATATCCGGTTATGTCCCAGGTACAGAGTGGATGGCTCTCGGCGAAGGCAGGAGAGAGGCAGTCTACGCGGTGGCCGGTGGACTCCTTGGAGCGGCAGCATGGACTCTTCTGTACCAGACTTCAGTGGGCCAGTGGCTTGTGAACACATACAATTTCGGTCAGCTATATCTGGGCGGCAAGGTTGGAACTGACCTCAAGATCGGCTTTCTCATTTCAATAGGATGGCTGGCACTCATGATGGGTATAGCTTATTTTCTGCCCAGGTACAAAGGGGGAAAGAGCTGCGTATACATAGGCACACACAAAAATTATCAGATGCCCGGCCCTGAACTCGCAGAACACAGAGAAGCCACGGAGACACTCATAGAGGGAAGTGCCATGCCAATTGGGTCTGAAGATAAACTGGCAAAGAACGCAAACCAGCACTGGGCACCTAATAACAACCTAAGATGGCTTCTAACCTTCGTTGGTGCCATCATTGGTGCGGTTGTGGTTCTTGAAATGTTCCTGCACCAGATATTTGGCGAATCTACAACATACAGCTGGATGGTGGGATACCTCTGGCTCCCCACATACAACTACAGCAAGCTTGTCTTTTCCACAATAGGATGGGAGCCATTCAGTGATATCGGCACACTGATGGGGGCTTTCATTGCCTCAATATTCGTTTCAAGGAGGTTCCAGGCCTTCAACAAATGGGTACCGAAGACATGGAAGAAGAGGTTCGGTGACAGCGAAATTAAGAGGGCGCTGGGTGTCTTCGGTGGATCCTTTATGGTATTGTTCGGAGCGAGAATGGCTGATGGCTGTGCTTCCGGGCACATACTGAGCGGTGATCTGCAGATGGCTGTCAGCAGTATCGAATTCTTCGTATTCGTGGCAATCAGCCTTCTGGTTGCCGGCTGGTTCATATACTCGAGAAAAGCAGGGAGGAATTAAAATGGAAGATAAGAAAACGCAAAGAAAAAGTGAAAGAGGAATCAAGAGCTTTGCAGGGCTCATGTCCCTGCTGGTGGTGGTTGTTGCGGCACTCACTGTGAGAGGATACAACGGGTACGATCCAAATCCCAATTCGGTTGCCATAACCGGATTTGTCATGATCGTGGCATTGCTTCTTACAGCAGTATGGTACCGCACCAAGTATCCGGGGTATTCCAACGACGGGACGGAGGATTGAAACAATGGCAAAAATTCTTGTGCTCCTTCTGACGGGAAAGGAAAATATTCATGCGGAGATGGTTGCCTTTAACTTTGCAATAAACGCAGTGAAGAATGCCCAGAGCACCCTGGAGTTCCTCTTTCTCGGCAGGGGCGTTCAGGCATTGAATTCGAAACAGAAAAACTCTCCCCAGTTCCTTGAACAGATCCAGGGACTGAAGAAAACCGGCTGCACTGTTAAGGCATGCAAGGTGAGCCTGGAATCAGAGGGACTTGATGAATCCAGTATTTTTGGGAATATTGATCTCGTACTGGGCGGAGTGGAGGTCAACTCGAAAATTGATGAAGGATTCACTGTGATTTCCTTCTGAATTTATCAGTTCTTTTCGGACTATTCAGAAGTAACACACGAATATTGCTGCATTCCCGACAGCGTCAGGGCATTTCCATATTTTATAATAAGAGGTGAGCAATCACCAGAATGCCGTTGATGAGTATCATAAGGATCATGAAATATCCAGGGTCGAAAGTTGCCATTGTGCCTGACATCGTGTCGGAGTTCCGCAGATCTGGAATGCAGAGATTTGTGGATGTTTTTGGAGGGTCAGGACTGGTATCGCTGAACATCGGCGCCAGGGAGATTGTGTATAATGAAATTGATAAGGACCTGGTTTCACTGTACCGCATCATCAAGTCAAGGCCAGATGATCTTTACAACCTGCTACTGCTGTCCCTGCCTGACCAGTTTGCAAAGGAATTTCCGGATAATTTCAGGAACCTTGGGAAAGATCCGGCCAGCATGGCACACGGAAAGGGTGAGAATGCAGGGCTTAAGGGAGAAAGAATACGTAAACTCAGGTACGCACTGTCCCGGCGTGACGATGACGGACTTTCCATTGACAGGGAACTTGCCGGGGCTTACAGAACACTCTTCAGATCCATCACCAGCTTCGGAGGGCGTGGTGATACTTATGCCACAGGTAAGGAGAAAGGTGCTTTCAGTTTCTTCCTGAGGGTGGTATCTGATTTTGGGAACATAAACAGTAGCGTGCGAAACTGGAAGATTGAAAGAAGAGACTTCCGGGAGATATTCCGTATCTATGATTCCCCGCTGACGTTCTTCTATCTGGATCCACCGTATCCTGGAAAGGACTGGTATGGCTACAATTTTTCGCCGCAGGATTTCAGGGAACTGGCAGGCATCCTGGAAAGCATTCACGGAAAATATTTCCTGAGCCTTAACAACTCGGACGACTACATAACATCCATGTTTGGCGAGCCAAGAAGGACCAAATCCTTCATCAACCAGAATGCGGGCAAGCATCCTGAAGGAAATCTATACAGGAATTTTGCCTTTTTTTCCAATATAGCCTGAGAAATGGATGGAATAGGAATCAATTCTTCCTGTCATCCCTGCCCATAAAGGATCCAACAGCCAGCACTATGAATGAAGCAATGATGATCGAGATACCCACCACTATGACTGTGCTCAGAATGTTTGCCAGGCCAGGATCGGTCTGTACACTGTAAAGTGGATTGACCTGCTGGGGAGAATCAGCAGGGAAATACACCACATAGTAAGTGCCGGATGGGAGGTTGGTGTAGATTGATTCAGTATTGTTTGTCAGGTTCAGTGTCCTGGCAGGCGCGAGTCCCACTACATAGGCATTGGTATAATTTATGACGCCCATACCTGAACTGTTCACCACAAATGCACCTGAACCAAGAACTGAAAGTACATAGGTGGAATTTATGCTCAGAGGAGGTGAAACGTATCTCCCGGAACCGCTGGGAACAAAACTGTCACTCCCGTGAGTCAGGGAGGATGATTCCTGCGTCCCAAGAGCAACCATGAGGCTGCCTGCAACAAGCAGCACTGCAAAGATAGCAATAAGGGCTTTTTTGACCATGTTAATATCGTTCCTTCTGGAATATCATTCTGCCGTTCCTTCACATTTCACACGCAATGGGATTTCACTTGCTGGCACTCCTGAGTACGGAAAGTTGGAAATCGTATATTCTACGGAGCTCCGTCCCGGGCATTACGGCAACTGAATCGCTGTGGAAGTCTGCCTCCACCTCCTTCTTTGGATGCAGCCCCATCACCGTGAATCCAACTGTCTCCGCATTCTTGATGGTTTCATCGTCAGGTATTTCCTCGAATACGCCTAATTTACCGTCCGGCATCTTTGCCTCCACAAAGCCAAAAGATACCACATACTTGCCGTTTCCAGAGGAATATTCCACACTATCCCTGTCAGTAGCTGAAAGGTCGTTCAGCAGAATTTTAACTATATTTCCTGAGAGCAGTTTTGCCTCGCTGACTTCACGGACGTCCACCAGTTCATCCAGATTCTTCTTGGCCTTTTGCTCCGCTTCCTCAAGATCATGCTTCATGTCCATATTATTCCCCATATGTGATGTGCATAAAGATTTAACCTATTGGCTCCGGATTTGAACACTTCTGCCTTCAACCTGATTATGTCGGGATATCTGGACCCCCCATGAATCTCTCACAGAATGTTGCTGCTGAAATTGCAGGATTATGCTCACCAGGAAGTCCATTGAATGACAATATTGTTCCCGCATTATAGACAGAATGAGAAATATCTATATTGCATCGGTTCCTCCTCCATGAGTGCAGAATCCTGAAAATACCGTGATAATCAATCTTAAACACTACAGGCAGTCATCATCAGCCCATGCTGAGAGGTTCATTGAAGGATTCGTGGGGATGGAGACGGTTCCCGGAGTAAAGATTATCTTTGCCCTGAATCCCATTGATTTGAGGCTTGCCTCATCTTTTCCTGAGTTCGAATTCTACAGCCAGCATGTTGACCCCGTGGAGTATGGTGCGCATACCGGCCAGTTTTCACCCCAGTCTCTGCTGGACCTTGGCGTTACAGGCACAATACTGAACCATTCGGAAAGGCGGATAACGGAGGACATTCTGAGGAAAACTGTTGACATTTCCAGAAGATGCGGCCTCAGGACTGTTGTCTGCTGCGAAAATGCTGCCGAGGCATACAGATTTGCCCCAATGAAGCCCGATTGGATAGCGTATGAACCTCCAGAGCTCATCGGAGGAAACGTGTCAGTAACCACTTCAAGGCCTGAGATCATTTCAGATGTAGTGGATACCTGCAGCAGATCAGGCGTGGCAGTAATTGTCGGCGCTGGCGTAAAAACTCCCAGTGATTACAGAACGAGCCTCAAACTGGGCGCAAACGGCGTTCTCATAGCTTCCGGCATAATTCTTGCCAGGGAACCTGCCAAGACGTTAAGTTCATTAATTGAGAATCAATGAGGTGACGTATTCATGCCAAAGCCTAAGGAAACCACTCCGTTATTCGAAGAACCTGAGTTTGATGAAGTGGAATATGTAAGATCAGAAAGAAATAGAGCTGTAATTGTGATGTTCATATTCCTCATAGGGGCACTTGCCGGGCTTCTGGCAGGGTATTTGCAGCTTCAGGGTTACACCTATCTGTCAGTGTTGCTCTTTTTCGTTATAGTCATATTTTTGGGGAAAATTCTTACATCCATAGGGTTCAAACTCCCGCAAAGAACATCGCACAAGGCAATAAATTATCTGATATTCTTCGCAGTATTTCTGCTCTTCTGGATAATATTCCTGAATCCGCCTGTTCACACTGTTTCAGCCCCCCAGGTAGTGAACGTTCAGGCCCTGTATGATGGACACTATGTCACCATGACATCCACGTCGAATATATACGAGATAAATACAAGCATGACCAGTGTCCCCTATATGGTGCACATGAGCTACAGGTACAACTTCACTGTTACTTCCCTTACTTATGCCACGAGCGGTGCAGCTCCTTCTGCCGTCAAGGATTTCCACCAGGTTGGAGATAATGTCTATTTCAATCAGACCATTTCACCCACTAACGGACAGTACGATTTCTATATACACTGGCAAAGTTCCCAAGTTTCTGTGAACACTCCGGTGGAGTTTGCACTCAGGCCAACAGTTACCTGATTATGGAAAACCGTGGAAAAAAAATTAAACCTGTGTATATTGCCGTAGGGAAGCAGGTGTAGTGTAGTCTGGTCTAGCACGAGAGCCTTCCAAGCTTTCGACCCGGGTCCAAATCCCGGCACCTGCATATCGATTAAGATACAAGACGTATAATCTAATAGAGCCATTTTGGGCAACGGTTTTTATGGCCCGCATGGAAATTCTGGAATCACTTGACATAAAATCATGACATTTGCGCACATTTCTAGAGGGCTAAGGGTAGAATTCTACTTTTGATTATATCATTTCAGATGAAGAGAGTATGTGCATTTACATGCCAGAGCACGTGAGTTTGGCTGCATCTGTCAAACTTCTAAAGGCTTCATAAGAAAACTAACTGAATTCAGGCGAATCAATGACGCCGCGAATGGGACATCAAAAAACCCAGTTAAAAGAAACCTCTACAGTTTATTGATAGGATCACTTTTTGAAGTCAAATGAAGCCCGTGAATTTCTATCCTGCCATCTTTCCAGTTTCTTCTTCTTATTGAAAATATTCATTGAAGCAAAATCCCTAAAATCAGATTTCTCAAGACCATATTTGCTCTGAAAAATTGGAAATGTCAGTCTTTGAATCGACCAAAGGGAAAGAGGCCACCAAATAAAACAACTAAGTAGCATCACTATAAGGGATATACCTAGGGGGGACCATCCTATGATATTAGCCAGAGATGGTTTAGTTAAGTATACTGCAGTTAGTGATCCACCCAAGCAACTTAACATAACCACGGTTGGGATAACAATGGCCTTTCGTATATATTTCCAGCTATTGTCCTCGGCTAGCGCGAAGATCAGGAAATACAGATATATGAAAACTGTCAGCAGTATTATCCCGTAAGTCACAATGATCATTGAATCAGCCCTCAAAATATAGAGCTACGTCTGCCCATTGAGGTGGATCAGGCAGGTAATGTTCGGTGTTAGTTCCGTATACATCCTTGACCTGGTTGAAGAGAGTTATGAAGTTCTGCGCTGCGTCTCCCCCTGTGATGGGTTCTACTTGTTTGAAGACCGGAAAAAGGCTCTTTTCTGGATAATTCAGACCCCAAACAGAAAACTCTGGTACCAGTCCCCATTCCCAGTTGTTTAGCGTGAATGCCACATAGAAGCTGTGTGTTGAGTCCCACTCGTTACTGAACAGTGTATTCACATTTTTTGCAAGCTCTAAAAGGCTTACTACTCCTGTCACATCAGATACTACATTGGAAACGATACCAGTTAAAAGCGCCGCAAAAGTATATCCTTCTATTCCAATTATGCCACCAAGTGCGCCCCAAACAACTCCAGAAATTAGGTCAGTAATAAGAGCGTCTAGGGTTAGTGCGTTTACAATGAAGTTCTTGTAAGCATTTGCATTGTAAAAATTAGTAAAATTCATGTAAATGTTGTAGCTGGTTCCTGATATGAGACCTCCCCATCCCCAGTAGACTGTAAAGTCGTTCAGCCAGAAATATGGGTCTATGGGAGTATATTCACCATTATTAAATATCAAAGCATATATGAGAGTCTGATTATTTTCAGAATACCTGTATGTCAGTTTGTAAATGGTTTGGCTGTTACATACAATCGTTTGATTGGATATTAGTACGCCAAGACGACTTTTCTCTACATGCAAAACATCGATTTGATTGTCCTGCGAAATCTGTTTCAACTTGTAGTCCGCAACGGCTTGTAAATCTGCCTTTGCTTCGGGGCTGCCTTTTTCCCAAAGCGAGAGAATGACGCTGGCATTCTGCTGACCGATGCCCCTGCTTGAAGGGGGAATCAGTTCATAGTTATGAGTATACCAGGATATAAAGTTCAGATCTGCTTTGTATTTTAGCTGGTCAAGGATGCTGTGATGTGTGCCATAATGGACAAGATTGTAGATCATGAATTTCTGTAAATCGTGAATTTCCTGTTCATTCAAAAATGCTATCCTGCCGTTTATTGCAACATTCTGCTTAGCGGAGTTGAATGGCATGATTCCAGATAGATTATCCACCGCTCTGCCATTGCTACGTGGTGTTGCATTATGTGCAGCCCCGGAAAAGGCAAGCAATATCATCAGTAAAGCCATGAATGTAACACCTAAAAACTTTAACCGTTTCTTCATAAGAATCAAAAAAAGTTTGGTATATATATATATATTGTAACAGTAATAACTAAAACCTTCAATGGGCATTCGAGAGCAAATATGATGGGGTCCAGTACTCTCCATGCTCCTTCCCCTCTTAAGATAAAACGATTGATGCTGCTCGTGTTGGCATGATTAACAAAGGTAGAGTTCAAGTGTGTAGACATTCTCCCTTAGGTGCCAGGGTAGTCTTATCTTTCCAAAACACCCTTAAATTTTCGGCCATTTCATCTATTAGCTCTGGCATCGAGTGTATCGGCTTATCCATATGTCGAACAAATGAACCACTTATTCTTAACTCTTAAGATTAAGGATCAGCAATTGGCTGATATTAATGGAATAAAATTTATGCAAAATTCTGGATAATTGCCTTCATATTTTGTCCAGAGTTGCCCGAAACAGCACAGGGCGATCTTGAATGATCACGTTCAAGGCCGCTCCCATAATGCGCGCTAACCTCACGGTATTGCCATGATTTTAAAATGATGAAGCAGCTGTCCAACATTGTACTAAGCATCTGAGAAATATTTAACGCATGGTAAACAATCTAGAGGCATGATAATAATTGATGGATCATCCCTGACGGTTGAGGATATTTTCAAGGTTGCCAGCAAAGGCGAAAAAGTCGAAATATCAGATGAGGCCCTCGAAAATGTGGACAGATCCCATAGATCACTCCTTCATCTAACTGAAGGAGGGAAGAAGATCTACGGCGTCAACACAGGCTTTGGCAGTCTTCTGAATGTGGAAATATCTGAGAAGGACATGGGAAACCTCCAGTCAAACCTCATAAGAAGCCATTCATCAGGGTTTGGAAAGCCCATGTCGGAATCCCACGTCAGGTCAATGATGCTAGTCCGCGCCAACAGCCTGGTGAAGGGTTTTTCTGGCGTCAGGAAGGAACTTGTGCTCACCCTTGTGGATCTCCTAAACAATGGATTCTACCCCTTTGTGCCAACCTTTGGATCCGTGGGGGCAAGCGGTGATCTTGCCCCACTGGCTCATGTGGCTCTGGCCATGATGGGTGAAGGGGAAACCCTGGATGTTGATGGGAAGAGAATACCTGCAGCCCAGTTTCTCTCCTCGGTTGGCATAAAGCCCTTCAAATTCAGGGAAAAGGAAGGCGTAGCGTTTATAAACGGAACCTCAACAATTTCAGGGATCCTTGCCTACGAGCTTCACAGATCGTACCTCACCTTCAGGGAGTCGCTGCTTTCATCCTCCCTCAGTTTTGAGGCGCTTAAGGGTACCTCCAAGGCGTTCACCCAGTGGGCCATCGCAACCAGGCCCCATCCAGGGCAGCAGTTTGTTGCAGAGGTCATGAGAAACCTCATAAGCGGAAGCGAGAATGTTGAGAAATCCAACAGGACCAAGGTACAGGACCCATACACGCTCAGATGCATTCCGCAGGTATACGGCGCCGTCCTTGACACCCTGAATTATGTGAGCGAGGTAATTTCACGGGAAATAAATTCCGTTACCGATAATCCACTGGTCAACGGTGACGAATATGTTTCCGTGGGCAATTTCCATGGTGAACCGGTTGCATTTGCATCTGATTTTCTTGGCATTGCCCTGACGGATCTGGGCAACATGATTGAGCGCAGGATTGCCAGGATCACCGACACTTCGCTGAGCGGGCTTCCGGCGTTTCTTGTGGCTGACAGCGGCCTTAACTCGGGATATATGATACCTCAGTACACCGCCGCTGCACTGTGCAACAGGAACAAGACGCTGGCGAATCCATCTTCTGCAGATACAATACCAACATGTGCAAACCAGGAGGACCATGTGAGCATGGGGACAAACGCGGCCACCAAGCTCATAGAGATCAACAACAATCTTGAGGCCATAGTTGCAATTGAGTTCCTGCTGGGAGCCCAGGCTCTGGAATTTGTGAAGGATAAAATTTCGGCCAGGGTCTCTGCCATAAGGGATATCCTGAGAAAGAAGATCCCTCCGCTGAATAACGACAGGCCGCCGTACCTTGACATGGAGAAGGTCCTGAGCATAATGGGTTCAGAAGAACTTGTCAGGATGGCCGATTCACTCGGGGAATAGGCTGGAACATTCTTATACAAATTAAATTTAACCCATTGATGCCTCAGAAGGATTCTGGAAAAATCGTGGCAAAGAAGGGAGTCAGTTTTGCTGATGCCCTGAAAGCCTCAGGAGTGAAGAATGCCATAGCGGCACTGGTGGACGGTGCTGAATACGATCTGTCCACAATTGCGAAGCAGGATACCACTCTGGAGCCCATCTTTCCAGACAGCCCCCGGGGGCTGAAAATATTAAGGCACTCCACGGCGCATCTTCTGGCTCAGGCAGTCCTGGAACTTTTTCCTGATGCCAGGCCAAATGCAGGTCCTCCAACGGATGATGGATTCTACTACGATATTGACATGAAGCCGGTAAATCAGGAAGATCTGGAGCGGATTGAGGAAAGGATGCACCAGATTGCATCCCTGAACATAACGGTGAAAAGGGAGGAACTCTCCAGAGAGGAGTTGCTGAAACTTTTTGCCTGGAATCAGTACAAACTTGACAAGATAATGGAAAATGTTCCAGAGGGCGGTTCCTCAACTGTTTACAGGCAGGGCGACTTTGTTGATTTCTGCAGGGGGCCCCACGTGCCGTCCACAGGTTACCTCAAGGCATTTCGGCTCCTGTCCATTGCAAGCACGCATTATAAGGCGGATGAAAACCGCCCAATGCTTGTGAGGATATACGGCACATCTTTTCCAGATGAGAAGTCCCTGAAGGAATACCTGAAGAACAGGGAGGAGGCTCTGAAGCGTGACCACAGAAAGATCGCACAGGAAATGGATTTGCTGGTGTTCAATTCCCAAAGGGCCCCGGGATTCCCGTTCTATACTCCAAACGGAATGATCATCCGGCAGGAACTCATGAACTTCATGGCAAGACTCAACAGGCAGTACGGATGGGAGGAGGTATCCACGCCCCACATCTACCGGGATGTCATATGGAAGCAGTCCGGCCATTACGCCAAGTACAAGCCCAACATGTACCTCTTCACCCTGAGCGATGGGGACAGCTACGGAGTGAAGCCGATGAACTGCCCGGGGCACATAACAATATTCGAGCGGACACCAAAGAGCTACAGGGAACTGCCTGTGAAATACTGCGAGCCCGGAACTGTATACAGGTACGAGAAATCAGGTGAAGTGGGAGGCCTCACGAGACCCAGGATGTTCACAATAGACGATGGCCACGGTTTCATGCGTTTCGACCAGATCGTGGGAGAGGTGAAATCCATAATGGAGATGGTGAAGGCCACATTCTCTGGCATACTTGGCCATGTTGACATGACCTTCGATCTCAGCGTCATTGACAAGAACAGCCCTGAGAACTACCTTATCACGTACCACTGCAACAGGTGCGGTACGGACGTGGAGGCCAGGAAGGCTGCCATGGAGGAGGAACTTGTATGCCCCAACTGTGGCTCCACAGATCTTTCACCGGATTTCAGCACATGGGATACGGCTACAGATCAGCTGAGGCAGGCTCTTGACCAATCCGGCCTTGAATATGCGGAGAATCCCGGAGAGGCAGCCTTCTACGGGCCAAAGATAGACGTTCACGTCAGGGATGCGCTTGGAAGGATGTGGCAGCTCTCCACAATACAGGTTGACTTCTTCATGCCAACGAATTTCGGATTATACTACATAAACAGCGAAAGCAAGCATGACAGGATCATAATGATTCACAGGGCCATCTTCGGGTCATATGAGAGATTCATGGCAATCCTCATAGAACACTTTGCCGGAAAATTTCCCACCTGGCTTGCTCCACTGCAGGCGTACATCGTGCCCGTCAGCGAGAAATTCAATGAATATGCCATTGAGGTCGAGAAGTACCTGAAGGGGAGCGGGATCAGGGCAAGGGCCGACATCGGCACGGAGACCATGAACAAGAAGATCAAGATCATAAGGCAGATGAGGCCTTCCTACATTCTCGTTGTGGGCGAGAGAGAGGAGCAGGGAAGATCGGTTTCAGTCAGAAACAGGAAGGACAGGACCTCAGTTGTTCCTCTGGATAAGTTCAGGGAGAAGATACTGAAGGAAATTGAGAAATGCAGCGTTGAACAGACCATCTGATCATTTCTTCACATAGCAGAGGGCAAACCTGTCCCCGTCGAAGAATATGTCCCTGGTTGGATGGGTGTCCCTGTAATCTTCCATGTAGCGCATGACCTGATGCAGCGTCAGTTTGGAGTCCTTTCCGAAACGCTGAACCACAACAGTTTTTGCCAATGGTATGTCATAATCACTGTAATTAAAATTATTTTGATTGAACGTGGTGGAAAAACAGAATGCAGTTATGAATAAAAGATTGGTAAAATGGTATGAAAATCTATAATTACTGTGCTGGTGTGCTGCTGGCTTCCTGAACCAGTGGTGGGGGCGACTTCTTCAGTTTCTTTATCTCCTCCAGAAGCACAGGGACAGCTTTATACAGATCCTCAGTTATGACATAATCCGAGTATTTTGTTATCTCCGCATTGGGATCTGTGTTTACGGAAACTATTGTCTCGCTGTTCTTCATGCCCATGATATGCTGAATCTTCCCTGATATGCCCACGGCAAGGTACAGTCTCGGCCTCACAGTCTGCCCCGTCTGGCCCACCTGGTGATCGCGTGTGATCCAGCCCATATCCACTGCCGGTCTGGTTGCACCAACAACACCATTCAACTCACTGGCAAGCTGGCCTATGAGTGAGAAACCCTGAGGTTTGCCAAGGCCCATGCCGCCGGATACAACGACTTTTGCCGCCGTGAGGTCCACAACTTCTTTTTTCCTGAATTCCAGCACTTCTTTCTTGAGCATTGATTTGTCAACAGTGACTTCCTTTATGCGTATCTCCCCCTTGTGGGATTTGATCTTTTCCGGTACAGGGAATATGCCTGGTCTTGCTGTGGCCATCTGCGGCCTGTGCTTCCTGCACAGTATCTCGGCCAGCATGCTCTCCCCATATGTTGGACGGTTGGCGCTCAGTATCCTTGTGTCCTGCTCTATGTCCAGTTCCGTGCAGTCGGCCGTTACTCCGGCCTGGCAGCTCACTGCAATGCGAGACGCCAGATCACGCCCGTTCCTTGTTGCTGGAATCAGGAATATGTTTGGCTTCTCCTGCCTGACAAAGTCAGCAATGATGTGGGAATACGGCAGCGTCCTGTATGTGCTCAGAACGGGAGATTCAGCACCAAGGACAATATCACAGCCGTATGAAACGGCCTCCTTTGCCTGATCCTTTATGTCGCCGCCAAGAAGAACACATACAAGCTTTTCATTCACCTTTTCGGCCATCCTCTTACCCACACCTATCATTTCAAGGGCGGGGCGCATGAGCCTGTCTTCCCTGGTCTCAAGGAAAACGAACACATTCTTGTATTCATTGAGGTCAGCAGCAGGTGCTGCAAACTTTATTCCAGCCACTTTATTCACTCTCCACCTTTATGACGCCTTTCTGGTAAAGTTCCTTCACAAGGTCAGGTATGCCGGCAATGTCGACTTTCTTGGCCGCCCGCTCCTTCTCCTTGATGGGCCTCATTTTCCTGACAATTGTTGGTGAACCGCGGACTCCCACCCATTCGGGCTGCAGACCCACCTTGTCGTGATCCCAGCTTTCAAAACCCTGCCTTATGGCATCGATCTTCCTTCTCAGGGTCTGCCTCCTTGGAACATTTGAGTTCAGGAGCACTGTGACGAGAACAGGCGTTGGCACTCTCACAACTTCAGTTCCGTCTTCCAGTTCCCTCTCTGCTGTGACAAATCCGTCCTTGTACTCAACTTTGCTGGCATATGTGATCTGGTCTATGTCCAGGAATTCCGCAACTCCCGGCCCAACATGCCCTGTACTGGAATCTGAGGTTTCCTCACCGGCGAATATTATGTCGAATTTTCCTATGGCCTTTATTGTTGCTGCAAGTGTGAGGCCCGTAGGATATGTATCAGCCCCACCGAAGAACCGGTCTGAAGCCAGTATGGCCCTGTCTGCACCCCTGGCCAGGCACTCTATCATGGTGGTTTCGGCCTGCGGCGGGCCCATTGAAACTACCGTGACATGCGCATCGGTCTTGTCCTTGATCTGAAGGGCGGCTTCCAGTGCGTTCTCGTCCGCCCTGTTTGTAACATTTCTCGTGAGGCTCCTGTTAAGGTTCATTGTTACTGGGTCTATGACGACCTCCTGGCTGTCCGGAACCTGTTTCACCATTACGATTATTTCCAATGCCAACCTGATCACCCGAATTTGTACTTTATTCCGTGCCCGTCCTTGGGGTTTGTCCACATAACACTGCCATGTGCACATGCCACATCGCATGTGCCGCATTCCACACAGTCCTCGTACTTGAAGTTGATTCTGCCTTCAATGAGCGTGTAGCACTTTGCCGGGCAGGCAAAGGTGCAGAAGTGGTCCGGGCATGTCTCGCAAATCTTCGGGTTGATTGTAATGTGCTCATATTCCGGATCTGTTTTGTAGTTCAGTAAAGCAAGCTTCTCTTCTATTTCCATTTACATCCTCCTCATCAGTCTGTATCCCTGTAGCATCAGGTCTTTGCTGCTCATTCCTGATGATTTCAGGCTTTTCATCATTATCTGGCTAAGGTGTTTCTTGGGGTTTCCACTCTCGTAGAGCATTGAATACAGGGAGGATTCCAGAAGTGCAGGCATGGCCCTGTGCACCATCGGACTCCACACCACATTGCTTATGCCCTGGAAATTCTTCTTGTCCAGCACCGCTGGCGAATTGTCCAGCTTTTTCTGGTATCTTGAAAGGGATTCTGCACTGAAGTCGTTATCCTTCCTGGCCTCTATGGCTGCTTCTCCTGCCAGGATTCCCGAACTGATTGCATAGTTCATCCCCTGCAGAATCATCCCATTGCTGAAGGAAAATCCAGCCGTGTCGCCTACCAGCATGTAGCCGTTTCCATATGCCCTTGGCATATCCTCGTATCCACCCTCGTATACAAAGTGGGCACTGTATTCCTGCAGCTGCCCGCCCTCAACAAGGCTTGAAATGAATGGGTGCTGGGCAAACTTCTCCATTATGTCGAAGGAGTGTGTATTGCCATTCTTTCTCAGGGTTGCCATGTTTATCACCACGCCCATTGATACCGTGTCCTTGTTTGTGTACAGAAAACCTCCGGCATAGACGTCCCCCTCAAGGAAACTGAGAACGTATTCGCCTGCAAATCCCGCGTTTCCCCTGAGGTTGAATCTCTCGTTTATGACATTCTCGCCAAGCTTGTAAACGTGCTTTACCCCGATTCCCACGGTCCTGTCATTGGGTTTGCCCACCAGGCCCGCAGCCATTGCAACCCGCGGATTCGGGCCTTCAGCCAGGATCACGCAGTCCGCCGTAATTGTCTCGCCCTCATTGACAACTCCGATGACGCGCCCATCCTTCATGGCCAGGCTGTCAACGGTAACGCCTGTGACAACCATGGCTCCAGCCTGGGCTGCTTTCCTTGCCAGGAAACTGTCAAGCCTGGTCCTTAATACGGAATATCCGGTCTTTTTCTCCTGGAATTTTTTTGTCTTGAAATCTATGGCTATCTCGGAATCAGTTGTGAGGAATGAGGTTACCTTCCTTTCAACGTAGCGTTCCAGGGGGGCGCTTTTCTCCCAGTCAGGTATTATGGAAGCCAGATCGTTTCCCCAGAGTATGCCTCCTGAGACGTTCTTGCTTCCCACAGGATCACCTCTTTCAACAAGCAGTACCTTGAGACCCTGAGATGCCATTTTAATGGCGGCAGATGAACCTGCAGGCCCTGCCCCAACAACAATAACGTCGAATTCGCTCATTGATCCAGAATTGAAGATCGATTAATAATGCTTTTCCAATATCAAATGATCCATATACATTTTTCTGCACACAATGTCGGTTTTCGTCACACTTGGATACACTGCCATACCCAACAGTAATATTTCTGTTAGTTTTCTGCCATGCCATGGTTACTGCAGAGAATCTGTATAAAATTCTTTACGCCAGGTACGGTACAACGGGATGGTGGCCGGCAGATTCTCCTGATGAGGTGATAGTTGGAACAATACTAACCCAGAACACCTCGTGGACCAATGTGGAGAAAGCAATACAGTCACTGAAGGAAGGTGGGCCTGTAAGCCTGAAGCGGATATGTTCAATGTCAACTGAAGATCTGGAAGTTGCCGTGAGAAGCTCAGGATTCTACCGCCAGAAGGCTGCAAGGCTGAAGGATCTGGCATGTGCAATTCTCCGAAAATATGGATCGGTGGAAGCAATGGCAATGGAGGCATATGATGAAACATCAAATTTCCTGAAGAACATCAAGGGAGTCGGGCAGGAGACCCTTGATTCCATTCTTCTGTATGCCCTCGGCAAACCGGTTTTTGTGGTGGACAAATATACCACCAGGATTTTCCAGAGGACGGGCATCATGGACAGGCCGGATCTGAAAAGCATAAAGTCAGCGGTTCACCTTTTCCTGGACGGCGATACGGAGGCCCTGAAGAATTTCCATGGAATGATTGTATATCTTGGCAAGGATTACTGCCGCACCAGGCCGCTTTGCAGAGATTGCCCGGTAAATAAAGTGTGTGCCTATGCGGTCAGCAATGCAGATCAATCAGCTCAGTGATACAATGTTTCCATAGCCGATGAGGCGCCATCTGTTGCTTATGCGCCTTCCGATTGCTATGCGTTCCCCTTCGTAGGCGGCAACAGGATATTTCAGTGCGATCTCAATTTTTGAATCTTTTGCCGTCGTGACAACCCCAACCGTGTTAGCTGTACCAACTGTAAGCATGAGGTTCTCCTTTGACCTTATGGGATCAACCTTCTGCTCTTCCTGGAAGCCTACAACACGCTTCAGGAGATTGGAATCAACAAGCATGCCGAATACTGTTGGAGGAACATTTCCCTTCTTACCCACAACCCTGCCTGTGAATGAATCTCCCTTGGTAAGGTACGGATCAAGTTCTGTTCCTACAGCGGCCAGCCCTCCCGGCCTTATGGATTCGTAGCTGTTCTTTCCTGCCATAAGGGTCGTTATGGTTGTAATTACATTCTCCCACGATTGCTTTCCACCACGGCTCACCTGAAGGCCGGGGACTATTTCGATCTCGTCCCCCACTGATAGCATTCCCTGAACAAGTGATCCACCCAGCACTCCTCCCTTGAGTTTCTGCGGCGGAGTACCTGGCTTGTTCACGTCAAAAGACCTTGCAACATACATCCTTGGAGCATCCTTCTCGGAAAACTTCGGGTCCGGGATGTAATCAATGATTGCCTTTAGCAGCACATCTATGTTTGAGTTATGGTATGCACTAACTGGAATCACCGGGGAATTCTCAGCCAGGCTGCCCTTCAGAAACTGCTTGATTTCCCTGTAGCTTTCCTCCGCCCTTTCCCTTGTTACAAGGTCAATCTTGTTCTGAACAACAATGATGTTTTTAATCCCCATGATCTCAAGGGCGATCAGGTGTTCCCTGGTCTGGGGCTGCG
Source organism: Cuniculiplasma divulgatum (assembly GCA_031200235.1). Classification (NCBI taxonomy): domain Archaea; kingdom Methanobacteriati; phylum Thermoplasmatota; class Thermoplasmata; order Thermoplasmatales; family Cuniculiplasmataceae; genus Cuniculiplasma; species Cuniculiplasma divulgatum. The sequence goes on along the minus strand of CP133595.1, from coordinate 1,317,255 downwards.
GACATTTCTCATTGGCTGCAATAACAAGGAGTGCGCCGTTCATTATGGATGATCCCGACAGCATTGTTGCCATGAGAGTTTCATGTCCAGGAGCGTCCACAAAGGAAATGACCTTCACGAGCTTAGCATCAGGGCATGATTCTTCCCTTGAATAGAAAATCTCACCATTCTGGTCTGTGCAGGAATAAACAGGCGTCTCGGCGTAACCCAGCTTTATTGATATTCCTCTCTTTATCTCCTCAGAATGAATGTCAGTTTTTGTGCCGGTGAGTGCCTTTGTAAGAGTGCTCTTTCCGTGATCTACGTGGCCCACCATGCCAATATTGACAGATGGCTGTGGAAGCTTTTCCATCTTACTCCTTCTTCTCTGTTTCCGGTTCCAGAGGGTTTGGTCCGTACTGGACAACCTTCAGGTTGAGCTGGGCAACATCAGGCCCGATTATTGCTCCCCTGTAGGTAACTCTCTTTCTGTATCCGATCTTGGATCTCTTTCCCTGGCTGTATGTCCTGAGGATCTTTTTCTTACCGCTGATCTGAAGATCCTGCTTCATGGGAAAACCATCGTTTGTGCTGCCGCCTGTGATTTTAAGCTTATACCCGGGCAGCTCGAAAAAGACACCGTCCACCTCGTCGCCAATCTTCCTGCCGGTAAGCGAGTTCAGGTTCTCTGGACTTACTTCCCTCTTGTACGTCTTTCCGTTTTTTGAGTCAGCTATTATTGCAACTGAATTTGCCATATATTACCCCTTATGAATTCTTGAAGACCTTTAGGTCCTTTAAGGTTCTACTTTATGATAAACTCATTTATAATATCTTTGGGGCACCAACATTACCAGATACGGTGCCTTTGCTGGTGCTGAGCATGGCACATGGGCAACCGGCAGATTCACTGGCCCCTTATTTACAGACCGCGGTTCATAACGGCTGCGGGGTCAGATTTTATCAATTCTCACCGCAGTCACCTTGTATTCAGGAGTATGCTGAAGATTGTCTCTCTGGTCCCCGGTTATGCGGTTCAGCTCTGTCTCCGGCCTGTTGAATGTGGCAAATGCTGTCCCGGGCACAATACCCTCATCGATTGATGCCCTTATCCTGGAACTACCGTATGCGCTCACAACCTGAACCTCCTCTCCCTGGGAAATTGCCAGCTTTTTCGCATCTGCTGGCGATATCTGGATGATATCTGCATCCCTCAGACGATCATTTCCGGACCTGCCCGTCATTGTTGCCGCGTTGAACTGGAACAGTGATCTGCCAGTGCTCAGGAGAATAGGATAATCCTGTGAGACCTTCTCCGGCGTGGGACGATAGCTTATGGGCCTTATCCTGGTGGTTCTGCCAAGTGAGAAAGCATCCACATGGAGCACCTGTGTTCCCGGGGAATCTTCACTGTAGCACGGCCACTGGATTCCACCACTCTCCATCCGGGGATAGGATATTCCGCTGCCGGCATCCCATACTTTGCGGATTTCGTTCCAGATATCCTCTGGAGTTCCGTAATCAAACAGTCTTCCCTTTCCCATTCTTCCAGCCAGATCCCTTATGATTTCCCAGTCAGCTCTGGAGTTACCCCTGGGATTCAATGCCTTCCTGACGCGCTGCACCCTTCTTTCTGAATTCATGAATGTACCGTCCTTTTCGTAGGATGAAACAGCAGGCAGAAACACATTGCCGAATTTCCTGGCTGTCTCATTCATGAACAGATCCTGGATCACCACGAACTCCAGGTTTGAGAACGCCCTTGCTGTGGTGTTCATGTCGGGATTTGTCATGTACACATCCCAGCCTATGACCCACAGCGATTTCACTGTTCCTGCAAGTGAAGCGTCAATGAGTTCCATTTCATCCTTACCTCTGGTGGTTGGAATTTCCGCTCCCCATACTTCCTGGAATTTTTCCCTCCCGGCATCCAGCGTTACGTATCCCGTAAGCTTTGACGGTTCCACGCCCATGTGGGCGGAGCCCTGGACATTGTTCTGCCCTCTCAGGGGATTCACGCCCGATCCCCTTTTTCCAATGTTTCCTGTCAGGAGTGCCAGATCAACCAGCGACATCACTCCCTCTGTTCCCTGAACATGCTCGGTGATTCCGAGACCGTGGAACATCATGGCAGGTCCGCCAGTTGCATACAGCAATGCTGCTTCCCTTATGGTGTGAGCATCCACGCCACAGACCTCGGCAGCCTTCTCCGGTGTCCATCTGGATATTTCTGCCAGATAATCCTCAGAGCCAGAAACACGATGGTTCAGAAAATCCTGATCCATTGCTTTCGCCTCCACTATGGCGTTTGCCATGGCATTGATCAGCGGTATGTCAGTGCCTGGCCTGATCTGCAGGTGATAGTCGGCCATTGATGCAAGTTCGGTCTTTCTTGGATCTATAACTATGAGTTTTGAGCCTGAGAGAACCTGCTGCTTAATCCTGGCTCCCACTATTGGATGGTTTTCAGTGGGATTGGCGCCAACTATGAGGAATGTGCTGGCCATCTCGATGTCATCGAAAGAGTTGGTAGCAGCGCCCGTACCCAGAAGTGCTCCCATTCCGCCTGCGGTGGGAGCATGGCAGACCCGTGCACATCCATCAACGTTGTTTGTTCCTATGACTGTCCTGGCGAATTTCTGGGTCAGGTAGTTCTCCTCGTTTGTTGCTCTTGATGACCCCAGGATTCCTATGCTGTCAGGACCTGATTCCTTCAGTATTCGTGAGAATTCAGACGCAACCAGCTCCAGAGCCTCATCCCATGTGGCTTTCTGCCAGATGCCGTTCCTCCTGATCATGGGGTCGGTTACCCTGTCTGGTGAATCCACGAATCCAAATGAGTACCTGCCCTTAACGCAGAGATGCCCCTTGCTCACAGGGGAGTCAAGGACAGGCAGGATTTCCACAATCCTGTCATCCCGTGTGCCTATGCTGATCTCGCAGCCTGTCCCACAGTAGGGGCAGACGCTCCGTGTATATTTTTCCGGGTATCCATGCATTATGACCGACACGTCCTCAATTGCTCCTGTAGGGCATGTGTCAGAACAGGCTCCACAGCTGACACAGGAGCTTTCCAGAAGGCTGTTGCCCACATCGGGGCGGATTTCGACCTGGTGCCCCCTGTTCCACTTGCGCCATACAAACTGCCCCTGAACCTCATCGCAGATTCTCACGCACCGGTAGCAGTCAATGCACTTTGTCATGTCCACTGATATGAATGGGTGCCCAGTTGAATCCCGTGCTGGGGTCATATCTGCTCTGGAATCGTCACGCACAACACCGTAATCCACAAGGTACCTGTAGAAATCCTTCCTGGTGTCCAGCCCACCGGTATCCATGCCTTTTTCCTGAACCATCATTTCAAGGAGATTCCTGCGTGTCTCCCTTATGGATTCTGTGGAAGTGCTGATCTTCATGCCATCAGTTATGGTTGTGGTGCAAGAAGCATCAGGCCGCCCGTGGCCCTCCACCTGAACCAGGCAGAGCCTGCAGCCACCGTATGCTTCCAGCCTCTGATCATAACAAAGTGAGGGTATCTCAATTCCCGCTGTTCTGGCGGCCTCCAGTATTGACAGTGGTTTCTCGAATTCAAGATCCTTCCCATCAATCTTTACATGAAACATGATTTCACCTCATAACTGAACTTTATCTTGGCACTTCTTGCAAATTCTGCCATTCCGGTCCCAAGGCCACACAGGCTTCCGGTCGCAAGTGATTCCACATCTCTCTCGAACCTTGCGTAATCAAGACTGCTGCCGGAATCTTTTCGGAACATCCGGCTCAATTCAGCAGTCCCAAGACGGCAGGGCGTGCATTTTCCGCATGATTCATCTGCGGCAAATGTGGCCACATGTTCAAGGAGATCGCCTATTCCTGTGGCTTCATCGAAAGCGATTATTCCGCCATGTCCCAGGGAAGCCCCAGCCTTCCTTATCTCCTCATAGTCAAGTCTTGTCTTGAACTCATCCGGAACCATTATTCCGGACAGAGGACCGCCAACCATTACTCCCTTGATGGAGCCGTGCTTCATTCCTCCGCCGATCTCATAGAATATTGTCTCCAGTGGAGTGCCAAACTCCACCTCGTAAATTCCCGGATTAACAAATAGTGAGTTGAGGGAAAGAAGCTTCGTCCCCCTGCTCTTTCCGTATCCCAGTTCGCTGTATGCCTGGTGGCCATTCCGGATTATCCATGGAATATTTGCCAGTGTTTCAACGTTATCTATGACTGTAGGGTTTCCAAACAGTCCTTTCTCAGTGGGATACGGAGGCCTTACGGAAACTTCCGGCCTCAGGCCCTCTATGGATCTCATAAGGGCGGTTTCCTCTCCACATATGTAGCTGCCTTTTCCCTGCACAACTTCGAGATCAAATTGGAAACCGGAACCCATCACATCTCTGCCCAGAAATCCTGCAGAGGCCATTTCCCTTGCAGCACTGACAAATTTTCTTATGGCTTCAGGGTACTCAGCCCTGATGTATGCGTACCCCACTGAAGCACCAACTGCATAGCCGCAGATTATCATTGATTCAATCAGCGCATATGGGTTATACTCCATCAGGAACCTGTCGATATAGGATCCCGGATCTCCTTCGTCCCCGTTCATCACCACATACTTTTTTCCGGCCTTCTCCTTTGCCACTGATCTCCATTTTATCCCTGTAGGAAAACCGGCGCCGCCTCTGCCACGCAGTCCTGATTTCTCAACCTCGCTGATCACTGAATCCTGATCCATTGATAAGGCCACTTTCAGGCCGGACATCCCACTTTCACTGGTGTATTGATCCAGGGATTCGTAAGGATGTTTCATGAGTGGTTCCACCAGGACCGATTTCCTTGAGAAATTTGCAATTCTGGGAGCACCGGAATCCTCTGTTGAAGCTGGGGCACTGAAGCACTTTCCCAGGCAGTAAATTCTTTCATGCCCGCTGCCCTTATGGGGAAGCGGGATACCCATGGATTTGCTGGCCACAAAGCATGCAGTACCGGAACATTCTGCTTTCTGAGGAAGACCATCATTCAGCGTATAAAACGATCTTATCTCCTCACTGGATCTGGTTTGCAGGTGCATCATGGGTATAAATGCACGGGTCCATACTTAAAGAGTTAACTTAACATTTTAGGGTATCCTATCTTGATGTGAGGTATTGACGTTTACGCCTTCCAGTAAGATGGTGATGCGACCATAGAAATGGTGCTCAGTTTTGGGTTAAGTTCCGGCATGACCGCGGTTCTCAGGATAGACAGGCACAGTTTTTGCGAAACCTAATTACTCATGAGAAAATCCCTGCCAGAAGGATGATTGTTCTCGGAATAGAAGGAACTGCCCACACAATAAGCTGTGGCATTGTTGACCAGAAAGGAATACTTGCAAATTCTTCAAGAACCTATAAGAATCCCAATGGCGGGATACATCCGAGAGAGGCTGCCATCCATCATGCTGAGCATGTTTCTGAAGTAATATCTGAAGCTCTTTCCATGTCCGGTCTTTCCCTGAAAGACCTTGATCTCATTGCCTATTCAAGAGGACCCGGGCTGGGGCCATGCCTCAGGATTGCAGCAACTGCTGCAAGAACTCTTGCCATAAAATCCGGTAAGCCCATCATCGGTGTGAATCATCCCCTCGGTCACGTGGAGATCGGCCGAAAACTCACCGGATCGGAAGACCCCATGCTGCTGTACGTTTCAGGTGGAAATACCCAGATAATTGCCCATGTCAATGGAAGATACAGGGTTCTTGGTGAAACCATGGATATAGGGCTTGGCAATCTGCTTGACAAGATTGCAAGGGACATGGGGCATCCCTTTCCGGGAGGGCCTGTTATAGAGCGGCTTGCTCTCCACGGTAAAAGGCTTCTCCAACTTCCATATTCAGTCAAGGGAATGGACACATCATTCTCGGGAATGTACACTGCGGCCTTACATTATCTGAAGGAGGGGGAATCTCCTGAGAATGTATCGTTCAGCATACAGGAACATGCTTTTGCAATGCTTTTGGAGGTCCTTGAAAGAGGTCTCTACCAGACTGACAAGCAGGAGATCCTTCTGGCCGGAGGCGTCGCACGCAACCTTCGACTGAGGGGGATGATAGAGGAACTGGCCAGGGATCTTGGAATCAGAGCATTTCTAACCGACAGCCAGTACTGCATGGACAATGGAGCCATGATTGCCCAGGCAGGGATGCAGATGTTTCTCAACGGTTATTCCACCACCCTTGAAAATTCCACGGTTGATCAGAGGTTCAGGATTGACCAGGTTGAGGCTCCATGGATAAAACCTTCAGCGGTATTGCACCGGACCAACATGGGTGCTGAATCTCTCATAGAAATAGGCGACTACATGGGCAGAAAGGCTGTATTCAAGCACAGGATACCAAAGACCTACAGGAATCCTGAACTGGATTCGCAGATCAGATTGAGCAGAATGAGAAACGAAGCTACCATGATGATACATCTCAACGACCTTGGAATAGCTGTGCCAATGATATATGACATTGACTTTCCTGCCTCCCTTATTGTTTATGAGTATGTGGATGGTATACTTCTCAGGGAGAGGCTCCTGATGGAAGGAGCTATCAGTACGATGGAGTCCATCGCTGAAACCGCTACGAAAATGCACACTGGAGGACTTTCACATGGTGATTTCACTGCAGGCAATATAATAATGAAGAGCGATTCCAGCCCTTACATTCTTGATGCAAGCCTTGGAAAAACTGACGCCAGACCCGAAGACATGGCTGTTGATCTTTACCTGTTCATGGAATCACTGAGAACACATGTCCCGGATTCTGATGCATATTTCAAACGGTTCATTGATAGATACCGGGATGGCATGGATATCTTCCCGGAAATAATGGAAAGCTTCCGTGACCTTGAGAAAAGGAGGAGATATGTTTGATTTTTGTCACAAGCAACCAGCACAAGTATGATGAGATAAGCAGCATAATGGAGAAAGGCGGATTCAAAGTTCAGTGGAGGAAGATGAAGTACCAGGAGATACAGGCTGATACCACAGAGGAGGTATCTCTTGACAGCGCAAAGAAGCTGGCGCCGCTTCTTGGAGAGGAATTTTTCCTTGAGGATACCGGCCTCTATATTGCTGCCCTGAACGGTTTCCCCGGGCCCTATTCCTCATATGTGCAGGATACCATAGGCAATCCGGGGATTCTGCGGCTTATTGACGGCCTGAACCGGAAGGCTTTCTTCCTCACGGTGATAACATTTTACGACGGCACAGGCTTCCACCAGTTTTCCGGCCGCCTTGACGGTTCATTAGCTCGGGAAATTGCAGGAAAAGGTGGTTTCGGGTACGATCCCATTTTCATTCCCGAAGGTGAATCCCTGACTCTCGGCCAGCTTCCGGTATCCACAAAGAATTCAATATCACACAGACGGAGAGCTGTAACCGCCTTCATGGAATTCCTGTCGGAATCCGGACGCATTGATTCCGCAGATGATTGATCCATATGGCGAATGCCGTGCATGAAATTATATAATAACGTTCTATTTGATGAACTGCATGCAAGATACTTGGAAAAATTACCAGTTTTACCTTTACGTTGTCCTGTTCGCCATCGGCGCTGTATTCCTTCTTATCACCGTGAATGACCTTGTGACCAGGAATGATGCCATCATAAAGTCAGGACTATCACTGCTTTCCACCGGCAACTGGGAATACTGGATCTTTGCCGTGAGCCTTGTTGTTGCCTTCACTTTCTTTTACCTGTCTCTGAAGATTGCAACGCAGACAAAGCGTTTCGAGGACCTTATCTCCAGCGACAGCAAATACACCTTTGTCAAGAATATTAAAGAACTCCAGAAGCTTGCTCGCGATCTTGGACCAAGGTACGGCCAGCAGCTCAACCAGGCAATGGAGAAATGGAAGATCAGGTAAATATTCCCTGATAGAATAGTATTATCATATTGAACGGTTCATTTGCTTCTACAGCATGCTGATGCCATTGTCTATTTTGCTATCAGAAATATTATGAGTATTTCAGTCAAATGACCGGTAAATTCATTCTGGTCCTGATGAAATAAAGAAAAGAAGATTCTGGAATTTTATGCCAGTGATCTTTAGATTACTCTACTTAATAAGTTCCTTTACAAACTCGGGCAATGAAAACGCCCCCATGAGGACATCAGAATTGAAGTATTTCCCGGGATTTATGTTCTCAAGGCGTCCTTTGCAATCATAATCTGAAGCCATGGTAAATGACCAGAATCCGCTCGGGTAGGTAGGAATAAATGCAGTATACGTTCTGACATATCCAAAAACCTCACTCATGCCAGAATGTGCCATCTGAAGTGCCTTTGGCTGGTAGAAAGGAGAGCCTGACTGGGTCACCACTATCCCGCTGTCAGTCAGAATGTTCTTTATTGAAGCGTAGAAGTCCTTCATGAACAGGCCTTCGGCTGGGCCAACCGGATCTGTGGAATCCACTATGACCAGGTCAAATTTCCGGTCTGTCTTCCTTATGTACTTCACGCCGTCGTCAATGATAAGCTCAACTTTTTTGTCGGTCAGCGGCCTGTAGAGGTCAGGGAAATATTTCTTTGACACCTCCACCACCTGTGTGTCTATCTCCACATTGACAACGCTATGGAATCCCAGTTTAAGGAGTTGCCCGGCAGTACCGCCATCTCCCCCACCTATGATCAATGCCTTCTGGGGCTTTCGGGATGCCAGATAGTAGGGCACCATGGTTATCATCTCGTGGTAGACAAATTCATCCCTTTCTGTCAGTTGCACCGTTCCATCAATTGTAAGCAGTTTCCCGAAGTCATAGGTTTCAAAAACATCGATCCTCTGATAATCTGTCTTTACAGAGAGCAGCTGATCCTGAACCCTGAAGGATAGTTGCAGATTGTCTGAATACCTTTCCGAGAACCAGTTTTCTATCAGTTTCACGCCTCTTCAATGCGAAGTTTCTATTTAACATATGCGAGCACGTGTTCCACTCCCTGTCAGGGCAAACCATACTGGACTGCTCAGGAGTTTCCCTGAAAATCGAGGGAGATCTTGAGTTATGGGCTTTTGCCAGTAGAATGAAAAGCTGCCCGGGGCGTGAACTTCTGGCCGTGGCACAGAAACCGGCGTTCGGCTGCAGTCTCCAGCATTGCTGTGCGGATGCCAGCCATTCCGGGAAGAAAGCCACTAATACTGCCTGTACAATACGGAATGCTTTAGCATGCGGAACAGCAAATCACATATGCCCCGGTCTCTCCTTGCCATATCTTTTGCCGATCTGATCCGGGGTTTCACCAGATACCCTCTGTGGATACTTCTTTCAATATACCTTCTACAGTCCAGAAGACTCAGCTATATAGATATCGGGATTTTTTTCCTTCTCCAGTCAATCATAACTGTCCCATTTTCCCTCGTGTTTGGAAAGCACATGGATTTGCACGGCAGACGAAGACTTGCAATATTGCTGCCCGCAATTCTTTCCCTTGCCTTTGTGGGACTCTATTTGTGTGTAAGCATGAATCTACCCGTATTCATGCTGTTTGCTGCCATGGTGTCAACAACAATCCTCAGCCAGATACAGTATAATCTCTACAACGCAATACTCACAGATCTCTCCACTGAATCCGCGAGAGTTGGATTTTTCAGCACAGTACGGGTATTCTCCAATGCCGGAATTGGAATTGGGCTGATATTCTCTGGCCTTACGTCACTGGTGAACCCTTCTCTTTATTTTATTGCACCAATCATAGGATCACTTGCCGAAGTCTTCATAGTTTTCAAGTACATACCGGAAACTTTTCACAGTGATCACGGAAAGGCGGCAGTGCATGAGCGTCAGACTGGGATCAGCAATGTCAGGATTCTTTTTGTGGTTTCAATGGTTCTGGCTCTTTCAGCACTGGTATCAAACATTTATGAGAGCCCAATGCTTCCACTTTACCTGGCCTCTCGCTACCATTACAGCACTTTCCTCATAACGGGCCTTTATGCTGTTAATACCGTCATTGTAATACTTTTCCAGTTCAGGATAAACGCACTTGGCAAAAGATTTGGGGAGGTGACTGCCTATTCCATAGGACTTCTCCTCTATGCCCTCTCTGATATAGTCTTTGGCCTGACAGGAGCCTTTGCGCTCCTTGTTCTCAATGTGGTACTTCTCACAATTGGCGAGAACATGACCGCACAGTTTTCCCAGGTATTCATTTCACGATTGGCTCCTGAGGAAATGAGGGGAAGATATTTTGGATTCAGTTCTGCGGTGTTCAGCTTTATATTCCCACTGTCACCATTCCTTGGAACAGGCCTTCTTGAATTGTTTCACGGCACGCCCCTTCTCCTGTGGGGAATTATTGCCGGAATGTGTTTCCTGATGGCAATCATTTCAAGATTTCTTGGAAAGCTCATCCCTGCACCGGGAGTATCAACAGATGGGAACAATTCATAAGAATTTATTTGCGTGCAAGATGATATGTAAACATGAATACACGCTTCAAGATTTTTATGATTTCATAAACATACGATTTTTTGCCTGATTTAAGGTCAGACAAGTGTCATGTTAGTGTGAAAAAGCGGCTGGCTAAGCTAATCATGGAAACATTGAAATATTTAAAATAGGCTTTATAAAATTCAATTATATTTATTATAATTTTGATATAACTCACGAACCCATAGTTTCGGATTTCCGGAAAAAACACAACACAAATATTTTAATATAACTAATTATATTATCTTACTGGAGGGATGACATGGTAGGAATAAGTGAGCTCTCTAAGACAGTTGCTAAGAAGACCAACACGACACAGAAGGTTGCGAGAAATGTGATCAAGACCTTCCTGGACACCGTTGTCTCTGAGGCCGACAGGTCAAACACCAAGATCAACCTGGCAGGCTTTGGCATCTTCGAGAGGAAAACCCAGCAGGCTAGAAAGGCAAGGAACCCCCAGACCAGAAAGATAATAGAGGTTCCATCCAAGAAGAAATTTGTCTTCAGAGCCTCAAGCAAAATAAAATACAAGTAACCTTTTTTGCAGGGTTAGATCTAAATTTTAGACATTTTCTTTTTTCTTTCTTTTGACGATAGTCCAGTTATATTCTCTATGAGCCTGTTATATATTCGTACTGTTTCCAGGGGGTCCTGAGGCTTTTCATCGTTGACGGTTTCCACCATAAGCTCCTTGCCTTCGATCCACATGTCTATGGATTTTATGCCTGGAATAGCGCACATAACATGGTCTCCAGAAACTTTCACATTCTGGGCTGTTTCTGTTGCTTTTTCCAGTATATATTCAGTTGAGAGTTTTATTCCCTTCTTGACCGGATAATTCCTTCCCATCCATCTTCACCTACGCAGTAGCCCTCTTCATTGGGGTCTTCTTCTGGAACTTCTTGGAAAGCGCCCTAAGATATATGAGCTGCATGTACTGTGCATCATGCTCCAGCAGGGGCGAGCATGAAATAACTGTCATATCGCTGTCAAGATCGATCATGGTCTCGGCAAGTGTCTCAAACTTGAGGTCCCCGTGCTTGATTGCAGTGAGCTTTGTCTCATTGTTCCCTTCGTACTCCACCCCCGCAAATTCCGTGTAAATGTCAGTCTTGCTGTATTTTTTGAATTCGCTGATAACTGCATCGAAATCCTTTATCTCTATTAGAGAACCTCCGGTGATGGAGTGTACGTGGGGGAAGTTGAGTATGGGCTCAATATTCTTCACCTTCTTGGAGAGAGACATAAGGTCCGGTACAGTTCCAAAAATCTCTGTTTTACCAGATGATTCAACTCCGATATACGGATAACCGGCGTCATGAGAATACTTTGTGCTTATCTCTTCATAAACCTCTACTGCTTTCTTCAGGCTTTCTTTCTTGTTCCCGTGGTAAAATCCGGTATGTGTTATAACTCTGCCTGCCTTCATTGCCCTCCCTATCATTAGGGTCCACTTCAGGTGGTTGTAGGATCTCTCGCCCATTTCCTCCGGATTTAAAAGGTCCATGTAGTATGGCGCATGCATTGAGAGCCTGACATCAAGTTCACGTGCAAGATTGCCTCCGTCAGTGAGATCGTCGAAATTTCTTGCCATGTTCCAGAAAAGCTCCTGAACGATGTCGTCTTCTTCAATTTCTGTCTCAATTCCGACTCCCACATAATTGCCCTCCTCATCCTGCCTCAGCACGTCAACAATGATGGAAGAATCTATGTCTCTTGGATGCATGCCTGCATAATCCAGGGCAGGCCTTTCCTCGACATTTACACGAAGCATCTGAACCTCGAGAGCATTCAGCCCAAGGTTATGTGCGTCCTCAACTGATTCTATAAAAGTTCTCCCTTTGCTGGTTAGAGGAATCCCAGCTATTCCAAACCTGATCATAATGCGACTACACTATATCCAAACCATATTTAAGTTTATCAACTGGGCTCATGAATGGTTATGCAATTTACGTTTTCGCAAAAAAGATCGCAGCGAATATGTTATATATTATCAAAACATCTGAACGCGATGGTGATTAATAGGAAAAGGGACGTTTCCGTGATTAATTCCATTATGCGTTATTCAGGTGATCATAATGAATGTAGATCCAAATTTAACAAAATATCTGATCAAAGCCAAGATTTTTACGGATGGGGTGGTTGAGAAACCCGACGTAGTCGGGGCCATATTCGGCCAGACCGAAGGACTTCTTGGCGAGGAACTAGATTTAAGAGACTTGCAGAAAAGTGGAAAAATAGGAAGAATCGAAGTAGAGATAGATAGCAAGAAAGGCCGGACAGAGGGTTTTGCACTCATACCCTCAGGACTCGACCAGGTCGAAAGCTCCATATTAGCAGCGTCCCTGGAGACAATAGACCGCATAGGCCCATGCAAGGCCAAGGTTGAGATTGAGAGTATAGAGGATGTAAGGATCCAGAAGAGGCAGAAGATCGTTGAACGTGCCGAAGCCCTTTATAAGAAAATGAGTGAAAGCGGCAAAAGTGTCAGCGAAAGCATCGTTGCCTCGGTGCGAGAAGAAGTCGAGAAAGGCGAAATACTCACATATGGCGATGAACACCTTCCAGCCGGGCCAGCCATCAAGGATTCCGATTCAATAATCGTAGTTGAGGGAAGAAGCGATGTTCTGAACCTGCTCAGGTACGGCATCAAGAACACAATCGCCGTCCAGGGGACGAACATTCCTAAAACCGTACAGAAACTCTCCAGAGAGAGGACGGTTACCGTATTCCTCGATGGAGACAGGGGTGGAGATCTGATCCTGAAGGAGATGCTTCAGGTGGCTGAAATTGATTTTGTGGCCAGAGCACCCCCTGGAACAGAAGTTGAAGAGCTGACATACAAGCAAATAGTCAAGGCACTCAGGTACAAGACTCCCATTGAACAGTACCTGTCCATGAGGGGAATGGCCGAGGAGCTGAAGGAACTCACTGAGAAGAATTCCACGGAGAACCATACGAAATCTCAGCAGAAACGCGGATACGAGGAGGCAAAATCACTGACTGAGATAAAGAACGCCAGGGTTGTCATAGAGGAAGTTAAAGAAGAGCGCCCCCAGAAAGAGAGAAGGCAACCGAGACAGGTTGTGGAGGAACCTCAGCCACAGGCTGTGGAAAGTGAAGCACCGCCGGAACCGAAATCAGAACCAGAACCTGAAAAGGAGGAAGAGTTCAGCCTGAGCAATCCCAGATCTGTCGAGAAGCACGGAAACGAACTTACCAGGGACAAGCTCACAGAGATATATGACGCCGAGGGCAAGATCATTGCTTCCTATCCGGTTTCTGAAGCTGTTGACAGGATGGAGGAGCTTGATTCGGGTGATACAATAATCACGGGCGGAGTTATATCCCAGAGGCTTATCGACGTGGCTTTCAAGAAAGGCGTGAAGAACATATATGGCGCCAAGTTGGGCCACATCACGAAGAAGCCCATGGAGGTAAAGGTAGTTTCATGGGAACGTCATATTTGAATTCAGATATGGGAGAGTATTCAGATACCTCCCAGATACCTATCCCGTCGAATCCTCTCGACAGGGTGATAGGACAGGATGAGGCCGTCAAGATGGCCCAGATAGCTGCAAAGCAGAGGAGACACCTTCTTCTGGTTGGTCCTCCAGGTGTGGGAAAATCAATGATTGCCCAGGCAATCTCATTCTATCTCCCAAGGCCGAAAGAAGAAATCAGGGTGGTGCACAATCCGCAGTATCCAGAAAGACCATTTGTTGAGGTCAAGACCGGAATCCAGATCAAGCAGGAAAAGGATGAGATGAACATGGTTGAGGGTGAGGTTATAGATCCACGGGATGCACCAGCATCCGTAGCCGAAAGGCTTGGATACAGGTGCCCAAGGTGCGGGTTCTTCTCCCTTCCAACTGATGCGGTCTGTCCTAACTGCAATAATCCCAAGGTACAGGCGCAAACCCAGGGGCCATTTGGAGACGTATTCAACGTGATAGGCGCCGCATTTGGCGTCCAGAACAACACAGAAAAAGTCACTTCCACCAGGAGAGTTGGTGAACGCGAGGAAGTCATTGTCTACGAGAGATTTGGAGATCGTATACGGATACTTGATGAGAAGACCCTTGAACGCAGAAGGAAAATGGAGAAGAAGAGCCCCAGCAAGATCATAGTTCCCATAGATCGCAATCCATTTGTGCTGGCAACTGGAGCCAGTGAGACTGAACTACTGGGTGACGTCAGGCACGATCCTTACGGTGGCCATCCACAGCTGGGCACACTTCCATATGAAAGAGTAATTCCAGGATCTGTGCATGAATCCCATGAAGGCGTACTGTTCATAGATGAGATTACACATCTAGGAAACCTCCAGAGGTTCATTCTGACAGCAATGCAGGAAAAAAGTTTTCCAATAACAGGGCGCAATCCACAGAGTGCAGGAGCAAGTGTCAGGGTGGATCACGTGCCTGCTGACTTTATTCTGGTAGCGGCGTGCAACATACAGGATCTCCAGTACATACTGAGCCCCCTGAGGTCCAGGATAGTCGGAAATGGCTATGAGATATTGATGGAAATAGCAATGCCGGATACTCCTGTCAATCGCATGAAATACCTTCAGTTCATAGCTCAGGAGATAATAATGGACGGGAAAATACCGCACATGACGCTTGAAGCCGCCAGCGTAATTGTGGAAGAAGGCGCTAGGAGGGCAAAACAGGTTGATGGTAAGGATCATTCTCTGACACTCAGATTGAGGGAACTTGGTGGTCTTATCAGGGCAGCTGGAGACATAGCTGTGTCCAAGGAACAGCCACTGGTGGAGAAAAGAGATGTTCTTGAGGCGCTCAAGCTTTATCTTCCTGTTGAAGAGAAGATCAAGAAATATTATGGGACAATGGGCTCTGCAGTTTCCTCTGAGTCAACCATTGCACAGAGAGGGGAAGAGTACCTGATGAATTTCCATAATTACAGGGAAGACCGATCCTACGACTAAATAAAATCCAGTTTTTTCTTGAAGAATAAAGAACAAACCATTATGATTCGTCTCTTTTTTATATAGTTATATTTTATTGGTATGGCATGGAGTGAGAAATACTATAGTGAATGCTTAATCCATTGGAACGTAATTTTGAATTTCAATTCCTCATCATTGAGTGAACTCAATGGCCCAATACAACTGCAAGGCTTGTCACTATGTTTCGCAGAAACTTCTAAATTCGAATACTTTCACAATAAATAGAATTTTTTTATGCGGGCCAACGTCCGTGCCCTTTGATGATATCTTTTATTTTGGCATTCCTTTGTTTCATAATGAAAAATGTTGATGAATAAAAAAATACTTTCTCAAGTTAATTTATTTCGGCTCCATTATGGGATTCCTTCCTGTTCCTCTTTTGGTGCATTCTCTACCAGCTTTTGCAAATCTGCGACAGGGACTTTTGGTGCCACGACTTGGGATACAACCCAAAAAATTATTCCGTAGATGATTACTGCAAAGTCATCCACTGGGAACTTGAGGATTCCTATGCCCCCAGTCGCTGGCCCGCCTATATAAGAAAAGATGAGGAGACCGATTATGTAAATTGGTATCCATATGGAATTTTTGAGATTGAGGTCTTTCCATTTTGATTTATATGCCTGATAGAGAAATACTACACTACCCAGAAGAGTTGCACTTAGTGCATACAGCGTTGTTGGATAGGTGGCCCAATATACTAGTATGCTGGCTATAACAAATGCAATTAATGACCAAGTCCTTGAGAACGGCACCTTGAATGGCCTATCTATCCCAGGATGTAATTTCCTTATTACGGGCAACGAAGCTGCAACTATAGCAAAATTAACTACTGCAGCTACCACAACAAAATCGACCAGAGATTCCCAACTTGGAAGTGGAATTAAGAAGAGATCGCCTATCACTGCTACGATAATAATTGTATATATTGGAACGCCTCTCTTGTCTGTTTTGCCTATTTCCTTTGGCAGCGCCCCTTCTCTGGAGAAGCCAAAAACTATTCTTGAACTTGCAGTGAGATAAACACCGAATGTTCCTAGTGGCGAGAATATCGCGAACAAAAGTGCAAGTAGGATAAGACCGGATATCATGACCGCTGGGTCACCGGTTAGAACCGAAAGATTTCCTTTCATTAAATCTGCCAAGGGTGAGGAAAGGGAAGAAACTGCACTCCAGTTCCCAGGTGCTACTCCAAGTGAGTTCCAATTTACAGCCCCGACTATGACTATGGACATAGCTATATAAAAAATGCTTTGAACAGCTAGAGTAAGTCCAATTGCAATAGGCAGATTCTTTTTGGCATTCTTTATTTCTCCTGCCATATCAGCAACCTGCCGATATCCTCCAAATGAAAAGAGTATTCCTGTTGCAGGTATTGCTATAAATATTCCGCTCCATCCTGACTTTGGAATAAATGAGGGTACTGTAAAATTGCTTGGATGAAAAATGATCAGTGGAACTATTATGAGGAGCGCAATTACACTTGCAATTTTGAGCCACGTAATTCCGGTGTTGAATTTCCCAACTCTTGAGATCCCGGCTAGGTTAATGAATACAAATATTACGGTAATTAGAATGGAGAGACCAATTCCATAAGGTGTAAGTGCGTTGTTTTTATAAAGCTGTGGGATATAATAAGCCGCATATTCTGATACTGCAACCGCTTCTATTGGTGGGATCATAACAGCCCACAAAAATAAAGACCATCCAGATATAAAGCCACCGTATTTTCCATAGGCATAATAAGAAATTCTGGCACTTATACCACCTCTTGGAGCCATAGAGGAAAATTCAGCGTAAGGTATTGTTACAATTACTATCATTATCGCTGCAATTATCCATGATATGATCACTGCAGGTCCTGCATAGAATGTACCATAAGCGGCGGCAAAGAGAATGCCTGAACCTACAGCACCTCCTATACCAAAAAGTGCAGCGTCAGCCAGCGTAAATTTTCTCCTTAAAACTGATCCCTGTTCAATATCTACTTCTTCATTCATTTAAAATGTTACGTAAATGTATCATATAAGAATTTCGCAAAGTCATTAATTGATAGTTCTTTCTCTTATGAATTTCCATATCGCATGCACTATGGCAAATATTTGAGCAGAAATATATTTTATATGTGCTGGTTTTTTGGAAAAATCGCGTGGACCAGGGCTATTATCGTTATTTTAGTTTAAAGATCTCTTTAAGGAATCTATCGCAACGGTAGAAAACCTTCACCCAGAGAATCGTCAGGGTCCACAATCCATGTTGCAAAACCAGTCAGATGATATCCCTTGTCTTCTGTTTTAATTTCCGGAACTATTGCATCATAATTTCCAACTTTTACAATCCCCTGAATTCTACCAATGAACTTGGTATCTATTGCACTAAGGAATTCCACATCCATTTGAGTATCTATTTTACCTAGATTGTAAAGGTAAGCTAGGTGAGCAGATGAACTGGTTCCTGATGGCGATCTGTCTATGAGGGAGCGCTCAGGCGAACCGAATATCAGGATTCCATAATATTGCGGTGGGTTTTGGGAAACTTTTTGAGAGAATCTAATACCGTAGAGGCCTTTTAAATGTATATCTAGAGGATGGATGGGCTGTTCATTTTTAAAATTGTTCCATATCTCTTTAGTAATTTCAATTAGTTCTGGAAGAACTTCAGGTTTCCATTTAAGATGCAGGTCATCCATGTCTACGATCCCATAGAAGTCTCCCCCGAAAGCTATAGTTACATTGATGTTGCCATATTTTCTTAAATTAGTTATTTTTGTTTTCGTAACGAAGGAAGGGACGTTGATCATATGCATTTGTTTAACAGATCCATTATCTAAATCCGCAGAAAGATGCACGATCCCGGCAGGTGTATCTAATACTACTTCGGGCCTATCTTCAGCAACATTTATCAACTTATGCTCAAGAGCGTAACTGGCGAATCCTATCGAGGCATGTCCACACATATCATGCCACCCTGCTGCATCCATGTAAAGAACACCGAAATCTGCGAAATCTACGGAGGGAGAGGTTACTAGGATCCCGTAATAGTTACTTCCTCCCCTAGGCTCAAAAATAAGCATTTTACGAATCCAGTCATAATTTTCCTCACAGAATTCCTTCTTTTCAACCATATTCTTCCCAGGTATATTTGGCATTATCAAGATTCTAACCGGCATTCCTGCATTATGTAATTCTATGGTAGATAACTCTTTTTTTGAGGTTCTAAACTTACTCATGAAATACTTAAATTCACCATACTTATAAATTATTCCAACACAGTATTCTTCCCGGATTTTTTTAAAACACTCATATGAATGAAATTAAAATTTTAAGACGTATTAGTATATTGATTTATACGTCTCATGAATGTATACATAAGTTTAGTCATATTAGAAATGAGTAAATTTATACTATGATAATTAATGAGTTCTTGGGTGAATCATGGGAGATCAAGAAAATTACCTCATAGTAGGTGCAGGGAGCACTGGCACCAGCATTGCATATCACCTTGCATCAGCGGGCCAGGAAGTGACAGTGATCGAGGAAAATGCTGTGGCTGCTGGAAACACTGGAAAATCAAGTGCGCTTGTTCGAACTCATTACAGTAACCGTATAATTGCAGAGATGTCGCTGTACTCACTGAAATTCTTTGAAAATTTCAACTCCATCGGTTATTCGGGATTCACAAAGACTGGCATGATTTTCCCATTCGATGAGAAATATGCGGACGTCGCCAGAGACAATGTTGCAATGCTCAGGGATATTGGGGTAAACGAGCAGGAAATTGCCCCTGCGGACATAAGAAAGTTCTATCCTGACGTGAATCTGGATGGCTACGATTACGTCACATACGAGCCGGACAGTGGCTATGCTGACCCGGTGTCAACAGCAAATTCATTCATGTCCAGGGCTAAAGAACTCGGTGCGAACCTTATCCTCAAGAAGAGTGTCCGGTCTGTTGAATCCACCGGGAGTGGCCCCAAAGTGGAACTCAGCGACGGGACAAAAATAAGAGGAAAGAAAATAATTCTCGCTACAAATGTCTGGACCAACGATATCCTGGCTCGCTCAGGGATTTCTCCTCAGAAACTTTTACCCATAACTGCATCGATGCATTCCATAATCTACCTGAGAAGACCTGAGGAGTACCGTGGACCTAAACCCACTCTCTGGGACCCGCATCAGCTTGCTTATTACAAGATGGAGGGGTCCAGTATTACCGCTGTGGGGAGTCTGGACCCTGCAGTTGATGAGCAATCCGTGGATATCCATTCCAATCTTCCGGAGACAGCAGACCAGAACTATATTGAAGAGTACCTGCCAAGAATCGCCAAAAGGCTTCCCTCAATGGGGAAAGCAACCCTGATATCCACACTTAATGGACTGTATGACATGAGTCCTGATGGACAGGTTATATGTGATGAACTGTCATCTGAAGGGCTTGATTCAGTGTATGTATTTGCCGGCCTCAGTGGACACGGATTCAAGCTGAGTCCCGCCTATGGTAGAATGGTTGCGGATATGCTCATGGAAAGGGAGCCGGAAGAATGTGAGTTTGACTGGCGGCCTTTCGGCAGGGAGCGATTCAGGACAGGCAAGCTGATAACTTCCCGTTATTCCGAGATAGGAACCATATACTGATTTGCCGAATCTACCTTGGTTTTAGTCTAAATTTTCTTCCAGAGTTTTGAGTTTTCATTGGATGTGAAAGTATAATAAGTAGGTCTGGGTCATAAAAACATGGATTCCAGAAGGGCAAAAATAAGGGAACTTAAGAGGGAACTTCATGCCATGAAAATGGCAGCAAGATCGGGGTCAGGTGAAACGGATTCCATCTCGCGGAATGAACGGGAGAACGAGATAAGGCATCTCATAAAATCCCTGAAGGATGACCTGAAGGAAAATAACGTTAGAGGATACAATGACATGACAAATCGCATGAACGCCATAAGGTCATCATATAAGGCTGGTGGTCTGAACCTAGGACAGTACGAGCACGATGATGATGACGATAAGTAGAGGGATAGCAGAGGATTGTGGCCATAATGCACCCTTTTTTTCATAGCCTCTGTGATGCAGGAACGGATTTGATTATTAACCTGAACCAGAATAGATTGCCTTTCATTTACGTTAAAGGAAGATAAAATTCTGAAAATGTTTTGAAAAATTAAAAAAGGAGGTATGGAACTTTGACTCGTGTTGTTACTGAGATTTTGCACCACTTGATGCAGGTGCAAATGTTCTTGCTGCTTTATTCCCAGCAAAGTATGCTACAGTTACCATTAGAATGGATATGACAAGCAGTGCAAGGCCTATGGCTTCAGGCAGCCAGAACAGATTTATGGTGTACACGAGAACTCCAAAACCACCAAGGATTATACCGGCAAATATGAAGTAGAGAATCATCCTCCTTCCAAGTTCCATTCCTGAAACATATTTCAGGAATACTAGCAGAATTCCCGCCATAAGTGGCATCATGAAGAAAGCAAAGAGCAGGTGGCCATTGGTAAATGCCATATCATACAGGTATCCAGGACCTCCTGTGGGAGGTGTTCCTGGCGAACCGAAACCGTAGTAGGCTTCATTGAATTCCATGGTGTATCCAACTCCAATCATGACAGCCATTGTGGCTATCCAGGTCAGAAGTTCTGCCATCTGCACAAGCCTCTGGGTCCTGTTTGAAGATAATAAGTAGTATAGGCCAATTATGGCAAGAAGGGCTCCCCAGCCGACTATTCCAGTCTGACTGTCATCCAGTGCCAGCCCGTTCATGCCTCCCGGGCCGAATGGTGCAATGGCAGGAATCACATATGTCCCGAATGATGATATGAGATAGAGGTATGTCATGGATATTGTTCCCGCAACAGCAATGATCATTCCTGCGTTCACGATATGTCTCTTCCATCCCTGAAGCTTATCATAGCCCATGGTAACAGCTGCAACTGCAACTATGCCGCCCATGACTGCAGGAAGCATTTCATGGGAGTGGGACGTCACAAGGTTTCCAAGAAATGTTTGCAGGCCTCCCCAGGCAGTGACATAACTGTTGAATGCCGGAAGTGAAGCATACCCGAATAGGTTACCGTATTCGTACACCATTCCCATAACACCTGCAATCCCAGCTGATATAGTTGCTATGACAATTAGAGTATATGCGCCCCATATTGCCTTGAACTTCTGGGTGTTTTTAAAAGGCATTATGATAAGATAAACAAGGAATATGAGGGCAATTACGATCATCCAAACATCCCTTATGGCCTGGAATACATAATCGGCAGTCTGTGCAGAAGTGGAATAAAAGAATGCCATCCCCAGGATTGTGAAGAAGAGAATTGGAATCGTACTTATGTTGATGCTCTTCCTGGCAAGGGAACCAAGATCGAGCAATTCAGAGGTATACAGTATAAGAAGGAAGGCAAACGGTATCATGATGGTATGATAGAAGTTCACCATGTCCAGAGTGAAGTCACCAAGCTTGAACCACGTGACACCGGGAAGCAGTGGACTGATTATGAGAAAGAATGTGATAAACGCCAGCACCAGTCCCATATTCATCTTCGGGTTAAGCAAAAATTCTAATGCGCTCGAATTTCCATATTTTTGAGGCATAGCACTTCAACCGCAAGACCATTTAATAAAATAATACCTAATTTGAAAGGCATGGTAATTATATAGTTACATAAATGAAAAAATAATGGCGAATTCATTCATGACGCTACCTCTTGAAGGATAATTATTGTTATCCTATGACGAAAACAGACTATATTCATGCCAATCGAGATACAAATTTTTCATGAACATTCACCTGTTAGATTCTAGGCTATAAAAACCAGGGAAAATCTGAATTCGCACGCATAATCACAGGCAAAGGCGTATAACTGATAAGGTTCCCATTTTATTAATGCAAAACAAATTCTATGGTATGGGCACGATGGAAAAAGCCATGGTTTATGTTAGGTTTACAAAGCCAAAAGTCTGGGGTCTCCTGGTCTTTGTAGGAGCCATGTCTGCCATTATTGCCATCCCCACCTTCAATTTTGGGTATCTGTCGCTGCTGACTGCCGTTATAGTTGCACTTGCTGCCGGCTCAGCCGGAGCCGAGTCCCTGACAAACTATCTGGATCGGGACATAGATTCAAGAATGCTGAGAACAAACCGCAGGCCCATGGTAACAGGTGCTGTGACACCCACTTCAGCACTGGTTAATGGCTCGGAGCTTATAGCAATTTCAATTGCCATACCCCTGGCCATGAACAGATTCATTGCAGCTGGCTTCATGGCTGCCGGGGTGGCAGATAATGTGCTCGTTTACAGTTATCTTCTCAAACGGAAGACCCCGTGGAGCGTAATATTAGGAGGATTCTCCGGAGGCATACCTGTACTGGTAGGATGGTACATGATCTCCACTGTTTCTTCGTTCATTCCCTGGTTCCTCTTCTCACTGGTGATTGTATGGATACCTATCCATATCTGGAGTCTTGCATACATGTACCGTGACGATTACGCCCGTGCCGGTGTGCCAATGCTTCCTGTTGTTTACTCAGACCGTGTTTCTGCTGACTGCATTTCGTTCTCGGCAATCCTGCTTGTATTGTTTTCCTTTATCCCTGTCTTGTTTGGAGGAGCGAAATTACTTTACATAATCCTGATTGGCATTCCGGCAGTCCCAGTGCTGATCTACATTGTCCGATTCCTGAGAAAACCTGACAGGAAAAGTTCATTCTCACTATTCAAGTATTCCAGCCCATATCTGACAGTGGTGTTCATAATATTCGCATTACTGAGATTTCTTTGATGGCAGCATTATACTGAAAAATCACACCATTATTCTTTTTCTGTTTACTAGATCGGAGGCAACAGTTCACTCCAAACCGTCTCATTATATTTGATGTACAAAGATTTAACTAAAGTTAGCTCTTGCAAACTTTGGTCACACAAATGAAGCTTCAGTATCTGTTGGAAATGGATAAACCCCAGACTCATTTTTACGGCGTAACCATGAGCATTGATGACTTCAGTGAGGATAACATGCTCCTGACAATGCCAGCCTGGGCTCCGGGGTCTTATGAGATCTACGATTTCGCCAGATTTGTTCGCAACCTTCGGGCATATTCGGGATCAGATCAGCTGGATGTGCAGAAGAAAGATAAATCCACGTGGAAGGTTAACACCAAGGATATCCATTCCATAAAGATTACCTATGAAGTTTATGCAAATGAATTGAGCGTTCATACCAGCCATGTGGATTCCACTCATGCTTTTCTGAATGGAACAAGCGTCTTTCTTTATGTGGAGGGTTACAAGGACCAGTCGCTTGAACTGGTAATTAAGCCCTTTGGTAACTGGAAAGTCTCAACCGGACTGGAGAAACTGTCCGACAACAGATACCGTGCAGTTACGTACGACATACTGGCCGACTGCCCCATAGAGATAGGAGAACATCGAAGCCTCTTCTTCACCGTGGATGGTAAAGAACATGAAATCGTCCTCTATGGCCGGGGAAACGAGGATGAGGAGAAATTATCTTCAGATGTCAGAAAAATAGTGGAACAGTATGCAAAAATCTTCGGGCACCTTCCATACAAAAGATATGTTTTCATCTATCACCTGGTTTCAGAAGAAGACCAGTCTGGCGGACTGGAGCATCTGAATTCAACCACCATAGATATAGACCGGTTCACGTTCTCTCCCTTCGATAAGTACAAGCATTTTCTTTCTGTCACATCCCACGAATTCTTCCATCTGTGGAACGTAAAGAGGATAAGACCCATTGAGCTGGGGCCCTTCAACTACAAGGAAGAGAACTATACAACAATGCTGTGGATAGCTGAAGGCTTCACCAACTTCTATGGATACCATGTCCTGATGCGGGCCGGACTTGTTGACCAGAAGGAATACTTCAGGTATCTGGCGGAAAATATGAGATACCATGATTTTCTTCCGGGATCAAGAAACACATCAGCATCCGAATCCTCGTTTGATGCCTGGATCAAGCTTTACCGGCCGACCCCAAATAATATAAACAGTTACATCTCATATTACCTGAAGGGGGAGCTTCTTGGCTTTGTACTGGATTCCATGATCATCGATGCAACTCATGGTGCAAAGTCGCTTGACGACATGTACCGGTCCCTTATGGAAAAATACAACAAGGACGGAAAGGGATATACTGAAAAGGACATAATCACAACACTCAAGGATGTTACCGGCAGGGATTTCTCTGAATTCTTCGCTAAATATGTGCGGGAGCCTGGAAAACTTGAATTCCAGGACTACCTGAAGCCCTTTGGCTATTCTCTGAGGAAGGGCTACCGGAAAGTGGATGGTGTTGAACCGTCAAATAAAGCTTACCTTGGGATTATAGTGAGAACAAATGGAGGCAGGTACGTCGTTGATTCCGTTGTGGAAGGGAGTCCTGCATATGAGGCTGGGATCAATCCGAAAGATGAAATTCTGGCTGTGGATAACTTCAGGTTCACAGACGTTTTCCTGAAGGAAATGAAGGAAGAGGTAAAGCGCCTTAAGGTGGACAATCTTGCAGCATTCCATCCTGGACAGAACGTTACCGTTACCTTCTTCAGGCGCGGGCTTATATACACTGTTCCGGTGAAACTATCTGATGCCCCGTATGAATATTATGAGATTACTGAGAGCGAGCAGATCCCTGCAGGATCTGAAACGCTGCGAGGAAAATTTCTGACAGGGTGATCACAGGCCAGAATTGAAATCTATATAGGGGGTGGGCTTCTGGTCACCAACCCATTCATGGCATTACATATCTAGAAGACCATCCATATTAGCTACATACTTTTTATATAGGGATGGAATGGTAGCAATCATGCTGTTAATCCTTGAGGAATATTTCAAAGATCACCCCATCAAGAGGAAAGTTGTGGAAGGCGTCTTTAACCGTGGTATTTCCATCAGGGACGGTAAATTTTACGTTGACGGGATCGAGGTTTCAATAAGTGAAGTTGCCAAGACCCTTGGGGTCAACCGCCGCACCGTATACGATACCATAAAAATCATTGAATCCAAACCGGAGATCAAGGAGCTTATGGGTAGATTGAGGCCCATACCGGACATGGGAAGCATTGCGCCGCTTATGGGACACCAGACCGTCATTTTGAGAATAGCACCAGGCTATTTTGGCACCGTTTTACCAGAATTCCTTTCCACAGTAAAAAAATACGGCTGCTACCTGAAAGAGATTGAGGGAAGAAATTTCGAGAAGGAGGACATATACATAAGGGCAATCATCTATCATACAGTTCCTCCCCGGACCTTTGCTGCTCTTTCGGAGATAGACGGTGTCAGGAAGGTCACAGTGGAAACATCGGAAGATCTTGATCTTGAGCCAATCTGCAGCAAGTGCGAAGTCAAGGTCTGCACAACCAAGCTTTCCACCAGTCTGTTTGTTGATGAAACTGAGGAATGAGTTCTTTCCTGGAGATTGTTCCGGACTGAAACCTCTTAACCACTATTCGCAATGTTTATATACGATTTTTAATAATTGTTTTCGTGGATGATCGCAGGGCAGCAGTCTTGAGAAAAGTTTTCCAGATTTTGCTAAGGGAGGGTTTCAACGTCTCCGATCCAAATCTGGGTAACCTCCTGAGTTTCGATCTCATCGCTAAGAGAGACAGGCTCAGGCTTATCATTAAGATCCTGCAGAACATTGACACATTCAAGAGCCCCAATGCCCTTGAGATGATACGAATATCAAAACTGACTGACGGCACTCCCCTGGTAATTGGGGAGAAGGCAGGATCAGGTGCCCTTGAGAGAGGAGTCATATACTACCGCCACAGCATTCCCATACTGTCTGCTGAGAGTTTCAGTGACTATGTGGATGGAGACCAACCGTGCATATCTTCAGGTCCCGGTGGCTTCTATGTGTCCATAGATGGTGAACTGCTTCACAGAAGGCGTGAGGAACTGGGTTACTCCATTGGGTATCTTTCCAACAAAATCGGGGTTTCAAGGAGGTCCATATCGCTTTATGAAAGTGGAAGTGCAGTGACTGTGGATGTTTTCCTGAAGCTTGAAGAGATACTCAGGGAAGACCTCAGGAAGTCCATAAATCTTATGGAGATATCAGATTCTCTGCAGATGCCCTCCGAGGATGGCGAAATCACAAACGAGTTCCTTCGGGAGGTTCTTGAGATAATGATAGGAAACGGCTTCGACTTCCATGCAATGAGGAGGGCGCCTTTTGATGCAATCACAAGGGAATCCATGAGGGAGTTTCTTCTTGTTGGTCTTCTTGAAACCCTTAACGGCAAGAGGGACCGCATTGAAGCACTTAGAAACGTCAGTGCAATATTCGAGAATGATGCTTTCCTGGTAAGCAGAATGAGCACTGAACGTGAGAACATAGCCGGATGCCCTGTCATAAGCGTCAATGAACTCAGGGGCATTTCTGAGAAGGAACAACTGCAGAGAATTATTGAGAAAAGGAAAACTTCCTGATGTACAGGGAATTCAGGAATCCGGAAAACAACAGGAATATCAGGGTCTATTCCGGAGTGAAGGGGCTCATATCCCATGGTGATGACTTAAAATCAGTTCTGAACACAATGAACCCCGAAATCATACTTGTTACCATAGCTCCGTCGGAGGTGAACGGCCTGAGGGAATTTCTCAAGGACCCATTTGAGATGAATCTGTCTGATTACGAGATAATTTACGGTATCAGGCTCAGGAAATATGGGGAGGTAATGACGCCCCCACCCATATACATTGAAGTGATCAATTATTCCGAAAAAAGCGGAAGCCGCGTCACTGGCATTGACATGGATGATGAAACATACAACACAGCATACACCCAGAACATCAGGTCTTTTGACCTCCTCAGGGATTCCATGAGAAAGAAGAGAGTGCTAAATGCAGACTACCACGATACCAATGAATATGAATTTGCGGAGGCATGGGCCGAGAAACAGAAAGCCATCAGGGGAAGGAGAAAGCTTGAACAGATGCGCATGAGCTATATAGCCGGAAAGGTCAGGGAATTTGTAACCCAGGATTATGTTGAGAACCACATCATAGTATGTGATCACGAGTTTTACAAAGGCATAAGGGATGTGCTTATCTCAATGGGTTATGCCCAAGCAGATCCTGATCAGGCAACATAACCTTCAAAGATGATGTAAATTTCGCTGCTGGAATCTCTGGAAGCAGAAACTTTCGTTGTTCTTGAGTTCCTGAAATGTTTCTTCCACTGGTTTACAAACTGGACTGTCAGGTCTCCCTGAAACTGCTTGAGAAGCACAAAGCCACCGTCTTCCAGAAATCTGCCCACCAGATTCATCACGGACTGGCACAGTAGATATGAAGAAGCGTGGTCCCTGTCATGTATGCCGCTGGTGTGAATCATGGCATCTGAAACAATCCCCTGAAAATGCTTTATGCCAGCACCCTGCATTATTTCCCCAATTCTGTCAACAGTCCTCGGGTCCTCAATTTTCCCCCTAACAAATATCACATTATCCAGTGGTTCCATCTGGTTGATATCCACTGAGATAACAGGATTTCTCGTTATGCTGGTGATTATCTGGGACCACCCCCCTGGTGATGATCCCACTTCCAGAACGTATTGCCCAGGCCTGAGAAGATCAAACTTTGTCTGGATCTCCATGAGCTTGAAGGCAGCACGGCTTCTGTACCGCTCCTTTTTTGCAAGATAATAATATTTATCCCTGTGATCGGGCATGCCGGGATTATTCTCCAATAAACTTCCTGTACTGGGCGGCATCCATGGAATCGACCTGCTTACCGGTCACCTTCATCTTGACCATCCAGTTTGCGTAGCAGTCCTTGTTCACTGCTTCTGGTGAATCTGCAAGAGCTGAATTCACATCAATGACCTCCCCGTCTGCCGGGCTGTAAACGTCCTCCGCAGACTTCACGGATTCTATTGTCAGAAGTGCTTCCCCTGCCTTCCTTTTGGTTCCCTTGGACGGCAGATCTATGTACACTATATCAGTGAGCTGATTCTGTGCATAGTCGCTTATCCCCATTGTCAGCGTATCTCCCTCTATCCTATACCACTCGTGTGTCTTTGTGTACTTCAGGCCATCGGGAATCTTTGTCATGCCCCCATGATCACGGTGAAATATATAATCCATGGCTCATCATCCTCAGTTCACCTGTTTTTATTGATGATATCAATTCTGGGTAACTGTGAATTTATAAAGTAAAATAATATCATCCATATTATTATGCTCAGACCACATAATACGCTTTTTTTGCTCAATAACAAAACCTATATACTTTTGATTCATTATAAATTGAGGTGAGAGAATTGAGGATTCTCTGTGACAAATGTGGGGGTTCAGGCTGGATCAGGGACGAAAATGGCGTTCTTGATGTCTGCAATAATTGCTGGGGACTGGGCTATGTGGAAACCTCATCTGAAAACGGGCTGGATGCTCAGCTGCATGTAGCCATGAGCAGGAATTCCATAATCTCAATACTGGCCGGAATGGGAATATACTATGCAATCGTATTTTTCCTCACAAGGAATCTCAAGCTTAATTTCATCTACACCTTTCTGCTCATATTCTTCGGCTACTATGCTGGGATCATAGCTAACGGCATATACCTGCACCTTCATGAGAGACATCTCAGGAGCGAAAAACACTCCCGATCCTCTTAGGAACGGGGAGGATGTGAATGACCTCATGAGAGTTTTTGTTGGTTCAAAGATAACCAGATTTGATGGTCTTGGGGAACTTTTCCAGGATATCAGGCGCATCCCCGTATCAAAACCCGTGAATACTCCTGACCTCCACCTCACCTTTGTTTTTCTTGGGGAGGTTGACGCCGCCTCTGTTGATCGCATTTCAAGCCGGATCCGTTCGCTGGAACTTCGCCGTTTCACCGTTAAGATCAGAGGCCTTTCGGCTTTCCCGTCTCCCGCATCTGCAGGAGTTCTTTACCTAAACCTTGAAGATTCCGCTGAAATCAGATACAATCATATGGTACTGGATTCCGCCCTTACCGGTTTCACCCGTGAAAGCAGGAAATTTGTTCCACACATAACAATTTCAAGGTTCCGTGACCCTGTCAACGTACAGGATCTTGAGAAAAAATATGCGAGCATTCAGTGGATAGAGGAAATCAGAAGTATTTTTCTTTATAGAAGCGTACTCAGGCCCGAAGGCCCGGTATACGATCCCCTGGAAGAATTTCAGTTGAAATAGGTGGTTTTGTCAGAGTCGTCAGTTTTCTTACCGGCCGTGAGCAATTCCTCGTCGCCAAATTCTATTGCAATAAGTCCTGAAACCGGTATGAGCCTGAGTACATTCTTCCCATTTTCAGCCTCGATCCTGAAACATACAGCGCCCTCTTCTCCAAGCAGCGTGTAGCCAACAAATTCACCCATTGTCTCCATGGGTTCATCCTTTCCGCTATTTGAAATGACCCTGTACTTGCCTCCCTTTTTAATTTCTATCATATCCATATTCATCAACAACTCTGCAATCCGGGAAAGATTTGTTTTCGCCACGTTCCCCTCGCCGCGCAATTTAGCACTCAGTAAAAAACTTTATGTTTTGCCGCGGCCGGTTTCCGCTCTGGAGAGGCGCCAGATGTGTTCCACCGTTTTCCTGTAATTTTCCAGTGCCATCTTAACGTTGACCTCGACCCAGTTCCACGCCTTCATGATGTCCCCGGATCGCATCCTGTACTTCTTTGTCTTGCCTTCCTGTATCTCCTCAAGTATGTCCATGGACTTGAGCTTGTTCAGATGCCTGTAAAGAGTTGTGCGGCTTGTCTTGAGGTACGTGAGAAGGTCCTCGCCTGTCCAGTATCTCTCAGGATTCATCAGGAAACATTCCTTGAAAAGCCTGAAATATGCAGACTGAGAAATAGCCTGGAAATCCGTGCCCGGATTCAGCCGGGGTATGTAACCGATATCCGACAGGAAATACGCTATGTTCTTGTCTATATTCTCATCCATAACCCTGGTTGGAGTTGATACCACTGTCATCTTGAACATTTTAACAAAGGGCCAAATGTTTTGAACTAATAAATTTATAGCTGGGATCAACCATGATGGGATCCACAAGCCTGGCCTCATTGAAATTCAAAGCGTATGTATTATGGTGAACAGCCCGCTTGTGATGAATTCTATTGCTATTGATGCCAGCAGAAGACCCATTATCCTGGAAATAATGAGAGCCCCGGTTTTTCCCAGGCGGTTGAAAAGCGGATTTGACAGCCTGAGAACTATGTACGATATCAACAGCACGGTGATGACCGCAAGTATAACGGCTATCCTTTCGGATATGAAATACTGTGGGGAGTTGAAATATATCATTGCCGTGGTTATTGTTCCTGGGCCAGCCAGGAGCGGAGTGCCTATTGGGACAATTCCCACAGCCTCTCTGTCAATGCTTTCCTGAGTTTCCTGGGGGGTCAGTTTGGTGTTTGATACTTTTCCCTGGAGCATGTCGAATGCAACTTTAAAGAGGAGAATACCTCCTGCGACCTTAAAGTCAGAGATATCTATGCCAAGAACCAGGAATATGTAAATTCCCAAAAACATGAAGCCAAGAATCATGCCGGAGGCCACCATGATGCTCTTGAATATGACCCTCTTCTTTTCACTGGCGGTATATCCATCGGTGAGAACCATGAGTGTTGGTACAGCACCTATGGGGTTCAGGATTGCGAATACTGTAGCCACAATTGACAGGTAGAATACTATGAGGTTCAGCAATAGAAGCGTCATAGCAAATTCCTGTTAAATGTTTTTATCCATGCTGGTGAAAGCAGAACTATTGCATGACATTATATTAATACCTGATAAATATGGGAGCAGAATGGTCAATGCCAATTTCCTGAAGAAAATCATGGTTGTGGGCGAAAGGAACCAGCTGCAGAATCTCACTCAGTATGTGGATCTGGCTGAGAAATCCTCAAAGACACTCATTGAGATGCTCAGCATAGAGGATGGCAAGAAAGTCCAGCTGAACGCCATAATCAGGGACATTGAGAAGAAGGGAGACGATATAACAATTTCAATGAAGGACCAGATAACCGGTGGCGCAATCAGCTCAAACCTCATGGACAATCTCATCACCCTGGTGGAGACATGCGATGACCTGCTGGACAAGTCATATTTCGTCAGCAGGGAGATTAAAAGAGTTCATGAAAACACCCACCGTTTTGATGACTGGACAAGGGATTTTCTCAGGAGAGGGTATGATGTATGCATCCGCATTCTTCAGAACAATCTGGAGGCACTTGACCAGGTGCGCCATCTCCTTGAGGCCAAGGATTTCCAGGAAATGGGTGAGGCAAGGACCTTGATACAGAAGCTTGAGGAGAAGGTAGATGACCTGAAGGACAACCTCATAGACGAAATCTACAACTCAGCAGACAGCCTGCCATACATAATTTTTGTGCATCTCACGGAGCTGGTGCACAAACTTGATGACATGCTTGATGACTGTGAGGACATAGGGGATCTTGTGCACACCATCAGTGTGTCAATAACAAGATAAAATGTTCTACTCAGTAATCATACTGGTACTTGCCACAACCCTGACAGCTCTTGTGGCGGGCAACAACATGTCCGCTGCCGTGGGTACGCTCATAGGGTCAAGGATTCTTTCCAGGATTGGCGGCTTGATGATTGGCATGGCCGGATTCAGTGCCGGGCTTCTGATCCAGGGGCACAGCCTGAGCATGACCGCATTCCGGTTGATTCCCAGGGTGCATGAGATCATTGCCTTTTCGCTGGGTATAGCCCTTGTAATATTCCTGCTTGCAGCATTTCTCAGGGTTCCCCTATCTCTGACAATGGCCCTTGTGGGCATTTCTCTTGGACTCTCCATTCACTACGGATTTTCCGTTGATGTGCCTCTGGTCACACTCATAATTATTACATGGGTTCTGGCACCCATTATGTCCATAGCTTTCGCCTTCATCCTCAACCGTAAGCTTGCATCTGCCCAGCCAAGGAACGTCTGGAACTTTGCCCTGTCCCTGAAAATCGCCCTAATAGTTGTGTCATTCCTCACGGCGTTCACGCTTGGTGCAAACACACTTGGATTCATAGAGCAGGTAGCCGGCATAAGCGGCTTCAATGTTCTCTTCATGATAGTGGGAATAGTCCTGGGATCGCTGTTTCTCAGCAGAGGAATCATCAAGAGGGTTGGCCAGGAGATGTACATGATGCGTTACACCAATGCTTTCGTGTCACTTGTGATCTCGTCAGCACTGGTGGAGGGGGCAACATTCCTTGGCTTACCTCTCAGCAACACACAGACACTGACTTCCAGCGTATTTGGCAGCGGACTTTCATACAGGAACAAAGCAATGGCCTCAAAACCATTCCTCATCACAGTAGCAACATGGGTTATATCACCCCTGCTTGGGATGATCTTTGGGCTGATCATATGATGCGTAAGGAATTGCCTCTATGCTTCAGGAACAAAATCAAATATTGTCCGCCTGGAAATCTTCGCTGAATATTCCATGAAATTCCTTGCAAATTTCCTTCTGAACTCATCGCTGTCCTGGGAATAATAGACGAAATTTCCTCTTTTCACCAGCGTCCTTGATTTCACCAGCCCTGTGATGACCGACTGCAGATCCTTCCTTATGGCTTCGCGTGAGAACCCAGAGGATCTTGAAAAAGCGAACTCCACCGATCCGGCAACAAGCCTCTGGAGTTCCACAGGGGACTTCAGCGAAAGATTTCTGGTGATCAGCAGAGCCTTCATGTACTCAGGCATTTCGGCATTGTACAGTGGTACTGGAATAAGGGGGAGACGTTTCAAATTGTCCAGTACAGTGGTCATTCCGGTGAGGCCTGAATCCTGGTATGCTATGCCTGAATTGCCCGGCTGAATTATTATGGCCGGGAACTTTCCTGGGTATGGGTTCCCGCCGGACTGAATCACTGCCACTGGTGCCGGGGTTTTCACGCCCATTGACGCGAATTCATCGGTAACCTCGGAAATTATACGACCGGCCTTCGCGGATGTCTCGCGGTCACCGCTGAAAATGAGGTAATCCGGGACCCATGTGTCCAGGGATTTGCGTCCAACTGCGGACATCCATAAGCCATTCCTCTGGAAGAATGACAGGGGTACCAGTCCGGTTGATTTCCAGTTAATGCGGAAGGCATCCACAATGAATGAGATGCCCAGAAAAGATTCGGCCTGAGACCTGAGCAGCATGTTTCTCGCCCTGATGCCTTCAGTCATCTTTCCATCCTCCCGGAACGTCCATGACATGGAGAACATCTATGAGGGTAAGTGAAGGGTCCGGCAGAACCGCAATGCCTCCGCCGTCTTCCATGACTTCACAAACCCCGGAGCCGGTGCTTACAACAATTCCACGGTCAGATTCCCGGGTCACTGATAGCCTCTCCTGGTTTCCGGGCTTACCCCTGAATTTTGTCATGCCCACGGGCAGTGTAATCGGCTCCTGGAGGCAGAACTCCACGTCGTTCCTCTTCTTTCCAAGGGATTCCATGATCATCTGGTACAGATCCCTCTGGACGGCGGCCTTTTCCACCAGGGCAAGAATGAGTTCCGGAGTGCCTGCGTGTGGATTTGAGATACGGATTTCCATATCCCTCCTTATTTTTATGGAAGTTTCACCCCTGCTCAGGGATATCTCAGAAAATTCAATTTCCCTGTCATCCTTGAGCAGATTCCAGAATTTTCCGGCGTGCCCGGGCTGAGATATATCCATCACTGTTCTTCCATGGTTCTCAGCCTTGAAGCCGGTCATCACGTATCCCAAGCCTTCCAGCAGTCCTGGAATTGAACGGAAGTCTTCCTGCAGGAGTATGAACCTCTGCCCCATTGCCGGAGGAAGACTAACCTCCGGGTGCCTTGACATTGAAATCCTGAAATTCTGGTCATAGGGAAGGACAAATATCTTGCCAGGGATTATATCAGAAAGTGGTACGTCCTTCATGCTGGGTAAAAATACCATACCGAAAAAGAGCACCCCGGATCTTGGGGCACCTATGTGCTGGGAAATTATTTCCAGGAACTCCTCCTTTCTCAATGCTGTGATCAGCTCCAAATCGATATATTAGTTTATCTGTACGCCTTTCAGAGGTCACCGTTTGCCAGGAAATCTTTTATGTCGTCAGCCGTGTAAGGGCCCTCTACTGCAACCGGGAGAAGGACCGCTTCATCGTCATCGCCCTCACGGTCATCATCCTCCGAGACGTCCTCTATCTTAACCTCGAATGTTTCGGTGGCCTGATCATGTGGCTCTTTCTCATCCTCATCATCTTCCGCATATGCGTATATTTCGTCAAACCAGATGATATAGCTGTACCCGCCATAACTGAAAACCTTGTGCGTACCGGAATCCAGCGTCATGACGCTTGAGGGATTTTCAGTCAGGAGACCGTATATGTATCCAACCAGAATGGCCTCCTGGAACGTTCCCTGCCCTCCATATTCCTCATCACCCAGGGTATGGAACTCCGACATTATTTCATAGAGCAATCTTGCGTCAAGTTTCAGTGTCATTATCTCCCCCGTATTGCTATTATGGAATTTAACTTTACATGGCTGTAGGCCCGTAAAGTTTATGCCACGTGGTATCGACTGCGAAAAAATATAACTTAAATATCAGTTGCCAATCTGTTCATATGCAGGTTAAGGCCACAATGAAGATACCGGCATCCCTGTGCCTCAATTGCAGGGGAGCCAGGATGTTGTGTGGCCTGACTTTCTGCCCAATTTCCGTAAAGTACATGGTGCAGCCCAGAGTATCCAGTGTACGTGGTAATTCCATTTCCGGATCATCACCTCCAAGTGTTTTTGTTGGAAGATACGGATATCCCCGCATCAAGATTTATCCATCAACGCCACCTGAGCACGGAGATACATCCGTTTACGAGGATACGCCATCATGGCTTGGAATGCCCATGGAGGAATTTCTCTCAATGAGGCTTTCCCTCATAAGGGGAGGGATGGACGTGAAGACAGACGACGCTGCCTCACCGGATCGGGTATTCCAGGAGATCCAGCTCATGGCACTCTCCCAGAAATCCGTGGAAGTTGACATGGTGTTTGACCGAAATCTGGTGTCCTCAGATATTGTTCTTGATGAGCATCTGCCTCCCATGGGGCCTTCCGCTCCTGTGCGAAGGATAGAAGTTTCAGGAGCCTCACCGGGGAAGGATGTTGAGAAGGTTTACGGAGACACTGATCTGAAGGCAAACCAGGCAATGAAATATCTCTATTCAAGTGGAGTGGATGTTTCGAGAATATCAAAAATACTCAGTGTTGGTGCTGTTGGCATAGGGAAGGCCAGGAAGGTTGTTCCCACCAGGTGGTCAATCACTGCCGTTGACAAGAACCTATCTGATGATCTGGTGGAGAAGGCCAAGGATCTACCCCAGATTGACAAGTTTCTTGCCTTTGTAAGGCCGACTCCGGGCAATCTTTTCATGGCGATTCTCACTCCTTCAAGCTGGATGTACGAATGGGGTGAATCATGGTTTCCTGGCAGCACATGGAACCAGTGGGGCGAAGATGCTTTCGTGGAAATAGATGACGAGGGCTACAACGGGAGGAAAGACTACCCTGGCATCGGTGGGTGCTATTATTCGGCAAGGCTGGCTGTAGCTGAGAAATTCTCAGGCATGAGGAGATCAGGAGGCGCCATAACCTGGCGTGAAATATATCCCGGCTTCAACCTCCCGGTGGGCGTATGGTATGTCAGGGAGAACATGAGGGAACTCTTCAGATCACAGCCGGTGCAGTTCGACACCCTGGATGAGGCTATTGCTTACATCTCTAAATTCATGAAGGTGGAGCCATCACGATGGACGGGCAGATCAAAGGTCGTCCCCGCCCTGAAATACAACAACCTTGACAGGTACTTCAGGATTTGACATGAGAGTTGTAGAATACAGGGCCAAAACTGCCATATCCAAATCTGGAATGGCTGAGCTGGATTACGCGCTGAACCCTTATTCAGGATGCCTTCACGGCTGCAAATACTGTTATGCAGTTGACTTTACCCGCATAGCGGATGCAGCAGAGAACTGGGGGGAAGTCGTTTACGTCAAGACCAACCTTATGGATCTCCTGAAGGCGGAGATAAAAGGCATGAAGAGGGGGATTGTTGGCATTTCAACTGTCACAGATCCGTACCAGCCGGTTGAGGCAAAGTACGGCCTCAGCGGTGCTTCAGCTGATCTTCTCCTGAGATCTGGATTCAGGGTAACGGTCCAGACTAAGTCGCCACTTGTCAGGAGGGATGCAGAAATATATGCAGCACACAGGAATTCCAGCGATGTTGGGATCACCATCACAACACTTGATGACAGGAAAGCCAGGATAATTGAGCCCCATGCCCCATCACCCAGATCCCGCGGAGATGCCCTGATGTATCTTTCAGACTCGGGTGTTAAGACATGGATATTCCTTGGGCCCATAATACGTGGATTCAATGATGAACCTGATGAGATGGATGCAATATTTTCTCTTGCATCACGTAGCGGCTCAAGGGTGATTTTCGATACCTATGTCCCATATGTTGCAGCCAACCGCCTTATGAACTCCACTGTTCCAGGATTTGTTGCAGAGAGATCATACCACGTGGATAAGGCATGGCACCTGAACCTTGTGAAAAACATAGAATCCATGGCAGAAAGATATGGTGTCAGGTGCAACAGCCAGCAGGAAGAATGGCTGGAGGAGAAGAAATCTGACTTCGGTACACTGTTCTGATTCTTCTCAGAAATAGAATTTTCTGAGCTGATCCAGATATGGTGACCCCTCCTGAACTACTTCCCTGATCTGCCTCCAGGTCTCGTTATTGTCATACCTGAACCTTTTGTACGTGATATCCCCTGATTCTGTATCCAGGACAGCATACATGGGACGCCAGTCCCCGTCACGGGGCTGCCCGGCGCTTCCAGGGTTGATTATCCTGCCACGGTACAGCATTGGAAAATGCGTGTGCCCAACCAGTATAAGATCGTATGAGGAATACCGCTTATCCTTCCAGACCATTTCTGCCTCAGTTGCGAAAAGATAGCCGAAGAGGTGGTTGTTTGGAGATGCGTGAGTCATGAAAATCTTCCTGCCATCTATCTCGGCCTCAATGGTTTCCTTCAGTGCGCCAAGTTTCCCCAGGTCTTCCTTTGACAGATTGGGGAGTGTAACCTCTGTTCTTGAAAATTCACTGAGATCATGCATTTCGGGTGCGCATTTGCAGTCTTCGCCCGTAACGGCCGCATAGTCGTGGTTCCCCATCACACCATAATCCATGTTCTCCATTATCAGGTCCAGGGTTTCGGCAGGTTTTGGACCATAATCAACTGCGTCGCCAAGGAAAATTGAACTGTCAAATTTTTCCCTCTTCAGGATTTCCTTCATTGCCTCCAGATTTGAGTGAATATCGGAATATATGAGAACTTTCATGCCTTATCATGGTATATTAGTATAAAAGAATATTCTCTATATTCTCAATAATCAGAAATTGCAGAGATGATGGCCAGGCATATGCCGATCCTGATTCACAGGAAAGATGGATTTGTGCCCAACCATGCACTGGAACTGGCATGAATCACTTTCGGATAATCGGTGCATCATGTTTCATTACCATGGAAACTAAGATTACTGCGGAAAGGCATGTGTGATACCATGAATCAGAAGAGACTCAGTGAACGAAAAGTGCTCATAACCGCTGCAAGTTCAGGAATTGGGTTTGCCATTGCCTCTGTGCTTGCGGAAAAGGGAGCGACAATTTTCATGACATCGGGAAGCAGCAGGATTGAGGCTTCCGCAGGTTTGCTTCGAAAAAGAGGGCTCCGAGTGGAATCATCAGTCTTCAACATGGTCACAGAGGATCCGGCCGACATTGTTGAGAAAGCTTCCAAATCCATGGGTGGTATTGATACGCTTGTTGTTAACTATGGCGATCCCAAGCTTGCCCCTTTCATGGATATAGGAGACGAAGACTGGAGCCGTTACATCTCAATGTTCGTCAGGGCAACCGTAGGACTTGTGAGAGAAACTGTAAAGATCATTGGGTCGGAGGGGCGGATCATATTCATAACATCAATGACCACCAGGGAGGCCTATGAGGGATTTGCCATCTCAGGTTCACTGCGGGCTGCAGTTGTGAATCTGGGCAAGATTCTCAGCCTAGAACTTGGAAGAAAGGGAATGACTGTGAATTCCATCTCCCAGGGATATTTTCTTACAGAAAGGCTCGGCGCAGTCATAGAACGGAATTCCCGCCTGAACATGACTTCCGTTGAGGAAGAGAAGAGGAAGATAATCTCAAGCATACCTGTTGGAAGGATTGGGGAACCTGATGAAATTGGCCACCTGGTAAGCTTCCTCTGCAGCCCTGAGGCGTCGTACATAAACGGAGCAAATATCCCAATAGATGGTGGGCTCACAAGATATCCCTATTGAGAACTGAATCTACCAGACAATGCCAACCCTTAAGAACTCATGGGTGAATATGGACTGAGAAATGGCCCAGAACGAGAGATCCACAATTTTCAAGGGGACTTCGGCCTCCCTTGATGGACAGAAAGGATCGCTCATCCTCTCTGCGGGAGGCATTTCCTTCATCCCTGATGATGGGGGAAAAGGAATCCAGATACCCCTGGAGAAGATGTACGCGGCTTCCATTGAGGGTAGGATACTGAAGAAACTCTGCATAGTTGACAATGCTGGGAAGAGGATACTTTTCTCTGTACCGGACATGGATGAATGGAGAGGCGTCCTGGAGATGGCCATACGCATATATGATGCGCTCAATGCAAAAACACAACCTGTTGTGGCAAAGAAGGTGCCGTCATCACAGCCTGCCTCAGCTCCGTCGGTAACCTCAGTTCCTGCTTCCAATCCGGTTGTCACTCCGTCAGCGCCCCCGCCGCAGCAATCAGGATCCACCAGAGGAAGCGGCATCACACAGACCGTGACAAGGATAATCCAGAAAGTTCCACCGGTATACAACGGGCAGTGGCCTTCCGGGCAGGATTATGAGCAGTCCTTCCAGACACTCAAACTTAACCTGAGCCCGTCCATTGGCAAAACTGATACCTGGGAAGCCGTAAGGAATCCTAAGAACCCGTCCTGGTATGTCCATGCTTCCGGCAATTACGGCTCCATTTACAAAATATCAACGGGAGACGGAAAATTCTATGCCCTCAAATGCTTCACCAAGAAATCTCTGAGCATAAACCAGAGATACAGCACCATCAGTTCATACCTTAACAGCCTGCAAAATGCGCCAGACTGCCTGACGCATTTCGTATATTACCCGGAGGGTATCAAGACGCGGAAGGTTAACGGCGTTTACTTCCCAATGCTCCGGATGGAATGGATAGAGGGGACAACTCTGAATCAGTTCATATCGGCACACATCTCGGAACCTAGAATCCTTAAGACAACTGGAAATCGCATTGTTGAGGCTGCTATGGCTCTTCAGTCAGCAGGGATAGCCCATGGTGACCTTTCAGGTGACAACATAATCATAGACTCAAAGGGGAAGATAAAATTCGTGGACTACGACGGAATGTTCATCCCTGCTTTCAAGGGAGAGAGAGCAACAGAGCTTGGCCATGCTGATTTCCAGCATCCCGGAAGGAAGGCTGACACATACAGCGAAAAGCTTGACACCTTCTCTGTGGTTGTAATACAGCTAGCTATGCAGGCACTGACCATAAAGCCTGAACTGTGGGAGAAATTCAACGGCGACGATCCAGACTGCCTTATACTCAGGAAGCCTGACTACCTGAAACCGTCAGAATCCGCAGTTTTCTCTGAACTCAGGAAAACCAGGAGCAGGAATATAAAGAAAATCATTGATCTTCTTCTCCAGTTCCTGTCTAAGGATCCGTTGTGGGATGGCTTTTCCCTTGACCAGATCATCACGTGATGCGTATGGCTACGATTGCCGTGTCGTCGTTGCGCATCCTTCTGGCGTTGATCTCCCTGCTTATGAATCCTTTCATGGCGTGATCATTTCCCATAACTTCCAGGATTTCCTGCGGTTTCCCATGCTCCAGAATCCATTTTGAGACAGCATCTGTTGCCAGTATCACAGTGCTGCCTGGGGCAATTGTCCCGGATACTGCAGAGTATTTTGGAAGAGCCATCCTGACATTTGCCGATATGGGGCTTCCTTTTCCGCTCCATACCAGTGACGGAGTGTTCCCGAAATCAGAATACTGCTTCAGTGGAAAAGAATCCTCGACCTTCTGGCCCTTCAGGACAAACATGCAGGTGTCTCCAACGGCAACAGCAGAATAACGGTACGATGAAGCAAGAGGCCATGCCTGCATCAGAAGGAGAGTTGAATGGGATCCAGATACGGATTTGTTGCGAAGGAACCACGGCAGCCCGGCCCACTGTATACTGCCATACCAGTTCTTCCTGGCGGCTTTCATCACGCTTAAAAGGAGGGAATCTGGACTGTCATCCAGGGAGAGATTGACATCCATAGCAGCCTGTGTAAGGGATCGGGCCCAGATATCAGAAAATATGGATGAACTGGCACCATCTGCCATGGCAAACTTCATCCTGGCAAGATCCCAGCTGTAGAAATCCTCACAGTCCGTGGACCTGTTGCCAAGCTTGCTCATCCTGAAGCCCAGGACCTGAATGCCGCTCATTGAAGATTTTCTGTTGGGGCCCTTGTTCCTATGTCAAGCAGTTCCAGCAGTTCGTCAAGTCCCGCATTGAATACATATGCGCGGGAGTTGCTGTTCACATCAAGCGACCGCTCCTGCGCAATGCTCAGGAAGCTGTCAGGAAGGACACTTGACATGTCGAAGAGCTGCTGTGCAAACTTGTCATCCCTTGGAAGGACAGCTTGATCGGATGGAAACGCCAGCGGCCTTGCCCCCTTAAGCTCAGAAAGATGGCAGTTCCAGAGAAGCACCTTGCCATCCGAAGTGCTCATTTCCATGATTTCCCTGGCAATTTTCATGGGATCTCCGTCGGTTGCTGCGCCATCAGAGATATTTATGACCACAGGCGGGTAAGAATCCCTGTGCTCCGCGGACCAGTCATCGATCCATTCCTTTGCAAGCTGGAATGCCTTCACCATTGGTGTGTTGGAGTTTGCGACTGGTTCAAACCACACCGGAAATTCGAATTCTGTTTCAACCTCACTTCCGTCCGGATCGGTAACTTTCTCAGTTCTCTTTTCCATTCTCAGAGGGCTGGCAGCCAGCTTCGAAATTGGAACTATGTCAGCTTCCTTAAGCAATGATGCAGCAGTATCTGCAGCGGCGCCATAGCCTATTATACCAATATCAAAATAGTCCCTGACGCCATCTGTTTTCGTGCACCTGTATATGAGCTCATAAATCTGCCTGTTTATGGCATCAGCAGCCTCCTGTGATTTTGATCTCAGTGTGCCGCCAAGTTTGTGGCTCATGGATCTGGACTGATCAACCATGAAAATGAACAGTCCTGGGTTTCGCCTGCTTATTTCAGATGTGTATGACATGATCAGACGAAGCCTTTCTTCTAATAAATTTTGTCATTCCCTCCTCTTTGCTTTACTGCGGCCGGATTTTTCAGGTTCCCCGAAGTCCATCAGACCCGGAATTCCCAGAATCACGTATGTATTATCGCCGTCATCGTCCGGATTCTCCTGAAAGATCTTTATAAGCGATTTCTCGTGATCAAGAAATTTGCTATATGTTGCATCGGATGTTCTGCCATAACTCATGAATATCCTGTCACCCTTCAGCAACTCCTTAATTTTTGGCGAGCTTCTTTCGGGATACATTTGAATTTCCTGAGCTATGATCTGCAGATTCATTGACTGGGACAGAAGAAATGATACCACGATCTCCCTTGACTGATCCTCTGAGAGCGACTGCAACCTCCTGTTCCACACCTCGGAGTCAAGTTCCTGGAACAGGGGTTCATTCAATGTGTAGTATTTCTCCACGTAATTCCTGTTTACCACTGCCTCCGGCTCATTTATGATTCCGCTGCTTACGAGGTCCCCTATGGTCTGGTAGAGGTTTGAGCGTGTAGTGCCGATGAGTTTTGACATCTGCGTCACCGTCATCCGCTTTCGGCGAACCAGCAGGGTGATAATGGAAAGTTTTGTCCTGTTGGATATGGCTGATAATAGTGTTTCAATCCTTTGATTCTGATCCATGAATGGACAAGTTTATCTATAAGCATAAACATTACGTATAAGTGTACTTATATGACTGACAATAACTTACACCTGGAAGTAAACAGGCGCATATTCTACAGATTTCTTATTGCAAGGAATCTGGCAAAGGCAAGCACTTTCCTGTTCTATGTCTACTTCATCTGGGAACTTGTAGCGAAATTTCATTCCGTTTTCCTGGCTGGCCTTGTTCCCGCTTTCTCTCTGCTGGGCTACCTCCTCATAGTAATTCCAGAGGGGCATCTGCTGGACAGGAGGAACAGGAGCAGGGTTTTTTTCATAGCAGATGGAATCCTTGTGCTGGCTTACTCACTTCTCTTCTTGGGAGACACCATTCTCATCATAATGGTTGTTGACCTCATATCATCGCTTCTGGCCTGGGTGGCTTCCGATTCACTGCAGGGCATGATAAAGAGCATCATGCCGGAGGATCAATATGGAAAAGCAGTATCCATGAATCAGACCGGAACTGCAATTTCAGAAATACTTGGGATAATTGGGGGAGGGGCAATGATCTATCTTGGCATGTCTTACCTCAGGATCTTTCTTGTGGCCTTAGCTTTCCTTTCTGCAGCCCTCAGTTTTCCAATTGTCATGGAAAGAGCCGATACTCACGGGAAGAACTATGGCGAGGTGTTTGTTTTCATCCGCAAGATGGCTTTCCTGCTGGTCTTGAGCCTGATTCTCAATGGACTCTTCATCTCGCTTGATGTTTATGGATCAGGGCTCATAAGGATAGTTCTGCATGCCCCTGCTTATTACTATACACTTTTCCTGCTGGGATTTCCTGTTGGTTCAGTTCTTGGGGGATTGCTTATCTCCATGGGAAAGATTTCTTCAAAGCTTTCTCTAATACTTGTCACCGTAGAGGTGCTGTTTATCGGCATCCTGCTGCTTGCGGTAGCCATTGATCCTGATGTCTTCATTGAGCCATTCCTGACTTTAGCCATGGGCGTTGATGTTATAATCATAAACGTGCAGCTTTCGGCTTTCTCGCTCAAAGTCATACCAAATGATCTCACCGGAAGGTACAATTCAATATCGGTTCTGTTTTCGGCAGGTGCCTCACCCGTAATG
This sequence comes from Cuniculiplasma divulgatum, assembly GCA_031200235.1. NCBI lineage: Archaea > Methanobacteriati > Thermoplasmatota > Thermoplasmata > Thermoplasmatales > Cuniculiplasmataceae > Cuniculiplasma > Cuniculiplasma divulgatum. The sequence continues at coordinate 1,273,619 of CP133595.1, read as the reverse complement.
GCATTGCTGTTTTCTGCACTATCCAGATTTATCTATTTTCCCCTTGTGCTTGAAGGAGCTGCAATAATTGCCATAGCAGTTGCACCCCTCACCTATTTTGCCATGAGATCAATGATGCGTGCATTCGGGGTAAAAACGGAGGAGAGCACTACAACCTAATCAATTCCTCCAGGAGTTACACTTCTCGGATGCCCATCACCTTTTTGCTGAGGCACTGACCGGCATAATAGTTCTTGAATGCACTGTACTTATAAGGAACGTTGCAATGGAAAGTATTCCCAGGAACATTATGAAATACATGGCGTTGCCTATTCCATATGATGTGTCTATTATGGTGAAAATGAATACGCCTGCAATTCCGGCAACTGCTTTTCCAGAGTAGAGTATTCCGTTGTTGGCCGTGGAATATTTTGAACCGTACAGATCGCTGACGTGTGAAGAATACAGGGTGAAAAGTGATCCCCCGAATAGCGCAATAAGAATGGAAGCAGCAAGTATTGATATTTCAGTTCCTAGATAAGCCAGAACAGACCCAACCAGTATGAATATGAGAATGAATATTATGGCTCTCGTCCTGCCGATACTGTCCGATATCTTTCCGATAAAGGGGCGCCCTATGCCGCTTATGAGCGGGAATATTATGGTCACCAGCACCAGGTATGATATGCCGAATTTCAGAGAAAGAAACAGCAGGAAAAAGGAAAACAGCTGGAGTGGTGATCCTGCAAAGGAATAGGACGAAAAGATCAGCCACCAGCGGCCCTCTCTTATGACGCTGGCAGGTGATCTGCCGCTCTTCAAAACAGGATAATCCACAAATCTTGAGAGAGCCAACAGCACAGCCAGCATCAGTATCCCGATAATGAGCATGGGTAGCCGGAAGTTTTTGAAAATGAAAATGAAGGGATTTGCAAACACGGCACCAATTCCAAATCCCATGCCAACAAATCCAGATGCAAAGCCCCTGTTTCCCTCATTCCACTTCAGGGCCATGTTCACAGAAATTCCGTAAAGAGAACCCTCTCCAACGGAACCAACAAGCCAGAAGAGGGCAAATTCTGATACGTTCCTGGACTGGCTTGAAAGCACCAGCCCTGCTCCTGAAATTATCAGTGAGACAATGTAAACTTTCCTTGGACCAATGTAATCTGCAAAAATGCCTGAGAAGATCTGTGATACCGATGATATGATTATGAACAGTGTGAAGACCAGGCTCAGGGTATATTTGTCAATGCCTGAAACAATGGGCAGAGTGAGCTCAAATGCATTCCATGAGTACTGGAACACAGATGCGAACATCATTGTGATGAGACCTGTAGTCAGGTATCTGTTCATTTATGACACTATATTTCTTAATCAATAATTAAACAATTGATGAAAATGTACAGGTTTGCCCAGACTATCAGGTATATTGTGAATTGAAATAACGGAAAGTCCTATCTGAAACCGTTCCAGCCGGGGAGCAGGTGAAACCTTTAGTTGCCATGTTCACCAGTATTGCCCTGTGATCCGAAGTTTGAAGTATTGGCAATTTTATCAGGGTATTGATGCAATCTGATGAACACGATAATCCTGCAACGCCAATTACCGTTGCTTATGGAGACGGAATAGGCCCGGAAATTATGGAGGCAACACTATCAATAATAATGGCTGGGGGAGCCAGACTGAAGATTGAACCCATTCAGATAGGCGAATCCGTCTATCTGAAGGGTATCACCTCAGGTATAGAGCCTTCGGCATGGGAATCACTGAGGAGAACCAGAGTTTTTTTGAAGGCACCAATCACCACGCCTGAAGGAGGGGGTTTCAAGAGCTTGAACGTTACCATCAGGAAAACTCTCGGGCTTTATGCAAATGTCAGGCAGTGCCCCTCCTATGCGCCATTTGTCTTCACCAAGCATCCGAACATGGACGTGGTAATAATCAGGGAAAATGAAGAGGATCTATATGGAGGTATTGAGCACAGGCAGACGGATGAAGTTGTACAATGCCTCAAGCTCATATCGAGACCCGGATCTGAGAGACTTATCAGGTATGCCTTTGAATACGCCAGAAGATACGGGCGGCATAAGGTAACCTGCTTCACCAAGGATAACATAATGAAAATGACCGATGGCTTATTCCACAAAGTCTTTGACGAGGTATCGAAGGAATACCCGGACATTAAGAGCGAACACTGGATAGTTGACATCGGCGCGGCAAAGTTGGCTGACACTCCCGAAGATTTTGATGTACTGGTTCTTCCAAATCTTTATGGAGATATTCTTTCTGATGTGGCTGCGCAGATAGCAGGATCGGTTGGGCTCGCCGGAAGCGCCAATGTGGGGGACGGCATTGCAATGTTTGAAGCCATACACGGATCAGCTCCACGGAGAGCCGGGCAGAATGTTGCGAATCCATCGGGTCTGCTTCTTGCGGCGGTTCAGATGCTGGTGCACATAGGGCAGGGTAAGGTGGCTGAACGCGTGCATAATGCGTGGCTTAAGACCATCGAGGACGGAATTCACACCTACGACATATATGATCCTGAAGTTTCAACTGAAAAGGTTGGAACCAGAGAGTTTGCCGAAGCTGTTATAAGCAGATTGGGGCAGAAGCCAACAAAGCTGAAGGCAGTCAGCTATCCGGATAAGCTTCCACCCATTCAGATCACGCTTACACCAGGGAAGAGGCCCGATAAAAAACTTGTTGGTATTGACGTATTTCTTGACTGGCAGGGGAATCCGGAAACACTTGGGAAGAGTCTTGAAAAAGTTGCGGGACCTGAGTTCTCACTAACAATGATCACAAACAGGGGAACCAAGGTATATCCGGGCGGAATGCCAGAAACTTTTTGCGTTGATCACTGGCGCTGCCGGTTCCAACCCCCCGGATCGGCAGAGACTGTATCAGATGAGGATGTACTTGCACTGTTGACCCGACTTGTCAGGTCAGGGTATCCTCCTGTGAAAACTGAAGGTCTATTCACATTTGATGGGAAACCCGGGTTCTCTCTCGGACAGGGGCAGTGAACCTTTTCAAATCCCTTTGATCTCAGACACATCCACCTGTTTTTCTTATTTTTAATAAAAGTACTCTAAGGGATGTGGAACCCCAACAGGCATCCAAAATGATCAATTGCATAAACCATTTCTTGAAGTGATAAAACCCATGTGATGCAAAGATTCAATGCTGCAAAGTACGAAGAGATCATGGAATTATGTAATGCATATCAAAGCGTGAAGTGGGTTTTTCCTTTGAAAGAAAAGCCGCAGAACAGTGGAAAAACTTGACTTTATATTGAGAAAAAATGTGCGTGTGGCTAGTGGGAGCACTGGGATTCGAACCCAGATCTACGGGTCTCTTCCTGGTTCATAGTTCCAGTCACTCATCACAAATTCAGGTGACCCATAGTTAATCATAACCTGACTGGAGCCCGCTAGGATGGCCTGATTACCCCATGCTCCCGTTACTCTCTGTTTGCCTTCCGTTCTCTCTTCAGTCTTCGAATTCTCTTTTTTCTCCATTTCCAGCGCATTTTACCGCGCTTTTTCCAGTCTCTTGAGCTTCTCTTCAATGTTACACCTCTGAAATTTCTGCAATCCAGTAGTCACTGAACCTAGATTGAAAGGCAGTGAGTTCTTCCATATCCAATGGTTTTATTTATCTTTAACCATCCACTGCGTATTTTCTGTGCCCGGAATCTTTGAACGTGCTTGTTCCGTAATGGTGACCTGTAAAAAACGGACCGGATAACAGAATTTATTTACAAAGATTGCCTGATGATCTGTGGCAGAAGACATTGAAAGATACCTTAGCAACTTCTTCAAGGCAATGCCCTCGGAAGACCTGTATTTTGAGGCTCTTCATGAGATTATCAAGGACCTTGTGAAGGAATATCTTAAGAGGAAGATAAACCAGAATGAAGAGATTAAGAACGAGATAATGAGTATACTTGAAAAGTTCATGGAAAGCAAATTCAAGGAATATGATGCCATGGCAAGGATGGCAAAGGTCACTGCGGAGATAGGACTCCTCAGCACACCCAGTTCCATAAAGGATGAGGCTGTATCGGATTTTGTAGGCACATTCAGGAAAGAAATCGAAGAGATCATTAAGAAAACTTTCTGATTTATGGACTAGGGTTTTCAAAATTTTTTATTATTGTAGATCGTGAGTGAAGATCGAACATTGTCATTATTGAAGGGTTCGGCGAGAAATTCATCATCTTCTGGTAATCTGTCTGTGACTGCCAGGTTGATGAGTTCACATACCTCACTCCCCTGTAATTCCCCAGATAGTGCGAATGTATGTGGCCAGTTATGAAAATATCCGGAACTTCCTCAATAACATGATAATCATTGGGCGACGGGATCAGGGGTGTCTTTCCACCATACTTAGGGGCAAGATGCCTTCTCTTCAGCATTTCTTCTATGGCCTTGCCTATGGATGTGTAATTGGCGCCGGGGACAAGCTCTATCATGTCGTTCAGGGACATACCATGATAAAGCAGAACGTTCTTGCCCTCCAGCTTCAGGTTGAAAGGGTTTGGAAGCATGACGGCATTCTCCGGAAATATTTCCTTCAGCTTTCCGGTGAAATTCGGCTGAGGCTCAGCAAGCCTGACCACATCGTGATTTCCCGGCATGACGAATATCTGTATGTCCTCCGGGATCTCGCTAAGGTACTCGCCTAGTTTCCCGTATTGTTCAGAGGGGTTAATGAGTTCCAGATCATCCTCCTGTCCGGGGTAGACACCAATACCATCAACCACGTCACCGCTGAGAATGAGATATTTCAGGTTTGCTGCTTCCTTGTCTGAGGACTTTATCCAGTTCAGCAGCCTGCGGAAATCATCCTTCCTGAATGTTTTGGAACCTACATGAATGTCGGATAGTGATGCGACATATACCGGTTCCTTCCCAGTATCCTCCATGACACGATACGGTATGTCCGGCCTGACAATCTCGTTTGGAAACAGGACAGGTTCTCCTGGCCCCCTGCTGACAGACCCAATCACCCCGATGACTTCGTCCTGGATGATGAGTTCGTTGGACAGCCCCTTGTCCTTCATTATTATTGCCTGGATGCTGTCGTCCATGTCTTCAAGCAGTACACGCTTGTGGCCGTTCCTGGTGACATCCACGGATGACACCATGCCAACAATTTTTACCTCGCCGTATGTCTTCTTTGCCGTCCTTATGTCCATGGACCCGCGCATTGTCCCAGAAAGTGATACGATTTTCCTCAATTTCTCGTACCTGCTCACGAACATCTTCCGGAAGTCCTCAACTGAGCTGTTCACCCTTATGTCCGGCAGGTTGACTTCATAATCCATTCTCTCCGTTTTCTGTTCACCGCGAATCAGCTTTCTAACAGCCTTGTCATCAATATATCCTGCTGATTCAACCTCCTGCGACAGGAGCCTTGGTATGAGCGATCCCATGCTCCTTTCCAGTATGATGTTAAGTGCCTGCGGTGAGACAAGAATTCCGTGCTTGTGGAAATACTCCAGGATCGAAACTCTGTCGCTGAAAAGCTGATCCGGCATGATTGCCAAATAGCCCTAGTTTACTTAACCCTTTAGTGTAATTCCGTTACCCAGTGAACACAATAAGGATTTATTTTTTAAGTGAATGCACATACTGTGTCAAAAGCAGAGGATACCGCGGGCTTCATAGCAATGGCCTCATTCTGGGCCCTGAACTACCCGCTCGTTAAATTCGCCATTGTTTACCAATCCTCATTATCACTGCTGTTTTTCCGAATATTCTTCGCAGCCATAGCATCCTTCATAATCTTCAGGAAAGGAATCCACTTCCCACGTGATCTGGCCACGAACCTGAAGATTCTGGTATTCTCCATTCTTAACCTCATATTTTTCATGGGCTTCTGGTTTGTTGGAGAATCAACGGAAAGTTCAGCACTTTCATCCATCATAATTTATTCATATCCTGTGATCACCATTGCACTATCGGCATTGCTGCTGGGAGAGAAGCTCTCACGGGCAAGGGTAGCCGGAACTGCTGTGGGCTTTGCCGGGCTCATTTTTATCTTCATCCAGCAGCTCTTCATAAGACCCGGACTGGGGCTTGTGCTTCTTATTCTGGCTGCCATCAGCTGGTCGCTGGCAACAGTATTCTTCCGCAAGTACCTCCTTGAGGTGGGAAGCATGACAGTGAACTCACTGCAGTTTCTATATGCACTCCCCATTGTTGCGGCAGTGGTTTTTCCATTTCACCTTGTGAACTTTGCGAGGCTGACACCCCAGTTCCTTATCATCATGATATACATGGGGGCCCTGAGCACGTCCGTGGCTTACTGGATTTACATGAGGCTCTACACAAAGTATTCCGTGTCGGAAATCTCGGCCTTTTTCTTCACGGTTCCAGCCCTGTCAATAGTTTTCAGCTATTTCATCCTGAAGGAAAATAACACCCTGTTCACGTATGGTGGGTTTGCGCTCATTGGTGCCGGGATATTCCTGAGTTCCTGGAAGAGCAGGTCTGCCCGCGATGAAAAAATATTGGAAGCCCCCGGCGAAGAGGTCTGATTCTGGACAGCTACAAACAGAGTTGTGCGCTGAATAGTTTTATAGGTTCCTCCCCATGAAGTCCTGAAGATGCAGGAACTACGTGATCTTTGCTCTGAAATATCAATGTGCAAGAAATGTGATCTGTACCTCTCCAGGAAAAATGCTGTATGCGGTTTTGGCAGCGATTCACCACGCATAATGATAATTGGTGAAGCACCTGGGGCAAAGGAGGATGAGGTGGGAAAACCGTTCGTCGGCAGAAGTGGACAGCTCTTGAACAGGGCACTTGAATATGCCGGGATTCTTCCCCATGATCTGTATATAACAAATTCTGTGAGATGCAGACCGATGATAGGAAAATCTCCAAAGATGGGCGAAATAAGGCAGTGTTCTGACTATCTGAAAAAGGAGATTGCTGCACTCAGGCCTCGCATCATGGTTCCAATGGGCAATGCTGCCCTAAAATCAGTATCTCTAATTTTGGGGTCAAACCTGGGGAAGGTCTCAGAGGTTGAGGGGCGCTTCATGTATCTTTCAGGACATATACTTGCCCCGCAGTACCACCCCGCAGCCATATTGCGGAATCCCAAAAGGATGGAAAGATTCAAGGACAATTTCGTAAGGATTTTCCGCCTCATGAATGACATACAGGACGGCATAAGCAACAGTGTTCTTGAACTGCATTCCGTGAAGGTGTTTTACTGAACAGTCAGTGGGTGTAGTCCTGCCAGTTAGTCGCCCCCATTAACTGATATCATCTGGCTCCAGCATATTATGCCATGAAGAATTTGAGAAGGATCAGCGCCTTCTCCTTGCGAAATAGAATGATACCGCTGCACCGATTACGAGAATGGTGGCAATGACGTAGTAAGCTGCTGGAGATGACCTTGGAGGGGAAGTGACATTAACGTTATTGGAGGACACGACGGCATATCCTGGAGTTGAGATTGTATAGGATGGATCAATGAGCAGTGACACGTTAACATTTCCTCCACTGAGGCTCCAGGAATAATTGCCAGTTGTTCCTGCGTTGTAACTGAAGGTCGTGGTATTTGTGGCTGCATCATATGTTCTGTTCCACTTTGTCAGGGAGACCTGAAAGGCAGACAGGTTGAACACGTTCACGCCGGAATTGTTGACCTTGACGATTCCGCTGTAGCTGCCTCCCAGACTCAGACCACTTGTAACCTGGAATGATCTCCATGAGAGGTTGGCGCTGTGGTTGCTGAAAATCCCGCTGATATTCATTGCCAGTTCTGCAGAAGTCTGGATGACCATTACCTTATATCCGTCTGTAGTTGAGTTGGAAACGCTGCTGACTAAGCTGTATGATAGATTCTGAAGCACAGCTTTACTGTCCCTTTCCTGAATGGAAGCATTTACCGCTTTGAAAGCCGTTGAATTATCTGAAATATATCCATTATATGAGGAATTCTCCGGCAAAATTCCTGATACAACAGCCAGCAGGGATGATAATAAAGTGGATGATTCTGAAACATTTACTGTCAGTGTTGAATTGAAATAGGCGTTCACAGTTGCGCTATCATTATCTGGATTCAACATAACTGTAACGGAAGTTGCGTTGACTGCAGGCACCAGAAGGATTGCCACGGCAATCACGGCAAGTGCAGCAATAGCCACGGGTTTTTTCATCATTCCATGCTAATTGAATTCTGGAATATAAACAGATGGAAAGGGATTTTTTCCCTCTACACCTGATAAATCTGGTAATTTGGAGGCTCACTGACTATCCTTATGTCATGTGGATGGCTCTCCCTCAGGCCACTGGATGTTATCTTGACAAACCTTGATTTTGTCTTGAGTTCGCTGATATCCCGCGCTCCAACATACCCCATTCCTGACTTCATTCCTCCCGTAAGCTGGAAAAGAACCTCGTCAACTCTTCCCTTGAATGGAACTGCTCCCTCGACGCCCTCTGCTACAAACTTGTTTGATCCAATCTTTCCGTACCGATCGGAAATTCCAGTCTGTATGGCGCCCAGTGAACCCATTCCCCTGTAAGCCTTGTATTTCCTGCCGTTCATTATCATCTCGGATCCGGGGCTCTCCTCTGTTCCGGCGAATATTGACCCAAGCATTACCGCATCGGCCCCTGCAGCTATGGCCTTCACAATGTCCCCTGAAAAGCGGATTCCGCCATCTGCAATAACCGGGACACCGTGCTTGGCCGCAATCTCAGCCACATCTGAAATAGCAGTGATCTGTGGGACTCCGATTCCAGCGATGATTCTGGTAGTACATATGGAACCGGGCCCTATCCCAACTCTCAGGCCGTCCACATCAAGTGAGATGAGATCCTCCGCAGCCTCGGCGGTGGCTATATTACCTGCCACTATGTCAACCGATACAAGTTTCCTCATCTTCTTGATGGAGTTCAGCACATTCTCATTGTGGGCGTGAGCAGTATCAATTACTATGGCATCCACGCCCTCCTTTTCAAGTGCCTGCGCCCTTTCCAGATCAAAGGGGCCAACGGCTGCCCCAACAAGAAGCTGGCCGTTTTCATCCCTGCTTGCTTCCGGGAATTTCTCCCTGTTTCTTATGTCCTTGGCGGTTATGAGCCCCACAACCCTGCCATTCCTGTCCACCAGCGGCAGCTTCTCTATCCTGTTCTTGTGCAGTATCTCCACCGCTTCCTCAATTGGTATATTGTCATTGGCGGATATGACCTTCCGGATCATTATGTCCTCAACAGTGTTTCTTCCCTTTCCTGCAAAGTCCAGATCCCTGCGGGTCACGATGCCCACCAGTTTCTCGCCGGAGACCACCGGAAGTCCCCCGATGTTCTTTGTCCTCATTATATCCCTGAGATCGTCTATTGTTGTCTCAGGGGATACAGTGTGCACATTCCTTATTACAATGGTCTCCTCTCTTTTGACTCTTCTTACAAAGCCTATCTGCTGGTTCATGGTGATGTTTCTGTGAATTATTCCCAGTGCCCCCTGCTTTGCCATGGCCATTGCCATTCCGCTCTCTGTGACAGTATCCATGGGGGAACTCACAATGGGAACCTTGAGTTTTATGTGCCTGGAAAAATTTGATGAAATATTTACTTCCCTGGGTTCCACTGCAGTTCTGGAAGGAATCAGAAGGACATCGTCATACGTGAGGGCTTCCCTTATCTGCTGGAATTTATCTGTGAACATGTTGACGTAAGGCTAAACGCCTAAATAAATCTGTTCAGAGCCCATTCTGGATCTCCATTCAATGGCCCTGTACAGGTCTGGATCAGGATTCAATCCCATACAGTTCATGGGCTATGGATGAAGCAAATTCAATGGATTTTAAGGTTTCTGTGGTAAACTCATACCTTACAAGAGAATAGTACCGCTTCATTATTGCACTGGAAATTCCAAGCTTCCTGGCTGATTCCACCGTGCATTCATCCCTGAACTCATGGGCATGCATCATGGCACTGTTGAGATGCCCTATCTCCCGTGAGCAGCCCACTCCCTTTCTCTTCACTGTCACTGCAAATACAGGTGCATGGGAACTGATGCGGTTGAATTCGTAACCTATGTCCCATATAATCCTGAATCCGCTGCTGAATGCACTGAGTGCCTCATCCCCTATGACAAGTGCAAACTCCGCTTCATTGAGAAGGTCTTGGGCCTCAGTGCTGCTGCTTGGTTTTGTTTCATATTCAATGCCTTCACTCCGCAGGATATATTTCAGGTACATCTCCGTTGTCCTGGTATGCCGCGTGACTGCGATTTCCATGCCCTTATGGGGAAGCGTTCCTCGGGAAACAAGCAATGTTGAGATCACAGGACCAATGGATGAAATAACTGCAGAATTCTCAAGTTCCAGAACATCCCTGTGGCTGAAATATTCCAGCAGTGACACCATTCCACAGGCAATGCTCCCGTCAAGGATGGAAGAGATTATTCCACGGGGCGAATCCATGACCATTCCAGCAGGATCTGGATAAGCCCTGTGAAGAGGACAGCTATGGGTGAAATTTATGAGTCCAATCATTCAGTTCTTATGGTAATTGCACCCAGTGTCAAAAATGTAACAGTTATGATCATTCTGCAAAGCATTTGGACAGAACTGCAGATCTGTACCAGAATATTTTATAGCTCAGTTAAGCTGAAAGTTTAATGATGAGCGCACTTGCAGCAAAAATCGTACTAACGGCAGGAAGTGCTGTTGTGGCCGGTACAGCCATTGCGGCTGGTTATCACCATGGTATAGCCGTGGCCCTTCAGAATGTGCCTGCATGGACCCATGCTCATGGTGTCCTCCTCAGGCTTTCGGGAGAACAGCATCCTTGAACCGGGTGGTTTCTAAAAATAATTTTTTATCCTGTAGAATGTGTCTCTCTGGGCAGGTATCTTTCCAATCTGCCTGACGAGTTCATTCAGTTCCTCCACACTTGTGCCCTCTTTCCTGTCTGTAGCCCCGAATATCTTCTCGCTGAATGCTGTACCAACAAGATCACTGCCGCCGCCCGTGAGTGCAACCTGTGCTATTCCCTTGCCCAGTGACACCCAGTACACGCTTATGTTTGGTATATCCTGCCCTGCAAGTATCCTGGCAAGGGCTATGACCTTCAGGTCTGTCTCTCCTGATGCGGGCATCCTGACCCTTCCACTTTTCTGGAGAGGTGTGTTGTCAGGGCTGAACTTCAGTGGGATAAAGGAGAGAAATCCCGGCACTTCACGCTGGTTGTCCCTTATCCTTATTATGTGATCTATGATGTGTTCGATCTTCTCCACGTGGCCGTATGTCATTGTTGAATTGCCTGGTATTCCCATGCTGTGTATTACCTTTGCATCCTCCAGCCATTTCTCGCCGGATATTTTCTGCGGTGTTGTGATCTGTTTCCTTACTTCTGCGTCAAATATCTCCGCTCCACCACCGGTATGTGCATCCATCCCGGCAGCCCTGAATCTGCTCAATATCTCGGTAAGGCTGTTTCCGGTTGTGCGGGCTATGAAATCAATCTCTGGAATGGTAAGCGCCTTGAGGGTTATGTCAGGAATTTCCCTCTTGACTGTCCTGAAAACTTCCTCGTAGTATTCTACTGGAAGATCACTGTTAAAACCGCCAACTATATGGATTTCTGTGGCACCGGCAGCCTTTGCCTTGCCCAGCTCAGACCTTATCTGATCCAGTGACAGCTCATACCCCCTGTCCGTCTTACCCTTCATTTTCATGGGAACATAAAATGCACATATGGGACAGCTAGCTGTACAGTAATTTGAATAGTTTATATTATAAGAAACGGCATATGAGACCACATTGCCAACCTGCACAGACGTGAGATTGTTTGCCAGTTTCATGAGCTGGTAAAGATTCAAGTCCTTTTCCATGGCAACTCCTTCTTTGAAGGAAAGGGGATAGCCAGCCCTAATCTGCTCTGTCCAGTAATCCAGAGGATACTGGGAAAAACCTTCCATTGTTCAAAATTACCTGATTGTAGTTAACCGTTTCTAGTGGATTCATTTTCACCCATTCCGGTAATGATCCATTTCCTCTACCTCATCCATTGCCCAGTTATTCGCCAGGCTTCTGGAAGTCATGAAGTTGCTCAGCACCCTGTATCACGCCGGTTGATCCTGGTTTAACGGTGTTTTTCTGTACCTGGCAGAGTTAAGTGCCCTGGCATAATATAATGGCACGGGACGCGATTCCAACAGCAACCGGAACAATTTGCCAAAGGATTAATAGTCATTATCAATAAAGGACTATGCTCAAACAGCCTGACCAGGTTGATGATATTCTGAGAAGCGTACAGAGTGGTGAAATACCCACCAGGGACGATATTATTTTCATGTATGATGAAGCAGACCTCAATTCTCTGGGCCAGGCTGCCAGATTCCTTGCACAGGAGAAATCCGGGAACACCGTTTCATTCGTATCCAATATGATACTGAATTACACCAACATATGCAACGTCAGGTGCAATTTCTGTGCATTTTACAGAACTGGTACAGAATCTGATGCCTTCCTTCTTACAAAGAAACAGGTCATAAAGGAAATTGAGCCATACTACAGGAATTTCCATATCACGCAGCTGCTCATACAGGGAGGAGTGAATCCTGCCCTTCCTCTTGAATACTATACCGATCTCTTCCGTTCAATTCATGAAGCTTATCCGGATCTGGGGATTCATGGACTCTCCACGTCGGAGATATCATTTATTGCCAGAAAGGAACATACAAGTGTGGCAGATATCATAAAATCACTTGTGGAAGCTGGCATGCAGTCAATACCCGGCGCAGGTGCCGAGATATTTGACGATGATGTCAGGAAGGTTCTTGGCAGGCCGAAAGGCAGTGGGAAGCAGTGGCTTGAAGTGATGGAAACTGCCCACAGGCTTGGCGTCCACAGTTCCGCCACAATGATGTTTGGCCATGTTGAGGAATCACGCCACAAAGCAGATCATCTGCTTGCTCTGGTTGATCTTCAGAGCAAGTACAACGGATTTTTGAGCTTCACTCCGTGGAACTTTGAGCCGGGCAATACCCAGCTTCAGAAGTCTGGGGCGGTGATGTACCGCGCCGGCGGCGCAGACGTACTTCGCAATATAGCCATATCCAGGATTGTCCTGAATAATTCCATTCCAACCATCCAGAGTTCATGGCTGACCAATGGAATCCAGATGGGGCAGATGTCCGTACTTTTCGGGGCGAATGACTGGGGCGGCACCATATACGATGAGAAGGTTATTCCTGCCACTGGAAAGCAGGTGGGCAACCTCAGGAAGGATGCCATAATAAACGGGCTTAACCAGATAGGAATGGAAGCTGTGGAGAGAGATAACCTTTACAGAGTGATAGGCCATTACCCGGCTTGACCCGCCTGAACATGAACTGTCGGTGGGCATGGAAAGTTATGTAACCGACACAAAGCCGCTCAGGGGTGTTTTCAAACAGACTCCGGAGGATTTTCTTGTGCAGGAAATTCCAAAGTGGATCCGGAGATCAGACAACGGCAAATACATTGTCATCAGGGCAAAACTCAGGGAATGGGATACAAACCGGTTCATAATCTTCCTGGCCAGGGAACTCCATATCAGCCACAAGCGCATAACATACTGCGGAACCAAGGATAAACACGCTGTGACCACACAGTATTTCAGCATAAACCATGATTTTGACCCATCCACCATCAGCATATCAGACTGTGAAATCCTGGACTGGTTCAGAACAGACCGGATGCTTGCCCTTGGCGATCTTATTGGCAACAGGTTCACCGTTAACCTTCACCTGAATCGTGACGACATAGGTCTACTTGGTGACTTGCTTGAAGAGCTGAATGCCTCGGGTGGATTTCCAAATTATTTCGGGCTTCAGCGGTTCGGCAGCATCAGGACCAACACTCACCGGGTTGGAAAGCTGCTTGTTGAGGGTAAGGATGAGGAGGCTGCCCTGGAATACATATATGATCCAGAGATAGACACAGAATATTACAGGAAGGATTTTGCCTCCACCATGGATGCAAGGCTGGCGCTGAAGGAATTTCCCATGCATCTAAACTTTGAGAGAACACTTCTTGGATACATGCTGGAGCATGGAACCCTCAGGGGGTCACTGGCTGCGTTCCCCAAGAATCTGGGAATGATGTTCGTTCATGCATACCAGTCATATCTCTTCAATAGGATCGTATCCATGCGTATCAGGGAACTTGGAATCAACTCTGTCAATGAAGGTGATGTTCTATATCCTGTTGACGGACTGTTCAACAGCGACGCAAGGAAGGAGATCAGGGTCAACTCAATGAACCGGGGAATCCTGGAGGACGCAGTGAGACAGAACAGGCTCAGGCCCTCGGCACCGCTCATAGGATTTGATACTCATCTGACGGATGGCCCACAGGGTGAATTCGAAAAGAATATACTTGATGAAGAGGGCGTGAATCCCGGAATGTTCCGCCTCCGGTCATATCCGGAATTTTCATCATCCGGAGAAAGAAGGGTTGTGTCCTGCCTGCAGTCAGACCTTACCATTAACAGTGATGGAATAATGGAATTCAACCTTGGCAGAGGGATTTATGCAACATCCCTTATAAGGGAAATTCTGAAAAATAACATGACCTGGTGATCAGATCAGGCCAACTTTCTGAAGTTCCTTCTTCACCTTTATGACGGCCTGCTCAATCTCGCTTTCTTCCTTTGCACCGGTACAGACCACCTTTCCAGATCCGAAAAGCAGGAGAACCACCTTTGGCTCCTCGACCCTGTAAACGAGGCCCGGGAATTGCTCAGGCTCATACTCCACGTTCTCCAGCCCAAGTGACATGGCAATATCCGTGAGGTTAAGTTCCGCCTCGAGATCATATACGGCAACTATGTTCTGGACAACAATATCAGGGTTGTCATATACCTCAATACCGGCCTTTTTCAGCTTCTGGATTATTGTGTCGATTGTGAGCTTCACATTTGCAAGATTCTTGGCGCCTGTGCAGTTGACCTTGCCACTCCTGAATATGAGAACAGCTGTCTTTGGTTCATGGAGACGGTAGATAAGGCCAGGAAACTGTTCGGGCTCGTATTCCGATCCCTCAAGTGCAAGTGCAATCCTGCTCAGATCAAGATGTTCCGCCAGTGACGTAGAAGCCACGATGTTTTCCACTGTAATCTTTTCTCTCTCGCTCATAAATAACCCTTTCGTTCACTATATAAAAAGGGTATTTAAAGGTGCGTCGTTTCATGAGAGAATCTCGATCCTTATTCAAAATAAAAAGACAGATTCTCGAATGATAATACTATACTCAGAGAGGTCCCACCAATAGCGGGAATCCTATGTCATATTCAGGGCTTCCTTGGCCTCATCTGTCATCATTGAAGGATTCCATGGCGGGTCCCATACTAGCTCTATATCTGCAGCCTCAACACCCTCCATGTTCTCCACTATCCTCTGAGCTTCAGAAAGTATCCATGGTGTAACGGGGCACGTGGGAGCGGTCATTGTCATCTTAATATAGACCCTGTCGCCATTGATCTCCACATCATAAACGAGACCAAGGTTAACCACGTCCATGCCTATTTCCGGATCTGAAACCTGTTTCAGCTGCTCCAGAATTTCCTCCTTGGTAACCATTATGCTCTTTTTTTAATGGCTTCCCCGTACTTAACCATTATGTAGATGTGCAGGAACACTTTTAAGGACTCCATGAGAAGAATAATGGGAATATTGGTGAGCGGCGAAACTCACTGGATCTTTTCATCCAAGCCATAGAATGAAGCGCCGGTCCTTGGGATGAATGCATTCCTGATGGCCTCATAAACAAGTTCCTGTCTGGTGATCCTGTTGCCCGAGATTATTCCTGCAATACCTGAAGTTGATCCGGGGTCCGTTCCGCCATAGGATTCTACAAAAGCCTGAGATTCCGTAAGCCCGTTTCTGATTCCCCTGACGATATCCGGTGGAATGGCGAAACCGCTTCCCGTACCCACTGTAACCCTGGAATACCTGTCAATGACCACACAGTAGTGGATGTCAATCGCGCTTCCAGTAATCCGATCCATATATACACCGGATTCAACACCAACACCATAATCCCGGGATCCCAGGGCGGACTGAGCCCTCTTCATTGCACTTATCTGTGTGTCGATGCCCAGTGGCTGATCTGTCTCCAGTTCATACTCCTGATTGCGAAAGATCTCATAATTTCTCATTACTTTTGAAATATATCTATCCAGAGCCATGACCTTGAGGCTGTTGGCAGTGGATATTCCTATGAGGACTGGCGTGACCCTGCGGCCGTTAGCCCTGATTTCTCCCTTCACAATCCTGCTGGAGCTTATGGGAAAAAGGTCTTCTGCCAGAGCAATGGGTACCTCCACGATCCTCAATGGCTTGAGCCCCTTCCGGATCCTTGACGAATTTATTGCTTCAGCCTGGGCACGGGTTTCTCTTGATACAACAATGGTATCGTATTCAGCAGAAGCATCAGCGTTCCCGTTTCTCGAATCAAGAGGATATATTTCATAATCCGATGTGAACCGGGATATATAGTTATCAAGGGCACGCTTTCTCATAGAATATCTGGGCGCATCATACGCCTTGTGGCTCTTAAGAAAATCATCTGATGCGAGACCCACGATCAGGTGATTTCCTGTCCTGATAGCAGCATCCAGCATCAGCATATGCCCTTTGTGGAATCTTGTGAAAGATCCCCCCAGTACTGTGATCATGGTATTATCAGCCTACTGGGGCTGAAGCACGGACATTTTCTTCTCCAGTACAGAAGCGAGCCTCTTGATTCCCTCGTAAATCTGTTCATCTTCGGAGAACGTGAAGTTCAGCCTCATGCTGTTTGCCTGAGCCCTGGCCGGAGAGAAAGCGTTTCCACTGACATAGGCTACCCCATCCTGTATGGCATCCTGCAGCATATCCGTGGTGTTTATCCTGGAATCAACTGTGGCCCAGAGGAACATTCCGCCAAGCGGCTTTGACCAGCTTGATCCATCTGGAAAATACTCTTCAAGTGCCCTGAACATGGTATCCCTCTTTCTCCTGTACAATTTGATTGTCTTGGGAATCTGCTTCTTCACCTCGTCTCTGGCAAGGTACTGCCACGCCACAAACTGGCTGAAGGTGCTTGAGGACAGATCAAGAGCCTGCTTCAGAAGGTTCACTCTTGATATGAAGGACTCGGGAGCCACTGTGAAGCCCATCCTGAGTCCCGGACACATGATCTTGGAGAATGTGCCAAGATATATGACTTCCGGGTCAAGCGATCTAAGAGATGGTATCCTATCCCCATCATACCTCAGTTCCCCATACGGGTTGTCCTCAACCAGTGGAATCTGGTATTTCTGAGAGATTTCTATGAGGTGGCGCCTTCTTTCCAGACTCAGGGTTACCCCGGTAGGGTTCTGGAATGTTGGTATTGTGTATATGAACTTGGGTTTCTTTCCCTTTGATATGAGTTTCTTGATTTCGGCTTCAACCAGTTCTGTCTTGATCCCATTCTCGTCCATTGGGATGGAATGCATATCCGCATCATTGGCGTCAAACGCCGATATGGCGCCAACGTACGTCGGCTCTTCTGTAATTATGGCGTCACCAGGATTCACAAGTATCTTTGCTAACTCATAGAGCCCCTGCTGTGATCCGGCTGTAACAAGGACCTGCGATTCTGAACTCTTTATGTTTTCAGTTTCCCTGACAAGGCGTACTATTTCCGTGCGCAGCTCGTTGAGGCCTCCAGTGTTCCCATACTGCAGAGCAATTGTCCCATACTGATTCATCACGTCATCCATAATGGACTTGAGGTCTGCCATTGGAAACGTTTCGGGATTGGGCATGCCCCCACCGAATGATATGAGATTCTTGTTGGTCGCATATTTGAGGAGTTCCCTTATCTCGGAAGGCTTCATATTCTTCAGGTTATCTGAAAACTTGAATTCCATAATGTCACCATCCAAGTATGCCCAAAAAGTTAATAAACCTATTCAGTGCGAATCATTGTCAGAGCCAACGTTTTACAAGGTTGACAGAATATTATGCTGAGACGTAACAATATGGCATTCCTCCAGAACAGTGATCAATAGCGAATATTGAATAGCGTCAAAATGTCGGAGAACACGAAGTCACACAGATTGCCTCAATAATGCAGACTTCCCTGCAGTAAAGCTGAGGAAAATTCATGATATTTCCGCGGAAATATCGGAACAGAGCATACCGTATTTGTAACTTTCTGTACTGCGACGGCAATTTGCAACGAACCGAGATTTCACCAGCAAAAACTATAAGAAAATCCTCCTAATCAATTGCCAATGGTCATGGATCGTGTTGCCTGGAAAGTTAGTGTTGCCGGAGGCAAAGGTACCGGCAAAAGTGCCCTCATATCCCGGGTAGTATACGATTCTGACAGCCCTGGTTCGGCTTCAAAACTGCTTTCAAGGAAGCGTCTTGTTGTTGACAGGGACGGCACCAAGATATCTGCTGATCTGCTGCTCCAGGAAATATCTGATGGCCCGGAGGCAGAAAGGTTTCTTCCAGGATCCAACATAATACTTGTGCTGGTGGATGTCACAAACCCTGCTTCACTGGACTTTGCCCATGACATAGTGAAATATTCCAAGACTTTTGAGAAAAAACCCCAGATTTTGCTTGTGGGAACTA
The DNA here is from genome assembly GCA_031200235.1 of Cuniculiplasma divulgatum. NCBI lineage: Archaea > Methanobacteriati > Thermoplasmatota > Thermoplasmata > Thermoplasmatales > Cuniculiplasmataceae > Cuniculiplasma > Cuniculiplasma divulgatum. Next base: position 1,255,001 of record CP133595.1, on the reverse strand, counting down.
AATCTGACATGAAGTACGAGGCCCAGATCTGGACTGAGGATATTGAGAAGATTGGAAAAAAGGAAAAAGTGGACTATGTGATGGTATCCTCGCGGACCGGTGAAGGCATTCCGGAGCTGCTGAACAGCATCACCGACAGCCTTGTGGAGAAGGTTTATGCAAAAAGGCAGCGGACCGCATAGGGCAATATGCCAGAAGGTTGTCTTTTCCATAGAAGAGGGGAAGGGGCCCTCTCATCTGCAGAGCAAGTACAGAGTGGGCAGGATAATTTCCGGGATCCTCTACCTGGATCCGTACGAGGCGCTCTATCTTGTTATTAAGGGAAGAATCACAGCGGAGAATCCCTCCATGAGAAGCCTTCTTTCCCTCATCAGCGCGTTTGATCAGCCCCCAGGGTTCACCGATCGCTTCTACCTGTTTCAGTTGCTGAAATCAAAGGGCTTCCTGGTGAAGGTTGAGAACAACTCCATGTATTACAGAAGAACGCCACGTGAGGATTACAGGGGACCTGTTGTCACGGTCAGGGAAGACCGCACCATTACATTTTCCCAGCTCGTAGCGGGCAATGATTCGATCTATGCAGCCATAGACGACGATCACGATATCACAATGTTCATTGCCAGACCGTTTGAACCTGAAGGTAATGTCAGGACTGCGCTGGGTAACCCAAAAAACATAGTTGATCTCAATGGTACCCCTGCATCCGAGGACAGCGGCATACCTGAGTGGATGGGGACGACCCTTGGGAGCATAAGGCTCCTGAACGAATACGAATCTTCACTTCTGTCCGGAACGGCAGGTAACGATGAGAGCCTCACCATGAGGGTTTTCCGCGATCTTGTGTCCAGGGGATTCATAGTGAGAACAGGATTCAAGTACGGAGCAAATTTCAGGGTTTATGGTGTTAACATTGATGCCCATGCAGAGTTCCTTGTGCATGTGCTTGAGGAAACTGAGGAATGGTACAAAATAAGCAGGGCCGTAAGGGTCGCGCAGGGCGTAAGGAAAGAAATGGTATTTGCCGGAAGATCCGGTTCAAGGACTGCATATGTAAAAATTATCAGGGTAAGGGACCCCTTTCTCAATGACCATCAGATCTGGGACTCGAAATCGTCAATGGTGTAGTTGAACTCCGAGTAATCCCTTATGGTACCACGGTTCTTCAGGATCTCCCTTGCCAGCAGCCAGTATATCACTGCCAGGGATCTTCTTCCCTTGTTGTTTGTGGGTATTATGAGGTCAACGAAATCAGTCTTATTGTTTGCATCGCAGAGAGCCACTATTGGCACTCCAACCCTCTTTGCCTCCTTCATGACCTGCGTGTCTGCCAGGGGATCGGTGATTATGATTACCTTTGCTTCCCTGTAGCTGGACAGCTGTGGGTTGGTCAGGGTGCCCGGAATGAACCTGCCGACTATGGATTCTGCCCCAACCACTTCTGAAAACTTTGTGACTGGTTTGAATGCATACTGCCTCTGGGCTACGACCAGTATTTCAGAGGGCTTGAACCTGGACAGCATCTTTCCTGCAACTATGAGCTTGCTGTTGGTCTTCTTGATGTCAAGGATGTAAAGGCCGTCGTTCCTGATCTTGAAGATGTACTCCTGCATATCCTTTGACTTTACCTGTGTTCCTATGTGAATGCCGGATTTCTGGTATTCCTCTTCCGAAAGCAATAATTCCTCTTCTGTCATGATATCCCTTTAATGATAACTACCCACAATGCTTCGCCATATATTTAAATTACCTGAAGACCTGAATTTTTCATTCCCATTCAATTGTTGCCGGCGGCTTATTCGTCACATCATAAACAACGCGGTTTATGCCTTTCACCTCGTTGGTTATCTCGGTGGAAATTCTGTCCAGGAAGTCCCATGATGGCCTCGTGAATGTGCCGCTCATTGCATCGCTGGTATCAATCATCCTTATGGCCACCGTGTTGCCATAAGTTCTCTTGTCTCCATGTATGCCGGTGCTCTGAACCGGCAGGAGCACTGCAAAGTACTGCCAGGGCCTGCCCGATGCATCAGCATACTCATCCCTGACACCACGTTCCACTATCTCCGTTACATCCCTCAGGAGATCGGCCTTCTCCCTGGTGATCTCCCCAATTATTCGTACGGCAAGTCCGGGGCCGGGAAAAGGCTGTACATCCGTATCTAACCCTACGAAACGTGAAATATCCCGTATCTCATCCTTGTAAAGGTCCCTGAGTGGTTCAATAAGCTTCAGGTTCATTTTCTCCGGGAGGCCGCCAACGTTATGGTGGCTCTTGATTACTTCCCGGACGCTACCGCCGCTCTCAATCCAGTCTGGGGCAATTGTTCCCTGCAGGAGGAATTTTGCGCCATATTCCTTTGCCACCTCCTCAAAAACATCGATGAAGGTCTTGCCTATGATCTTCCTCTTCTGCTCTGGCTCTGATATGCCCTTCAGGGCTGACAGGAAGCGATCTGAGGCATCAATTATGCGGTAGTTCAGGGAAAATCTCTTGAAAATGGCTTCCACTCTTTCAGGTTCACCCTTTCTGAGAAGGCCCGTGTCAACGAACACAGTAAGGACCTTCTCTCCAGCAGCCCTGTTGGCCAGCACCGCAAGGAGTGTGCTGTCCTGCCCACCAGAACATGCCAGGATGCCGCGATCCGTAAGCTTTGATCTTATCTCCTGGATTGCTTCCTCTACGAAGGATTTCTCATTCACCATTTGCAACCCCATGGTATGTATGGTAATTAATCTGACTTTTCTCAAAAGGTTTGCCTATGAAAAATGCCGCATAACGGCAGGACTGAAACTTCAATGAAAGAAGCTAAATCTCAGGTGCCGATTTCTTGCCATGTCTTCGGAATCACTTTATAAGGAATCAAGGGAGATCTTTCCGGGTGGAGTGAACTCACCAGTGCGTTTCTATGAACCTTACCCCAGATTCATCAGGTCTGCATCAGGATCCAGGATTTATGATGCCGATGGCAGGGAATATGTTGATCACTGCCTGGCATTCGGTCCCCTCATCCTGGGACACGGGAATCAGAGAGTAATGAAAGCACTTCAGATCCAGATGGAACGCGGAATACTTTTTGGCGCTCCGTCAGAAGGGGAGATACAGCTTGGTAAGGCCATAAGGGAAGCAATTCCCTCCGTAGAGATGATGAGATTCACAAATTCCGGTACGGAGGCAACAATGCATGCTCTGAGGCTTGCGAGGCACCATACGGGCAGGGATCTGATTCTCAAGATTTCGGGTGGATTCCACGGCGCACACGATATGGCCCTGTCTGCAGCTCCATATAAGCCGGATACTGACCCGGCAAGGTATTCAACACTGGAAATTGCCTTCAATGATATACCTGGCCTTGAAACGGTTTTCAGGAATCTTGGACCGCGGATTGCGGCATTTATCACGGAACCGGTTCTGGGAAATGTTGGGGTTGTGCCACCGGATCCGGAATTCCTGAAGGCTTCCAGGGAACTGACCAGTGACAGTGGTTCAATTCTTATTTTTGACGAGGTCATAACTGGTTTCCGATCATCATACGGCGGCTATCAGGATATGATTGGTGTGAAACCGGACATGACGACGCTTGGAAAGATCATAGGCGGAGGGTTGCCTGTTGGAATGTTCGGGGGCCGCCGTGAAATAATGGAGGATGTTGCACCCAGTGGTACCTTCTACCAGCAGGGCACATTCTCCGGAAGCCCTCTTGCAATGGCTGCAGGATATGCCACACTGCAGGAGTTGAAGAATGTCGACTATACCGGCATATGTTCGTATGTGACAAAACTTGGTGACGAAATAGTGGACTTCGCCGGACAAAAGGGCATAGATATTCAGTTCAACAGATCAGGAACCATGTTCACTGTATTCTTCAATAACCGTGAAATTACAGATGGAGCAGCTGCCTTGAGGTCACGTACTGACCTTTACACAAGGTTCTTTAACACCATGCTGAACAATGGGGTATTTATCCCGAAATCGCAGTTTGAGGCATGTTTCACCAGTTCCGTACATACTCTCGACGATCTAGGGAAAGTGGTGGAGGCATCAAGGAACAGTCTCAAATCAATTTCATGAATTCGTTCCGTCATTCAGGAATGCTGAGCTGATAATTTTCATTTTTTCTGAATCATGGCTCAGGGCGGCATCACGAAGTGATGTGGCATACTGCCCCAGCAGTTTTTTAACTAGGGAGTTTACCATCTTCAGCCTCACGTCATCGGGATTCCTGCCTTTCCTGATCTCCTCCAGAAGCCGATCCACTTCGCTCCTTGTTATTTCCTCTGCATAAGAATAAGATCTGGTGATAAATTCCTCAGCCTGGAACTCCATGAGTTTTTTCGAGAACGTTGCCAGTGATTCATCGATTATGGCCTCGACCTTTGGTATCTCTGACAGTTTTGATTCCCTGTTCCGGGAAGCAATTCCCTCCACTGTATTCAGGTCAATGACCACCTTCTCCGGAATATATCTTACCCCCTGGTCTATATTTATGGGGTTTGATATGTCAATAAAAACCTGCAGTCCTGATTTCGAAATGTCTCCAGGATGTATCAGTATTGATTTTGAAGACGTTGCAGCGATGATTATATCGCTCTGGTTGACAGCCTCCGGCAACCTATCCGTGCTGACATATACCCCGCCATACCGCCTGGCAAGTTCCTCTCCCAGATTGCTGTTGCGCCCTGCAATTGTGAGTTTCCGTGGAGGTGTCTTAACAAGGTACCTTATGAACGTCTCCGCCATCTGCCCCATCCCTATGACCAGAACAGATGATTCCGGTATGGACCTGATTCCTGCAGCCAGATCAAGTGCGATCACAGGTATGGAAGTTTTTCCCCTTGAGATGCTGGTATTTTCCCTTGCAAGTTTCCCCGTACTTATTGCCTTCCGGAAAATGAGGGAAATGAGCTTGTCGGTCCTGTTCATTTTACTGTATTTCTCATAGGAACTCTTGATCTGGGCCAGTATCTCATGCTCTCCCAAAGACATGGATTCGAGCCCGGATGCCACCCTGAAAAGATGTGAAACTGCATCCAGTCCAGAAAGATAAATCCCACCGGCCATGTCCACGTGGGGCGAATCGTCAGAAGTTGTGAAATAGATTTCAACCCTGTTGCAGGTTGAAAGTACCACATAGTGCTGCGATACGCTGGCAGCCAGATTATCTATCTTTTCCGGAGTCAGTGACACCATTTCATTGAATGATGGTGGATCAAGCCTGTAATTCCATATAATGGCACCAAATGACGTCATATTCAACACGAATATCTCGGAGTGTCCATGGTCTCCGGGGACCTACGCTCCAGATTCTTAAAATATATTTAAATTCAGTTTTTTATTGGAAAGTTCCATAATATAAACATCCAGTCACTGCACTATTTTATGCCTGATACGTGCCGGAATTGAAGCGAAGAATGAGGCGATGCTTCCCATCATGATCCACAGGTAGACTCCCACAACAATAAGAACCCACTTCATTTTCAACTGTCCGGTTGACAGTATGAGGGCGGCAAGCATAAACCCCAAAATAAGTATGACAATGTTTGCCTCCCTTCGCCTTTGAATCGAGAAATTATCCTGCCTATATGGTTTTCCCAATCCATAGCATGCATTGCATATCTGCAGGTCGCCGTTATGCGTGTAACCGGTTCCATTGCATTCGCTGCAGATATTTCGAGACTTCAATAGATGGTTATGAGAATGGATTCCTATATACTTTGTCTAAGAATTTTTTTCGTAAATATCTCCTCAACTGCTTCATCAAGTATTTTGGATGGATGATCTATTGCCTGAGCCCTTCCCTGCTGGAAATCGTTTCAAGGACATATGAAATAATATACACAGCTGGAAGCAGATAGAAACCCAGTACCATGGTAATGTCAGCACCAGAAAGGGCAGGAGATGAACCGAATCTTGCCAGAGCTGAGAAGTGAGCCGGGTTGGAAGATACAATCATGGCAATTATGCCCAGCAGAATCCCCATTGACTTTGCTGCATGGCTTCCTTTGTAAACAAAATAGGCATCGACAAAAATTATGGCTGCGGCAACAATTGTGAGATAGGTCAGGTACAGTGGCACAAGGCCGGAAAATCTGAGTATTGCTGCACCTGCAAGAATCACGAAACCTGCCATCGCAAGAATCAAGGAATAATAGGAATCCTTCACGGAGGAGTATTGATCATAATATGAAAATGTTGGGGATGACAACGTGCTGAACCGGAAAAATGTCTGGATCAACTGAAAAAATCAAGTATTAATATTGTTAATTGAAGACTCAGGTCTTCATTATGGCACCCAGGAAGACCAGGAGACCTATTACAACCCCTATTATGGCTGCCACAATATAGAATATGGCACCAATGATCACATTCTGCAGCAGGTGAATATCGGGCATTCTGTAATGTCCGAAGTAAACCATGATTATTCCTATCACGATACCTACAACCAGAAGTAGCGAACCCACTGTTCTGCTCTTTCCGCTGCCAAAGTACGCAGTCAGAACTCCCAGCACAAACAGCGATAATGCAAGGAGCCCCAGAATCACAAACAAAAATACTTCCCAGTTCCATGTGTCGAAAACTATCATTAAGATATGCACCTCATAGCTTTATGCCAGTAAGGGTTTTGGTATCTATAACACCGTCGATTGTCCTGATCTGTTCGATCACGATTTTTCCAAGCTCACTGTAATCCTTTGCATCTATCTTAACGATAAGATCGTATTCTCCAAACAGTGGATGTATTTCCACCACATACTGTATCTTGGATATCTTGTTGTATACTTCATGCTCCTTTCCGGGAACCGTGCTTATCAGAATAAATGCCAAGGACACAATCTCACCCTCGTACTATAAACTTCCCAGCCAATATAAATTTTTTCAAGCGAAACCTGCTTAGTCTGTAAATCATTGACAGTAAGAAATTACAGATTCACGGCAAATATGGGATCTATCCAAAGGCACCAGTCCTATTTGGATACAAATTTGCGAAAACTCAATAAAGGCTGCAAGTCAGAATCCCCTGAAGCAACAGGTCGAAGCACCTATTGCTTCAAAGAGAATCCAGAAATTCAGCGTATGATATGGTTGACTGCTTTCCAGAAACCATATCCTTTATTGTCACTGATTCTGTCTCCACCTCTCTTGCCCCTATTATTACGGATTTTGCCAGTCCTGCCGAAGATGCTGCCCTTAGCTGCGCGGACAATTTCCTTCCACCGGAATCGCGCACTGCAGTTTTCCCACGCTTCCTCACTTCCGCTGCCAACCTCATTGAATACATCTCAACTCCGTCAGATGCCATGCACACGTAATAACCGTCAGTTGCAGTTCGCCTGTTCCACAAACCGTTTCTCCGTAGCAGGAGCTCCAGAACCACATCGCCCATACCAAAACCGACAGCGGGAATCTCCTGCCCGGAAAGCAGCGTCGAAAGGCTGTTGTATCTACCGCCACCAAGTATTGACCTGAGCTCACCCATGACATCAAAGGCCTCAAACACAATGCCTGTATAGTAAGAAAGCCCCCTTACGATTGAAAAATCAACCACAACACGCGAATCCGTGAAGAGTGATACCATCTCCATTGTCTTTGCCATCCTGTCCAGGATATCTGATAGATCCTGTGTGAGGGGGACTATCTCCGAAACTGCCTGCTTCAGGTATACGGATTCAACTCTGGTGCCTGCAAGCTTCAGGATCATTTCAGCGGGTTTTCCGGAGATATTGATGAAACCCAGTGCCTCAATAAATTCGTCTTCTTTGAGCTTCCGGAATCTGTCAATAACAGAGAACGCACGTGCTGTGTCCTCAACTTTCATGGACTTCAGTATCTGCTCCATCATTCCCCTGTGATTCATCCTTATCTCATAGTTTCCAGACAGTCCGAGTGAATCCAGAATCGTTACCGCCAGGCCTATTATCTCCGCGTCAGCATCAGGTGTGTCCGGACCAAAAAGATCCGCGTTGAACTGAACGTGTTCCCTGAGCCTGCCTGACTGTGGCTCCTCATACCTCCATATCTTGGGAAGGCTGAACCATCTTACGGGCTTCTGAAGATCTTTCTTTGAGGTAAGCATCCTCACAACCGAAGGTGTTGCTTCAGGGACCATTGTAACTTCCCTGCCCCCCTTGTCAACAAAGGAGAAAGTCTGGCTCACAAGCTCATCACCTGATTTTATTCTGTAGAGATCAAGCGGTTCAAGGCTTGGAAAGTCTATTATCTGGAACCCAAAGGAATGCGCAACCCTTTTGGCCGTGTTGAACATGTTCTCCCTTGGCTCTGCATCTTCAGGATATATGTCCCTGAAACCCCTCAGGCTTTCAAATTTCATTGTCAAGGCATTCACTCAGGATATATATCCGATTTCATTCTTATGGTCTCGGAACAATACATTTAAATATTTTCATGTTAATATTTATTCAGTTGGATTCCAAACGTGCCGATACAGTTTTCGCCATGCTCAGGGATGGCGGGTTTACAAAGAATCAGTCAAAGATACTTGCTATGCTGGAGCAGGTCAGTGATGTGGGCCTTCCTGAATTTACCCTCTATCTTGGGATGAGTTCGTCCAGGGCTTCAGAAAGCCTGAAGACACTGCTTAGAACCGGCTACATAATGGCAATGGACGTGAAATACGTAATGGGAAAAGGGAGGAGCAGGCGCATATATCGCCTGAAGATGCCCATAGAAGAAATCCTATCTGATTCGCGCAGAAGAGTTGCCGTTATGATAACATACCGCAACAACATCGATCCCTAGTGTCCGTTTATTTTCCTTTCAAGCCGTTTGGAATACCTGTTCAGGGAGAAATGGGAATATGACCCCAGCGTGTTTTTTATCTTAAGCCCGTCCATTCCGTCTATGCCTTTTCCTATGATGTTAACCAGAGACTTCTCTCCCTGGTCGACTATGCTGCTGTAATGAAATTCATGCCCCCGCACGACTTCTCCCTTCCTGAAAAGCAGGGAATCCTGGACGGCCTTAAGCTGCGTATAGCTGAGTGTGAGCCTTTCATTCTTCTTCACAGTACCGTTAAATACACCCCCCATGGAATAAACCCCGGATTCAGTCTCCATATCCTTCTCAAGATACATCAGCCCACCGCATTCTGCAATTATGTTGCCCCCCGATTCAGAATAATCCCTGATCATTCCACTCAGCGCATGGTTGGCAGAAAGTTCCGGTGCATAAAGCTCGGGATAGCCTCCGCCAAAATAAACCATATCTGGATTCTCTGGACGTTCCCCGGATATGGGAGAAAAGTAGTTCACATTGCCAATCCTTTCAAGCCCCCATATGGAATCTGCATAATAGAAGTTGAATGCCCTGTCGAGGGCTATCCAGATATTTTTTCCACCACCTGAAATCCTGGCAGGGCTGGGCTGCTGAAACTCTCTCTCAGGCAGATTTTCTATGAAGTCCATTTCAAGATAATTTGATACCAAGGAGGCTTTCTCCAAGATGTCATCCATCTCCTGCCCGGTGTGCAATCCCAAATGTCTTTCCGGGACAGTGAAGCGGTCTTCCCGCGGTATTGCTCCTATTATTGGTATTCCATGTTCTGTGAAGGGTTTGGATACCATCTCAAGGTGCTTTTGGGATGCATACCTGTTGATAACTACGCCCAGAGTAAGACGGGTTATGAAGGATTTTGCAATGTAATAGGCTGATTCAGCGAGCTTTGATACATCGATGACCAGAACATACGGAATCGAAAACTTCCTGAAGTAATAATATGTACTCAGGTTTATTGGTGACCCTGAATCATAAAGTCCCATGACGCCCTCAACAACTCCGTAGTCATATTTTGAAGCAGCTCCTGCCAGTACGCTGGAATATGCTTTCCCCTGTATCCAGCGATCAATGTTCCATGTCCTGTTTCCGGTGACTCTTGAGGAAAGGCCGCCATCTATATAATCCGGACCAATCTTAAATCCGGTGGAATTTTTAAGCCTGGAAAGAAAGGCCAGCGTCACTGTTGTCTTTCCTGAACCAGTCATTGGGGCAGTTATGCCGAAAACCTTCATGACGGGTTATTCAGTCCCAGATAAAATAAATGACCTTAAATAAGGGTGGTGCGGGCATATCTCAAGTAGCTCTGGGGCATATATGTTATAAACAAATGTTAATTACTAATTAGAAATATAACCTCATGGAACGGGACTATTATGTTGATTCCCTAAGGAAATCAAGTTTCAAGATAACACCGCAGAGGCTCACCGTTATAGATTACGTGAGGGATCACAGCCCAGGACACTTCACTGCAGAAAAGATATTCAACGCAATAAGGGAGGAAGAGCCAACCATCACCCTGGCAACAGTCTACAATATACTCAAGGCACTGCAGTCCGCAGGCACATTGAAATCCCTTGAACTCAACGGCACAACATGGTTTGAGACCAACACAAAATTCCATGCCAATTTCCTTTGCACGGTATGCGGGAACATCTACGACATGGATATGGACGAGGATTCTCTTTTCCGCTCAATAGACGTGGATGGAAACTTGATAGAACAGGCAAGTTTAATTCTGAAGGGCGTATGCCGCGAATGCCGCAGAAACGGCTATGATCACTGATTTTTCAGGGCTTCTATAATTTTCACAGCATCCGAATTTTCAGCTGGATCGTGAACCCTTACAATATCCACCCCTTCTGCTGCAAGATATGCGGTTAGGGCAATGGTTCCGGGAAGTCTTCCCTGCACATCACGACCGGTTATATTTCCTATGAATGCCTTACGCGAAACTCCCACAAGCAATGGAAAGCCGAACCTGTAGGATCTGATATTCCTCAATATATCCATATTCCCAGCGGTATCCTTTGCGAATCCAATTCCGGGATCCACGACGATCCGGTTAGGCTCCACTCCGGAATCCATCATGCGGATAACGCGCTCCTGGATTTCTTTGACTGTCTCCGCAATGAGGTCCCCGTAATGAGTCATAGACTGCATGGTTTTGGGAGTACCGCGCATATGCATGACAACACACTGCAATTTACTCTCAGCAGCAATCTGGATCATCCGCTGGTCCGAAAATCCGGTGATGTCATTAAGCATGCTGATCCTGTCCCTGAAGTGATCGGCTACCTCCGTATGCCTTGTGTCAAGCGACACAGGAATGCTGGAAGTTGAGGTTATGTAATCCAGCACCGGCTTGATTCTCTCAATTTCTTCTGCTGTGCTTACAGGGGCACTGCCTGGCCTGGTGCTTTCCCCACCTATATCAATGATGTCTGGCTTCTGATCAAGTATGCTGTCCACATACTTATCGGGAACACTGTGCCTGGAACCTGGGTAAAAGGAATCTGGAGTTGTATTGATGATGGCCATGATTCTGGTGTGGATCTTGCTGACGTGCCTGCTTTCAATGAGCCGGGCCCCAATCCTGGCATCCACATTCAGATTGGCGATTTCCCTTGAGATATAATGGAAATATAACCTTCCCCATATGTTTACAGGCTCTAGAGGAACGACACCGCCTTCATGGATTTCCTCCACACTGATCAGTTCAAAATTCTCAGGGTATCCCCCATGGAATGGATCATTGGTATTTCTTGCAGGAAAAGCAAATACACCTGTGGACATTGAGCCTGATATAACTCAGACATATTTATCCTGCCCGATCCGGCAAAGAAGCTACATGACAGTTACTGCCATATGGACCCCTGACTTTATGAATAAATAAACATAATTTGATAAAATTTTATGACATTTTGTTGATTTTTCTATTGCCAGATAATCTTATTAATAAAATTACAATTAGGATTACTTGCGTGACTAAGAGGATCGAAACCAACATGGAAAACAGTGAAGACCGCCCTATTGAGGGTATTGGGTACCACAGGAATTACACAAACATTGATGAACTGTCAGTGGCCATAAGCAAAGGCCTCAGCCTGCAGAACAGGAGCATGAGCCCGGAAGAAGCTTTTGAGGCAGCCGAACACCTCATCAACTTTTTTGGGTACAATGATCGGGTCATAGACAACATGCTTGAGCCCGAGGACAGGGATGCTTTCTATACCATGGAAGATATTGGCATTCTCCAGACAGAGAGGGAGGAAACCACCCTGTATGACGGAAGGGAATGGAGAATACATTACTGGATACTCAATGTGAACCGCATTATTGAGCTGTCAAAGATGAAGACGGTTACCACGAAGATTGAGAAAAACCAGGACTTCCAGATATATGATGATATTCCTGATGAGTACTGGAAGATGAACTAGGTGCTGAATTGCAGATCGCTGTACTTGATCGGGAAAGGTGCCATCCAAAGAGATGCCACCATGAATGCCAGTATTACTGCCCACCTGTACGCAGTGGAACGCCTACAATAGAATTTCCGGTGCCGGATGAGCAACCGGTCATAAATGAGCCGCTGTGCATCGGATGCGGCATATGCGTGCATCGGTGCCCCTTTGGCGCAATAAAGATTATCGGGCTGCCGGATGAGCTGAACTCAGAAATTACCCACCAGTACGGGCTGAATTCTTTCCGCCTCTATTCACTCCCAATTCTGGAACAGGGTAAGGTTACAGCCATCCTGGGGCAGAATGGGATGGGCAAGACAACAACACTGAAGATACTTTCAGGGCTGCTGGTGCCTAACTTCGGCAAGTATGAGGAAGAGGCTTCAAAAGACAACGTCATACGTTATTTTGCAACCTCTCTTATGGGCACTTATTTCCAGGACATCTATGAAGGAAAGAGGAAAGCTGTCCTGAAGGATCAGAACGTTGACCTGATTCCAAGGGTAGTGAATGGGACTCTTGGAGAAATCCTGCGAAGGAATGACCCTCAGAACAGGTTCGATGATGTGGTATCACAGCTTGAAATGCAGGGATCACTGGACAGGGACGTAAAGGCATGCTCTGGCGGTGAGCTGCAGAAGCTGGCCATTGCCACAACTCTGCTGAAAGACGCGGACATATATCTCTTTGACGAGATGTCATCCTACCTTGATGTGGCCGAAAGGATCAGGGTTGCCAAAATAATCCAGGAACTGTCAAGAACCAAGACCGTCATGGTTGTTGAGCATGATCTGGCCCTCATGGACTGGATGGCTGATAGCGTTCATCTGGTATACGGCCAGTCTGGTGCCTATGGAATCATAACTGAGCAGAGAACCAGCAACAAAGCGATAAATTCTTTTCTTGAAGGATACCTGAGGGAGGAAAATGTCAGGATAAGGAATTATTCAATAGATTTCCAGGAGAAATCAGCCAGGAGGACTGACAGCGGGTCTGAAATTGCCTCGTGGTCAGACCTCTCCATGGAACTTGAGGGCTTCACCCTGAAGGTGGAAAACGGGTTGATACGCAATGGCGAGGTTATCGGTGTTCTGGGAAGAAATGCACTTGGGAAGTCCACCTTTGCAAAGATGCTTGCCGGCATAATGACACCAACCACGGGATCATTATCAAGGACTCTGAAGATATCATACAAGCCCCAGTACATCTCGTCAGATTTTCAGGGTACTGTGTCTGAGCTGCTCTACCAGGCCCTGAAGGAAAGGATGGACAGCGCCATGGTCAAGAATGAGGTCATGAAGCCCCTGGAAGTTGATTCACTCTTTGATAATAATGTGGGAGACCTTTCAGGTGGTGAGCTGCAGAGGGTTTCAATCGCCCTGACTTTATCCCTTGATGCAGACCTGTACATAATCGATGAGCCTTCTGCCCACCTTGACAGTGCTTACAGGATGTCCGCAGCTAGAATAATAAGGCGGGTAATGGAAAACAACAAGAGGAGCGCCTTCGTAATTGATCATGATGTGTATCTCATTGACCTGATTTCAGATGCACTCATAGTTTTCAACGGTACTCCCGGGAAGGAGGGCTTTTCACGGGGCCCCATGTCCATGAAGGATGGAATGAACATGTTCCTCAGGGATGCGGGTGTGACATTCCGGAGGGACGCCACCACCAAGCGCCCAAGAATAAACAAGATCAACAGCAGGCTTGACAAATCCCAGAGAGAGTCCGGAAATTACTATTATTCGGGATGACATCCCGCATTGAGGTACAGTGTTGGAAATCATACACAGGGATGGCCTGGCAAGGATCGGGAAATTTTCCACAGCACACGGTGATATCCAGACCCCCACAATCCTTCCGGTTGTAAACCCCAATATACCCACACTCACCACAGAGGAAATGGTCAGTCTGGGAGCAAGAGCGTTCATAACGAACAGCTACATAATCAGGAGAAATCCGAAACTTAGGGAAAGAGCCGAGAAATATGGGGTTCATTCCCTGCTTGGATTCGACGGGCCAATAATGACCGACAGTGGCACCTTCCAGAGCCATGTTTACTCCGACGTTGAATTTTCAAATGTTGAGATAGTGGATTTCCAGAGGAAAATAGGAAGTGACATATCCACAATACTTGACATATTCTCAGAACCTGATTTTTCCCATGACCGGGCAAAGGAGGCCGTACTGGAGACACACAGGAGAATGGCTGAATTGCCTCCCGTTGATGATACCATAATGGCAGGGCCCATACAGGGGTCGCTTCACATGGACCTCAGGAAGATGTCTGCTGAACTCATGAGCTCATCCCAGGCAGGATACCTCCCCATAGGTGGTGTTGTCCCTCTGCTTGAAAACTACCGCTATGATGATCTTGTTGATGTCATAATTTCCAGCAAGATCAATGCTGATTTTTCCAAGCCCATACACCTTTTCGGCGGGGGACATCCAATGTTCATGGGAATGGCTGTTCTCCTGGGCGTTGACATTTTCGATTCTGCATCCTATGTCAAGTATGCCAGGGACAACAGAATGCTTTTCCAAGACGGGTCCAGGGACCTTTCAAAGATAGGATCATTTCCCAGGTGGAGCCCCCTTTACGGTAAATACACCGTGGATGAGGTCAGGAATGCCACCCCAGAAGAGCGCTTCAAACTGCTTTCCATGCACAACCTTTCTGCAATCTTCAATGAGCTTGAGGAGATCAGGGAACAGATTTACCAGCAGAGGCTCTGGCAGTATGTGGAAGCCAGATCACGATCTCATCCCTATCTTTTCCGCGCATTCCTGCGCCTTCTTGATAATTCCAGGTCCCTGGAAAAATTTGAGGACCTTTCCAAGAAGAGCACATTCTTCTACTTCGATGAATACAGCGAAAGGGGGCCGTATTTCAAGAGAATTGAGCGGAATCTCGGGTACATCATGTCACCGGATAAGGGAAAATTCAGGGTGCTCTCACCAGACCACTGGCACCCGGGGAGAATCCATTCCCCTGAGTTTGTATCCCTCTATGAGAGAACCAGTGAACGCTTCCTGGTGCCATGGAACAACACTGTGATCCCGGTTGAGCTGGATGAGACCTATCCATTCCAGCAGATGATATCCAGCGGCCTTGTGAGGCCGGATTCCATTGCAGTTGCAGGGGAATGGCCTGCAGATGGAGGACTGCCGGAAGGCATTGAATCCGGATCAAGGAGCTTCAGGCTGGAGAGAGTGAGGATGGTTGCTGATTTCCAGTTTGGTTCGGGAACTGGCAGGAAGCTGTTTCCTGATGCATGCGAAGTGAGAGTTTCACGATCAACAGGCAGGTTGAGGAGCGTCCTGCTAGATGGGCGCCTCCTGGCAACGCTCAGGGCCCATGACGGCTTCTTCACCCTTGGAATTGCAGGTGCGGAAATACTGCATGACATTTCACCGGGCCTGGAGAACAGGGTTGTGGTTACGGACGACAGCGCTGAATTCAATTCACAGGGGTACAATGTATTCTTCAAGTTTGTGAAGAAATTCGACAGTGCAATAATAGCAGGAAATGAGGTGCTTGTTGTTGATGAAGCTGATCACCTTGTGGCTGTGGGTAAATCTGTTGTCTCCGGTCCAGAAATGGGTTACTACAGAAAAGGCCTTGCAGTGAAGGTCCACAGAGGAATCCGGGAAAAGCCTGAGGCAGATCAGGACTGAGCGCCTTGCGTGCGCTTCGTCTTCAGATACTTGTCCAGGGAAGTCATGAGCATTGCCGCAACCATGACTGTACCACCTATTATGACTGATATGCCCAGTGCCTCGTGTGCTATTATAACCGATGCAAGTGCCGCAAATACCGGTTCTCCAACATAAATTACACCAGCAGCCGCGGGATCAACATATATGAGTGCAATTGTTGAGACATAATATCCGAAAATGCTTCCAAATATTGCAGTGAAGACAAGCGCGAAGATCACGTAACCGTTGAATGTCCCTATTCCACCCGGAGATATGGGTATGGCTGCAAAAGAGAATACGGTGACGGCAAGCAGCTGGTAGAAGGTGAATGTGTACGAATTCAGGCTGCCTGAATACCTTGATACGTATGCTATCTGCACTGCATAGGCAACTCCGCATATGAGTGTGAGGAGATCGCCCAGTCTGCTGCCGAAGCCTGCTGATGAACCGGCTGACATTATTATGAGCCCTGTAAAGGCTATGACAGAGGCGTAGACATCCATGCGCGATACTTTGTTGTGAAGGAACAAGAAAGAGATGAGGGGGAGAATCACAACATAGATGCCTGTTATGATGCCGGATGCCGCAGCGCTTGTGTAATCAAGCCCAACTGTCTGGAAATAGTAGCCAAGGAATAGAAGGAAGCCTGCAGTGAAACCTGTCAGGATGTTGCGCCTCTTCCAGAAATCGCCGCCTTTCCGCACCAGTATTCCCATAAGTGCTGTTGCAATCAGGAACCGGAAGGCAAGGAATGCATCTGCGCTTACGTACTGCAGGGCTGTCTTTATTATGGGGAAAGTCACACCCCAGAAGAATGTGACCAGAAGAAGCATGAACATGTAGAAAATTTTCTTCTCCATCAGGCAGCATACGTTATTTCATGGGAATATAACACTTTTGGGGAATGACCTGAAGTCAACATCCGGCAGTCAAATGTCGTCATGCATCAGCCGATCCGGCCACTACCCTGTTCCGGAAGAAATTCATCAAAATTGCTGGATGCCTGATGAGCATCCTGATCACCAGGCGCGATGGATAATCTATGTCTCCAAGGCTGTTTATCATATGCACAACATCAGGGGATGACAGCATGCTGTATATTCGTGAGAGCGATGAATCGCTCAGGCCTGCGAAGATCCTCTGCACAATGCCATCCATCCACAGTTCACGGCCCAGCTGCGATTTCCAGTACCGCTCATATCTTGACAGGAAATTTGCGCTGAAATTCTGATTCTGAAATGCCTCATTTATGGCACTGGCAGCGTGATGAGCAGAAACTATGCCGGTATATATGCCGCCTCCGGTGAGCGGCTTCACTATTCCCGCTGCGTCTCCCACCAGCAGACTCCTTGGCCCTGATGTTCTTGAAAGGTATGCAATTGGTATCGGTCCGCCAGTCACCGACAGGATCCTTCCTTCCGGAAACCTTTTTTGGAGCCTGCTGAAAAGGTCCCTTGCACCCGGACCGATTGTTCCAAGACCGATTCGGGTTATATCACCCGTGGGAACTGCCCATGCAAAGAAACCATGGGAGCTCTCGCTGCCAAGATATACGTTTACGCTTTCCTGATCTGGAAGCCGGACTGCAGAATCCACCTGGTATGTTGAAACGATCCGTGATGGGCGGGACCCGTAGAGAGATTTCCGCACCACGCTGTTGGCCCCGTCAGCGCCAACTATCATGGACGAAGCTGCCTCAAGGAGGTTGCCTTCGTGCCTGTATTTTATATGGACAGAATCACCTGCAACCTTCACTTCGGTTATCCTTGAGTCAAGCCTCACATCGGCTCCGGCAGAAATGGCCATGGCTGAAACATCCCTGTCGAATGAATCCCGGTATATGACTGTGGTCTCCTCGGACTTCTCAATGTGCATTTCCCTGTTCCCTGGAAAGAAAACATTGGCACCACGCACCCTGTTTGCCACTGCACTGCTCTTCACATATCCGAAAACCCGGGACGTCACAACCCCGGTGCATTCAACGGGCCTGCCTATCTCCCTGTGTTCCTCCAGGTTGAGAACGCTGTATCCCATGGAGGCAAGCCTGTATGAGGCATAGGATCCTGCGGGGCCAGCACCGGCCACAATGACATCCAGCACAGCATCACATGCAATTCTTGGTTAAAACGTTCTCGTAGCTATTTACATATGGCTTTTATATGGAAAATCATTGACACATGAAGCCCATGAAGAAGGTCAAGCCGTCCCAGCTGAAATCTATTCTTACTGAGGTTGCAATTAATGGCAGGCTGCCGGTTATGGTGTGGGGTGCACCGGGCATCGGGAAATCCCAGATCGTGAGAGAGACAGCTGCCGGACTTGGAATGAACATTCTTGACCTGAGGCTCAATTATTATGAGGAGACTGATTTCCTTGGCATACCCATCCGCACTGAAAGAGGCATGGAGTTCATCAAGTATTCCCGATTCCCGCGAAGTGGCAGGGGTATATGGTTCCTGGATGAGATCACACATGCAAGGACATCCACCCAGGGGCTTGTTTTTCAGCTGATTAATGACGGGATGATTGAAGATTATACAGTCCCGGAAGGATGGAGGTATTTTGTCGGTTCATCAAATCTGCCTTCACACAGGAGCATTTCAAACACCATGCCATCGGGTCTGTCAAGCAGGTTCACCGGCGGGCACTATGAACTGATCCCTGATGTGGATGACTGGGCAGAGTGGGCCATTGCAAGTGCTGTGGATGAAAGGATCATATCATTTGTAACCTACATGGAGCACAATGATCAGAGGCCCTGGCTCTTCCGGCAGGAGAATGATTATCCACTCACGCCGAGGACATGGGCAACAGGCGTGAATTATGCCGTCAGGAACCTAAAGGGGGAGGCACGTGACATTGCAATAATGGGAATGATTGGGGAGGATAACGGACTTGAGTTTCTTCATTACCTGAAACTTGCCGCCGACATGCCTGACCCCATGAAGATCATAGAAGGCCAGTATGAATGGTTAAACGGGAACCATGATCCATCCCTCTGGTATCTGCTGGCAGGAAGCATTGCCAGGGTAGCCTCGCAGGACCGTGGAAGGATCACAGGATGCCTGAGGGCGCTGCTTCACATGAAGGACGAATACGCTGCTCTTGGATTCAGCCTCATGAGAAAAGCTGTGGAAAAAGAAGCGCTTGCATCCAATGAGTTTCTTGCCTCCAACATTGGTAAATTCAGGGAGATCATGGGTGTTTCAGGTGCAGAATCCTGACAGCACACTTTCCTCCATAAGAAGAAGCCTTCTGGTGGAGTTTCCCTTTCTCGGGTCCATTCTTTCGTCAATTGAATTTATCTCCGACGGCAGCGTCCAGAGGTTTGCCTTACAGGATGCCGCGTTTCATTACAACGCTGATTATCTTGCTTCCGTTGCACCTGTGGAGGCACGATTCCAGCTTGCCAGATCAGTCCTGCATGTGGCTCTGAACCACGGCCCCAGAAGAGGCCGGAGAAATCCTGATCTGTGGTCCTTATGCACAGATATTGCAGTGGATTGCATCCTGGTAGAGGCAGGGCTCGCCAATGGCGTTTCCGGCGTACTTTACGTGAGAAACATGAGAGAAATGTCTGCCGAGGAGATTTATTCAATACTTTCAGCTGAAGCTGGTATTACGGCGGTGAGCCTGTTGGGTGATCCATATTCGTCCAGTGGCGGGCCAGCCCGTGAAATACTTGCAGACCGCATCTCAGCGGCCAGGAAGATTAACAGATCGCTGATTCTGAAAAGCATGCTGGAGAGCCTTGGCACTGATTCCGAAGGTGGACAGTATTCAGCCAGAATGCGCGAAATAATTGCCGGTGCCAGGATGACTGCCATCATGGCTGGTAAGAACACAGTTCCGGCTCAAATCCGGGTTAAGGATAATGAAATTCAGCGGATTTTAATAAGAAATCTTCTGGAACCATACATGGAACCCGACAGATCTGCAAGGAGCAGATCAAGGTTCAGCAGGAAATACATGGATGCTGGCATCTATATTCCCGGTGGGGGAAAGAAATGCCTGAAAGCAGTCATAGCCATTGATGTTTCTGCATCGATTGACCCTGAAATGGCAGATGCGTTCTTCTCTGACAGTGCGGAACTGATCTATGGCCTGCAGCCGGAGGATGAGGTCAGGCTCATTCAGTTTGATTCTGATATTGTTTACGACCGGATGTTCTCAGGACAGCTATCCCGTGGCGGTTTCCAGTTCGTAAGGAGAGGTATAGGGGGCACGGATTTCAATGCCGTTCTCTCGAAGCTGGCAACGGATGGGAACACATGGCCCCTTGTATTCCTCACGGACGGGAAAGGAGAAATTCGCACCAGAGAACCAGATTTTCCGGTGATATGGATAACAACCGGAGAATGCCCTCCTATGGGAAGATGCGTTGTGTACGGGGATTACCCATGAGAATCAACAATATTCTCCGCATATTGGCAGATTTCATAAAGGACTACGGACCTGGCAGCGTTTCACTGGTGGAGGGGTCTGCAGTTCTATCATTTCCTGAACTGGAGCCTATGCTGAGGAGATACGGAAGCCAGTATGGCTACACGGCAATGCCGCTTATGCGCGTTGTCTTCAGCGTGCCTGCCATGGTGGATCTGTCAGGAAAAGCCTACTCTGGTGAAATTACCGTTGATGCAGTGGAAATTGAAACTGGAAGGATCATGATTACAATGGGAGACGGCAGCGGGGGAATTGTAGTGCTGGATCCGGCTGCAGTGGACAGGCTGGTATTCCGTCCTGGCGGAAATGAGCAGAAAAACATGGGCAATGTGAAAAAATTCCTTGATGACATTGATGAAACAGGTCTCTGATTAAAAAAACAATAGATCGTCCCAATTCTGACCTGCACCATCAGGTTAAGCTAAAAAAAAATTTAAATGGTGCAATAAATTATAGCAATAATGACAGAGTATAATATAGTTGGAAACGAAGTGCAGTACCTTGAAACAAAGCTGAGTGAGGGAGATTCTGTGCTCATTGAACCGGGTCACCTCATATCCAAGAGCCCGTCAGCAAGACTGGATGTCAGGAGCGGAGGGCTCAGAGGAGCGTTCTCACACATGCTTGCCGGTTCCGCAGTATTCCTTCTGAAGGTTGACGGCCCGGGCGAGATCAGGTCTGCAGGTTTCCTTCCCGGGAAAATACTGAAGATTGATCTCACCGGTAATGCAATAATAGCTGAATTCAATGCTTTCCTCTGCATGGATTCCACCATCAACTATTCCACGAAATTTGCAGGCATATGGCAGGGCATTCTGGGAGGGGAAGGGCTATTCCTGGAAAGGTTCAGCGGAACCGGTTCAATCATGCTTCACGGCCATGGTCATGTTGTGGAGATGAATCTCAAGGAAGGCGAAGAGATACAGGCAGAGCTAAGCCATGTACTTGCTTTTGATGAATCTGTCCAGTACAACGTCGGCCGAATTGGCGGCCTTAAAACCATGATACTTGGCGGAATGGAGGGAGAGGGGCTCTTCTTTGCGGATATGAGGGGGCCTGGAAGGGTCTGGCTTCACACCATATCCATGTTCCAGTTGGCCGCAAAACTTGCCTTCAAGAGATGATCTTTCAGGAAAGCATGAAGGCCATCCCTACATTTCCAGCGTCTGAACAGTGACAGCCTGCAATTTACGAAAAAGGAATTAAGCACTGCATGATTCAGCATACATGAGAGCCACAATAATGCTTGACGTGGGTGCCGATATTGCGGAAAAATGTTCCGCTGTTGCAGGCATACCTGTGGATGTGAAGAACCCGGATGGCGCGGATATACAGATCGGTATGCGGGATTTTGTCCCAACACCCCATCTGAAGCTTGTCCAGACAGTATCTGCCGGCGTGGACCACCTTAATTTCAGAAACTTTTCTGACCGGGTATTATTCTGCAGCAATGCGGGGGCCTTCTCCGATTCAGTGGCGCAGCATGCCTTCGCCCTTATCCTTTCCAGCACAAATAGAATATGCCGATTCAATGATGAAATCAGATCCGGCGTATACAGGAAAGACCTTGTACATACACTTTACGGGGAAACTCTGGGAATACTTGGATATGGAGGAATAGGCCAGAGCTGCGCCAGGATTGCCAGAAGCCTGGGCATGAATGTGCTGGCGTACACCCGAAGCAGAAGGGATGATGGATATGTTGACAGGTATGCAGACAGCCCTGAGGAGGTCATGTCAGGATCATCTGTGGTTATCATAGCGCTGCCGCTGACGACTGCCACAAAGAACTACGTTGGCAGAAAGCTTCTGCAAAAATTCAGAGGAAACATTATTGTGAACATCGCAAGGGCAGATATTGTGTCAAAGGGTGACATGATTGCATTCCTCAAGGAAAATCCAGGGGTGATGTTCCTTTCAGATGTGTGGTGGAACGAGCCGAATGTTGAGCTTCCGCTTCCTGAGAACTCCGTGATCACGCCCCATGTAGCGGGCATATCGCAGGAATCCATGACAACCGCACTCATGAGGGCATGCGGCAACGTGAAGAAATATCTTGAGGGGAAACCTGAGCATGTTGTGAACGTAAAGGAATATCTCTGAGGTGCAATACAGCTTCTTTCGACAATCAGAACTCGAAGAGGCTGGTCTGCTTCTTCCCTTCCTCGGCATCGGCGACAGGCCTATTCGCCTTAACGTCGGGCTGATCCTTTAAAGCCCCGAAATTCAGAAGGTTTGACTGGCTTTCAGCCGATACGTAGTCCTCTGCGATTCCTTCCAGTACCCTGTCAAGGGTCTCTTCCACCCTTCTTGCGTAATAATCCCAGTCCGGTTTGCCCTGAAATTCAGCACCGTCAATGTATGGCTCAACCTCCTGGGGTGATTTCCTGCTGTTTGTGACTATCCATGAAACTTTCATGCCGGGTATGAATGTCTCTCCCCTTTCCATGAGCATCTTGGCAATCCTTACATTGGCCAGAGATTTTTCCTCCTTGTAACTGCGGAACTCCTTGACCGTGCGGGATATCACCAGGCTTTCTATGTCTATTGAGCTGTCTCCCTTCCTGATCTTGTCAACTATTTCTCTCTTGTACTCCACCGCCCCTTCTATATTACGGTCAAGTACCAGATCAAAGACGTGTGATAATGCCTGGCTCTGCAGATCAAACGAATCTGTGCGCCGTACCTCGTACCCGCGCACCAGTATCTCCCCCTTCTGGGATTCCGGGTAAATTATCTTGCCTGCATAACGCTTCTTGGCCCCATGTGAGAAGAGAGGGTCCATGACCTTCTCGAATTCAACGGTGACACCTTCGTCCCTTGAAACCCTCTCGCTGAGTTCCATGCCAACCTTCACGGCTTCACTGTCACTGCTTGCTCCGGATTCTATGAATATGCTGTCAGTATCTCCGTATATGACCCGGTAGTTCTCGCTTTTGAGCTTTTCGATAAGTGAAGTTATTGTTTTCCTGGCGAACGCCGTTACCGCACCGCCTATGTCCAGATTTGTGAATCTGTAGAATGAGGATGCCAGAACGCCGTAAAATGTGTTCATGAGGATCTTGATGGCCCCCTGCACGCCATCCAGGTATTCCTTTTCTCCGGGACTGGCCGTCTTCATCTGCCTCTTCACGGCATCCCTCTGATCCATGAGCTCCTTCAGCAATCTTGGGACAAGCCCCTCCCTCCTTTCCTTGGCGAGGAAATGGACTCCGTTTGGAGCAACTATTTCCCCGGATGGATCAAATGTCGTGAAGCATATATTGTATTTCATGATCATTGAGGGATACATGCTCTTGAAGTCCAGCACAACAACGTAATCGTAAATTCCGGCACCAATGCTGTGCACATATCCCCCCTCTATGGGGGCTTCCTTGTAGTTGTGCTTTGTCATTGGCACGCCTATGCCTTCCCTGTCAGCTTTCCTGATGAGGAGCGAATCCACATAATTGCTTGTCCCGCCGTTTGTGACGTCGTCAAGGGGGAGCTTGGCCACAGTGCTCATGAACATGTTGCGGTCTACAATGCGTATTTTCTGGAAGATTCTGAGGGTCAGGTCAGCATCCTTGATGCAGTACTGTGTCACCTCATCAGGCCTTGTTGCCCACTCTTCCTCAATCTTCAGCCTGTTGATGTTATCCTTGCCCTCGCCCAGCAGTTCCCTGGAAACATAGTTGAGGCTTTCATGCTTCGGGTGCAGCACCTTCTTGACACCCCACCATGTATCTGATATGATGCGCCCGTGCAGGCGCCAGTACTGCCCCTGCACCCTGTGAGGAGACTGGTGATCCCTGCCTATGCCAAACCTGACGCCGTTCCTCTCCATCCTGTATTTCAGAACCGGAAGGTCGTAGCCATCTATGTTGTACCCGGTGAGCAGATCAGGATCCTTGCTGTTCACGAGCTTAACGAAGTCCCTGAGAAGGTCCCGTTCCTTCCCTGAAACTGCACCTTTTTCAATGGTCTTTCCGTCCGTCAGTGAATAGCCTATGACAAAAATCTGTCCATACTCCTCATCTGGGCCTTTCTGAATGGCATTTTCTATATCAAAGCTCATTATCTTCAGAGGAGAGTTGAATTCAGGTATGTTCCTGATATTCTGGATGCGCAGCACATAATCCGTTGTATAGTTCTGCCTCTCATCAGGCATATCCTGGCCCTCTATCTCAACACATGACCCAAGATCCATATCATATATGAAACGGTGATGGAACGGTATATCTGCTGCAAGCACCTGGACATTCTGGCACTTCTCCCTGAGCTGCGGAACAAGCCACGGTGACTTTACATAAATCCTGATGACACGCTGGTCTGAGCCGGAAACCCAGAGCTTCTTTTCCTCCTCTCTGACATACTGCTCATCGAGCCTGTATTTCTGCAGGCAAGCATCAGTGGGGTTCACAAGATCGAAATAGGGCTGGAATCCAAAGTAAAGTGCGGTCACGGACTTTCCATCATCGGTCCTGCCATAGATCTCCATGGCCACATCTGAACGCCTGTACGAGGCCACCAGTATCCGGACATTCAGCTTCATCATACTTGCTATTGCGGTTACATTGAAATATATGTTGATCAGAAGTTCTGGTCAATCTATGCCATGGTTCCCGGTATAATGCAAATCTGGTACCCCATAAACTAAGCTCTCAGTCTTTTCAGAAATTAGCAGGTATGGGCTGGCGGCTGGATTGATGAGTGCTGATCTGTGGGACAATATTGCCTGAATGTTTACGTTGAGAGATTTTCTTCACAATCCGAGAGCATAACCATTTCATCAGAGGAGTGAATTTTCAAAATGTTAAGCATAGTATGATTAATCATTGACATTTCAGCATAGTCCCTGTGTGTGGAATATTCTGTTGATAGATTCACAAGCAACTTCCTGAGCAGATCATGATCCCTTGATAGCTTCAACAGTGTCGCATCCATCCTAGGGACTGCCGTCTTTATCTCCACGTAGAGAGATGCCTCCTCTTCATCTGCGTGAGCTATAACCTTATCATGCCAGAGATCAATGAGTGTTTTTACAGCAATACCGTTGATGGATTCTGCATTTCTATTATAGCCATCAAGTACAGCCAGCGCCTCTTCAATCTCTCCTTCGACTGCTCTGTGAATCATCATGTGTGATCTTTTTTTCTTTAGCGCTGGACCTGACATAATTACCTCCTTTCATTCCATAGTTGTCTTATATTTCATTGGAACATTATCTCTGCTTCTTCCGGTGAATATCCTGACAACAAGACCAATGAATTCATACACCCATGCCACTATGGCTATATAGACGAAATAATCCGAAATAACCTTGAACTGAGTGAAGGTCGTTGCTTTTGCCATCATATACGTGGAAACAGTGTACATACCCATGGGAAATACCCCGCTCCAGAAGAATGGATCGTATCTCAATATCCTGTCATGTCCCCGGGTATATTTCCAGATGCCAACAATGAATAGCCATGGTATCCACCAGCTGCCGTATGCCCATATCATTAAAGTGGCTCCAAGAAGAAACGGTCTTATCACAGTAAATTCAGCAAAATCCGGTCCCTGACCCTCTATGAGCAGGAGCGCTCCGGCAAGCGTGGTTATGGCTGTTGCCCCCATATTAATCCAGTATGGGCCAGTAATATCGGAGGCATCCAGCTTCATGAACAGCAACCTGTAATTTATCAGTGACATCACCAGGATATACGTCATCCATCCGATCATGTACATGACAAGAGCAACAAGATACATCCAGTGATGCAGTGGAGATAGCTGTGCAGCAAGGACTGCTACGGATTGCGTTGATACGATTGCGACGAGCCAGGCTCCATTGATTCCCTTCTCCAGCGTGGGTTTGTTTTTATCTAAGGAAAGTGCAGAGAATATGAAGTATTGATAGAAAACCCACAGTATGAAACCAAATATCCATAACCCGAATGCTATGGTGTAATTCTTCTCAACCAGTAGAAAAACAGATCCCAGGGTATTGTTCCCTGCTATCACCGTGAAAAAGCCTGGGCCACGGGCATGATCCATAAGATCCGCAAGATATCTCTTTCCATGTACGGCCATTCTGTACAAAGAAAGAGCCCACAAAACAGCATAGCCGATCAGATCGACATAAAACAGGAACTGTGCAAAATAATTCATTCCATAGATGTGTGCAGCGATGGCAACTATGCCAGTTGCCATCACCATGGCAAAGTATGCTGGCAGAAGATCTTTTGCAGTGCTGTCCCATCTTCCTAACAACCTAGGCATAAATTCAGTCATTTTTGTCCCTGCAGTTCAAGTTCGCCAGATTTGGCAAGATCGTTGTTCATCCTCCGGAATACCAGTGGTTTCCTGTAGAGGTATCTAACAGGTGTTGTGAATATGTGAATAAGCCTTGTGAAAGGAATTGACGGGTAGAGAAGGAAAGACAGCAATATGTGTACTTTGAAAATAAGTGGCACGCCCTGCATCAGTGACGCATCCGGCCTGAAGGTGAAGAATCCAGTCATCCACTGGCCCACGTTTGACATTACTGAATTGTATGCAGCGGAACCATTGATAAGATCATATCCCAGTGGAAGGGATAGGCCGAATGACATGATCACAAGAAGCAGGATAAGGACATATGTATCGCCGAAGCTCGAATTCTGCCGTATTCTTTTAACGAATAGCCGCCTGCCAATGAGATAAGCCAGTCCAATCCATGCCATAACGCCGAAAATGCCGCCAGCGAGAACAGATACAGCATAATTCATGTAATCAGACACGCCGAACCTGTTAAGCAGTGATATGGGCACGAAGAGTCCGGCGAAATGCCCCAGGATAACAAAAATTATGCCGTAATGGAACAGTCTGGCTCCCCACCGCAATCTTTCCTTTTCCAGAAGTTCACTGGATTTGGATGTTATGCTGAGAGGCCTGTATTTGAACCTGTAAACCACGCCAATGATCATCAATGAGAACGACATATATGGGTATATCACCCAGGCAAGCTGATTCAGGAAATCCATCAGTACTCGCCCCCTTCGTACCTTAACGGGTACGGCATCTCGCCAGTATCAGCCACAACAAATTCCCTGGTGGCAGTGTCTGTTTTATTGGTGAGTAAGGCTTTCATGAGGGAAAAGACCCCTCTGTACAGTTGAGAATCAATCTTTGTCTCTATTTCAGAGAAATAATGGGCCAATCTGATTTCCAGGGATTCGGGCAAACTTCCGTCCTGAAACGAACCCAAGAACGATAATAAGAGAGGCACATAATCTGGTATCTCGTTCTTTTTCAAGGTGAATCCACTCGATTCGATCATCCTCTTGATTTCAACCATTGCATCTCCTCTCTTCCTAGAATCTCCATACTCAAACGCAGTCAGATATAGAGGGGCAGATTTGCTCATGTCGAACGTTCTGACGTAATCCATCTGCAGGTCCACTATATCAAGCCCAGAGATACTACTCATTATTGTAGAAATTGCCGGGTTGTCGGACGGTGAGCATATCCTGGTTACGTCCTCAAGGAGTTCTCCCACAGATACAAAATCAGGATAATCCAACAATATAGAACCCAACCGAAGTAGATCGGATTTATTTGAGATCAGAGTTCTCTACCCCCCTTCAGTTTAGGATAGATAACCCCCTCTTCCGGCGCTATCCCCTCCAGGCTGCATGCTCCCTGGAGGTACGATGCATCTGCTGTTGCCTCTCTTCTTCCGGTAGGAATCACAAAGCGTTCCTCATATTTGGCAACTCCGAAGAGTCTTGACATTTCCACAACATCTTCCGGAGATAACTCAGATTCCTCTAGCAGTTTTGCGCCTCCAGCCTCATTCAAATTCAAGGATCTCATATAAGCACGCATTGTACTCATTTTCACCAGAACCTTCCTGATGGTCTCTGTGTCACCTGCAGAGAGGATTGATGCGAGATATTCCATGGGTATTCTCATGCTGTCAACAAGGGTGACGTAATCATACGCTCCGATCTCCTCCTCGTGATCCACAGTATTCAGAATGGGGCTCAGAGGTGGAACGTACCATACCATTGGGAGTGTCCTGAATTCCGGGTGCAAGGGAAGAGCGACCTTCCACTTGACGGCCATTTTGTATACGGGTGATTTCTGGGCAGCTTCGATCCACGCATCATTTATTCCTTCTTCGTGCGCGTGTTGAATCACCTCAGGATCAAATGGATCGAGAAATACTGATAGCTGCGAATCATACAGTTTCTTGGGGTCATTCTCTGCAGCAGCTTCTTCTATCCTGTCTGCGTCGTAAAGCACAGGGCCAAGGTATCTGATGCGGCCGACGCAGGTCTCAGAGCACACAGTTGGTAGACCTGCCTCTATTCTTGGATAGCAGAACGTACACTTCTCTGATTTGTGCGTGTTCCAGTTATAATATACCTTCTTGTATGGACAAGCTGTAACACAGAACCTCCAGCCCCTGCATGAATCCTGGTCGACAAGAACTATACCATCCTCATCCCTCTTGTATATGGCACCGGCAGGGCATGCCGCCACACAAGCGGGATTCAGGCAATGTTCACATATCCTTGGAAGATATATCATAAATGCTTTCT
This sequence comes from Cuniculiplasma divulgatum, assembly GCA_031200235.1. Lineage (NCBI taxonomy): Archaea > Methanobacteriati > Thermoplasmatota > Thermoplasmata > Thermoplasmatales > Cuniculiplasmataceae > Cuniculiplasma > Cuniculiplasma divulgatum. Next base: position 1,226,055 of record CP133595.1, on the reverse strand, counting down.
CATATTCGAAAGCAAGGTGATTCTGCAATTCCCTGAGATTTGGATCCATGGATGAAGTTGCGGTCCCGCCAGCCAGGTCGTCATTCCAGTTCGGCCCCCATTTAGGATTATCTATGAACTCGCCGGTCAGGGAAGAGAACGGTTTCGCAACAGGTTGATGTTCCTTCCTGGCGCTGTCCAGAAGATTGCCATAGTCATAGTTCCAGGGCTCATAATAGTCATCTATTGTTGGAAGATCCGGATTGAAGAATATATTGAGAAGCCGCTGGAGGGAGCCGCCCGATCTCAAACGCAGCTTGCCGTTCTTCAGAATCCATCCTCCCTTATACTTGTCCTGATTTTCCCATGCAGTGGGATAACCGGGGCCTGGCCGTGTTTCAACATTATTGAACCACATGTACTCCGTGCCGGGCCTATTGGTCCACACGTTCTTGCACGTTACACTGCAGGTGTGGCATCCTATGCATTTGTCAAGGTTCATCACCATAGCTATCTGGGACTTAACTTTCAAGCCATTTCACCTCGTTGAGTTTGCGGATGAAAGCTGTTGCATCTCTCTGGTGACCGGTTGGCCCGTAATAATTAAAAAAGAATGCCAGCTGCGCATATCCGCCTATTAAATGGGTTGGTTTCAGTATCACACGCGTAACACTGTTGTGTGTTCCGCCCCTATCTCCGGTTATCTCACTTCCTGGTGTTCCCACTGTACGATCCTGTGCGTGATACATTATTGCATCTCCTCTGGGTATCCTGTATGACAGGACAGCTCTTGCAACAACAACACCGTTCATGTTGTAAATTTCCACCCAGTCGTTATCTTTCAGATCAATCTCCTTTGCGTCATCCTCATTAATCCACACATACTGCCCTCCGCGGAAAAGTGTAAGCATGATGGGCGTGTCGGCGTAGGTGGAGTGAATGCCCCATTTCTGATGTGGTGTCAGATATCTTACTGTAAGATGTTTGCCTGTTGCCAGTCGCGCGCCGTCCTCCTTGTTTGTATAGAATGCAAGCCCCAACGGAGGCTTATAAATGGGCAAATTCTCGGCCATTTCCGATATTAATTCGTGGTCCAGATAAAATGCCTGTCTGCCTGTCAATGTTCTCCAGGGGATTGAAAATTCAACGTTCGTTGTAAATGGAGAATAACGCCTCCCACCACCTTCATTGCCGCTCCAAACGGGGCCGGCAATTGCACGTCTGGGCTGCCTAACGAGGTCATCGAACGAGATATCCGTTTCATAATTCCCCCGGAATGATTCAGTGAGGTTCTTCCCCATCTTCTTAGAAAGGAAGGCCCATTCTTCTTGAGACCGGTGGCCATTGGTCGCACCGGAAAGTGTCATCATTGCATCGGCAACCTGCCGCTCTTCCTTAATTGATGGAAGGCCAAAACTTGAACCCTGCACATCATATGCCGGCAATTTGCTCTCAAGCAGATCATGGAATGCATTCTCTCCGGGGATCGTTATGCCTTTTGCAGTTATCCTTTTCTTCTCCAGAGGGCCAAGGGTTACCATCTTGTCATAAATTTTGGTATAGTCCCTTTTTACGAGAGAAACTTTGGGAAAGTTCTTTCCAGGTATTGGGGTTGTTTTTGAACTTAACCAGTCATCGACAGTTCCAAATGGCTGCGCAATTTCATCGATTGAATCATGCTGCATGGAATTCAGCATTACATCCTCAACCTCAGGAAGCTCCTTGGCAGCCATTTCTGAGAAATTCTTGGCAAGTATCTTGAAAGTTTCCCAGTCCGACCTAGTTTCCCATGGCGGTGATATAGCCGCACTGAATGGATGGACGAAGGGATGCATGTCAGTGCTGCTAATGTCATATTTCTCGTACCATGTGGCTGCAGGCAGCACGATATCGGAATATAGGGCGGAACTTGTCATTCGGAAGTCCACATCTACCATTAGGTCAAGTTTCCCCTCCGGTACTTTCTCTGGTATGGAAACAGTTTCCGGTTTCCAGCTTTCGCTTAAGTCACCAAGCGGATGGCCACTTGATCCAATCATGTGTTTTATGAAATATTCATGGCCTTTCCCTGCTGCACCTATTAGATTGGAACGCCACAGGAAAAGCACTCGAGGGAAGTTTTTTTCATTATCTGGTTCCTCGACGGAGAATTTAATATCACCGGAAAGGAACTTTTTGACAACGTATTGACCCACCTCCTCATTTGTCTTGCAGCCTGCTTCCCGGGCTTCCTTGGCAATGTCCAGAGGGTTTCTGTTGGTCTGGGGATAACTTGATTGCCAGCCTTCCCTCACAGCTAGAGCCAGAAGATCCGCAGGGTGCTTGCCGGCATATTTCCCCTGAAATGGAGTTAACTGTGTGTAGTCATATTTCTGCTCATACCTGAACTGATCTGATGCCAGATAGAAAAATGAGGTACCATTCTGAAGTCTTGAAGCTGGTTCCCAGTCCATTGCAAAAGCAATATTGCTCCAGCCTTCGAACGGTCTAACCTTTTCCTGGCCCACGTAATGCGCCCAGCCACCACCATTAACTCCCTGGCTGCCTGTGAGAAGCACCAGACTGATGATACTTCTGTATATGACGTCGCTGTTGTACCAGTGATTTGTGCCCGCGCCCATGGCGATCATTGATTTTCCATTGGTTTTAGCGGCGTTGTCAGCAAATTCTCTGGCTACTCTAATAGCCAGATTCCTGTCCACCCCTGTTATCTTTTCCTGCCACGCTGGAGTGTATGCCCCATCGGATTCATAGTTTTCGGGATAGTCACCTTTCAGGCCACGAGGTACGCCCAGACTTGCTGCAAAGAGATCGAATACTGTGGTGACGGATATCATACCCCCGTCTGCGCTTTTTACTTTTTTCACTGGAACCCCACGCGTTGACGTATATGAGCCAGATTCGTCGAAAAATGGGAATTTAACCAGCTCAACAGAATCCTCCGATCCCACAAATGTTAATGCAGGATCTATTTTCTCATTATCTACTCCGACAAGGTCCAGATTCCATCTGGATGACTCATCCCACCTGTAGCCTATACTCCCGCCGGGTATACTCAATTTCCCTGAGGCGCTGTTCCACACAACCGTTTTCCATTCAGAATATTTCTCGCCGACCCCGAGATCACTGGCCCTCAGGAATCTGTCTGACCTGTAGTCATCGCCTTCCTTTTTAAGGATGACAAGGAATGGCAGATCAGTGTACTTTTTTGCATAGGAGGCGAAATATGGTTCAAGCCGATCTGCATAAAACTCCTTGATAATCACGTGTGCCATCGACAGGGCAAGTGCGGCATCTGTGCCGGCCTTTGCGGGAAGCCAGAGGTCACTGAACTTTATGTATTCGGCATAATCAGGGCTTACGCCAACAACTTTTGTCCCGTTGTATCTGGCCTCAACCATAAAATGTGCATCAGGTGTCCTTGTTTGGGGGAGGTTTGTTCCCCATATGATAAAATATTTGGAATTGTACCAGTCCGCACTTTCAGGGACGTCTGTCTGCTCACCCCATATCTGCGGTGAAGCGGGGGGCAAGTCAGCATACCAGTCATAAAAACTGAGCATGCTTCCTCCTATCAATGATAGGAAACGTGAACCTGCTGCGTAGCTGACCATGGACATGGCGGGAATAGGTGTAAACCCCAGTATCCGATCCGGTCCATACTTCTTTATAGTTGAGATCAGAGAAGCGGATATTATCTGGGATATTTCATCCCAATTGCTTCTGACAAAACCTCCTTTTCCACGATCCTTGACATATTTATCCCTTTGCTGCGGATCGCTGGTAATACTGTCCCACGCAGATACAGGATTCCCGGTTTCACTGAGTGCCTTTCTCCACATTCTTACAAGAGACCCACGTATATATGGATATTTTACTCTCATTGGACTATAAGTATACCAAGAAAATGTTGCTCCCCGAGGACAACCCCTGGGCTCGTATTCAGGAAAATCCTGACCATTGGATGGGTAGTCTGTTTGCTGTGTTTCCCAGGTTATTATTCCATCTTTGACGTACACCTGCCAACTGCAGGAACCGGTGCAGTTCACGCCATGTGTTGATCGGACGATCTTGGTGTGATCCCATCTTGATCTGTATACATTCTCCCATTCTCTTGATCTGGGATCGTACTCTATCCATTTGTTATTGCTTGCCTGTCCTTTCTTCTCGCCTATGGCTTCAGTCATTGACTTTCCTCCTGCTCAGTGGATTGAATCTATCACCTGCTATTTTGAACGAATCCTTATTCTCAAGTTCCTGCAGAAAATCCCCATAGCTGCTGACGTTGGCGGCTACAAGTATCAAACGATTCAAGGTGGAAAAATCATTTATTTCTTTTATCATCTGCCTTGCACGCAAATCAATACTGCCGAACCTTCCTTCGAGGACATATAGCAAATCCTCTACGTCCGATTCTTCCATGTAAATGCAATTCCTGAAGGGATATAGTTTTTACCCCGCAAAAATACGCTTATAGGGCAACTAATACTGTTTCTGGTTTTTTATCTTTATTCCACTGAAACACAGAGCTGACAAATTTCTTAAGCACGTGAAAATAATATTCTCTTGGAAGATGGAGTATCTCAGAGATTTCGAAATCATTCTCGTTATAAGGTTCCTGGAAATGTAGCACGTGACTACAGGTAAATATTTTCATAAAAAACACAATTTAACCGAATGGAACCTCGACTCAACTATGGCAGCTTTTCTCCGGAAATACTGAGATCACTGCACACCATGGAAAAGGCAATTTCCAAATCTGGGATAGACAACAGGCTTCTGCACCTTATTAAGATGCGGGCTTCACAACTCAATGGCTGCGGATGGTGCCTTGATATGCACTCCAAAGATGCTCTGTTGGACGGCGAAACGGTCCAACGGATTGCACTCTTGAGCGCATGGTGGGAATGCCCGCAGTACACGGAAAAGGAAAAAGCTGCTCTGGCATGGACAGAGAGGATCACCCTTATATCAAATATCAGGGAGGATAGTGATATTTACAAGAATCTTCAGAAATTCTTTTCTGACGAAGAAATAGTTGTCCTTACATGGGCCATTATAGCCATAAACTCCTGGAATAGGCTGAATGTGTCCTTCAAGACCATCCCGGGTACTTACGAAGCAAAGAAGAAGAGCACAAGCCCATGATGGTCGCCAGATAATCTTCAAGGGTACAACACTCAGGAAAATTGTGGAGAACCAAGCAATTAAACTTTAATCATACAAACAGTGGTCTAAATTGATGGTAAAACTTGAACTGAATGATCCGCCTAAGGAGTTAATTTCTAAAGCAATAGAGGGAATCTCACAGCAATGGGCAGAATGAAAGGACAACTGTAAGGCAAAATTTTTAGGATTTGATCTAGAAAATGGTTACACTGGATAGGTGCTATTGAAGCGTCGAAGGATGCGTGTGTTGTAAGAAAGGTTGGATACGAATGGCTCAAGGTATGGAATAAATCCAGTTATGAAGGCCGTGTTCCGAGATTTGCAGACGGTAAGCCGTCAAGATCCTTTATACCTTAGGTTCAACAAAACAATCTGGCGTGATCTTGCCAAGGAACTTATCTATTATGAGCTGTGTCCTCTTCTTTTCCCTATTCCAGATGCTGTGCGCTATGTACATGTGATATAAATCTTCGCTCTTCCTCTGGATAAGTGTTCCCTTCTTCTCGTACTTCAGTACACAGTCAGAATAGTCAGCCATGTTATGCGTATACAAAACATTACAATATTTAGATTTATACGTTGGGCTCAGAAAATTACAGTTTCTGTAAAAATATTTCATGTAAAAATGAGGGAGTTAGATATCAGTTCAGAATTGTAAAGGTGTGCTGACCGAAGCTACCTCAGATTTAAGTAATGGAGATTTATATTTACAGCGGCCCTTGTGATTGAAGCTGAATTGGAATTCGAACAAACCATGGACTCTTTTAGGACCTTGGTGAAAAAGTATTCCGCGATGATTAAGATCAGAGATATACGAAGAAGTCAGGAAGGTATTAAAGATCTCGTGGATTTCTTTGTGCCACCAGGTGACACTGAGGGCTCTCATGACGAGATACACCGGCTTGTTGGAGACCACAATGAAAGCCTAGTTTTTATTGATGACAACCACATAACCGCTATCGTAAATGCAGATGAATGCAATCTTTGCAGCAAGATGTTGAACTGGGACCTCTTTCTTACAGAAGCTCATACGACTGAAACTGGAAGTATCGTCATGCGTCTACTTGCACCGGATGAGGCTACTCTAGCAGGATTCTTGGAAAGGCTTGAAAATGATGATGTTGCATTTAGATTACTTAAAAAGGCGCGTTTGACCAAGAAAAAAGAAATAACAATCAGGCAAGAGTATGTTGTGAAGACAGCATTGGATCTGGGATTCTTTGAATATCCAAAAAAAATAAATCTAGAAGGTTTATCAAAACGATTGAACGTTTCATATGTGACTTTAGCAGAAATCTTGAGGCGTGCTGAGAAGAATATCATAACTTCATATTTCAAGCAAGGCAAAAATTGATTTCACTTTAAGAGCACATCTGGATACCATTTTGAAAAACTATGTCAATCTTGCATTTTCCAGATCGTATATTACCGGAATACGCTGCGGATTGCCTCCGTTCCCTCCACTGTTCTTATTTCCGCCTTTAATGGAAGTGCCGTCAAGAATTCAGATAACAGACATAAAAGTTGGATTCATAGGCTGTAATAAACGTAATATCATCCTCCTCCATTGCTTCACACCACACGACCTACTATTTACTGTTTTGGACACAATTTTCTGTCATTTCACCTTGTTTTGCAGGCGCCAGAACAATGGGCATATCATCAACCTGAGTGCCCTGTTCATCGGATATGCAACATTATTGTTTCCATCCTCGCATTTCTAATAAATGACCAGATTCCCTGGTGATTCACAGGAAGAATCATGTTGCTAGTCCCATCTTGAAAAATATTACATTTCCTGCTATTTTAACAGCTTGCGCATTTGAACACTGTTGGTTGTGTCATGGCGCCCACAGTTACAATCAGACTGAGTATTGCTTTGAAATACGGAACTCCCAACTTGCTATGATTCCGCGTTTTAGATATGTTCATAGATATTCTTATTTCCAAGCCCTACAGAGTTATTGTCATAGCACCGTGGCCTCAAGAAAATACAAAGCCCTTATTTTCCATAAGAGGATAGTCTAACACGTCTGTTATAGTTCTTGGAAGCAGGAATATCATCGGGTTCAATCTCATGGGAAGGCTCATGGAAACTGGCGTCAGGGTTATCGAGTCACCTAAAGCTGGAGATTTGTTGAAGGTAAGGAACAGGCACGCAGATGCTGTGGTGAACGCCCTGTATGGGGAAGGAATAGGTTCTGCAGTTCCCGAGGACAAACAAACTGGTGAACTGGTTATCGCTGGCCAGAAGTTAATATCATATCTCTTCCCAGAGAGCAAGAACATCCTCGTTTCCTCGGACCTGGTGTACAGACCATGGCCTTCCGAGAAGGACGAAGACTGTGAAGTAGACCCCTCCACACCACTTGGCGAGAGTATGCTGACAGCGGAGAAACTTGCAGATTCCAGCGCACTCATTGTCAGGGCTGGCATTCCTCTTGGCCACTGTGCCCCAAATCTACTTGACGGGTGGGCCCTCAAATCCGTGCAGTGGCATCCAAAGAATGGAAGGAAGAGGGCATTTGTGCTGAATAGAGACCTCTCTTTGGCTCTAATGTCACTGCTGGACAAATCCGGCGTATACAACGTATGTGACTTCAACATGTATGAGGAAGATTTTGCAGACTATACAGGCATTGAAGCAGATGCCACTGAACATGATCCGGCTGACTACTCCCTGAGTTGCACGAGACTTACCAGGGAAACTGGTCTCAGACCTAGCGGTCCTGATGTGGTATTGTGGAATGATGATACAATTTGATTACGAAGCTTACTAAAAATGTAACTGAAGGGATTATGGGCCCTTATAGATAGGATATTGAAGGACTTGCAAGTATGCACCTGTGTTGAATAAGAGAATATTTTTTCCCGGAGCACCTACTGAACACCCCAGGATGCCAGCAGGATTTGACGAACTTGAAATCTAACATGCATCTATGTGGATGCTCATGAACAACATACAGAAGGAAATTGATACAGGCGCAGTGAACAGGTCTCCCAAGTATGCCGGTGAGATCTGCAATGCGCTCCAGGACCATAACAGGCAGGAGGAAAAACAAGTATATCTCATAACAAGCACCGAAAGGGATTTGATTTCATTCTATGAGTCTGATGGCCGAGTATTAAAGAGGACGATATCTTTCCTCAACTAATGCACGGGTCTTTCCGTTCGCCTATGCTAAAGCGACATATCCGGGGGACTTCTGCGAGCCCATATGGTGTGCCTGCATTCCTTACTCCAGTAACCTTCACCTTAAATCTTCTCATTTAAACAACCATAATGCCGCCACCGTATGAACAAACCAGTATGTGCCATATCATGACCTTCACCTTTGATTTATTTGGCCCTGATCTACAGGTACCTGAAAATAGCCTATTGAACTACAAGGGACGTGCTAAAGACGCGCCTTCAGGCTCATTTTTAATCCTCATTATGTTCAGCAGAAATAGCAATATCGCAAGAATGAGAATGTATATTGACAGGTATGATAAGAAATTTCCAAATTTCCACACCATAGCAGATAAATCTCCTCCCACTCTCAGCACAACCGCTAGATCCAGAGCAATGATGGGTGAAAAGGTAACTCTATTGGTATCTGCCCTTAGTTTGAGAATAAGGGGGAAAATAACAGGGCTATGGGCTATTATGAAGGACCCTATGAATCCCAGCGCGATCGCATGGGTTGCTGCGTCCATATAACCATGTGATATGTTCACCTGGATTATGTACAGAATAAGGCCAATCCAGATCCAGATATATGAAGAAAGTATGCCTGCTCCCATAAATCTCTGCAATTTCCCGCGTGGATGCCTGATTCTGAACACGGGGTCAAATATGGTGACAGCGAAAATAAATAAAAACATTGGCAACAGTGCCAAGTCGAACAACAGTCGAATCTCAATTTCGTCTTGCAGAATGGATGAGATGAAAAGTAGCGATGGAATTAAAACCGCAGATATCTTCATTAAAAGCATGTAACCATGTTTGATGCCTCTCATCAAACCGAGTTCAATTCTCTCGCCAAAAATATAGAGAATAGGGAATGAGAGCATCAACAGAGCCACCGATGGCGATGATGTCGCTGACTTGAACGATACAGAAATGGCACCTAACGCCAAAGCCAGCAGCGAGATGCCCATAATGAACTTTATATCAGTGCTGCCAGGATTCCTCCTGGAAATCATGAACCACATGAACAGTAGTCCTGCGGTGGCAATAAGCGCTGCTCCTACGAAACGTAGGTCCTGAAAAATTGTGTAATATGTAACGGAAAGAATGGTAACACCCGAAATCATGCTAGCTACTATGGGATATGATATTGGAATCCCTCCTAGAATCTTGAATTTACCCATCATTTCAAGCTTTTCGCTGATAAGGAGACCCCCTACCACACCAAATACCATTATCACCGGATGCACATGGATATACCCTGCAAGTACTGTATCAATGGTGAATCCATGCTGCTGTGCAAGTTTTGAGGCACCTAACGCAAATCCGATTATGAGCATCGCAACCGTAACTGCGAGGGAAAATGATACCAGACGGTTTATGTGACTGACTCTATTTGCCAACCTCATCGCCTATTTGCCCATCAGTGTTCTGTTTTATTAACCTTGCCAAGTTTCTCCCTGCTGCCGACAGATATCATGTCGTAGGTATGAATCAGCACCGAGACCAGAAGAAATAATACTGCGGGGATAAAAATGATTCTCAAAGCTGCTACATTGAGCGCCACCATGAGGAAAGTCACCCCCAGATCGAGCAGTATTATCTCCACTTTAATCAGCTCGCGGTTGAAAGGAACCCTGCCTGCGTATGATGGTATCATTATATTTGTTATACCGAAGATCATTGATACAACAAAACCGAATAGCCAGAGCATTGATATGCTACCTCCCACAATAAGGAGACCTATGGCAGCTCTCAAAAGATAAAGTATTAACCCAGCCAGAAGGAAAATGAAGGCCTGACTGAAATACACCGTATTCACTGCAATATATTCTCTGTCCATATTTGATCAAACATCCATGCCAGACAACCAGTGCGAAAATTACTCTTACCGGCCACATTCAATAAATTTGAGGTCTGTGGCCGTTAAGTCTGTCCCGTTTCAGGCATATTCTCCCAGTGACAGTTTTCTCTGTACCTCTTCGTGATCCTGTTCCGTTGGCATAGGCACGACAATATGCAGGGCCTCCATGTCAGTCCTGGCTTTTATGCCCCTCCTTTCACCTGCCGGAACAATAATTATACTTCCGGGCTTTATCTGTGCTGTTTTCTCACCCATAGTCGCCTCCCCTTCTCCTTTAAAAACCTGGAATATTAATGCCGTGTTTGGAGAATGCACTGGTATGAACTGGCCTGACCTTATATATGTGATGATAACCCCATATTTCTCATTGGTGAAGACAGGCACGGCGGAAAAATGATCTGACAGGAATTCCCTGCTTTCATCATAATCGGTCAGTATGCATTTACTACGTGCTTCTGCATCCATAGACCTCACATAGTAGGCGTGCCACAGGCCATCTTCATCTAAAACGGCTTCATACTTTGAAGCATCTACAGGCAGGCCGAGATGCTGCATGTGAAGAAGGAGATGATCCGGTCTGTGATCCACGACAACCTCTAATGTTTCACCGGCCCCTATCTTCCGGAATTCCTTGAAAACCAGTTCATGTCTCTCATTTGCAGCTACACTTCTTACATCCACAACATTTACTACAGTCTTTCCCATGAAGTCTGAGCATTCTGGTTAGGATAATATTTATGCCTAAATATTTAGGTATCGGTTTTGTGTCTGCATTTTTTCAGAAAAACCATGACGAACCTCATCATTTAGGAGATTCCTATGAAAATGATGCACAGCTTCCACTTGGGTATCATGAATCTCTGGAGAAGAACTCCCCAATTATTTTCCTTTCAGCCCTGCGGAGAATCTCCGATATCGTGGTGTATGAAATACCCAGGCGTTCTGATAATCCTTTAAGATCAATTCTTTTTGGATAGTCAAAATAGCCAAGTTCCAGAGCAGTTTTAAGAATAAACTCCTGACGGGCAGTTATTTGCGGCTTTATGTCTATATCACTCTTTCTCACTATGATGTAAGACATGCCATCACCATTAAGACAACCCAGAAATTCTGATAATGTTTGTTCGTCAGGCGATAGAAAGACCATACTAACATCCCCTGAAGGGTGGGAACGGGCATCGATGAGAAAAATGTCAAATCTCACAATGGCACTGCATACAGGGCAATTATGTGCATCTATGATTGCAGTTATCCTATTCTGATCTATTATCTTTACTCGATCGCTTCCATTTTGCAGACCTACCGGAAGTCCTTTCGTGGGCAAACTTCCGTGTCCATCCGGGAGGAAAATATCAACAAGATCCATCACACCTCCGCGTCCATTTCTAACATCTCTTATCCTTACAGTGGAAGAATGATTCTCAGCTAGTTCAGATATCCATTCAACGGGCCTGACGAATCGAATCTCTGCCTCTATCAATTTACCCTCTTTCCTATGATCTCCTCATATTTAAACTGGAACAAGTTTGGCAGGACTTCATCCATCTGAAATCATCCAGGATCGGTTCTGAATATAATCTGCCCATTCGTTCTCTGCGGTTCGATGGCACAGCATTCCATTGCGAAATCGCCTGCTCTACTCTGCGATCAAGGTCCTTCAAGCATTTTCTCTTGTGCCAAGATTAATCTTATTGCGTTTTCAGCCCGGTAATTCTCTGGATTAACGTACCTTTACAGGATGAACATAGAGGTTCCGTCTCATCCCACCACCTGAACAAGGTCTTGAAAAGCGCCTTACATTTCTTTGATTTGCATGTGGAAACGATATGGAATAAAACCACGTACACTGCATGCAGGTCATATTTCGTTTCTGACTTACAGTTTCTTTAGGAGCTTTTTCGCAATTTTGTATGACACGCATTCGGACTTGCCATAAATCTTTCAAGCTTCCGGCGGTTTTGTTTTGACTGAATTGCAAAGGACGACAAAGAATAATTCAGCCATAATCCACATCCGTAATAGTTTTCAGCATATTTCATATTAAGTGATGTTAGATTTCCCTGGCGGGACGAATTCGAGATTTCTTGCCTTTGAAGTGATTCCCTTTGAAAAATTTCAGATGAGCATTCTTCGCTGGGAAAACCTATGAATGAGGTGTCAAGATTAAATACTGGGATATGCATTGATTGGAGCACACTGCCTTATCTTGGCAGGGGAAGGTTGTATCATGAGTGAAATCCTGAAGCTTGTAAAGAAGCATGAAAAGTACAGATCAGAATCGTTGAATCTCCAGGCATCTGAAAACGTTATGAGCATGGATGCCAGGGAAGCCCTTTCTTCAGATCTTGCCTCCCGATATTCACTTGTGCTTGATCCAAGCAAGGGCGATGCCTACGGGGGAACACAGTATACGGAAGAGATACTCCATGAAACTGAAAAACTGGCAGCCGCCCTGTATGGATCAAAGCATGCCGAAGTGAGACCCCTGGGAGGCCATATCGCAGCCGAGATGGTTATCCTCTCGCTAATGAGCAAGAGGGAGAACATGATGTCAATCGCTGAGAAGAATGGAGGATATACCGGCTATCAGAATGGATATCTGCCCCAGATGTTCGGTTTCCAGAACTATGAGATCCCCTATGATGAAGCATCCCAGGAAATAAATCTTCAGAAGCTTGAGAAGGCCATGAAGGCATCCAGCCCCTCCCTTGTGGTTCTGGGACAGTCATTCTTCCTGAAGCACTATGACCTGAAACCCATCAGGGAAATGTGTGATGCGTACAATTCATACCTTGCATACGATGGATCACACGTAATGGGCCTCATTGCAGGCCAGGCCTTCCAGAAGGACGTGCTTGAATACTGTGATCTTCTCTTCGGATCCACACACAAGTCGTTCTTCGGCCCACAGGGCGGCATCATACTGACAAACAATGAGGACATTTTCACCAGGATAAGAAAGAACATCACCTGGAGAACCATGGACAATTATCACCCGTCAAGGATAGCTGCACTTGGAGTTGCGCTGGAGGAAATGACAAAATACGGCAGGGACTATGCAGCAGGTGTTGTCCGAAACTCAAGGCACCTTGGAAAGGAACTGCATGAGAATGGCGTGGGAGTAAAATTTTCGCCGTGGTATTCGGAGACACACCAGATTGCACTTGATGGCAATTATTTCCAGAGCAGGGGTATGAGCTTTGAATCAGCATCCCGGATTCTTGAAGATAACGGAATCATCGTGGACAGGGAAGGGAGGATAGGCACTTCTGAGATAAGCCGGATGGGATTCAGCGATATGGGTCGGATTGCAGAACTCATAAGCAGTGCCCTGTCCGGGAAGAATGTAAGTCAGGAAGTCAGTGACCTAATAAAGGAATTGAGAATACACTATACAGGTGCATAATATGAAAGTCAGTGACATAATGATCACCAAGGATCTTGTAACTGTGAGCAACACTGAAAGCGTTGGAGAAGCCCTGTCAAGGATGAGGGACACGGGCGTGCACCAGATTCCCGTACTTTCGGGAAAGCGCTATCTTGGTATGCTGAGCTACAGGGAAATCCTGCGAAGGAGAAGCATATTCCCTGCCTCAAAGGTTGAGACAGTAATGATAAAGACCCCGAAACTGAGTCCGGGCGATAACATCAGTTCTGCCATAAGGCTTTTCAGGGAGGCTGGAGTTCCGGCACTGCCTGTGGTACAGAAGGGGCTCCTGGTTGGCCTCCTTTCAAGAACGGATATCCTGAAGAACATCTCATCAATTGTCAGGCCTGGACAGCTCAGGGTTTCAGAGATCATGTCAGATGACCCCATAACCGCCAGGGAAGATGAGAACCTGGAACAGGCAATAGAAAAGATCAGGGGACTGGATGAAACAGAAATTCCTGTATCTGACGGTAATGGAAAACTCACCGGCATACTGCGCATAGATGAGCTAAGCGGCGACGCCATAATGCCGGGCAAGGAAGGCCATGGCAGAAGGGACTGGATCAGCAACCCCGAGAAGAATGACATAAAGGTTGCCTCCATAATGTCTCAGCCGGTGTCCGTGAAGCCAACAGCCTCAGTTGAGGACCTTACATCAATAATGGTGTCTAACGGGCTTCATGTTGTACCTATTGTTGACGGTTCTGACAGGATTGTAGGAGTTGTTGACGTATATGATGTCATCAATGCAATGGACGTGGGCAGGAGCAGGGCAGGAGTTCTTGTGCAGGTCTCAGGCCTTGGACCCTATGACGATGATCTGTATGACATCATCTACTTTGAGGCGGGAAAGTTCCTGAGCAAGCTTGGCAAGATGTCTGGTGTCAAGAGCGGCACATTCAACGTGCATGTTGCAAAATACCACTCAGAAGGCAGGATTAAGTACTCCGTCAGGACAAAACTCTTTGCCGGCAGCCTGAATATGTCTGTAAGCGACTATGACTGGAACTTTGGAAAGTGCATAGCAAAGATATTCGAGACCTATGAGAACCTGCTGAAGAAGGACAAGGCGAAGCAGTGATGGGAGGTGAACTCATAGACAGGGCGCTGGAATATGCGTCCAGAAGCTCAAGATATTCCGAAGCCCGGTACATGGAGATACTGACAAATGATCTGTCCTACAGGAACTCTGAATTTGAGGGGATGGATTCTGGAAAGGAAAGCGGATATGCCGTCAGGGTGATAAACAACAGCATAGCCATGGCATACTGCGACAGAGAGGACTGGGGACGCCTTAAGGAGGCAATCGATCATGCTGTGAGAATTTCAATGAAGCCTGGCAAATCCTCCATCTGGGAAGGGAATAGCATCAAGGACAGCTGGAAGGTGAACCAGAGAAAGCCCATTGAGGATATGTCCGTGGAGGACAGGGTGACACTTGCCAGAGATTTCGATTCACTCATGAAGAGTGCAGGTGCCGATGTCAGGATGAATGTCATACATGACAAGCGCACGAAGCAGCATTACGTCAATTCAGTGGGAAGCGATATCAGGGGCGATGTTGCCAGGCTTTATTACTTCTACATGGTGGGTGTCATTGAGAACGGTGAATTTGAGCAGTCAACAAAGGAATATGGATCATCCTCAGGATATGAGTACCTGGATTCCCTGAATCTAGAGGAAAGGATAACCAGTGATGTCAGGGATCTGCATGAGAGCGCATCTGCGCCGAGACCTTCACCGGGAAAGTTCGACGTAATCGTTGGTCCGGAGATTTCGGGAATAGTTGCACATGAATCGTGCGGACATCCCACCGAGTATGACCGAATCGTTGGCAGGGAAGGAGCGCTTGCAGGTGAATCATTCCTGACAGGCAAGAAGTTTCCCTTCAGGATAGGCTCTGAAAACGTCAGTGTCATAGATGACCCAACAATACAGGGAAGCTTCGGCTACTACAGATATGATGATGAGGGCGTTCCATCCAGGAAGCGTTACCTCTACAGGAAAGGTTACACAGATGAATTTATCCTGAACAGGGAGAGTGCTTCCATGATAGGCAGAGATTCAAATGCCGGAGGACGGTCTTCCTCATGGGACATGGAACCGCTTGCCAGAATGAGCACCACATATATCGAACCGGGAGATTACAGGTTCGAGGAGCTCTTCGAGGGCGTCAGAAAGGGCATATACATTAAATCATTCACGGAATGGAATATTGACGATATAAGATTCAATGAGAAGTATGTTGGAAAGGAGGCGTACCTCATAACAAACGGAGACCTGTCAGGAAGGGTCCGCAGGCCGGTGATAGAAACAACCACCATCAATTTTTACAGTGCCGTGGACGCTGTAGGCAGAGATCTGGAATTCAGTGCGGGAATGTGCGGAAAGGGTGACCCGGAACAGGGAGTTGACGTGTGGATGGGTGGACCACACATGAGGCTCAGAGAGGTGTACATACAGTGACAGCAGACCTTGTTGATGATGTCTTCAGGAGGCTCCAGAAGGAAGGGTTCCAGGAGATTGCACTGGAGTTTGCAAGGGAGAATGTTGAACAGATCAGGTTCTCCGCCAGCAGCACTGACCTGCACAATTACTGGGATGAGGAAAATCTCTCCGTCTTTGCCGCCATGAACGGCAGGACTGTTTCAACAGTGATCAAGGACCCTGCTTCTGTGGATCAGGCCATTATAAGGCTTAAGGAAGTTGCCCTGCGGACGCCCGAAAACCCTTCATTTGTCTCCATTAACAGGGAACACCAGACATACGGTAATGGAATGAGATCACATTTCCAGTCCGCTGATTTACAGGACCTGCAGAACGCAATGATCAACGGATCACTTGCAGCCGGTGCCGAACGTGCTGCAGGCCTCATATACAACAGGAATTCTGAAATCACAGTGAAGACCAGCTATAATGAATGCCAGTTCAGCACCGGAGGCCTCGAGGGTGTCATCAGGGCTTTCAAAGGGCCGTTCACAGGACAGGAGGCCCAGCATTTCGGATTCAGCACATCCCCAACAGGAAAAACCTTCGAGGAGATGGGATCAGAAGCTGCCGCAACAGCCTCTGCTACCAGCCGGATGTCAGAGATCAATCCGGGAAAATTCAGGGTCCTGCTTTCACCATACGTAATGGGGAACATACTCTCCTACAGTTCCGGATTCCTCTCCTATTACGCAGTGGAAACCGGGCTAAGCTGCTTTGCAGGAATGCTTGGAAAGGAAATCTCCACAGGGGAATTCAGCCTCTACGATGACCCTGAGGATTACAGTGGCGTTGGATCACGAATGTGCGACGACGAGGGGACCCCCACCTCAAGGCTTGAGATCATCGGCCAGGGGAAACTTAAGAGCTATCTTCACTCAACATCCACTGCCACGCGGGCTGGTACCGGAACCACAGGCAATGCCGGAATAATATCTCCCCGAGCATGGCAGATGAGCCTCAACGCGGGAAAAACCAGATTCGAAAACATGCTGGATGATCTTGAGGACGGGCTGCTCATAAACAATGCCTGGTACACCAGATTCCAGGATTACAGGAACGGCATTTTCTCCACGGTTCCCAGGGACGGGGTTTTCCTTGTCAAAGGCGGTGAAGTTCAGGGTGCGCTCTCCGGCATAAGGATCAGCGATTCTGTCATGGATATACTGAAAAACGTGACTGCAATTTCCAGAGAAAGAAAGAGGGTAAAATGGTGGGAGGAGATATCCGCCTCAACAATGCCCTACGTGATGGTTGACGGGATAAACATAAGCAAGGCCTTCTGAAACCTAAGGAATGGCCTTTGCCATCCTTATATTGACATTCAGACCCTCAAGTGATTTTTTAACTCCTGTCTGGAGATCCGGTGATGTATATCCCTGAAGCAGGCGCCTCATCTCAGCCTCTCTGCCGATTCCTATGAGGGGCACCGTTGCCTCTATGGTTCTTGACGGTACCCTTGATCCCACGAAGACCTCCTTGAGCTGGCGAACCATGAAATCAAAGTTTGTCAGGAGGAATTCCCTTGAATCCGGGCAGTTTGCCGCCGAGATGTAGAATCTCCCCGTGTCCTGCTTTTTCACCTGGCCGTTCCTGATGAGATCCAGTGCGCTGCCAAGTGACTCGGGCTTCCCCAGCCAGCCCATTGCACCAATTATCTTTGTCCGATCCTCGTCCGTTACGCATCTGGCCAGTGTTTCCTTCAGGGAATCGAAATCCCCTGTTGTCCTCGCATAGCTTATGGCCACAACCTGCCTTATGTCCGGATCAAGGCTGAAGTATCTGCTGAATTTTTCCGCCATGGCTGCCGCAAACCTGTCATCAACCAGAGACAGGGTCAATGAGAGGGCGGCCCTTGCTATTGAGATGTTGATCTCCTCACCGGGATGTTTTTCTCCCAGCCGTTCCAGGTGCATGGAGGCAAACTTCATTGCAGCTTCCCTCACCGATTTGCTGTGGGGCTTCAGCAGGTAAAGCGAGTTCATCTGGCTGTTGATCTCCTGGAGAACCAGTGGATCAGTGGCATCCCATATGGACATGATGCCCCCCATATAATCACCGTACGGAATCCTGCCGGACTGCAGTGCAGCATACAGATCGTTCGCAAGACCCCAGAGATCATGCCCCGACAGGCTGTTCCTGCTTTCTGAAACAGACGCAAACAGGCCGCTGTCGTATACCGTCCTGTAGAAGCCTGTGAAGTCGCTGTTCAGCTTTATGAATCCAGCTGCTGGAATCTTCATTTCACGATCTTCCATAAGCACGGATTCTGTTCCGTTTTCCCTTACAATTGTGAGAGGTACTGGCCAGGTCTCGTTTGTGCTGCTTCCATCAAGGAGGAACTGCTCCTGCCTCAGTTTCACTGCATCGCCGTCACGGCTGGCCAGAATAACCGGATAACCCTTTCTTCTGATCCATGCCTCCATTATCCTTGACACTGGCATTCCTGATGCCTTCTCTATTGATTCCCAGAGGTCTGAACCCTTTGCATTGCCGTATTCATGATCCTTCAGGTATTTCCTTATGCCATTCCTGAAGTTGTCCTTGCCTGCATATCCCTCTATCATCCTGAGTATGCTTGCACCCTTTCCGTAGCTTATCTCGTCGAATATCTGGGCAATCTCCTCCGGATCCCTGACGGTTGCATCAATGGGGTGTGAATTCTTCAGCGCATCGTTCTTCAGGGCACCCTCGGTTCTCAGGTTTATGAGATCGCCGGTGGCATCCCATTCAGGTTTTATGACATCTATGATCTTGTATGACATGAATGTGGCAAAGCTCTCGTTGAGCCATAGATCGTTCCACCACTCCATTGTCACGAGGTCCCCGAACCACTGGTGCGCCAGCTCGTGCGCTATGACTTCCGCAATGCTCTTGTAGTTGGATGATCCGGTGGAATCATCTATGGACAGATATATCTCCCTGAAAGTGATTGCCCCCCAGTTCTCCATTGCGCCTGCACCGAACTCCGGCACGGAAATCAGGTGGAGCTTGGGCAGCATGTATGGTATCCCAAAGTATTCCCCGTAAAGTTCCAGCACCCTGCCTGCAATTTCAACCGGAAAGTCTGATCTGGTGAGCCCCCCATGGGGTGCTGCCAGGATGATCTCGGTGCTGCCGTGCATTACTGACCTGAAATCAAACTTCCCTGCACCTATGTAAAGCAGGTATGTGGACATCCGTGGTGTCCTGCCGAAGACCACGGTTTTCCTTCCGCCATTCTCTACCACTGATTTCACCGGCATGTTGGATATGGCATCAAGATCTTTGTCTATATCAAGGGAAAGATCAAAGGTTGCCTTGTAGAAAGGATGGTCCACACATGGAAATGCCCGTCTCGCTCCATTGGATTCAAACTGCGTGGTGAAAACATCTGCGTTGCCATACCTTGCCAGATAGAAGCCTGTCAGGAGCCTGGGGATGGCACCACTGAAGTTTATCTTCAGCACAGAGTCCTTTCCCGGGGTGCAGCTGAACACCACGGTCTGGCTTTCCCGTGCATCTGTTGGCTTCACTGCTTTGCCGTCCAGATATGCATCTGCTATGGACAGATCCACGCTGTCAAGGACCAGCTTATCACTGGCTGGTCTGAAGCGTATCTCCTCAGTTCCCCGGTATGTGTGCCTGCCGCTGTCGATGATCATACTAATGGAATAGTTCTCAATTGTGAGGCCAGAGTTTGGATCCACCCTCTCGGAACGGTTCATTCACTTCCCCTTACCCTTTACAAGGCGTGAATATATCTCAAGGGTTTCAAGGCTCTTCTTCACACCCTTGGCAAATGAGGGTTTCTCCAAGGATTCCAGCTTCTTCTTCATCTGCTCCTCACGTCCCAGCCCAACGAACGGAACAACACTTTCAAGCATGGTCCCAGTATATCCGGTGCCCTCGAAATACTTCTCAACAATGGCAACAGCATCATCAAGGTTCTGGAAGACCGCTTCCCTTGCCTCCGGATTCATTGCCATGTAAATGTACACCCTCATTACGTCCTGTTTCTTCACCTCACCGCTCTTCGCCAGTTCAAGGTACTTCCTGTGGTTCTCCTGGCCAGTGAGGAAAGCGAGGCCCATGAGGATCTTAATGCGATCCTCATCAGAATCCGAGACTTTGAAAGCTGACAGCAGACCCTGAAAATCATTGGAGACCATGGCATAGGAAATTGCCACTGCAGACTTGAGGTCAGATTCCACATCGGAGAAGTTTCTGAAGAGGGCAGATAATTCAGACGCATAGTCGTGGTCCACAAGGGCAAGTGCCATCGTTACTGATTCCCTGAGGACTGATGTGGAATCCGGTTCACCTTCCTTATGCCTGCCCAGTGAATCTGCCTGCCTGCGGAGATAATCCCTGGCAGTCTTTGTTATCTTTTCCTCCTCCGGCATCAGAAGGTGCAGCGTCATGAGTTCCCCGCTTATCTCGTGGGCCACTGTGGGATGGGTGTTGCCCATGAATATTGCCAGATCTGACAGGTAGCGGTCCAGATTTATTTCCCCTGCCTTCAGGAGTGCAAAACTGTCCGTGAGCAGCCCCAGGACGTCCATGTAGCCAAGCCTGCCGAAGCTGTGCCTGAGGGATTCCATTGAGGCCTCGTCATAGATAACACGGTAAAAACCTGTGTTCTCTGAGTTGAGTTTTATGAATCCTTTGGCATCAATTTCCATTGATTCGGATTCCATGAGCAGTGATTCCAATCCTGAATCTCTCACCACAGTGAGCGGCACCGGCCACTTTTCTTTCCCTGGTTTTCCAAGCATGAGAAACCTCTTCTGCTCCAGCCTGATTTTGCCGCCAGTCCTTGTTACCCTTACCACGGGATAGCCCATGCGCTTTATCCATGCCTCCATTATCCTTGACACTGGCATTCCTGATGCCTTCTCTATTGATTCCCAGAGGTCTGAACCCTTTGCATTGCCGTATTCATGATCCTTCAGGTATTTCCTTATGCCATTCCTGAAGTTGTCCTTGCCTGCATATCCCTCTATCATCCTGAGTATGCTTGCACCCTTTCCGTAGCTTATCTCGTCGAATATCTGGGCTATATCATCAGGGGTCTTCACCTCTGCCTCTATTGGATGTGAATTCTGGAGCGAATCACCGTTGAGTGCACCCGCCGTCTCTGTCATGAAGAAGTCCCCCCACATGTACCAGTCCTTGTGAAGTTCGTCAACCATCTTGAATGACATGAATGTGGCAAAGCTCTCGTTGAGCCATAGATCGTTCCACCACTCCATTGTCACAAGGTCTCCGAACCACTGGTGCGCAAGTTCATGGGCAACTACCTCTGACACGCGATGCTTCACGGAGGCGCTTGTCCTGTCGTTCACCAGTATGACCAGTTCCCTGAAGGTGATTGCTCCCCAGTTCTCCATTGCGCCTGCACCGAACTCCGGCACAGAAATCAGGTGGAGCTTGGGCAGCACATATTTTATCCCGAAATAGTCCTCGTATTTGGCAATGACATGGTCTGCCTCCACAAGGGGAAAATCATTGCTCATGAGCCTTCCCCGTGGTGCTGTCAGATATCCGTCAATATGCCCCATCTTCCTGCTTATGCTGTCAAACTTGCCCACGCCGATGTACAGCAGATAAGTGGACATCCTTGGTGTGTCATTGAATATGACTCTCTTCTTATCCCCTGCTTTCTCAGTTGAAGCCACCGGCATGTTGGATATGGCCTCCAGATCATTGTCAATGACAAGCTTCAGGGAGAACACAGCCTTGTAATTTGGATGATCCACACAGGGAAACGCCTGTCGGGCACCTGTGGATTCAAACTGTGTGGTGATCATATGATCATTGCCATATTTGGCCACATAGAGACCCATGAGCGTCTCACCCACTCTGGCAGAGAATTTCACCTCAATGGTTTCAGTAGGGCCCAGCTTGTGATCTGTGTTAACCGTTTCATCCTTGCTGTTGATTGTGAATTTAATGGGTTTTCCGCGGGATGATATCTCATGGATGTCAATTCCCACAGAGTTAAGGAAAAACGTGTCGCCCTCTCCTGCTAGGGTGATCTTTTCTACCCCGGTATATTCAAGTTTTCTGAAGTCGATATTGAGCTCTATGTCGTATTTTTCTATTTTCATGCAATTCTGCAAAGCATCTTTGAATTAATAAATGATTCGGGAGATTCAGTTCACAAGAATCAGATTCCGCTGAATTTCTCCCTGAGTATTGATGTTACGTAACCCTTTGCCTGCTCCATATTTATTTTTGGCGGCATTGGCCTTTCGTTGGAATCCACAAAAACATTGAGAACAGCAGGACCCCTGGCCGCCATAAGTTCTGTCAGGGCAGCATCCAGTTCCGAATATTTCCTGGCGGTGAAGGCTTCTATTTCAATGCTCCTTGCCAGGGCTTCGAAATCCGGGTTGTAAAGGTCCACACCGAATTCCGGATAGCCCATGACCTCTTCCTCAAACTTGATCATTCCAAGCTTTGAGTTGTTGAAAACTATGTATTTGACGGGCCTTGAATATTTCCTTGCAGTTATGAGTTCCATCATGGTCATGGCGAAACTCCCGTCTCCAACTATGGCCAGTACGGGCCTTCCCGAGGCAAAAGATGCACCAATTGCACCCGGCACGCCTGCCCCCATGGTCCCGAGCCATGACGAGAACAGGAACCTGTGTCCCTCCTTCAGTCTGAGATTACGGGCTGCCCAGACAGTAACGTTGCCGGTGTCTGCCACTATCACAGCATTGTCCTGAAGCTTACTGGAAACTGCTGAAACAACCGCCTCAGGCTTTATGGGGTCTGATTTGCCCTCCTCAACGGCCTTCAGGTTTTCCAGCCATTTCTCCTTCTCCTGCCGCAGATCATCGTAATATTTCTTCTGCTTCTCCTGAACCTTCAATTTTCTCAGAAATACGCCAGCATCGCAGACACAGTAAAGATCAGGCCTGACCCTCTTGCCGATCTTCAGGGGGTTCGAATCCACCTGAATGTACTTCACGCCTTCCGGAAGGAACTGGACATATGGGAAGGATGTGCCTATGAGTACGACCAGATCGGCTTTCTTCATGGCAGCAACTGATGGTCTGGTACCCAGTAAACCAAGTCCACCCATAACACGCGGATCCGTATCCGAAAGTATACCCTTGCCGTTCAGTGCATATATGAGGGGTGCCCCGATCCTTGTGGAGAGATCCTTCAGGCCATCCGCACAGCCAGCTGCCCCTCTCCCGTACATTATGACAGGATGCTGGCTCTGGTCCACGGCCTTCACTATGGCTCCCAGATCGGGTTCCATTGACACTGCGGGCCTTTCAGTCATGCCATAGTCATCCTGCAGTTTTGCCTGCGATCTCAGTATGTCCACAGGAAGATCAAGGTGGGCAACACCCGGATGTGTGCGCGCCTCGAATATGGCTCTTTTCACCAGATGTCCCGCGGAATCAGGATTAATTATTCTTGCCTGGAATACGGAGACATCGCTGTAGAGATGCATCATGTCAACCTCCTGGAAATAGTCCGTCCCAATGAGGTCCGTCTCTATCTGGCCGGTCAATGCAAGAACTGGAGAGGCTTCCATCTTTGCATCGTAAAGTCCGTTGAGGAGATGTATTGATCCTGGCCCGGAAGTCCCCATGCAGACTGCAATGTCACCTGTATATTTTGCTTCAAATGATGCGGCCAGTGCCGCACCCTCCTCATGCCTCACCTGTATGAACTCAATGGCTGTGTTCCTTCTTATGGCATCCATGAGAGGATTCAGGGAATCCCCTGGTAATCCGTATATCCTCTTCACTCCGGATTTCACCAGGGCATCTATTATCAATTCTGCTACCGTATTCATGCGTCAACATGCCCCTCTTGGTAGTTTAACCTTTGCAGTTGCATTGAAGTGTACGGCAACCTCTGCAATGCCAGACGCCCTTTACATTGCTTCTGTATGTGCCATGGGATGATCATTTAATGGTCAAGGTAATATGTCAGAAAATCATCTGCGGATAATGCCATTCCATACCCGCATAGTTAAGGCCGATCAGAACAGACCTGATCCGGAGGCTGTCCATTCTGGCGCTGAGGTCATTCTTGCCGGAGGTACCGTGATCTTCCCAACTGAAACCGTTTACGGTCTTGGAGCCAACGGCCTTGACCAGGAAGCATGCCTGAAGATATTCACGGCCAAGAGCAGGCCTGCAGACAACCCCCTGATACTTCATATATCCTCACTTGAAATGCTTGATGACATAGCCGTTCTTCCCGATTCCAGACTCCGGGAGAGTCTGATGCGCTTCTGGCCCGGGCCTCTGACTGTGCTGCTTGAGAAGTCAGATGCGGTTCCTGCCGCCGTATCTGCAGGGCAGCCAACTGTTGCAGTGAGAATGCCGGACAACAGACTGGCACTTGAGCTTATATCTGCCTCAGGCGTTCCCATAGCCGCCCCAAGTGCAAACCTTTCCACCAGGCCCAGTATAACTGATTCGCAGGATGCCATCCTAGAAATGTCTGGAAGGGTTGATCTCATTTACGATTCCGGAAAAACCAGCTTCGGACTGGAATCCACAATACTTGATCTCACAACGTCTCCTCCCAGGCTTCTCAGGGCAGGATCCACAACTGTTGAGAGCCTGCAGGAAGTCTTCGGAAGCATTGAAATATCAGATGCTGCCAGAGGCACTGTGGAAAGCAATGTTGCAATAACGCCGGGCATGAAGTACAGGCACTACGCGCCCGAAAAGCCCTTCTTCCTCATGCACAGCGTTGAAGACTTCAGGGCACTTGTGAACCTTGACCTTTGCCATCTGGGGATCCTTGCCATTGGTGCCGATGAGCTATGCCGCAGTGATCAGTGCCTCAGGCTGGGGAGCATGACTGACCTCAGACAGGTGGGGCACAACCTATTCTCTGCCTTCAGGCAGCTTGACCTGGGCGATTATAACATGGCGGTGATTCATCCTTTCCCTGAAAATGGATACGGCCTGGCAATAATGAACAGAATACGAAAGGCCACGGGCCACAGGACCGTGACTGTGAAGGAAGTGCTGGAACTGGCGGGAAACTCAAATCAGTCAGCCTGATGGCTGAACTATCCCGGCAGAAATCTGCAATCCCTTTTATACCATCTGCAAATTTCTAAGCATGGCAAAAGTTGGAGTCATAATGGGCAGCAGCAGTGATTTCGATCACATGAGGGATGCCATTACTGTCCTGGGCGAACTGGGGATTGAGGTTGAATACAGGATAGTTTCTGCGCACAGGACACCTGATCTTATGTATGAATATGCAAAGAGCGCCCAGTCAAGAGGGGTTGAGGTCATCATAGCCGGGGCCGGCGGATCTGCGCACCTTCCGGGAATGACAGCAGCTCTCACTCCACTTCCGGTAATAGGCGTTCCCATTCAGACTAGGAGTTTGAACGGCATTGATTCGCTCCTGTCCATAGTGCAGATGCCGGCAGGAATTCCTGTGGCAACTGTGGCAATAGGAGGGTCAAGGAATGCGGCACTGCTGGCTGCAAGGATTCTTGGCATAAAGTATCCTGAAGTTGCCGAAAGAGTGAAAAAGTTCATGGAAAACCAGACAAAAAAGGTTCTGGGTGAAAAGCTGGAATGAACATAGGAATCATTGGCGGTGGGCAGCTGGGCTGGATGATGGTGCTGGAAGGGCGGAAGCTGGGATACGGATTCAACAGCATTGATTCCGATTTTTCAAAGCCTGGCGTGCGCATCTCGGACCATGGCTTCACCTATGATAACTACAGAGATTTTGTTGATTCATCAGACGTTGTGACATACGAGTTTGAGCATGTTGATGACCGTGTTCTTGATTATGCTGATTCCCTGGGTAAGCTGAAGCCGGGGATGCTTCCCATAAGATTGAAGAGAGACAGATCGCTTGAAAAGGAATTTCTCCGTGATGCCGGTCTGCCTGTGACGCCTTTCACTGTTGTGCATAGCCTTGGGGAACTCAGGAAAGCATCCGGCCAATATGATCGCTCAATAGCAAAAACTGCCATGGGTGGTTATGACGGCAAGGGCCAGTATCCCGTATCACCCGGCAGTATTCCTCAGGGGATGCCGGAGGGCAAATATGTGCTGGAGGAATTTGTAGACTTCAGCCAGGAAGCCTCGGTCATAGCATCCAGGGACATCCACGGAAAGATGGCTTTCCATACGGCTTCCCTGAACGTTAACATGAAGGGGATGCTGCTCTACAACGTAGCCCCGTTTCCCGATATCGGCATGAAAGACGTTGCCATGAAACTTCTTGAGAAACTGGATTACACCGGTGTCATGGGGATTGAATTCTTCATCAGGGACGGAAAGCCCATAATAAATGAATTCTCCCCAAGGGTCCACAACTCAGGGCATCATACTCTTCTTGGTTCCTCAATATCACAGTTTGAGCAGCACATAAGGGCCATAGCCGGGCTTCCTGTGCCGCAACCGGAATTGCTATCTGCATCCGGCATCGTGAATATTATAGGAAGGCAGATGGACGAGGATTTGAAGAACAGGATTCTTGAAATACCAGGGACACAGGTCTACTGGTACGGAAAGGACAACGCGAAAAAAAGGAGGAAGGTTGGCCATGTGAATATTGTCGCCCCTTCAGCAGATGATGTCAGGGAAAGAATAGATGCGCTGATTGACATTATGTATGGGGGAAATATACTGGATTTCCTGGAGTATTCCTAGAGTATCACCACTGCTTCGACCCCGGGAATCTTCTTCAGGTCAGACAGGAGGTGCCCAGGGATTGGGCTGTCCGTAACTATGGTTGCCCTCGGGCTGTCCACAAGCTCAGGATCATCCACGATGACCTGCCTTATGCTGATGTTCTCCCTGGCAATTACCTGTGAAACACCTGAAATTATGCCGGGCTGCGTTGCAGAGGTTGGAACTATCTGAATCACTCCCATGCCCAGTCTTGAGCTGACCATTGAGAAATCGGGGATTGGTTTCAACTGTGAGTAGAAATTGGAAAGTTCAGGATCGCTGATTATTTTTCCCAGTATTTCAATGACGGCTCTCCTGTCAACGCCAAGTGCCTGAGCAATGGCGGAGGCTTTAACCTCAACGTCGCCGCAGTACACCCTGGGCATATTCTCATGATCTTTTCTCACGGATAGACCAAGTGAGATCAGCTTTCTCAGCACCTTCACCTGCGAAGGGTACCTGGCAAAGTTGTCATTTATGTATTTCCACATTTTCCAGTCTTACTTACACTCCATCAATTACTCCGTCCTCGGAGATCTGGATTACCGTCTCTCCTTCAGGAAGATAGGGCGAATCGATGAGCCTGGCAATTCTCTTGCCCCCCTTACTCTTCCTGAGATATATCCTGAACGTTGCGGTGTGACCAACAACATTTCCGCCGATTGGCGCAGTTGGATCGCCAAAGAATACATCCGGCCTGGCCGAAACCTGGTTTGTCACTGTTATAACTGCGTTGTATATAGTACCGAACTTCAGAAGGTCATGCATATGCCTGTTAAGAAGCTGCTGCCTCTCAGCCAGTGAACCTCTTCCCATGTATTCCGACCTGAAATGCGATGTCAGGGAATCCACTATGAGAAGCTTGATCGGGAATTCCTTGGCAAGTTCCGATGCCCTCTCAGCAAGGAGTATCTGGTGATGAGAGTTATACGCCCTTGCGACATGGATGCGCTTCAGAACCTTTTCCGGATCAAGCCCCCTGAACTTTGACATCTGAATGATTCTTTCAGGCCTGAATGTGTTCTCAGTATCTATGATCAGGACATCTGAATCGAAACCGCCATTTTCCACAGGCATTGTTGCATTCACAGCTGCCTGGTGCATGATCTGGGTCTTGCCCGATCCAAATTCTCCGAAGAATTCCGTTATGGACTGTGTCTCGAATCCACCGCCCAGGAGGTTGTCAAGATTCTTGCTGCCTGTGGTGAGTTTCTTCACTTCCTTCCTGCGCTCAAGTATCTCTTCACCGGTTTCGAAATTGCCAACATCGGCATATTTTCTGGCAGCGGCTATTATCTTTGAGGCGTTTCCCTCAGCGATGCCTGCTACATCCGAAAGATCCTTGGGTGAGGCAACGGCTATGGTCATAATGTCATCGTAACCATTCTCCCTAAGCTTCTCTGCTGTTGCTTCTCCAACTCCGGGCAAATCCTCTATTGTGTATTTCTTCTGCTCCTTGCTTTCAACCATTGTTACACCCTTTTTCCAATATTCAGCGTCTTATCAGTCTCAGAAATGGATTTTTCACTGTCCATTAACTGGAACATGGCCCTGATTGCGTCCACATTTTCGGGTACCACATCGCTTTCCTGATGAACTGCCTGTATGTAATTGAGTTTCGTACCTTTTAAGTTTACGCTTTCCTTCCACACTGCTATTTCATAAAGATCGGACCGAGATCTGCCCATCTCCCTGGCCATATCCATTATCTGTGCTGTGGACGTGAGTCCTGATTTGCCGGACACCAGCATGATTCGCCTGTACTTCCCCATCTCAGCTATGACCTGCTTCTGACCCGCTGGCTTTTCCAGATCAATGCTGACCACATGGACATGCATCAGTGTGGTGGGTGCCTTTATGGCCACGGTGTCAACATCAACATTGCCTATGACTGTCTGCAGATCAGGTGCGTGGTGTGACGGAAATTTCAGGCTTGGTTCCAGTGCATTTATTGGCCCCTTTGAGCTGTCATTGGGGTCAGTGGCCCTTCTTATGAGTGTGGCACTGACATGTTTCACGCCAAAGGATTTCCGAACAGATGTTACCGTCCTGGCAAGGGCAGTGGTGTTGCATGAAACAACCCTCACGTAATCCTTTCCCCAGGAATCCATGAAATTTGAGTATGCATTGAATGAGGCCTGGGCAATCTCATGATCCTCGCCTCCCTGGAAGATGGCCTTAATTCCATTCTTCCTGTAGGTTTCAATGTTCTTCCTGCCCATTCCTTCAGGAGTTGCGTCCACAATTATATCTGAATCAGAGATCAGGTCTTCCAGCGTACCGGATGCCTTGATAGAAGAGCTGTTGAAGGATTCCAGCGATTTTGCATCAGCGGCAAATATCCTGAAATCATGCATGGCTGATTCAGCCACATAATCTGGCCTGGTTTTCACTATGCCGGTCACAATCATGTCCTTCTGCAATCTCACTGCCTGAGCGACCCTCCTGCCGATGGTACCATAACCATTGATTCCTACCTTGATCATGTTATTACTCCATTGCCTGCCTGCATATAATAGTTCAATTCTGGTGGTTCATGGATATTTTTTATATAACTTATCCCTTAAGGGTGATTTATTAATCTATGCTACTTAAGGTATTAATGGTATTAATAGTATTAAGTTTATTAATACCAATTACGGTATTTACGTCTGAAGTTTCATCCGGATCAAATATTCAAGCTCCCGTCGGCAGTCCAGGCCTCTATAACTTCACGGAGATTCCCTCTGGCCAGTATCCTGCAAACACAAGCTGGGTGAACTTCAATAACACACCGCTCAATTCCTATTCACACATGGTTGAGGGTAGCGCATTGCCAGTTTCCGGATTCAATATCAATACAAGCGCACCCATATCCAGCCCGGAATATTTTTACATAAACCTCAACGGGACATCAAATGAGAGCATGAAAATCACTTACTCGTGGAACGACGCTGATAATCTGCTGACAACTATTGACAACCTTGCAATAATGCAGGGCGGCCGCAATATCATCCACTACTTTTTTGGGCCCGGTGATCAGCAAAATGGCGTCTCCCATCAGTATATCTACGGAAAAACCATTCAAAATGTAGGACCGGATCCAGCAATTGACGCGTTCCAGACAGTTGAATTGTCATGGAACAGCCTGTATCCAAACAAGATATTCTTTTCAATTGAGAGTGGATACAACTCGACGGGAAATTTCCCCATGACTGTGCCGGTCAACAGTACACTACACCCCGGGAATTTCAGCCTTCTGGTCGGCGGTAGCAACTGCAGTATCACTCTGGACGAACTCTATGTTACCAGCCACGATGCGGGCTTTGCACCTCTACAGTCCAGAAATTATTCATACGAATTGCAGCAGTCCGGAAATGTTACAGGTGACATTCGAAGTGCGTCGATCCCGGTACTGGACCCTGAACTTAATGATGTCCTGTTCGTTGCGCACTCCAGCAAAACTTCTATTTCATACTGGAATTACGCAAACCAGACTGCAGGTATTCTCACCCAGGTACAGCCTATCTCCGGAGGAAACTTTGTATCTGTGGTATCTGGCAACGTGGAATATATTGCCTGTGGGAACAGCACGGAAGTGAACATGATTGCCGTTAACCTGACAGATCTTTCAGTCTCCAGTGCACTCTCCTATGGACATTTTCCCTATTTCACTGGAGTCTTCTTTCTCCACGGAAGCTTTGTAATGGTTTCCCGCTTCTCGCTGGTAGCAATCAATTTCACAAGTGGAACATCCACAGCATACAATATCTCTCTTGGTAGAGACAGCTTACTTGTGGCCATGAGCCAGTCACACGGAAACCTAACGGGAATGGATCTCAATCTCTCGTCCGGGGACACCATTCATTTCATTCTCAATAAAACACTGGATATGACCATGGCTCCTGGACAGACATTCAACGGGAATATTGTGAACACGAGCCTGGCCTGGGAAACAGATGGCGTATACGAAGTTCTGATGAACGCAACAACCAGTGGACATTATTCATTCATGCTTGACCCTGAGGATTACAGCCGGATGCTTATCATCAACGGATCCCTGAGTACCTGGTCAGGGGCCGGAGACACTGCACTGCACATGGATTCTGGACAGGCTGAGTTCCTGAGCCCGTACTATGCCATCGCCAGCAACATTTTTGTGCAGAACATAACCGGAGTCTATCTTGACGAAAATGCCTCTGCCGGTACACTTGCTGCCGGTAGCGACATATACATATTCTACAGCAGCGCTGAGCCACTGTCTACAGATGGTATAGGCATAAGTCTGGAGCCTGCAGGAATAATAACACACAATTCTACCGTGGAATACTCGGTGCATTCAAACCTCACATACAGCCTGAATGCGACCCTTGGCGGTACTGAGCTTAAAGCCAGTAACGGCAGTATCACAATCGATGCCTCACTTTTTCCCACCGGGACATACCGGCTCACTGTAACAGCCAGCAACATGGCCGGTTATTCATCCTCAGTGTATGAGGAGGTTTCCATTGACAGCCAGATACCTGTCATATATGTGAATCCAGGCAATGGGACATACATCGCCCAGTCCCAGGGATTTACAATAAATATAACTGGCACTTCTGGCAATGGCACAACAAGCGTGCAATGGAACAGTGGAACGTACACAACAAATTCTCTGGCATTCGGGCTGTTTGTGTCCTCCAACCCGGGGAAACTGGTTCTCTGGGTGAACTATACAGACTGCTTCGGAATAGTGCATTCCAGATGGTTCAACTACACCACCATAAAGGGCATTTCAGGCAGCACCTCCATAGGTATAACAAATGGGACGTACTACAGCAGGAGCAACATAACTGTACAATGGGTAGGAGTGGAGAACGTTTCATATTACGACCTATATGTCCACGGTGCCGCTATGAATCTCTCGTATCAGCTTGACACCAACTGGACAACCCTCAATCTGACAAACGGAAATTATGTCCTGTCGCTCAATGCAACGCTTCTTGATGGTCAAACTGCATTCCTTGGTTCCAGGAGCTTTGGGATCGAAACATACCGACCTCTGTTGAGTGTGAACACATCCGGTTCCCGTTTACTTTCATTCTATGGTGATTCCAGCAATAACACCATGACAATCAACGCAACAAGCAATGTAACATCACGGATATCTGCATCCATCATTTACTGTGGCAATGTGATTGGAGAGTGGGAGGTCACCGGAAAAAACTGGAATATTGTCCTTGATCAGGGCAGTGGCTTTTTCCACGAGAATGGTACTTATCATATGAATATTGAGGCAATCGGCAGTAGCGGCCTGATTTCATCCCGTAACTTATCATTGAGCGTGAACAACACAATTCCGGTTGTGCCATCCTTCCCGAAGCCTGTCATATACACAAATTCAACTGTGCTGCATTTTCCTGATGTGGACAGTGCCAACATCTCCATCGTGGCAAACATAAGCAGAGGAAGATCGTGGGCAATCCAGTCTGCCGAAGATGGGGAAATAACTTTACCAGAAGGAAATTCAACTTACAACGTGACGTTTTACGCCAGGAACCTCTGGAACAATTCTGCCAGGGAGAACATCATGGTAGCCAGCTATGATCGACCTCCAGCAATATCGGTGAGAGTTGCAGACATGAATCTTTCAGGCACAAACACCACTGAACTGGCATTTTCTGTTATGGATGCCGTACCGGCATACATTGAGATCAAAATGAGCAATTCAAGAGTCCTGTATTCTGGATATACGGGCCGGGGGAATGTCACCATTAACTTCAATGCCGATGGAAATTACAGCGTATTCCTGACAGCCACAGACATGTGTGGAAACATAAACAGCACAGAAATTAGAGGAATAAACGTCACTTACTATCCTCAGATCACAGGCATAGGAATTGCATACAGCATCATATCAGGTTTTGCAGAATTTCATCCAGTTGTTCATGGTACTGACCTTCAGAACCTTAGATACACTTGGACTGTATCAGGGGAATCCTATGGAGGAGATTCATTGAGCATTTTTCTCCTTCCAGGGTACCACACTGTGAACCTTGATGTCCATTTTAACGGTCACGGAAAAAGCACAACCAGGACCGTGTTCACTTTCGGTTTCATTCCTGAGGCACTGGTAGCCATGATCCCGGTATCATTGGTCGCATACAGGCAGGTTGCCTATGGCGCAGATGAGGATGCCGCAGCTGAGATCATAATGGAAATGAGAAACAGAACCATACGTGAAATTATGAAAAAAGGCAAGGCTGGCAGAATCAGGAAGAAGACCATGGAATCGGCTCTCAGAAGATTGGTAGATCGTGGGAAAATCCTCATACTTGCTGATCCTGATGGCCAGAAATACGCCATGGATCCATCAATGGCAAGAAGAGGAAACTGAATCCGTATCTGGAAAATTGCAGTGAAAAACTTATTTAGAGAAATTCATATCTGTTTCGGATTCAATTTCATGAAAAACAAGACAGCCATTTCACTAGCGGCTCTGGCATTCGTTTTTGT
This sequence comes from Cuniculiplasma divulgatum, assembly GCA_031200235.1. Classification (NCBI taxonomy): domain Archaea; kingdom Methanobacteriati; phylum Thermoplasmatota; class Thermoplasmata; order Thermoplasmatales; family Cuniculiplasmataceae; genus Cuniculiplasma; species Cuniculiplasma divulgatum. The sequence continues at coordinate 1,192,804 of CP133595.1, read as the reverse complement.
GCTGGCCGTTGCTCCAATATCAGCCATGGGAAGCACTCCTGTACTGAATCCGCCCCCATCGAGTCTGCCCTCAGTTACCTATTATATAAACGGAACCGAAAACCATTACACGATCAGCACTACGGAGTGGAACTCATTCTTTGCAGATATAATAGATAACAGCACATACGTAACATACAACTGGAGCGCAAATTCAACGCAGGACCTCATAGTGTTCGATCTGTCATACACAGGCCTCAACCCCTACGGACTTGATGTTATAACTGCGCTGTCTTCAATTGGTTTTCCCAGTGTCCAGAACTTCACCATAGCATTCAAGATGACTGAGAACCAGCAGTCCCTTGTGACCAGCGGCGGAAGCCACCTGTCAAACATCAAAGCCCTTGATTCCGGTGCTTATCCTGGATTTTCGTGGTCCAAGCCCAGGGTTGTCAGTCTTTATGACGATTACAGGGATGCAGCGATAATCGTGGCAATATTCGCCGCAACCTTCGTACTGTACTTCTACTTTAACAGAAAGCGCTGAGACCATCACTTATATATCCCATATACATCTTTTATGGATATTCATTGAAGGGAGACAATAGGATAGTTGTGGGCGTAACAGGAGCTTCAGGAACTGTTCTTGCGTTCAGGCTCCTTGAATCGCTTAAGAATTTTGAACGCCACCTGATCATTTCTGATGGTGCGAAAAGGGTCATGACCGCTGAGACAGACCTGACTCTGGAGGACTTTTCTAAACTGGCTGAACATGTTTATGATGATTCTGACCTTGCTGCACCGGTGAGTTCCGGATCCTTCAGGTTCAGGAGTTTTGTCATAATTCCCTGCTCCAACACCACCCTTGCAAGGATGGCTACCGGCATGGCTGACACTCTCATCACACGGATTGCTGCAGTATCCATGAAGGAGCGTAGGAGGATGGTGATTGTACCAAGAGAGATGCCACTGAGCTCCATTTACATTGAAAACATGCTGAAGCTGTCGACAAACGGAGTGATTGTGGCTCCTGCAATGCCAGGTTATTACACAAGGCCTGAGACTGCTGGTGACATGGTGAATTTTGTTGTATCTCGGGTTCTGGATCTGATGGGCATCGACAATGATATGTCAGGACGATGGAAAGACTACTGAAATGAGATTCTTCGCTGACAGCATGCTGGGGAAGATGTGCAGGTGGTTACGCCTGATGGGCTATGATGTCGGGTATGCAACCTCTGACATGGCGGATGATTCAATCATTGAGACATGTTCAAGGGAAGATTTGATCCTAATAACAAGGGACAGGGAACTTTCCGTAAGGTACAGAAATTCCATATATATCAAATCTGACAGGCATGTGGAACAGCTCAGAGAATTCGTGGCAAGATTTCCGCCTGATGAATCCCTTTATTTCACAAGATGTCCACTCTGTAACGGTCTGCTCAGGGTCACTGATGACCCAGCCATCATGGCAAGTCTGCCACCCGGGGTCAGGAAGTTGCAGAACAGGGTTTACATTTGCACTCACTGCGGAAAGATCTACTGGGAGGGGACTCACTATGCATCAATAAAGAATGAGATCCGGTCCATAGTTGATGGCACGGCGGAGAAAGAAAGATGAGGATCACGGAAAAGAAGGATTCTGAATGGATTACGGTACACGTAGATTCCGATGATGATTTATGGTATCTGAAGAACCTCATAAATCCTGGAGACATGGTCAGGATGACAACCCTGAGAAGGGTGGAGAAGCAGCAGGACATGAACAGATCCAAGGAATCCCCGCGAAAACCTGTCACCGCATCCATAGTTGCTGAGAGCGTTGAATTCCAGGATTTTTCTGGAAATCTGAAGGTTCTTGGCACCATAAGGGAAGGACCTGAGGACATCATTGGAGACCATCAGTCATTCAATATATCACCCGGCGACAACTTCGAACTCAAGAAGCAGCAGTGGCTGGAACAGCAGCGTGAACTCCTGGCTGAGGCCCTGGATAATAAGTTTTCACAGAAATTCTATTTCATCGCCGCAGATGATGAGACCGCATGGATTCTTATGCTGAAGTCATACGGGATACAGAGCATAGGCAAGATCGATTCACATCTCACAGGCAAAGCTTACGAAAGTAATTTCTCTGAACAGGATTTTCACAGGGAAATTGTTGAGTCATGCCGCAGGATGCTGCCAGAAGGAAGCACCATAATAATCCTTGGACCAGGATTCACCAGAGAAAAGATAGTAAACGCATTCAGAACATACGGCGGAACAGGATTCCGGGTGGTGACATACCCCACCAACAGATCAGATGCAGGCGCTGTCTGGGAATTCCTGAATACTCCTGAGGCGGATGCCATTTTCAGGGACCTCAGAATTTCTGGAGATTCCAGACTCGTGGAGAGCTTTCTGAGGCATGTCGGAACAGACGGCCTTGGAACATACGGATACGAAGATGTTCTGACAGCACTTGAAGCTGGCGCCGTGGATACACTGATTGTTTCTGAGGAAAAATTCAGGACCCCCGAGGGCAGGAAACTTCTGGAAGAGTCGAGAAACTATGGTACAAGGGTGCACATAATAGGAACAGGAACTGATCCTGGCAGGATAGTGAGTAATTTCGGAGGCTATTGCGCCATCCTCAGATACAGGTTACTTTGACCTGATGGACTGGCACCTGCTACAAAAATACATATAAGTATGTGGGTTTAGGGTCTGTTCTGCTCCGATGGTGTAGTCCGGCCAAGCATATCGGCCTTTCGAGCCGACGACCCGGGTCCAAATCCCGGTCGGAGCACTCTATTGGGAATCCGGCGTCCTACTGCTTCCAAGATTATTATAGCTTCACAATAATGTTAAAACATAACAACCTTGTTTTTTATCAGGCATCTGTTCTAAATTCAAATAGATCCGCTCTGCTGATCCAGCAAAATAACTCGGATCTTAAAAATGGAGTGCGCTGGAACTCACGTGCCTGCTTTCTGCTTAGACTAAGAACAGGCACTCTTTCATAAGGGATCTACAAGTGCACTTCTTACTGCCTGCAACGCGTTCCTCTTTTCTGGTATGGCCTTTAAGCCAAGGATCTTATCCAGAATCTTTCGCAAAATCCCATCCACAGATTTCAGCCGGAATGCATCAGGGTAGGTGATTCTGTAGCGTTCGATCATGTGCTGAAACATGAAGATATTGCTTTGGTTACAGAGATCTCTAAAGTAGAAATGAAATAAGTGCAATTTTAATGCTACCATACATGATAGTTAAGCATCTTCCAAGCCTGATATCTTGATTACCGGTCATATATTGAAAGCGATTTTCTTTCATATTTAACCGGAGAAATGCGATGTACCTGAAATATGAACAAAATTAATCCGATCATATCAAATGCAACACCTGAAAATGCATTGATAGTTCAGGTTAAGGTAAAACGGGGGAATGGTCAGATTATTGCCGAAGGTAATAAGCTTACTGTTTACACCAACGAGCCTAGAGAAAATGGTAAAGCAAATGCCGATGTATTAAGGCAACTTTGCGCTCATTTCAATGTTGAACAATCCAGAATAAAAATCATCAGAGGAATGAGATCAACAAACAAGACTGTCAAGATTCTTGAGTGAAAGAAAATAAAAGCCATGAATGTGCGGTTCGGAATTTTCAAGGATAGAATAAATTTTTAAGGTGTGCTCGCTGCTTTTTCCATCATTGCAGACTTTCTATACACCGCTATTGAATAAAGCGCTATGAGCACAGCCAGAATTAAAAGCCCAACAACCGTTATTGCCACATATGCCGAGGCCATGGGGCCTGATGATATCAGGCTATTCACGTCTATGTTTCCGCCAAAGGCTGTAGGATACACCATGAATTCAAGCGAAAAGACATCTGCCGATGCCCACGCAATGAAAAACACCTTGTTTGTTACCAGCTTCACCGTGTTTGGAATATAATAAAGGATAGGAACCAGCAGTGCAAGTATTATGGGCACAGCCACCAGGAATGGCAGCGATCCATGCTTGAACAGATCCAGAGAGATCACCGAAACCACAAGGCCCACGACTGTGAATGGGACAACCAGTTTCTTGAGGGGCGCAAGATCGTAGAACACCGGAGCCAGACCCACTGCAATCAGGAGGGCACCGATTATGAAAAGCCAGGATGCAGCATTGCCTGCCCATGCAGATACGCTGAACGTAAGCCTGTTCAAATCAATGCCATTTCCCCCTATTATCCCGGTTATTATGACGAGCACCACCAGGCCAAGGAGCAGTGTGGATATGGAATAACCAGTGTAAAGCTTCTTCTCGTCCAGCCATCCCTTCTTCTTTATGAATTCCGCGAACACTATGGTGGAATTCCTGGCCACAAACAATATCAGGAATATGGCAATGGCTGCTGAGAAGATGCTTGCCAGCGGGATAAGTATCTTTGGATACGCAAAATCAGATGCAACAACCCAGAATGCTCCGAAGGTGCCGGTCACTTCCCAGACAGGGACAATATAGTCCAGAACCTTCTTCCTGACTGCCTCCCATGCAATGAGCATCAGAACGCTACCCATCATTTCAGTTATGATGAGCACGGCGAATACAGCAAATACAGCAAAGTTGATGCCAAACAGAATGTTAATAATTAACACCCCCTTCTGCTGCCGGCTTCATGTCCTCTTTGACCGGATTTGAATTGAAAACCCTGGCAAAGAAATAGAACGTTGCCGGTATGAGCACAAGGTAGAACGCAATGATGAAGTATCCTGGAACAAGCTGCCCAGTGGAATAATTGGCCGCCTGGTAAACCTTCATCACGTTGTAAACAATCCAGGGCTGCCTGCCAACCTCATCGGTCACCCATCCGATTTCATAGACCAGGAGTGCAAAGAAACCAAAGAATATCTGGAAATACATCATGTACCTGTTCTTCACGAAATCTTTCCTGAACACATAGAAGAGGAAGGTTATGAAGAGGAACAGCCCCAGGAACAATCCCCCAACCACCATAATGTCAAATGTGGTGTGTATCATCAGAGGTGGCCAGTCGCTTGCCGGGAACTGTGATAGACCCGGAAGCGTGGTTATCCCTGTCTCTAGCTTTGCAAGGAAGGCCTGCAACCCCGGAATCTGTATGGAATCAAGTATGTGCCCATTGTACAGGTAACCGAACAATCTTTCAGAAAACCCTGTTCCAGGTGTTGGATTGAGGTCCATTGCCGCATATTTTAATGGCTGGTATTGCAGCAGTGTTGACATTTCATTTGATCCCGAAGCACCTGCAAGCAGTATATCAATGATGGACACCCCACTGATAATCCGGAGCATTGACCTGAACATTCCCTTCTCCTCCGGGTCACGTGTCCGCAGATATTTGTAAGCGAAAAATGCACCGATAAGCATTACACCGGCAAAAACTGTTGTTGTGAGGACGTGGGCTATTTCGCCAAAGGTTGAGGGTGTTGCAAAGGCAATCCAAGGAAGAACCCCTGTTACCTTTCCTGTTGAAAGATATACCGGTATGTTGAATCCGTTTGGCGTGTTCATCCAGGCATTGACCATTGTTATTAACACACCTGAGAGAAGTGTCCCGAATGCTACCACAATTGAAAGTGCCAGGTTTGTGTATTTCCACCTGAACACGCCCTCAAAATAAACATAGATCACAAGGCTGATGGTCTCCAGGAAGAAGGCGAATATTTCAGCATAGAATGCACCTATTATGCCGGTTTCTGAAACAAGAGTCATGAAACCGGGAAAGAGATTTATAAGTTCAACAGCCACAACTATTCCGGAAGCAGTACCCACACCAAATGAGATCACAAATACCTTCTTGAGCCGCTTTATTAGGGCCAGGTGGTAACTGTTCCTGTTCCTCAGATACAGGAACTCCAGTATGGATATCAAAAGAATCAGCGCAATGCTCATTGACACAAGAATTATGTGCGATCCTATGGTGAATGCAAAAAGGAATCTGTCAAATCCTACCATTGACATGTTTCTATCAATTGACAAAAGTTATAAGAATTATCGCGAGCAAAACTGTGCTAAAATGCGCTAGTGTGCCAATAAATGCTCATGTGTGGGTTCTTGAGCGCAATACCTCTCCCATCTATTGCAAAGCACGATGAAAAGGGGAGTACGATTGAATTTGCACGGAAGCCCAGGGTACCTATCGGCTGAGATAAATCTATAATAGGAAGAAGCCATGATAAAAGCATGTACGGCGTTAATGGCAGGGTTCTCCATGTTGACCTTACAAAGGGCAGCATAAGAGAGGAGAAGATTCCAGAAGAAATATACAGGAAATACCTGACCGGCTATGGTCTGGGAGCATACATTCTGAACAGAGACATGAAACCTGGGGCAGATCCCCTGGGAGAGGAAAACATCCTGGGAATCACAACCGGGATATTCAACAGCCACTCAGTTCCTCTGGGCGGAAGATTCCAGGTTGTAGCTAAATCTCCCATGACCGGCGGATGGGGTGATGCTGACTGCGGTGGCAAGTTCGGCCCGGAGCTGAAAAACTCCGGCTATGATGCAGTCTTCATACGGGGCATCTCACCAAAGCCAGTTTTCCTGAAAATCACCGACGGCAAGGCTTCCATAGAGGACGCTTCCGGCCTGTGGGGAAAGGACGCATATGCAACCGAGGATGAGCTGAAGAAAATAGAACCCAGGGGACAGGCACTTGTCATAGGTGTCCCCGGGGAGAAGAAACTTCTGGTTGCCTCACTCATGAATGATTACGGCAGAGCAGCAGGCAGATCAGGGCTCGGAGCGGTAATGGGATCAAAGAAGCTGAAGGGACTCATAGTAAGGGGAAAGCCCATATTCAAGCCCTTTGACCAGGCAATGCTCATGGAGACAATAAAGGAGATCCAGATAGAATTCAGGAAGAACATAGATCTGGCAAGGCCATGGCAGCTGTACGGCACAACCGCCGGAACAGAATCCTCACACCTCAACGGCGACACGCCAATAAAGAACTGGGCCGGTGTAGGCATAATAGACTACGGTGCTGACAATGCCAGGAAGATAAGCGGGGAAGAAATTGCAAGGGACAAGCTGAAATCCTACGGATGTGCGCAGTGCACGCTTGCATGTGGTGGCCACATAAGGAGAAAGACCCGCTTCGGAGAGATTGAGGGGCACAGGCTTGAATATGAGGGGACAGGATCATTCGGAGGGCTCAATCTCAACACTGATCTGGATGCCATGGCCATGGCATTTGAGATGTGCAATAGGGCAGGGATGGACATAATATCCGTGGGCGCAGTCATAGCCTTTGCAAACGAATGCTTCGAGAGAGGCATAATAACAGAGAAAGATGTTGGATTCAAGATTGGTTTTGGAGATGCCGATGCCATGGTGAGACTCACCGAATTGATCGGCAGGGGCGAGGGCATTGGATCAGTCCTTGGAATGGGCGCGAAATATGCCGCACAGAAATTCGGCAAGGGCAGCGAGAAATTTGCCATGCAGGTTGGCGGCCAGGATCTGCCAATGCACGACCCCAGACTACTTCCAAGCCTCGCCACCACGTACATTGCAGACCCAACACCAGGAAGGCATACTGCAGGCGGCCTGGGATTTGACGAGGGCGGCACCATGACGCTGCCGTTCCAGTACAGTTTCCCCAGGGAGAAGATAGACAGGTACTCATACCATGGCAAGGGGAAGATGCAGGCGCTTTCTGTATATGGAATGCAGGTACTGAATGCCACTGGCATGTGCCTGTTCTCCACTTCCGTATGGCCTAACTCATACCCGTACTACAAGCTCTTCAAGGCCATCATGGGCTGGGATGTGTCTGAAGAGGAGATCATGGCAATGGGAAAGAGAATACAGCTGCTCCGGCATCTATTCAACTACAGGGAGGGCATCAATCCCAGAAAGATTGTACCGCCATCCAGGATGGTTGGGGAACCACCCCTCACGGCAGGCCCCACTGCCAATGTGACCGTGGACTACCGTTCCATGGTTGATGAATACCTGCAGGAAGTGGGTATTGATTCAGATGGCAGGCCATCACCGGATGTCATGAAGGATCTTTCAGTGGAGATCTGAGACAGGATTTTCAGGAATCATCAGCGATTCCTTATCTTCTTTAAACAAATTTATAAGTTCAGGTTATTACCAATCATGGAAAAATCACGTTTTGCCTTAACTGCCGCTGTAATCCTTGTGGTGGGATTGCTGGTTGGGGGCTTTGCCGGTTACTATATCTCGGAATCGTCACATCCTGCTCCAGCAAGCGTATCTGTATTTGCAGCAGGATCCCTGGAATACGCCCTTGGCAATCATTTTAACCTGCAGTTCAAGAACACAACAGGCATTTCCGTTGGCCCAACATTTTCAGGATCAGTCAGTGGCGCCAAGAACGTGCAGAGCGGAGCCCATTACGATGTGTTCATATCAGCATCGGCTGGAGTGATTCCAGCCAACCTGATGCCTAAATACACCGACTGGATGATCATATTTTCAGCAAATGAGATGGCAGTCACATGGCTGAACCACAAATATAACATTCCCGCCGGGTCCTTCTGGTTTGAGAACATTACCGCCAAGAATGTCACAGTAGCGGCATCAACTTCACAGCTTGACCCAAGCGGATTTCAGGCAATAGAGATGACCAAGCTTGCAGGACTGCTCTACACTGGATGGGACAATGCAACGTATGGAAAGTACGTGCAGCAGGCGTTCTCTGATAACTTCACCATGTACATGAAGTACAACCGTGCCTGGAATGCCTGGTTCGGTCCAGGTGGAACGCTGGCATCAGAATCATGGGGCGGAAACTATCCTGTAAATGATTCAATGGCACTGTACAGCCAGGTGTTCGGATACATGCTGGGCAAGGGCTATACAAAGCTCACCACGGTTGAAATAGGACTTGATGGCCTGCTTGAGGCTGGAACCGCTGACTATGCGCTTACTTACAAGTCCCAGGCCATAAACCAGAACCTGTCATATTTCAAGGCTCCTGACGGATCCAATGGCCTCAGCTCCTGGATCAACCTTGGAAATATTACAGAAGACCACGTCCTGTTCTATGGGATGGTTAATTCCACGGGACCAACCACTCCCGACGACAACATCGGCAATCTTCCCGGAGCGCCCATACTGTATGCTGCAACGATCCTGAACGGGACCGCCAACCCGTCCATGGCTGCCGCCTACATCTACGATCTTGTGACGGGGTACGGACAGCACACTCTTGCTGCCAGCGATTTTGATCCACTTCCGGTGGCATTCGGATATCATATGTCCAATATCCCATCATATTTGGGCACCGTTGTGGAACCTATCCCGAGCTACATCCCGGCTTCAGCCTATGACTGATTCCGGGATGTTCCGGAAACATTATTTTGTCAACATTCCATGTCACATTCCATGAGAAACCGACTTCTTCTGCTGTTTTTTCCGTTCATGGCAGCATACCTGATCTTCCTGGTTCTGCCCATAGTGAGAATACTTACATTCAACTCCTTCAGTTTTCTCATTGGCGACGCCCACAGTGGAATACTGGCCAGCATATACTACACCTACCTCATCGCCCTTGCAGTTGCAGTTATTTCCGTGCTCCTGGCTCTCCCGTACTCCTTCGTCATGGCCCGCAGGAACACCATTCCATACCGGATCGCCGATAGCCTGGTGGAGATTCCCATAATGATCCCAAGCACCGTTGTGGGCATCATGATCCTCATAACATTTGCACCTCAGATGCCGGTGGGATCCGCCATTGCCAGAATTTTTCCCGGATATACATTCCAGGATTCGCTCTTCGCAGTGATCATAACGCTGCTCTTCGTATCCTCCGCATATTCAATCAGGATTATTGGGGTGAGCTACAGGCAGGAGATACTCCGGTATGAGGAGGAGGCCATGACACTTGGAATCAGCGATGCAAAGAGCTTCCTGCTGCTCTCCGTTCCCATGCTGATCAAACCAATGGCAAGAGGCATAGTCCTGTCCTGGGCCCGTGCAATCTCCGCAGTTGGTTCCCTGCTCATTGTGGCGTATTACATATTCCCCAGCTTCACCCAGCTGGCAGGAGTGTTCATCTACAGCCAGTTCCTTGGAGGCGGGCTTCCGAATGCCGCAGCATCATCCAGTATCCTCATAATCACCGGCATCATTGCAATGGCCATTCTCAGGGCCATGGGAGGAAGAAATGCAGCTGTCTATTAGGGACCTGGTATACAGGCATGGCAGCTTCACTCTGTCCATTGATCAGCTTGATTTGCCATCGGGGAAACATTTCATAATGGGCCCAAATGGTTCCGGCAAGACCACGCTGCTGAAGAATGTGTGCGGCATACTCCGTCCTGATTCCGGAAGCATACTTCTTGACGGTGTCCCCTCTGAGGACAGGAAATCGTGGGAGAGGCATGTTGCATATATCCCGCAGGATCTCCTGCTGTTCCCGGGGATGAGCGTCGAAAAGAACCTCATGTTTCCAGTGCGGCATGCAGGCGGGAGCATGGACATTTTTCATGACATGGTGGAGAGCATGGGACTGAAGGATATCCTGCAGAGAAAAGCTGACCAGATATCTGGCGGGCAGGCCCAGAGGGTTGCTGTGGCCAGGGCAGTCATAAGTGCACCTTCCCTCCTCCTGATGGACGAACCGCTCTCCATGCAGGACCAGTCTGCAAGGGTATGGATACTCTCTCGCCTGGATGACATGATGAAGAAGTACTCCTTCTCCATATTATACGTAACGCATGACCAGAGCGATCTGGACTTCGGATATGATTCCCTGACCTTCATGAATGCAGGGCGAATCACTGAGACCATGTCTTCCCTTGATGAGCTGCACCAGGCAACAAGTGCTGCGATGCTCCATTACGGGAACATGGTCAGGATCAATGGAAATCACTACCTGGCCGGTGATGAGTCAATAAGTTTCTCAGATTCCAGCGGGTACGGCTACAGGTGGTGGAAATCCCATGACTACAATGTGCTTCTTGCTTCCATTGACGGAGAGGAATATTTCATAAAGACCTCCAGGGTGCCTGATGGCAAATATCTTGTGCTGAACTTGGAACTTATGAAACCCCTGGGGCATGAATCCATACTGCAGGAAGGACGCTGAATCATCCGGACCGGATCAAATGGGAAAAATATGATTTGTGGAGAAATTGATGGATAAATCCGCAGGTGTGACTGCCTTTTTCATTGGCAGCCGCCGCATTTTCCGGTACAGGCAAATCCGTATATATCTGGATTGGTTTAGTTTTACAGTGGTATCATGAGTTATGGGGGATATACCGGTAAATTCCTGAGGGTGAACCTTTCAAAGGGTTCAATAAGCATTGAGGACACAAACATGAAGTGGGCCAGGGACTACATAGGCGGCCAGGGCATAGCAACAAGGTATTTTGTGGATGAGGTTGATCCAAAGGTCGATCCCCTCTCACCCGACAATATTATGATCATGGCGCCCGGCCCCCTGACCGGCACAAGCTCTCCAACTGCTGCAAGATACATGGTAGTGACCAAGAGCCCGCTCACCGGCACAATAACCAGGAGCAACTCCGGCGGGTTCTTCGGAGCAAAGCTGAAGCATTCCGGATTTGACATGATAATATTTACCGGGAAGGCTGATCATCCCGTGTACCTTTACGTCCATGACGGCAGGGCGGAACTCAGGGATGCAACTCACCTGTGGGGAAAGGATGTCTTTGAAACCGACGATGCACTGAAAGCCGAGACCGGTGTCAACGTTTCTGTTGCGTGCATAGGCCCGGCAGGAGAGAACATGGTGAAGTTCGCATCCATTGTGAATGACAAGCACAGGGCTGCCGGAAGGAATGGTGTTGGTGCGGTAATGGCCTCCAAGAACCTTAAGGCCGTTGTTGCATCAACAGGAAAAATGCCCCAGATCGGCCATGCCGGGAAGTACAGGGATACCCTCACGGCCATGCTCAAGAAGATCAAGGCCAATCCGGTCACAAGCCAGGGTCTCCCTGCATACGGAACAGAAGTCCTTGTGAACATAATCAACCAGTCTGGAATATTCGGCACAAAAAATTACATGGATTCTGGCAATGACCCGCTTGCAGACATGGTCAGCGGAGAGACTCTTGCCGACACATACCTAATAAGGAACACGCCATGCTTTGCCTGCCCCATTGCGTGCGGCAGGGTATCCAGATACAATGAAAGGGAGACGGAGGGACCTGAATATGAATCCACTTGGGCTCTGGGCCCCAATACAGGCGTACACGATCTCTACACAGTCATAGCCGCAAACGACAACGCGGACAGGCTGGGATATGACACCATAACGGCTGGAAACACATTATCTGCCGCAATGGAGCTCTACGGTGAAAAGAAGATACCCGACAGCGTTGTGGGCCCAACAAAACCGGTCTTCGGCAACTCATCCTTCATCCTGGAGGCCTCTGCCAAACTGGCCTACCGCAAGGATTTCGGAAATGACCTGGCTGAGGGGTCCCTGAGGCTGGCCCGCAAATACGGTGATGAGAATGCGTCCGTGAGCGTCAAGGGACAGGAAATTGCTGCATACGATCCCAGGGGCGCTTACGGAATCGGCCTGGAATATGCCACAAGCAATATCGGCGGGTCCCACATGAGGGCATACACCATTTCCAATGAGATACTGGGTGTTGAACCTGTATCCAAGCCTACAGAAAAGGAAGGCAAGGCTGCTCTGGTGAAGTACGTGCAGGATTTCACCGAGGTCATGGATTCATCCGGGCTCTGCCAGTTCCCGTCCTTTGCACTGAACCTGGACGACTACCTGGCACTTGTGAATGACGTCACGGCCTTCGACTACACAAAGGATGAGATTATGCTGGCTGCAGAGAGAACCTGGAACCTCGAGAGGCTCTTCAACCTGAAAGCTGGCATAAAGCCCGAAGAAGACAGGCTTCCGGAAAGGTTCCTGAAGCAGGCCCTTGAAAAGGGTCCCAACAAGGGAAACACGTTCCCAATGGATTACCTCCTGAAGGACTACTACAGGGTCAGGGGCTGGGATGAGAAGGGAATACCCACAAGGGAGACAATAAAGAGGCTGGGCCTGGAATACTACTCACTGTAGTCACCCTCCGGCCACGGGCGGGAATATGTCCACTGAATCCCCGCTCTTTATGACTTCCTGAAGTCCCTTTCCGAAAATTACGTTGACGCCGTTTATGAGTATTATGACATTTCCCCTGAGTTTTCCGTCCTCAAGCATCAGCTTCCTGAATGGCTCACCATAGCGATGGCAGAGGGAATCCACAACCTCGCCCACCGTTGCCTCCTCATAATCCATGGAATCTTCCTTCATGCCTGTAATCTGCCTGAGATTGGCATAATATTTTACCGTAATCATTGCCCTGAAAACATCGGGATATCATATTTACGCTTTTCTGACGCCATGTGTCTATCCATTTCTTATTGCCTGCAGTGAACCGAAAGCTATTGCGTATATGCTGCAATTGAATTCAGTGGCATGATTGAGGCTTTCGTTGGGAAGGGGGGCGTGGGGAAATCCACGATTTCAGCCGCTTACGCAAGGGTACTGTCAGGTCATGGGAAAACCCTGCTGGTTTCAACGGATTATATGCCGTCACTGAGGCACATATTCACCAGGGACTTCCACAACATAACAGTCATGGAGATATCTGAGTCCGACATTGCTGCGGAGTGGAAATCCAGGTATGGAGACCAGGCTTACGCCATCATATCGGAATTTGCCGATGTGGGACCTGAGATACTTGATCACATTGCCAGCAGCCCCGGTGTGGGGGAAGAGTTCATGATATCACGCATCGTTGATCTCCATGATTCCGGCAGGTATGACTATGTTGTCTGGGACACGCCGGCATCGTCCTCCACCATGCACCTCCTCTCACTGGAAAGGGATTTCTACAACCACCTGGGGCGTGACCTGAAGTTCCTCATCTCCGCAAGGGACCGAATCAGAGGCGACAGGATCGGCGCAATACTGAAGGAGTGGCAGAAGCTTGCACAGGATGTGTGGAATCACATGGAAAAGACCAGATTCTTCCTGGTTTCAACGGCAGATGCCCTGAGCCTGATCCAGGCAGATGAGATCCAGGAGGAATTCAGGAAGATGGGCCTCAGCATATACGGGAGGATACTGAACAGATCCAGGGAGACACTGCCGGGATACAGCCTCTCAATTCCTGAGATGCATGGCACGGTGCAGGAGATTGTGGAAGCCATGATGGAACCCATGGAGCGGATTTTCAGGGAATCACACAACCAGTGACATCACCGGGAATATCCCGAAAAATCCCTGCCAAGAACTTCAGTGAACCATCTGCTCTCAAGGACCTCAAGAAATTTCGAAAGCCTGTCCCGGCTCTCCCTGAGAATGAGGAAATCATATTCCTCCTTTCCAAGAGGTATGAAGTCCAGCCCGTACATTACAGCAGCCTGCCTTATTGCCACACCTGCATCTGCCCTGCCGCTCCAAATGGCATTGGCAACCGCATAGTGTGTTTTTACCTCATAGGTGAACCCCCTGATATCCTTCCCGCTTATGCCTGATGACGAAAGCATGCTGTCTATGAGAATCCTTGTCCCGGAACCATGGTTCCTGTTGACAAATGACAGGCCATGGGAGGCTATGTCCGCCAGTGACCTTATTCCATGAGGATTCCCAGGCCTGACAAGTATTCCCTGTTCCCTTGTGTATCCCTTCACAAGCTCCGCCTTCTTCATTAGATCGTCATCCGAGGAGAAATCATTGTACTTCATGCTTGCCGGATTCAGTATGTGTACTCCTGCAAGGTCAGCTTCCCCTCTCCTTATTGCCTCCACACCTCCCGTGGAGCCGATGTTGATGACCTTTACATTCATTGAGATTTTCCGGAATATTGATTCAATGGCAATGTCATGACTTCCAATGAATGTGAGATCAGGAATCTGCACATCGTCTGAATATAGTGACACCTGGGTCATCTCTCCAGCTTCAATGTACGGCCGATTGCCGTATGCAGAAATGTAGCCGTCTGATCTCATTACCCGGGAAACAGACCCGGAATCGCCCAGGAGAGGATAAGCCACCATGGATTCCCTCTGGATCAGGCTCACAGGCACAAGATTGGTTTTTCCCTGCGCCAGGTGCACCCGGACGGGCACGGTGGCGGAAACCTGTCGTGTTTTCCTCCCAATGCCGCATGCCCCCAGGAGCGCAGGGAGGAATACTGTGTCAAATACCATGATGGCAGACACCGGAAAACCGGGGAGGCCTATGACCGGTGTATTTCCCATCATGGAGAGAAGCGTGGGCTTCCCCGGCTTGACCTCAACGCCGTGGAAAACAATGCCCGGCCTGAACTCCGCAAGAACGTCGTACACCATGTCGCCTTCCCCGGCCGATGTGCTTCCGCTTGTTATGACGGCATCATTTTCTGCAGAGAGCTCGGCTACTGTCTTTCGAATTGCTTCCCTGTCATCCTTAACGATACCGTGGTATGTGGCCTGGAATACCGGATACTGTCTGAGTATGGACTGCACCGCAGCGCCGTTGGATTCATACAGCCGTCCCGGAATCAGATGGCTGCCTGGCTCCAGCAGTTCATTCCCCGTGGAGAGTACGGCAATCCGCATTTTCCTCCTGACGGTGACAGAACTGATTCCAACTGAGTGCAGCACGGCAATCTCCCTTGATCCCACTGTGGTGCCGGCCCTGAGGATGAGTTCACCCCTGGAGAGGTCAGATCCGGCCTGCGAGATGTTCTCGCCCGGTTCCACAGACCTGAATACCTCCAGGGTCTCTCCCTTCTGGCGGGTGTACTCCACCATGATGACAGAATCCGCCCCAACTGGAACCACGGCACCCGTGGCGATTCTTATGCATGTGCCGGGCGCATGCATTTCAAGGGCAGGCTCCCCTATGGATGCTGAACCTGCTATCCTCAGCATCACAGGCGTATCCTGTTCAGCTCCCTCCACGTCCTGCGACCTGACGGCGAACCCGTCCACCTCTGACCTGTCAAAGGGAGGGGAATCAATGCCTGAGAATATGTCCGAATCCAGCACCCTGCCCTGGGCGTCCACCGCATCGATCCTCTCTGATCCTGTTATGCTGCCAATACTCTCCGCAGCAAGCCTTTTTGCCTCTTCCATTCCAACAAGTTTGTGAAATATAAGTGCCATCAGTAAACATCTCCAGTGAGTGTTATGTCCACCATCTCTCCTTCCTCCAGTCCCTCCCTGTTTTCCGGAATCACGGTGATGCCGTTTGAAAGGAGCAGAGACGACAGTATGCCTGACCCTGTAATCCGCAACGGGTCAGCAACAAGCCCATTCTCCGTGTTCCTGACCCTGACACGCAGGTATGATCTCATGCCATCCCTGTTGGCGACTCTTTCGGTCATGGCAGCCCTGACCACGACCCTGGTGCGCTTCAGTCCGGTCTGCACTGCCAGGAACGGGCCCAGGAAGGCCTCCAGGGAGATCAGTGCGGCAACGGGCAGGCCCGACACTGAGAATACTGGCTTCCCGCCAACATCATACAGCGATATGGTGCGGCCGGGCCTGATCATTACTCCACCGAATATCATTTCACCCATCCCGTCAAGCACATCTGCCACAAGGTCCCGGGAACCCAGGCTTGTGCCGCCGGTCACTGCCAGGATGTGGTGCCTGCCTATGCTTTCATCTATGGCGGACCTGATTTTATCCGGATCATCGGGCACCACGCCAAGATCGCCTGTACGCATGTATGCAGATGAAAAATAAGACAGGAGCAGCGGCTGGGTGGTGTTTCTGACACCCATCCCCGGCATGATCTCATTTCCCGTTGATATTATGCCCATTTCCATGATTGCAAAGACCTCCAGCTTTTCTATCCCCACGGCAATGCATGCAGCCATGTGCTGTGCCCTGATGATCTCCCCGCTGCCCACAATCTTCTGGCCGCTGGTAATGTCCTCACCGGCACGCGACACGTTCTCGTACTTCCTCACGGACCGGAACACCCTGAGGGAATTTCCGGACCTTTCCGCATATTCTGCCATAACCACTGCATCTGAGCCTTCAGGCATCTCCCCTCCTGTGTATATCTCATATGCCTGGCCGTGATCCATGGATGCTGGATCGGTTCGCCCAGCCTCAATCTCCCCCTTCACTTCAAGGGTTATGAAATTGTATTCCGAAGCGCCGGATACATCTGATGATACAACGGCATAACCGTCCACGGCGCTCCTGCTGAATGACAGTGAGTTCTCGCGTGCATAAACATCTGATGCTGAGATTCTCCCTGCTGATTCACGTACCGGGATCATTTCAGTGGCGATCCTGTCCCATTTTCTCCCAGCCAGACGCTCCAACGCCGTGGAAAATGCCATGAGGCTACCAAAACCCTGCATCTTCCTCCGGTTGCCTCCCATAGAATTGAATTTTTGTACAGTATTAATCTCTATCGATTCACTGCCCTCTGTTCTTCAGGAGGGATGTGACGGCACCAACAAGGCTGAGTATGGCCGAGATGAACATCACCGTGCGGAATCCCTCTGAGAAGCTGTTGAAGTACTGGGGAGTTATCGCCACAACAGTTCCGGAAAACATCCCCATCGTCAGGGGCCTGGGTATGTAGGCGGATATTATCACTGTTGCAAGAACAATGCTGAACAGCTGGCCCGTGAATCTCATGGTTCCAAGGAATCCCGATGCGGTCCCGGAGTTGTCGCGTGATACTGAACCCATTACGGAATTGGTGTTTGGTGCCGAGAACAACCCGAATCCTATGCCGATTATTCCCAGAAGGACAAGTATATTTGCCCTGGTGAGTGGATGCATGAAATAGAGTCCCAGGAATGAGAGGCCTATTATGAGCATTCCCAACGAAGCAATTGATCTTGACTCGAACCTGTCTGAGAGCCTTCCTGCCACCGGTGACAGTGCAACCATGAACACCGGCTCAGGGAGTATCAGTATGCCGGACATGAAGGGGCTCACGTGAAGTATAACCTGCAGGCATATTGAGAAAATGAACACTATGGAGAACGTGCTGAGGTAATTGAGCAGCGCAGTGAGATTTGATGCGGCAAATGTCCTGTTTCCCCGCAACATTTCCATGGGGACTGCCTCACCTGCCCCATGTGTCCCGTACCTTATGAACAGCATCAGGAAAACCGCTGCAATGGGCAGAATGTAAGCTGACCTCAGGAAACCGGTCACATCCCCAAGCGCTACATATGCAGTCAGTGAAAGTATTGCTCCAGCAAGAAAGGCCGGGCCCATGATCCCTGATGCCGTTGTACGCCTCCTTATCTCAATATTCCTCATGCTTACGGCTGACAGTGCCAGGGCTGCAAGGCCCACGGGGCCAGAGAACAGGAATACAGATCTCCACCCGGTGAACTCTATAAGTATACCTCCCAGAAACGGGGCAAAGGTCAGTCCCAGGTACACTGACATTGCATTGATGCCCAGCGCGAAGCCGCGGCCGCCGCGGGAATACACATAACTCACGATGGCGGTTGAGTTTGTGCTTAAGACTGCTGAGCCAAGTCCTGCCAGGAATACCATGGCAATGAGGAACGAATATGATGAAGAGAATGAGGCAGCAATGGAGGCTACGGCAAATATTATGAGACCGGCACGGAAGATCCTCACTCTCCCCACATCGTCGGAGATTCTTCCAAAGAATATCATGAAGGAGGCCAGGGGAATGAGGTAAACCATGGGTATCAGGGCCACCTGCACAAAGTCCAGGTGGAATGAGACACCAATCCGTGGGACCGCAAATGCGATGGCACTTGATAGGAATGGGGTCACGAATGCAGAAATGGAGGTTGTGGTAAGCACAAGCCTCCTTGAGACTGAATCATTCAATCACATCGCCATGGCATGCATGGCCTGTCCGCACATTAACAGTTCCTTTTTATGTTCACTATGAAGGTATCAGGATAATCCATTCCCTGCATTTCCCTCCGGCACAACAACGGATATCCCGCCCCTGATCCTTGAAAGGAAAATCCCTGTGAACATAACCACGACACCTGCAATGGAGAATATGCTGGGAATCCTGGAGGTCATGAATGCTTCCAGCACCACTGTGAATATGGGTACGCTGAATGCAAGGACGGTTATGCGGTTCACCTTGCTTATGCGTATCATGTAATTCCATAAGAGGAACTGAAGGGCACCGCCAAGTGTCCCCATCCAGGCGAGATCAATGAGAAATCCTGTGGTGATCCTGAGATGGAAATCCAGGGGGCTCAGTGCAAGCATTATTCCTGCGCCCACAATGAACTGTGTTGCATTCACCGCCACAGGGTCCTGGTCCTTGAGCTTCCTGTAAAATACGGTGAAGGTGCCCCAGAAAAATGCGTTGATGACTGTCAGTACCATTCCGACCAGGGTAAAGCCCGAAAGAAGCGGTATACCGTATATGAGAACTCCGGCGAAACCTATGACGATTCCAAGTATTTCCATTCTTGATGGCTTCTCCGATACCAGGAGAAAAGCTATGGGGAGGGAGAAGAGCGGCATTGAATAACTGAGGACTGCTGATTCCGATGGGGACACGTAAAGCAGGCCGTATGCCCAGAACACTGTGCTTGTCACCGTTACGGCGGAAAGGAAGAGAAGGCTCTTTGTCAGTATAATTCTCCTTGAAATTGAAAGCAGCATTGCCCCGGCTATGAGATATCTCAGTCCCATGAAAACAAAGGGCGATGCAAATACGAGCCCATCCTTGGCAAAGAAATACGAAAAAGCGGTAAACACAACGTAAGGCAAAAGAAACTTGAGTTCCTTCAACCATGGGGTGAGCATTCTCCCGGCTAAAGCTTTGCCATAGCCGGTATTTTCACTTTTTCCTTCATGAAAATGTCCTCACAGAAATTCTATTGTTAAGAATTAATGATTAAGATAATGCCATGTTGTGAGCAATGCCACGGAATCCATGATATATCAGGAGCTATATTCATAAGTCGGCAAGGAATAACATATCCATGACAAAGATCAATGATGCCGTGAAACTTGTGGTGAAGGAAAATCCGCTCTACGCAACCATGATAAAAAGCGGCCTTGTTAACTATGCAAATCTTGCCAGGAAGATCCAGCCAACTGTGGAGAGCATGACGGAAAAAGATGTGAAGATCAACACCCTTGTGAAGAGCCTCACCCAGATAAAGCCTGAAACAACGTGGGGCAAGCAGATAGATCTCCTGAGGAATTCCAAGCTCTCACTGGATTACAAGTACAAGGAGAAGCTTGTGCCAAGGCCTGAAGATATAGATAGCAAAGCCATTGTTGCGGTAAGGACACCCCAGGGATTCAAGTGCCTCATGGGAGGGATGGATGACGGCGATCTTGCCCTCATAAAGATAGAACTTCCGGAGGATGCATCCAGAAGTCCTGGACTTACGCTCTTTGTGGTGGAATACCTCATGCTGCAGAAGGTGAACATCGAGAAGATATACCGGTTTGACACGGAGATCATACTGACGGCCAGGCAGGAGGATGCTGTCAAGATTCTTGAGCACCTGAGCAACCTTATCTATAGATCCAAGGTGTAGTTCCAGCCAATAAGCCTGTGCCTTAACGGTTCAGGCATACTGTTTTTATTCAACCTGCCGATGAAAGCGGGATATAAATGAGGCCATCAATATCGCCTGAAGGGGATACTGCATATCTGGACGAGATTCATGATGACAGCGTCCTTGCCGTTTCCGGATTCAACCTTGCAACAACACCGGAGTTCCTCATCCTGGAGCTTTACAAAAAGTACCAGGCCACTGGGCATCCGAAATCCTTGTTCCTGGAGACAGATGCGCTGCCGGCTTCTCCCGGGAGAGCCCTGGATCTCGTTCTGAAGGACATGTCGGAATCAGGTGACTGCGGTTTCATCAAAGGGATGCTTGTTCCCTTCATGGGGTTCTCCCCATATCTCCAGAAAATGACCCTGGAGGACAGATTCCAGGTGTATGGATGGCCAATAGGTATCACCGCTTACTGGTTCAGAGAGGTTGCATCCGGCAGGCCGGGCCTGCTCACCAAGATCGGCATAGACACATTCCTGGATCCGGACCAGGATTCCGGCACCCTGAATGAATCCGCCGCAAGGAACAGGATGTGCTATTCAACAAAGATTGATCTCTTCGGGGAGGAATTCCTCATATACAGGGCACCGAAGCCCAATGTTTCCTTCATCAGGGTCACGTCCTCGGACCGGCTTGGAAACCTCAGCATGGAGGATGAGCCCATAAGGGGAACTGTCATGAGCATAGCGCAGGCCAGCAAAGCCATGCCAAATCCTGGAAAGGTTGTTGCCCAGGTCAAGCGGGTTGTGGCCGATGGGGCATTTTCACCCAGGCAGGTTGAGGTCCCATATCCCCTGGTGGATTACGTTGTGACATCCCCACCTCAATACCACTGGCAGGCAAGTTCATTCGAATATGATCCAAGGGCCTGCTTCAGGGTCAGCCCCGGAAATACCGACCGGCTGCTGGGGGACATGGGTGCCAGCAAATCGCCGCAGCTGCACAGGATCATCGCCAGAAGGGTTGCGCTTGAACTCATACAGTTGCTCAACAGCAAGGGTTCCCCAATACTGATCAACCTAGGAGTGGGTGTTCCGGCTTTGCTTTCCGGAATCATCTCTGAAGAAGGTCTTTCCAGGGATGTTGTGAGCGTGGTGGAATCCGGTCCATGGGGCGGTGTTGCCTTAACGGGACCGGACTTTGGAATCTCCATGGGGGCATTTGCCCTTTCCACCATACCTGACATGTTCTCCAATTATGAAGGAGGGATCATAGACACAGCCTCTCTTGGATTCCTCCAGGTGGATCAGAATGGAAACGTGAATCCTTCATACATACCTGGAAAACTCACGGGCCCTGGAGGATTCCCCGTCATAGCCGAGGGTACGCCGCGGGTTTACTTCGCAGGCACTTTCACCGCCGGAAAGAGCGACATCGCTGTTGAAAATGGAAAGCTGAACATCAGGTCGGATGGCGATGTCCTGAAGTTTGTCAACAGGGTATACAAGATCTTTTTCAGCGGGAAGCAAGCCATGAAATTCACAAAGGAGGTCAGGTATTTCACCGAGAGGGCAGTGTTCACCCTGACAGAGAACGGACTCAGGCTGGATGAGATTGCACCCGGCGCTGATCTGGACCGGGACATACTGGGCAAAATGGAGTTCCGGCCAGTGGTCTCCAGGGAACTCAAGGAGATCCTGCCTGCTGTTTTCTCGGGGAACAGGATGAACCTGAAATACATGATCACGCACCACTGATTGGCACCTTCATTCATGATGTGGCACCAGCATGTACGGTGTCATCAACTTTTAATCTGTAATTGTGATATTCATTCATGTCAGATGAAATAAAACAGGAATACATGCAGTTCAACAACGGCACGCTTTTTCACAGAAAACTTGACACAGGGGCACGAAAGAACATAATCCTTCTCCACGGGTGGTCATTCACCTCCAGGAACTGGAAAGATGTGGGTGCTTTCCAGCATCTTGGCGATCTTGGATTCAATGTCTATGCACCGGACTATCCTGGATTTGGGAACTCCGACCCCCAGGACAGGTATACCATAAAGAGAGGTGACATATCCAGGGGCACAGAATTTGTCAGAGACTACATGGGGCACATTGGTCTGAAGAATGCATATTTGCTTGGCGCCTCCATGGGCGGTGGCATGGTGGTCATGGCAGCCCTGGACATCCCGGATATGGTTGATGGCATCATAGCCGTTGCACCTGCATGGGTGGAAGATCAGAAGGACAGGATGGCTGGAATCACGAAGCCTGTTCTATTTATATGGGGTTCCAATGACAATGTGGTGATGCCTTCCCTTGGGCAGCAGTACTCCTCCATCATAAAGGGATCAAGGCTGGAGATTGTGCAGGATGCACCACACCCTGTATACATAGACCAGCCCATTCGGTTTTTCTCAATAGTTTCTGATTTCCTTCGATCCCACTGAAGCCACCGTTTTGAATTGTGGCTTCCCATCAGCCATGGGAAATTTTAAGACCATATGAATAATTTTTTAACATCCTGATGCTTATTCTCCCTATGATAATTGATGAGATAAACGGAATGCTGAACCGCCAGGTGGTATTCTCTTTTTCAGTTGACCTGCCAATCACGGATTTCTCAATGAAGTACAATCTGCCCATGATCGTCAGGATCAGGATCACCAAAGATGGCGGTTATGCCCTGGTGAACATGGAAAACAGCCCCGGCCTGGATGAAAGCGATCTCAAGGAGATATCGAAATATGATGTGAAGAGGACCAGGGATGCCATAATGGCCAAGGTAGACCTTACTGGAACAAAATTTCTTTCCGGTTTCATAGCCCTGAATGCTGTCCCGTCTCTGGTGGTGGACGGAGTCATCGTCCATGATGGATACTGCTACATATATTTCAGGTTCCACGAGAACGACGAGCAGAACGTAACAAAGGCGCTCAGGCAGAATTTCATGGATTTCAGCAGGTATGCAGTTCAGTACATAGGCCCCAGCACCGGAGCCATAGACGTGTTCAAGGAGCTTTCCGATGTCACGCCCCTGAAGTACGTTGAGATAACATCATCAGTTCCACCATCCTTCATGAACATAACGAATGATCCGGTCATTGTCAATCTGGGGGTGTCGTGGACACGGGAGTTGAAGTATCTTCTGGAGGATGAGATAAGAGCCGTATATTATGACAAGCACTCCCTTCTGACCGACAGGAACAACTTCGTTACCGAAATATCAAAAAAGGATCATATATACGAGACATCATTCACAAATCCACTTATCCAGTTCTTTGTGAAGCAGGCCTCGGAGAATTTCACAATAACCCTGGGAATGCCTCAGAAACTTAACGGGAAAACATTCTCCTTTTCCACCATAGTCCCCCAGATCGTTCTGCCGGACTTTTTTGAGACAATGAGGGAGGCAATCAAGCAGTTCCAGGAATGGGATATAGACATACACTATGTCAGGGATGTTGAGGCCCTGGAATCCCCATAATCACCTGTGTCCGGATTCCATCCGGAATCACGCCCTGAACATAGCTACCTTCATATATACAGGGCCACAAGTGAAACCGCTATGGCCGCAAGCACCGCATATCCCAGATTCCTGGTGCGCAGTGCCACCATGGCTGCGACGACCAGCGACACCAGCGATCCGGCAGTGAATTCCGTTATGTTGTAAACTGCAAGGGCAGAGAAGGCCGAGACTGCAAAAAGGTTGAATATCTGCTCCATGTGCCTGCCCCCGCTGAACCTGGAAATGACAAGCCACGGCACCAGCCTCTGTGAGAGACTGAGAATGGCAAGGACAGCGATCAACAGTATGAGGATCATGCTGGCCTCCTGCTCATCACAATGGCCATACCAGATGCAACTCCCACCAGGATTGGAACTATTATGAAGTATGAAGGCAGGTGCAGCGCTCTTGCCGCAACAGAAACTGCAATGGATGCGGCGGCAGTCACAGCTGTCGATCGGTCGGATATCTTTGGCAGGAGCAGCGCCAGAAAAAGTGCAGGAAGTGCGATGGCTATTGCGGCTTCAACTCCTGGCGGCAGGAAATTCACCAGAATGGAACCAACCGCTGTGGAACCTATCCAGTTCACGTAGGCATAGAGGCTCAGAATCCTCACTGAGCGCTTCGGCAGTGGTGGATCCTGCACGGAGAGGGCGTAAACCTCATCGGTCAGGAGGGGCGCGATTGACATCATATCCTTCAGCGTTATGTCATTCCTGATGCCCCCCACATGCGGGCCGTAAAATGTATGGCGGAGATTGAGCAGGAAAGCTGTCAGGAGAAGCGTGCCAGGATCTATGCCGATGCTCCAGAAACCAACGAAGGCGGACTGGACTGCACCGGAATAAACAAGTGCAGAAAGCGATATTGTGGCCCAGACAGGCACATGAAGTGCTGTTGCTATGGCGCCAAACGCAATGCCGGAAGGGACATAACCTGCAGATATGGCTGTCAGACCGCCCCTTAAATCCCATTTCAAGGAAGGAACACTTCTCCTGTTTCCCCGTCACTGGTTGATGACAAACCTGTCTTCTTCCTTTTCAGGTGCCGGGTTGAAGCTCCTGCGGCCCTGGATAAGATGCACAGCCTCGCCTATTATGAGCCCGGCAGTCAGTGCCAGTACCACGTCAACCGCAAATGCGATGGTACGGTTGGTGGGATAGAGAACTTCCAGCAGTATCCGGGACACATAGGAAGCCAGCCAGATTATAAGGATGGCTGGAGAACGCCTGTAGTATACTTCCCCGTTCTTCATGAAGAATGAAATTCCGCCGCCTATTCTCAGTCCAACGACCGCACCGGCAGGGATCAGGAGAAGGGTGTAATATATATCTGTGTCCCCGAGGTTAAGGAATATTACGAATACCAGAGTTAACAGCACATAGAATACAGGAAGAAAGAGAACCCTTCCTGTGCTGTAGCGCCTCCCGTATATTCCGCGGGCGATCCTCCTTGCCACTATGATTGCGATGATTGCCAGAAAAATGACCAGTGTTTCCATGGAGCCTGTAGATGGCAATCCGGGTTGATTTGCCTGAGTTGCATTTGTATATATGAGGGCTTCCAGCAATGTTATCTCTGACTTAATATGTGTTAAGATTAATATTTTATGATCCATCCTTAGAGCGGTCTTTCATTCCCCGCCCTGATTCGGAGGAACAGCTGTGGGAAGTCGTCCATGAGCTCTGATAATTGGAACTGCCGTCGCGTCATTCAAAACCCTCATACCACCGTGTGAAGTACTGACGGAATATTTCACCCATCCATTTCCCAAAGATTTCACTGGCTTCTTCCAGGATCCAATGCTCCCCAGACATTTATAAATTATGAAAAAATTTGGCATGAATTCGCTCACATCCGGGAACTGGTACCATGCTGCTGAAAAATCCAGGAAAGCTACGAGTCTTCCCTGATGAACCTTTCCAGGAGCCGGTTGTAGCCGTCCCGATCCTCCCACATGGTCAGGTGGGAGCATCCCTTGAATATGACAAGTTCTGAGTTCCTGATCTTGGCGTGTATGAGGTTGGCCACCCCGGGAGTTACCTCATCATATTCCCCCACTGTTATTAGTGTAGGGATTCTTATGTCCTGTATTCTGTCTGTTATGTCCCAGTCCCTTATGGTACCAGTGATGGTGAATTCATTGGGTCCGTTCATTATCCTGTAAACATTCCTCTTATCCCCATATTCAAGTGATCGGGCTACTTCTTCAGGGATGCTGTCCATCCTCAGGAGGTGCTTCCTGTAAAATTCCTTCACAGCGGCCAAATACTCAGGATCTGAGGCATCACCTGTCTCGTCATACCTCCTTATGGCATCCCTGGACACAGGTGTGAGGTTATCTATGAGGCGGTACATTTCTGCCACCGTCAGAGGCACGCTTGATAGGCCCCCGGAAACAATAAGACCCTTCAGCCTGTCCTGATATTTCAGGGAGTACGCCAGCGCCAGTGCCCCGCCATATGATGACCCCATGAGGAAGACCTTTTCGTCTCCGACAAGAGCTTTCCTGAGCTGCTCGGCCTCCTCCACGCCATAATCTATGGTGAATTTGCCCTGATCCGGCTCCTCTGATCTGCCGCAGCCGAACTGGTCGTAAAAAATGACGGTGATGCCGCGATCCGACAGATCTGCAAGCGGCAGAAGATAATCATGGGACATGCCGGGCCCGCCATGCATGGTGATCAGCTTTGCCCGCTCCCTCTCTGCCCTGAATATCCTGTAAAATATGCGGATTCCCTGAATTTCCAGGAACCCATCTTCTGACTTCCCTGCCATCAACTACACCATGTAACTGAAAGGTACTGAAAATATAAATGATACGTCAGGACATGCCCGCGTATCATTTTGGTGATCCTGCATTCTTGCTGCCATGAGATGCCATCTGGTCAAACATCTCCGTTATTTCCTCGACCGATTTTCCCTTTGTGACAGGCATTATCATGTAGAAGACGGCAGCCGCAGCAACAGAGAGCACACCGAATACCACAAGGGACCCTGCTATGTGTATTGTGCTGTCCATGAAGGGAAATATCTCAACTATGGCAAAGTTGGCCATCCAGTCTATGAAGGCTATGAGCGAGGCCATGGTGCCACGGTATTCTGTGGGGAAGTATTCGCCCTGTATGATCCAGCCGGTTCCACCAACGCCGAAGGCAAAGAATACTATGAAGAGGGACATGGCAACCAGCATTCCGATGTCGCTGTTGGCATACTTCAGGGCAGCGCCCAGGAATCCGAACACTGCCATTCCTGTGTATCCGGTTATGGCCAGGGTTCTTCTGCCTGCCCTGTCAATTAACTTGAATCCAATATACGTGGCCGCCACGTTTATGACGGCAAATATTGAAGCTGCCTCAACGGCAAATTCCTCGCTCATTACGCTGCCGCTTGCAGTGGAACCCACAAGATGCAGGCTGCTGATGATCAGCGGACCATAGTAGAATGGTATGTTTATTCCTGTAATCTGCTGGAACATCATGAACAGCCCCACTATGATGAATGCCCTCTTCACCCCGGGCGTCATCCGCTTTCTCCCTGCAGATGACAGGGGATACTCCCTCTTCAGCTCCTCCTCATTTGTGTCCACCCCAAGCCTCTTCAGAGACTCAACGGCTTTCTCATATTTACCCTTGAGAACAAGCCACCTCGGGGATTCCGGCATCACAAACCTGAATCCCAGACCGATGATTGACGGCACTGCAGCCACTCCCAGCATTATCCTCCAGTCAAGGTTGAATGCCTGTGAGGGCAGGCCGTAAAGAACCGCAAGCCCAATGAGATATGCTCCCAGGATACCCACAGTGATCATCCACTGCTGCAGTATGCCGAAACTGCCTCTTCTCCTCTTTGGTGCCCATTCCGCAATGTAGGCGGTTGCAATGGCCGAGTCCGCACCAACTGCAATTCCTATGAGCGTTCTTGAGACCAGCAGCATGAAGAGGTCTACTGTTACAGCGGACAGGATCGCCCCAAGGCTGTATAGAAAGGCATCGAATATGAGCATGTACTTCCTGCCGTATCTGTCAATAAGTCCTGCCGCAAGGAGCGCACCCACTGCGGCACCAAGGGACACCCCTGAGAACAGGTATCCCTTGATGAAGGGATTCACCGTCACGTAGCTTGAGGGGAGAAAGCCCTCCACAATGCCTATGTTTGAGGTATCATAGCCAAAAAGAAATCCTCCTATTGTTGAAAGAACGGTCAGAAGCCAGAAAAATCTTGATGTTTTTCCGTTATCAAGCCTTTCAAGAATCCGTTCCCCGGTTCCAGTGCCTGTGGTTTCCATTCTTCCAGAGCGCAATATCAACTATAAATTTTTGTCAGACGATATTCATGAGCTCGTATTTTCACGGTGTTTTCTCTTGTTTGCTGACAGCTCCAATGCGTGTCCAGCGGGGTTGCATTCCTGACATGTATCACGGAATCAATATATTCGGAAATGTTGATTTCACTGGCTCAGGAATTTTCTGATATCTGTAAGGAATGAAAGAAATACCAATTTTACAGTGTTGAGGCCGTCAGACAGCCAGGTTATATTTATACTTTCTTGCAAAATTTGTTTATTGGGGAAAGTAATTTTTCTCGGGAAATCCCTAAAATTTTCCCGAAAATTTTGGCAAAATATTTATCAATAAAGTACATTTAGCTCCTCAATAAGGAGTAATAGAAAATGACCAAATTTGTTCTGGTATCAGATTCCACATTGAGTTACGAATACAGGAATTTTCCCCTGCTGGATTTTCTGCCATGTGCTCCTGGGCAGGCTATCCCGGGGCCCGTATACAGGTTTCTCAAGGGGCCAGCCCCGCCGGCCCACCCCAATGGTGAAGCTGTTTTTGCGCCATACGCCCTGAGAAAGATTGAGGCTGCACTCCTCAGGAAGTTTCCCAAGAAGGATATTGCTGTGGCGCATGAAGACTATCTGGACAGATTCATAACGGATGACACGAAGGTCATCGGAGTGTCCACCATGGACCCGCTGGGCATAGGCCCAACGACAATGTCATATTACGCATTGTTTGGCGGCGAGATGATGGCATGGGTCCGCAAGGAGTGGGATTCCCTCATAGCCCGTATAAATGCCGCCAGGGCAGGCAAGAAAGCAAAGCTTGTTGTGGGAGGACCTGGAGTATGGGAATTTACAATCCTGAGGGATGAGATAGAGAAATACAACTTTGACTATATAGTCCAGGGCGAAATTGATGATATTGCTGAAACGCTCTTCGAGCAGATTGCCGAGGACAGCATAGATAGCACACTCTTCCACAGGGGTTACATGACATACGACGACGGCTTCAAGAAGGTTGTGAAGAATGATGACCTGTTCCTTGCAAGAGGATTGACGAAATCAGCCTATCCAAGGCTTGAAGACATACCTGAAATAGTAAACCCCTCAATGAAAGGCATGGTTGAGGTAATGAGGGGATGCGGTGTTGGATGCGACTTCTGTGAGGTTACGCTCCGCCCCCTCAGGTACAATTCCGTTGAGAGGATTGTAAACGAGATAAAGGTGAACCAGAGAGGCGGGCTGGATAACGCATGGCTTCACTCCGACGAGATATTCGGATACAAGCACGGCAACATGTTCGCTCCCAACGAGGAGGCGCTTTCCGAGCTGTTTTCCGCAGCCATAGGCGTTCCAGGCATAAAGACCTCCAACCCAACCCACGGGAGGATATCCATACCTGCAGGCTACCCTGAAATGATGGAAAAGCTTTCAAAGATACTGAAAACGGGCCCAAGGAACTGGATAGGAATCCAGACGGGTGTTGAGACCGGCAGCGATGAGCTTGCAAAAAGGCATATGCCCAACAAGACACTTCCGCTGAAGATTGGCCCCGACGGCAGCTGGCAGGAAATTGTCTGGCAGGGAGTGTATGTGGAGACAAGGAATTACTGGAGGCCTGCTTTCACAATACAGGTGGGGCAGGAGGGCGAGACGGTTGAGGATATGTGGGATACCATTTCCATGGTCAACAGGCTCAGCAACTCCTATGCACAGGGAAGGCCATTCGAGTTCACGGTGACTCCTCTGGTAAATGTTCCGCTGGGAAGGATAAAATCAAGGGAACTGAACACGGACGTTCTCACAGCTGATCAGCTTGCAGTGTACTACGCATCCTACAGGCACCTTGCAAAGATGGCCTCAAGGGACGGCTTCAGGGATGCCCATGGAAATATAATTGCAAGGCTTGGCACAGGATCACTCATATCCGGAGGAGGCCTCCTGATGATGAAGTACGTGGAATCCGTTGCCAGGAAGAAAGGCGTTGATATAGATAAGGTCAAGAGGTGGGGACTGGACCAGAGGGATGAGTTCCACTCACTTGCCGCCATGAGCGGCGCCTGATCCCTCTAAACTTATTTTAACCCATTTCAGTTTACATCCTGTTGATAGTCAGGAATCCCGATGCACTTGATTTTTCATATGTCCCCCAGAAACTCAGATTCAGAGATGTGCAGATAGAGACCATCAGGAAAACCATGCTTGAGCCCCTCAGGGCCGGCATAAGCAACAACCTGGTGGCGTTCGGCGATTCCGGCACGGGAAAAACCTCCACAATGAAGTACCTTGCCAGGGAGGAGAAAGGCTTCATAATTGTTTATGAGAATGCCCTCTCGTTCTCCAGTCTGAAGATGCTGCTCATTGATGCCCTTTACAACATGGGCAAGCTTGTGGGTTCCAGGAATATGTCCTACTCAGACATCTTCAGGGGATTCAACCTGGTGTCTCAGAAGAAGGGCAGGAAGATTGTCCTGGTCATAGATGAAGCCACAAACCTCATAAAATTTGAAAGGGACGGGCTATACAATCTCCTCAGGGCAGGAGAGATATACTCCACCCCGGTGTCCACAATCCTTGTGTCAATGGAGGATCCGTCCATTTACATGACCGAGAGGGACAGGAAGTCCCTGGGCGTGTTCTCAAGCATTCTTTTCAACAGGTACTCCGAGGATGAACTGGTGCGGATCATAGAGGAGAGGGCCAGGATAGCAATGGTTCCCGGTTCCATAAATGAGGAGATGCTCAGACACATAGGGCATGTGGCAGAACCATTCGGGAGCGCAAGGGTGGCCATAGAGCTCCTCCAGAAGTCCATTTACATCTGCGAGTACCGTGACGGCACATCAGTTTCCATAGAGGATGTCAGGGCAGCACAGTCCATGATCAACCCGTATGTGACGGAGAGCAAGCTCAGCGAACTTGATCCCCTTGACCTTGCTGTCCTGCTCTCCATATGCCACTGTCTCCGGGATGATCCCAGCACTTCCATGTCGTGCGTTCTTGAGGACGTCAGGATTGTCTCTGAACAGTTCGGGGTTACCATCAGGGAGAACACTGCAATATACAGGTCGGTAAAGAGGCTTGAGAACCTGGGCATCGTGGAAGGCAGGGTTGTGGGACGCGGAGACAGGCAGGGTGTTGCCAAGCTCATAGGCATAAACGACATACCCGTTTCTGTTCTGGAGGAGAAGGTTGAGGCGCTCATACGGAGAAACTGAAGAGATCTGCCTGCTTCTTCCGGGGTGAGCATGACCTCACAATAAAGTCAATCTGCCTGAATGCCATGGATAGCTGCCTTTCGTAGAACTTCAGGTCAATCCCATCATGTGTGCCATCCAGGTCCACAATGCCGTGGTGGTGATCCACAACAACAACCCCAACCCTGCTGCCGGGCATGATCCTGTATCCCCTGCCCATGGCCTCCTTAATTGCCATTCCCTGTATATTGTGAACTGCATATTCCTCAGGATTTCTTGTGACATGCAGCGGTATCCGGAAATCCTCCAGAGGAAGGTACCTGAGTGATTTCATATAACGTGCCTCAAGATCCCTGATCTCGCTGCGTTTTGCCCATATATCTTCAGGAGCCATGCAGCTCCTGAGAATCTCTATGGCTTCCCACTGGAAGTTTACGCATACCGGTGCGGCATCGCGCCTCCTGACGTACAGCCCGCGGACCTTTACGGTCCCGTCCATTCGAAGGCCAATGTATCTGTTCAGCGCCCCAAGCCCGGAATTCGCCGGCATGAATACAATCCATCTGTAGTGGCCATCCTCCACTATGCCTATGCCTGTCCTGTCCTGAATCTCCCATAGCACTTTCCTCACATCGCCGGAGCCTGATATCCAGAGTGAATCCACTATTCCATGTATTGGCGTGAAACCATTGGCCCGTGCTATGTTCATGGCCATGGCCAGCGCCCATCTCCCCATGGCTGTTATTGATTCATGTATCTCTATCTTCCCGAACTTGGCGTTCTTGTATCCGGTGTACCCGAATGATGTCAAGAGCATCCATTTGAGGGCGGCATCCCTCATGCCGTAAAGCCCTGATCCGGCCTTCACCGATTTGTAAAACAGCCGCCTTTTCAGGAGACCCTCAAGGGCGGATGCTAGGAAACCCCGGTCAGTTCCCGATGCGGAATAGGGAGTGCCATGAATCCTTATGTCCCCATTCTTCTGGAGGGTTTCCGGGGAGAGGTTGTACCTGACCATTATGCTGGGGTACATGGATGAGAAATCAATCTCATGCACATCGGTGTAAATGCCAGGATCAGGCTGCAGTACCAGCCCGCCGCTGTCTGTGTTCAGCAGTGTACCGGCGCTTTTTGCCTCCTCATGATCATCCTTCCTGACCGGGATCAGAACACCGCTCCTCAATGCATATGCTTCCTCCATTGATGAAACAGCGGTACCGGTGGTGACTCTTGATGCAGTCACGATGGGAAGGCCGGATGTGCGGGATATCTCAATTAGTCCATGAATCCCGGTCTCGGAATATGCAAATGAATCAGATTCTATGCATATCTTCCCGTCAATTGAAACCCGCGGATTGCTGTAGTGGGTCTGCCCGTAGGATTCAAATGTGGAGCCGCTGGATGTGGTCACTCTGGGGAGCCCGTAACCCTGGTGGAGAATCATCTGAAGGATCTTCCTGAAGAAGCCGTCCCTGTTACTGTACACAATTATTGTGCCCTGGGTTATTGCCCGGTGAGCCTCGTATATGGCGTCCGAATCTATCCTGGGAAAATGCGTGCCGTTTATTTCAATATCATATGGCACTCCAAGCATGGACCTGCCCACTATGGTGGAAACAGGAATCTCCGGGTCCTGGTCCATGGGGTCTTCAAGAGTGAAGAATCCCAGATTCCTCTCGGCCATGAAGCGCAGCACCGGATCAATGTCACCGTTGTATATGGAGAACTTCCTCTCCATGCCTATGCCGTTTATTATAGCATTGAGATCCCTCATTCCGGAAGGCCATACGGGTATCCTGATGCCTTCAATCCTGCCATGCACATCCCTCATGGTGTCCATGCTGTATCCGTATATGCCTGATTCATCAAGCTGCCTGGCAAGGAATGCCAGATCATACATGTCTCCGGACACGAATATCCAGCTCCTGTTGCTGTGTTCCCTGTAGCTTATCTTTCCATGATCCAGGTACCAGACCCTTATGATATCGGAGCCGGTGGCGTTTACGATTGTTCCGTGCATTCACTGCCCATCCTCCATAATCCTTGAATAGAGATCAATGATGATGGAAATCAGAAAACCCGTATATGGATCCACACCGGAGTACGATATCTCCGCAGAATGCTTACGCCCCATCATGACAAGATCATGCATTATGGCTGCCTGTGACTGCGGCATTATGGAAGCCATCCTTTCCAGGTCTCCTGCCAGATCCTCCATCACCTGGCGAGCTGTTGGAACGCTCCTTCCCATTTCAGATCATCCCCCCATTAATGGTCCTGTTGCCCAGATACCTTGACATTATTCCCGGATCGCCGATTATGTTCATGTAAACAGGGCAGCCATGGTAGTACGTCATTATCCGGACTATGTCATAGATGCTGGCCACAATTGACCCGGGCCATGACGAGACAACACCGGAAGCAAGCGCCAGGTAATGCGGCTTATCATCTGAATCCATGAGTATTTTCTGGAGCTGGAATATTGTCAGTATGCGCTGCACCATTATGATGCCAAGTTCATCACGGGTAAATTCATGCCTGAAATCCGACATGATGCCGTCCGTGATGAGCAGATGAATCACATCTGATTCAAACTCCTTCATGAAAGACCTGACATTTCCTGCCTGGAACGATTTCGTTGAAAATATCCTGAGAGGGGCATGCATGCCTTACTCTAGATACACAGGTATATTAATCAGATTATGTGTCCGTGCAAAATGAGAAAATGAGTGGAAAACCGCTATTTCACTACCTGGCGCTTCCTTGAAAATGAGGCTCTTGCCTTGAATGCCTCATTCAGGTGCAGGGCAACATTTATGACGCCGAGGTGTGTGATGGCCTGCGGGAAATTCCCCAGCTGATCCCCGGTCTGGAAATCTATCTCCTCAGAAAAAAGACCAAGGTGGTTTCCCCTGTCAAGTATGGATTCGAACACGACCTTGGCCTCATCAATCCTGTCCATCTGGATCAGGACGTTCACGTACCAGAATGAGAGAAGGAGGAAGGCGTTGTCCTCTCCCTTGAGCCCGTCATCCTCGCGGTACCTGCGAAAGAGGTGATCAGTGACCCTGAGATCCTTCTCAATCTTTGCCACGGTGCCAACGATCCTTGGATCATCAGCAGGAAGGAAGCCCAGGAGCGGCATACGGAGCAGCGAGGCATCGGTCTCACTGCTTCCATAATACTGCACAAAGCTGTTCTGCTCCTCGCTGAAGCCATTGGCAATAATGTCCTCCTTTATCTCATCGGCAATGGCCCTCCACTTCCTGTATGGGCCTGAAAAGCCCTGGTATTTGCCCATGGCGATGGCATTGTTGAATGCAGACCACGAAACAACCTTGGAATATACGTAATGCCTTGGTTCTGTCCTGAATTCCCAGATGCTTGAATCGGGAGATTTCCATAATTTTGAGAGATGATCCAGTGTTTCGCCCACAAAGTTCCAGAGATATGAGTTTATTACGCCGCCAGCATCGCTCAGTGCACAGATTGCATTTACAATGGATCCCATCTGATCTATCTGGAGCTGATCGGATGCCTTGTTGCCAACGCGGACAGGCCTTGATCCCATGTAGC
This sequence comes from Cuniculiplasma divulgatum, assembly GCA_031200235.1. Taxonomy (NCBI): domain Archaea; kingdom Methanobacteriati; phylum Thermoplasmatota; class Thermoplasmata; order Thermoplasmatales; family Cuniculiplasmataceae; genus Cuniculiplasma; species Cuniculiplasma divulgatum. The sequence continues at coordinate 1,157,781 of CP133595.1, read as the reverse complement.
CCTCGTAATCAAGCTCCATCTCCTCCAGGCTTGAACTGCTGTTTATTGGGTATATTGTGCGGATTCGACCATCATGCTCAATCTTATCCATCATATCATAGAGAAACTTGGTTGCCTCCCTCTTGTAGCCTATGAGTGAAAGTGCCTCAATGACATAGGCTGTGTCCCTTATCCAGGCAAAGCGGTAATCCCAGTTCCTCTCGCTTCCGATGCACTCCGGAAGGCTGGTGGTGGGTGCTGCCACCATGAGGCCGGTTGGTTCAAAAAAGAGACCTTTCAGGGTCAGGGCAGATCTGTTTACATCGTTGTTGTAGAGCCCCCTGTATGTGGTGGAGTTGCTCCATTTCTGCCAGTAGTCAATGGTATCCTCCATCCTCTGGTAAGACTTGTAGTCAGATATAACGTCCAGATGTGAAATGCCGTAGAGCGCAACAAGCCATCTTGAAGTCCTCCTGGGTATTTTCTGGGAACCTATGACCCTGTCGCCATCACGGGAAAGAGGGATCTCGCTGACTATCCCAACCTTTGTGTCCCTGTACCTGAATATGAAGCCGTTCTTCCTCTGCTCTATGACCGGTGTATGTTTCCCGTAATTTATGGTGGCCTTGAAGGCAATATCAACTTCCACATCCTCGGAAGTGGTCTCAACCATCCTGTGTATTTCCGGAAAGCTGATTGTTGAATAGTCAGAAGTTGGAATGAAGTCCGTAAGGCGCAGTATGATCTTGCCGTCCCTGATGAATTCAGTGATGAGGACATTGGTGAGTTCCTTGTATGACTGTATGACCTCAAGATTCTCTGTATCATGGGGCTTGATTGAAAAATAACCACCCTTGTTCTTGTCAAGTATTGAATCAAAAACTGGAGGTGAATCAAAATTTGGAAGGCATGCCCAGTCGATTGTTCCGTTCAGGCCCACAAGGGCAGCGGTTCTGTTGCTGGCGATCATTCCATGGCTTGAAATTCTGAGGTAACCGTTCCTGCCAAGATCTCTGTATTTTCTTGCTCCTTGAAATGCCATTTGAGATTGCCATCAGTATACGTGGCAGTTATTAATAAATTCTCAGTGAGGGGACGGCATGTTCTTCATGAGTATCAATCAAAGTCTCCATAAAAGCGGTGAACAGCGCTATGTGAATGGTTTTGCGAAGTATTGTGCCTGCGAGACGCACCTCATCGATCGACTGTGAATTAAATGGTTCGTTGAAAGAATGCCTAAATTTTGATTTTTTCCAAGAGTATCTGACAACAGTTCTTTCCGATAATTGCTCTGGAATTGAATTGCATATAACCCAAATCTTCGGGGATAATATAAACTACGGATCTGGGATAAGACTTCCTGGTTGATTTAAAGACAACTTTGAATGATCTCTAGGTACAGAACTGAACATGTGCGTATCATTTTGAGCAGAACACTATATTGTCAAAGAAATGTTTAAGTAAAATAATATAAATAGGGGTTTGAAGCAAAATGGCAGATGACATTGAATATAAGAAGAAGCCGTGGGGTATAATTGCTGCATTGGTTGTAGTTTTTATACTTGGATTTGCTGGCGGTTATGTACCGTTCCATTCTACCACAGCAAAAACCTCAACGGTGCACATAGTTTTTTACGAAAGCCTAGCCACCTCTGAAGCGAACTTTGTTAATGACACACTAATACCACAGTTCGATGCCCAGCATCCTGGAACCACCGTTACACTGGTTAACGTTGGAAGCGGTGACACATCAAAGGACATTCTTGCCCTAGAACAATCTGGGAAGGTTGGACCAGTGGTTGTTGGACAGGATAATCTGGAAATAGGACAGCTAATTTACAGCAGTTCTGGGAATATTATGATGAATCTCACTAATGTATCATCAAATATGCTTCCTACTACAATCATACCTGCTGCAAAGAGCATGATAAACTACGAGAAACAGGTATTTGGTGGAGTATATTTCTTCCCATTCAGGGCCAACATACCACTGGTGTTTTACAATAAGACGGCTTTTTCACAAGCTGGAATCTCAACACCACCGTCGAATTATACTGCCCTACTGAATGACCTACATAATATAAAGTCAAAAACGGGAAAAGATGCATTGATGATACAGGGTGGAAGTACTAATCCGCCACGGGGAGGATCTTCCACAGCAACAGAGCTATACCAGATGATGGTGCAGTATGGTGGGAACCCATTGTATGCCAATGATACAGGAGACATCCATGCCTTTGAGATGCTTTACAACCTTTCAGACTATTTCGCACCAAGTTACACAACCGGTTACTGGGGCAGTTACCATGGTCTTGCAGTGGGCAACTATTCAATACTTGACTATCAGTGGCCATACATATACAACCAGCTTACGAACACAACCACTGGTTACAAGATGACAAACCAGACGTTGGGCGTGTATGCTGGACCCAACGGATCAGTCAACGGCAACCACTTGCTTGGTGGAGACGTTCTCTACATCCCGAAAGGCGCAACGGATGTCCCACAATTGGAATCATTTATAACTTTCCTGCTTGGAGCGCAGGCACAGAGAGAATATATGATTGCAATGTCCTGGCCAGCAATAAACCTAGCTGCATATGTTGACCTTCCTGCTGCCGAATCTCCAGTGTTCCTTGCAGAATCACAGGCCATACAGACAGGCATATTCCTCAGGAATCCAACGCCATGGATAACTGAATGGCAGACCGTCTTGGATGAAAAAGCCTTTAATCCATTGATTGTCGATCATCAGGGCAACACAGTAGCAAATATTACCGCCGCACTGAGCGCCGTACATTCCACTATGTATACATACATCAGAGAAAACTATGGGCAGGCAAATGCAACTTTATACAATAATCCGGCAAACTACGCACCCATATCGGTTTAGCCCCACAAAAATACCAAACTTTTTTTATTTTATTAGGTGATAATCTTTGGTGAAGTTGAGGAATGATGAATGGATTGCGCTTCTATTGATCTTGCCGGCTGTGTTATACGTTTTGATCCTTGCATTTATCCCGGCTTTGCAATCAGTCTATGGAAGTTTTTCCACCCTGAGGGCGCATAACACCATTTATAATTACCAGTTTGTGATTGGTACATTCGGCCTTTCACCAATTGTTAATACTTTTATAGTAACGGCATCGGCCTTGGGCCTCCAGTTTTCCATTGGTTTTGTTGTCGCAAGCCTGCTGTCAAAGCCTTTCAAAGGAAGAGAAGCATTTTCTGCAATCCTTTTCTTGCCATTTGGAGTCGCAACAATTGTTACGGCTGTCATTTTTCATGATATTTTCTCCAGTTACGGAGGTTATGCCAATACCATGTTAAAACTGCTTGGCGGACACGCAATTGACTGGACAGGGAGCTTTGGAACATCGCTTTTGATAACAGTTCTTGCTGATTCCTGGAAAAACACGCCCATTGTCTCTCTTATTTTACTGGCAGGAATGACAACCATTCCTCCGGATTTATACAGCCAGGCAATGGTGGACGGAGCTGGTACATTCCAGAGATTTTTCCGTATTACTTTGCCGAATCTTGCACCTTTTATTGCCATCGCACTCATGATACGCGGGATCAGCGAATTCAATATCTTTGCTATTGCTCAGGATGGCCTGTTTCCGCATCCATTGCTTACAACCATGACCTATTCGCTGTTTGACATTGTAAATCCTCACCCTTCCTATGCTTCTGCAACAATACTCCTGGCTTTTGTCCTTATTTTTGCGTTTTTTGTAATGTTTTACAGAAGCAGATCTGCAAAGGTGAGCTGAATTGGTAAGCGAATATAACAATCCTAGAAACAGGAAATTCTATTTCATTATCGCAATTATTTTCGCCACAGTAACTCTCATACCAATGTATGTTTTGATTATTATAGCGTTTGCAGTCCCTTCACAGACTGTGGCTGCATATTACCCTCCGCTGCTGCCATCGCAGTTCACTTTATCGAATTTAATAGGTGCGTTCTCGGGTTACAGCAGCATTCTGGAAGCAGCATTTATTAAGAGTCTTATTACTGCCACGATTGTTGGAGCTCTTGCTGTTGTTCTAGGATTCCATGCATCCTACGGTCTGAGTAAGATGTCAAACAGAATGAGTGCACTTATAATCTCTGTTTTATTCTTTTCCACCATGATACCGTCTCTAACCATTGCCATACCAATAAGTGTGAGTTTCCTGAAATTGGGACTTTATGATTCCGCACTGGGACTTGCACTGGCGCAGGAGCTTGTTGTCCTACCTATGACCATATTCATGATCACTGGTACTCTCCAGTCCCTGCCAAAACAGCTGGAATTGCAGGCCAGAGTTGATGGGGCGGGTTTTATGCAGAGTCTGTACACAGTGATTTTACCCCTTGCGAAACCAGGCATCTTTGCGGCTTTTCTGCTCTCCTGGATGATGTCCTGGGATGAGTTTACGTTCGCCGTTATTCTCTCCCCGGTACATCCTACTTTACCTATACTTATATATATCGACAGCACGGCCAGGGGCAATATCCTGTTTGCATCCGCTTTCGCCCTCCTTGTTACCATACCCGTCATAGTAATCACTCTGGTGCTTTCTAAATTCATAAAGGGAAACTACTTAACTTCCGGTGTCACCGGCTAATTACCCATATAAAAATATACAGGAATGTGAAAAAAAAATGACCGCAAAACTCGAATTAAGGAATGTCTCAAAGACCTATGGGAAGACTACAGTCATAAAGAACCTCTCACTGCTTGTAGAAGAGGGTGAATTTTTTGTGATCTTAGGACCGTCAGGGACTGGCAAATCGACTCTTTTAAAACTTATAGTAGGCATTGAACAACCTACCAGCGGCCAGGTATTAATTGACGGAAAGGATGTTACTGCAATGCCACCCAACAGGAGAAATCTTGCAATGGTGTTTCAGAACTACGCTCTCTATCCCAATATGAACGTGTTCAATAACATTGCATTCCCACTGAAAATGCACCATTCTGGTAACATAACACAGAAAGTTAGGGAAGTTGCTGAAAAGCTAAACATCTCAGAGATTCTTGGCAAAAGGGTCAATCAGATCAGTGGTGGTCAGCAGCAGCGAGTTGCACTTGCTAGGGCAATGGTCAGAGACCCGGCGATGTTCCTTCTCGATGAGCCCCTTAGCAATCTTGATGCCAGAGTGAGATTCTCTGCTAGATCAGAACTTAAGCGCCTACAGCAGGACCTAAAACAAACTTTTGTCTTCGTAACACACGATCAGAAGGAAGCTGAGGCACTTGGCGACAGGGTTGCTGTTCTGAATCAGGGACAGTTTCAGCAGATAGCCCCCTATAAAGAACTTTACGAAGACCCAGCTACTGCCTGGGTTGGTGACTTTGTTGGAGACTTCCCTATGAATTTTGTTAATGGCAAGGGTTTCAGACCGGAATGGGCAAATGTAGGGTCAGGGCCTTATTCGATCATCGTTGATTCATCTGAGAGTTTTGGGGATATTTACTACGTTTTTGGCAGAACGGAAAAGGGTGAACATATAGTACTTAAAAGCCCAGAGTTGCTTTCTATAGGAACTCGACTTAATTTTTCCGTGACTCGTTTCAAGGAATTTGAAGATATCCCTCAGTCTCCCACAGGTTATGTTTGATTGAGAATTTCACATCATTTTTCTTGATCTCCATCATCTCGTATCTCAACATTTAACGATATATGTAATTATACCAGACAGTGTGCCAGTTTTTGCTGGTTATTGCCTATAACTATATTTTCAAATCTGTTTCCAATTGCAGTGTCTCGATTTCGTTCATTTTTGTGCCAGATATCTTCGGAGAAATTAATTCATTACTGTGGTTTACCCAGATCTTGTGATTTACTCATACTCTCAAACTGAGCCGCTTTCTCAATCCGGCCTCGACGACCAGAATTGAGCCAGTACGCCCGCATAAGCAATAATATACGTAGAATAGCTTCTTGCTTGGACCTCTGGAATTTAGAGAGTCTGACTATAAATCAGTCAATTCAAGCTACACTCCGGAATCACAGGCAAATAAGCCTGCCAAGTATTGCCACCTGAATAAAAGAGAATTCAGATCCAGGATGATCTTGTTTACACCGTTATCTTCTTATCCTTGCCGGACACAGCTCAAGCGACTTCTTATCAAGCATCCTGGGCATAAGCTTAAAGCACAGTTTAATGAAACATCATCTTGATAAAAAATAACAGAGAAATTAAACACCGCTACCTTGAGAAGTATCCGAGCTTTGAGATAAACATGGAGTGGAAAATTATCCCTCCCTTTCTATGGTTATCTTCTGGTTGCTCAAGACCACTGTAAATTTTTCCCCGTACCAGTTAAAATGCCTCAGTGTAATTTCTTTCATTTCCTCTGGCAGATGAGGATGAAACACGGATTTGATGTCTTTAGTGCTATCACCCCAGACAGGCATTCCCGCCATTCCTCCCAGCAAAGACATGATGAACATGGATGAGGACCATCCCTGCGCAAACTGGCCTGTTGGCGTGGGCTGGTCTGATGAATATGCTTCGTTTATTCTTCCCGGATCTGCTGAATGAAATGCGTTTTCAATGAAAGTCTTGATCTGGTCATATCCCTGGTCAAAGAATCCCTGCCTGTAAGCAGCAATTGAAAACCATCCTGTCATTAATGGCCATACGATGCCGGTGTGGTATCCACCATCATACTTCTTATCTTCAGCAGACATGGATCGCACTCCCCATGGCGTTATCATGTCGCTCCCAAGCAGTTTTGAAAATTGGTCCTTCACCCTCCTGTCATCAAGGAACATTGCAGGCACCAGCAGCATTGCGCTTTTAACCGCGTGTGCTGAAGTAGAATCTATGGAATCTGTGAATTCCGGTCCTTCGAAGAACTCCTCCAGATATCTGTCAATGGCTGTCTGAAAGTACCCGCCATTTAACCTGCTGCCAAGTGATTCAAGCACGGCAATCCAGAGCGCATTGATATCAACGCACTTTCCATCCCTCTGCGATGCCCATGTCTCCGGCCATCCTATGAGACTCTTTTTGAAATCATTCTCAATGAGCATATCTCCATCTTTGTCACAGGACATGGAGAAACCAAGCACCTTATCTTCAACTGAATCTGGAAATGGACCATAGCCCCAGTGATTCAGCGATCGGTTACATAGGATCCACAGCAGGTTGCTGTCAATTGACATGAAACGGGTGTCCGTGCTGGTTCTGGAAACCTCATATTCCTGATTCCCAGAATTGAGGGCAATCTCGTGGGGAATCTGGCCGTTCCTGGAATGATTCAGCAGTGTCTGCATGTGCTTTCTCGTAATTTCACCAAGCCCGCACATGTTCGCTGCCAGCCCCATCCACAATCCATCCCGTCCAAAGAACCATGAAAATACGGGAAAACCTGCAAACCATCCTGATCCTACACCTGTTTCGGTATAGAACTCCAGCAGATCATGCTTTGTCCAGAGAAATACCTTATCCAATTTTTTATTGCCAGTTTCAATCATGAGTGAATCCTTAATTCCCAGATGATAACTGACAGTCTGATCAAGATCGTTCCCGCCTTCCGGCACATCATCAGATGATATGGTGAGGTGCAGCAGAGTAAAATTCTTAACAACTATGATGAGATAACCGTCAGTTAAATTGCAGGAAACACTGCCATCCGACTTAACGCTGAAAAAGGTTGTGCCGCTGGTGCTGATTACTGAAAATTGCTTCTCATTCCCTGAAATATGCATATCCCTATCTTCATCCACGGCTGGCCAAGCATTTCTGTGATCCACTTTCAGCTTTACTTCAATGGAATGGAGCCCATCAGCACGGTACCAAATGGAAAGCAGCCCCCTGTCTGCAAGCACATAATCCAGGCGTTCCATGCTCTCGTATTCACGGTAAATATACCCCAGTCCTCTGACATATTTCCTCAGCAAGTCAGCAGCTGAAATGCAGTCCATGAAAACCCGGAACTCCGAGATATGGCCTTTCCCGTCGCTCCAGAAACCGTTACGGGTCCTTCTGAAATCCGTTGGAAGGACCTCGCCGTTTATGCATGAAATGAAATGGGATTTCTTTCCCTTGATCATGGAATAGTTGAAGCCATCGAGCCGGTCCTCAGGAACCTTAACCCAGTATTCCATATGGGTGGTGTTGGACGATTCGTCAAGATTCCTGCACTGATCCATCAGCACTTCTATCTGGCGTGAGGCTATGCTTTCTCCCGTATCCACAAAACAGTAGCTTTTTTCTGACTTAATAATTATTCCATTGGATATCCCGGAGGATTCATGGGAATGCTTTATATTCAGGTAAATACATTCAATACTGGTGACTTGAATTACATCCACTCCTGAAAGAATAACATTGCCCATCAATGGGAGAGATGTTCCGGTGGTGCTTGGGAACGGCACCACAGATCACATCCTAGATACTGCCGGAAAGTACGACAGTGTTGTATTCATATCAGGAAGCTCCGCCATGGAAAAATTCTCCCATTATATTCCTGACCTGGATTCCATAAGGGGAGATCTGACCAAGATCACTCTCAACGAGGGGGATAACCTCAAAAATGTGCGCAATTACCAGAAGATAGTAAAGGTGCTCATAGACAGGAACGTTTCCAGCGATTCCCTTGTCATAGCTCTTGGCTGCGGCGAAGTCCTAGACCTTGCAGGATTTGTTGTATCAACCTACAGGGGAGGCATGGATTACATCCCCGTTCCCACAACACTGCTTGCACAGATAGGCAATTCTGTTTCCGGCCTTGCAGGCATCAATTTCTCAAATCACGAGGATGTCATATGCAGCAGGTCTACGCCATCAGAAATCATCGTTGATTCCCATTATGTAAGATCACAGACCAGTGACGAGATCAGGGACGGATTTGTGGAAATGGCCAGATACGGCGTGGTGGCAGATCACTCCATAATAAGCATGATAATGACTGCCGAGGATGTTCGTTCCTTCAGGGAATCCGAAGGCGTCTGCAAGATCATAGGAAAGGGGATGCGAATAAGGGCAGAGCAGATGTCCACTCAGGTGGGAAAGAGAAACATCGCCACGGAATTTGGGAAGACCATCGGATCAGTTCTTGGTGAAATACACAGGAACAAGGTTACCTACGGCCAGTACATGTCAACAGGGATGCTGATTGAATTCTTCCTTGCCGAGAGGTCCGGAATATCGGTGAAGAACCAGCGTGATACTCTAAATTCCGTTCTTGACAGATTTGGGATAAAGAGGTCTTCACTGAAGGATGCCGGCATTGAGACCATAGTCAAGAAACTTGGTGAAAGATTCCCGGGTGAACGCAGCACCATTGATCTCCTTGTGCCAGATGAACCGGGAAAGAGCCAGAGGATTGAGATAGGCAAGGATCGCCTCTTCTCCCTCCTGAGGTCATACACCGAGCTTTATGAATTCGTACCATCTCAGTAAATACGGCTTGCCTCACCGGGCACCATGATGAATATATTTACAAGTAATTCATATGGACGAACATGCTGCTTTTTGAAGATTACAGGAAGAAACTTACTGAAAGTATAAGGTCGCTCTATCCTGAAGTGAGGGACAACGACATTGCACCTGACCGAACGGGGCATGCAGACCTCGCTTTGAGAGCATTCTCGCTTCTCAGGAAGGGAGATATTAAGATTGAGGACGTTGCGTCAAGGATCACAGTTGCACTCTCAGGAGAGGATTACATTGCTGCCATAACATCATCCGGTGGCTACATAAATTTCACCCTGAATCCAACGAAGCTGATGGAAGCAATCTCCAGCGAAATATATGGCACAGATCGGTTTCCTGATGTCTTCCAGGATCCTGAACGTGTTTCTGTGGAACACACCAGCACCAACCCCACAGGGCCCATACACATCGGCAGAATCCGGAACTCCATAATCGGAGATTCACTGTTCAGGATCCTTTCAAGGTACGGGTACAGGGTAACCACACAGTATTTTGTCAACGACTCAGGAAGGCAGGTTGCGTCACTCTATGTTGGTTACAGGAAATTTGGCCAGAATGGAAACCTGACAACGGAGAATCTTCTGAAGGCATACCAGAGAATGCACAGGGAGGTGGAGGCAAATCCTGAGCTGGAGAAAGAAGTGGACGAAACCATAAGGCAGTATGAGGCTGGAAAACCCGAGGTTATGGACGGAATAAGGACAATCTGCTCAGTGATACTTGGCAGCATAAATGGCACCCTTGAAAGGCTGGGCATAAAGATAGACGATTACACCTGGGAATCCGATCTCATCAGGAACGGCGATGTGAACAGGGTGCTGGAAAGCCTTGAAGATGAACTTGAGGATGAGGGAGGCGCGAAATACGTATCAAGTGGAGGAAGGAAAATGTTCCTGACGAGAAATGACGGCACCTCTCTATACTTTTCCAGAGATATTGCCTACCACCAGTACAAGATGGATAATTTCGACTGGATCATCGATGTCCTTGGGGAAAACCACAAGGAGCACGCTGGTCATATCAAATACGTGATGAAGGACCTCCTTCACAGGGATGGTAAACTGGATTTCGTGTTTTACTCATACGTTTCACTTGAATCAGGCAAGATGACCACCCGGGGAGGGAACATTGTGACTGCAGATGAACTGCTGGACAGGGCCATTGAGGAATCACTGAATATCGTGAGGAACAAACGCGGTGAACTGCCGGAATCCGAACTCTCCGGGATAGCTCAGGCTGTTGCCACGTCTGCCATAAGGTTTCACATAGTCAAGCTGAATGCAAACAAGCAGATGGTCTTCAAATGGTCCGAAGCTCTTAGCCTGGAAGGGGATTCTGCACCGTTTATAATGTATTCATATGCCAGGGCGGCGAGCATCCTGCGCAAGGCTGGGAATGCAGATATCAGCCCAGAAGGGAGTTACGGTGACATGGAAGCGCCTCTGGTCAAGAAGATGTATGAATACGCCTATGTCCTCCATGACGCGGTATTGGGCCTTAAGCCTGAGACCATTGCCAATTACCTGCTTGAACTCACCAGAACCTTCAACGATTTTTATACAAATTGCCCCGTGCTTACTGCTGATTCATCAGATCGCGGAAGAAGACTTGCAATTGTCAGGAACTTCAAAAATATAGTAAAAGATGCTGCATTTCTGGTTGGTATAAATGTTCTTGAAGAGATGTGATCTCTTCTAAAAATTATTTCTTCTTCTCGTCCTTCTTTGCCGGCTGCTGTTTGGGCTGGGTGGCCGGCTGGGTTGTCTTTGTCTTTTTAGACCCTCCAGACGTGAGCCTGTAGTATGCGAATGATATGAATATGATCACAACGATAACGCCAACTATGATAAGTGGCGTTTTGTAAGCTGGCGGATTAACGCTGTGCGTGAATGTATAGGCGCTTGTGTTTGCAAAGAACGATGGCTCACTGCTGTTTGTCGCCTTGAATACGAAAGTTACACTGCCTGAAGCCGGTGAGGAGAAGTTGAAGTCAACAGATTTTGTTGTCCCTACTGGAAGGTTAGTGTATGAATGGCTGGTTACAAGCTTCCCATTTACGTACAGGCTTATTGTGTATGATCCTGCATTTACGGTTCCGTTGTTGCTCACATTCACGTGGGCAGTGACTGTTGATCCCTGGTCAGGTGTTGTTGAAAGATATGCACTCTGCACTATGATCATTGGGGTGGCAATTGTCATTATGAGTGCCCTGCTTGATGTTCCATTAACGCCAGACGGGTTTGTGGCATTGAGTGACATTGTGAAACCGCTGACTGTGTTGAACTGTATCTTCACGTAAGGTGAATCTGTCATATTCCCGCCAACAACTGCGTATGTGCTGCTGCCTGGAGCAACCTTGGTTCCGTTTGCATACTCAACACTCCAGTTGTAGCTCAGGCTTGTTTCCTTGTAGTAAGGGTCTGAAGAGGAATTAGCTGAGAAAGTCGTTACCTGCCCCGCAACTGGGTTGGTCTCGGACACACCGGTAGCGTTGTAAAGAGTCATTACAGGAGACGGGGCTGTGGTATCATTCACTGTTACTGACAGAGATATGTTTGTGTATGTTCCTGCAACACTTGTAACGTTAAGATAGCCGGTCACCGGTCCACCAAGGCTGTTAAGCTGTGTACTGGATGGGGTATTGAATGTCTGGGTTATGTTCTGTCCAAGTGTCTTGTAACCTGTATAACTGCCAATTGGAGCAAAATACCAGGTGAAGGTGAGCGGGACGCTGTAGCCGGTTTCGTTAAGGTAGGAGCCATATCCGCTGAACTGCACGCTCTTGGACTGCGGTACGTACATGCTGGCCTTTGAAATACCTTTAGCAGCGAAGTTAACCTTTCCTGAGGATGTCACATTCAGGCTTATTGATGGCACCTGTGAGGTTGTGATGGCTATGACACTGAAATTCGTGGTGTTGGATGCACCCGAACCGCTGGTGTAATTCAGCATTATCTTGTATATTCCGGATGTGTTGAACTGGTCCAGGCTTGCATTATAACTTGTATTCATGAGCTTTGTTCCATTGTACCATCTGAAAGTTGCGCTCTGGTAATCATGTTCTCCCGTCACAGGGTTGTAATAGGCCGATGAAACGTTATAGTAAACAGGAACCCCCGCCGGAACCACGAATATGGTATTGTTGAGTGAGCTGTTAACAATGTAGTTACTGGATACCATTCCATTCCAGTACAGTGAGATCTCAGAAGCCACCACTGTGGGCTTTACCGATGGGCTGAACTTCAGGTTAAGGTAACCGTTGGATGCCTGTGGCGTTATATTTATGGGGCTCTTGAATGAAGTCACAACGCTTGTTGGTGAAGCAAGCGCTACCGTTGGAAGATTGTAAGCAAACTGGTAACTGTACCTCAGGGACCCCATGGTATACTGTGTGCCAATTGCATACAGGTTAACCGTGAAGCCTGATGTCAGATCGGTTGCCTTGATGGTTGAGTTCATATACCTAACAGTAACGTTGAATGTAGTGGTGTTGGCAGGCAATGATGATACCGTAGCCTTTCCCACGCTTGTTCTGTAGTAGTTGTAGCCGTCAATGGTTATCGTGTAATTTGATACGCTTGGAGTTACGTTCTGAACATAGGACTGGAGTGAGGCAGTAGTTATTGCGTTTGAGTCAAAAATATGCTGCCAGTAGAGTGACCCTATTGAAGAGTTTCCGAAGAAAGGCAGGGCGGTTGCATTGGAAATAACGTACTTCAGTGAAAGGTTAAGGTATTGCGGATTTGTTCCCAGGGTGTAGTTGGAATAAACGTTTGATGATCCTGGAGTGAGATTCACGGTCAGTGGCTGACTGCTTGTTATTGGAAGAGGGTATTGAGCTCCAGCATAGCCCGGAGCATCCACAACCATATAATTATATTTGTAAGCACCTGTGTTATTTGTAAGATTTGACAGTGCAAAATAACCGTTGCTGAATGCAATGTTCTGATAGGTCTTTGCAGTGGAGTTTATCAGGATTACATTGAATGAACTTATGCTGTTTCCAGTTGTGGCATTGTAGACAAATCCTGATGCCTGCAGGTGCCTATTGAATGCCAGTGTAACACCAGATTTAGCATATACCTGCGGGAACGTGAAAACCGTTCCACCGTATGTTGCGTCAACAACAAAATTTCCTGGGTTCGGTACCATGGCTGTTGCATTTTTGCTTGTTGTGTTTGTCTGGAACACAAAGCCCTGTGGAGTGACAAACTTAACAGTGGCGCTTGTTCCGGACACTATTCCTGGGAAATTGAAAGTCTCCTGTGAAGTCAGGTACGCCTGATCAACCAGCTTTATGCTTGTTGTGCCTGTTGTCACATTGACAAGCTGCCTGGTACCGTTTGCAATGACATAATTGCTTCCGGCAAGTACCGCTTTCGGGGACACTATGAAATAGTACTGTCCAAGAGGAAGTGTTGCCTTGCTAGCAGTGCCGGATAGCGTCGTTACAGGGACGCCTGACAGCGTGGTCACATTTATTGACTGTGAGCCGGCACCCAGGAATTCAGTGCCATGATAGTATCCTTCCTGATACGATACCGTACCTGTCTGGAATCCAGTAGCTGAGCTATTCCCTATGAGAGCAAGCGCGCTCCCCACCATCATCAATGTAACGATTGCTGCTATAATTGCTGTCTTCTGCAACAGTATCTTCCTCGCGTGAAATGGCTAAGGGAACTGAGTCTTATAAATATTATCGTGCATGGGAAAACCGTCAGACAAATATGGTTTCATGCCTGAAATAACTGCCCTTTGTAACGATCTCATATGGAGAAAGCTCAACCTCCGGGAAAAAAATGTATGCTCTTGCAGGGTGAATGCCATGGCTTACCAGGAACTCGTATGGAACTTCAGTTGACATTCTGATTATTTCCTCCGGACTTATAATTCCAATCCCCCTCTGGTAAGTATAGAGGAAACACGTCTCCCTGAACATGTCCGGCGCGGCCACCATTCCATTGTCGGTCCCAAGCATCAGCCGCACACCATGACTGAGGAATCTTGCATAATTGGGCCTCTTGCCATAGAATATGTTCGATCTGGGCGTAATCACCACGGGAATATTTGCACTGGCTATGCTATCCAGTTCCTCATCCGAACACGCGATTGAGTGCACTATGAAATCAGGTGAAAGCCTCATGAGGGCATCAATGTTCTCCGGCAGATTTTCACTGAAATGTATCCCGAACAGCTTCCCTTTCTCCCTGCTCAACTGCTTCATTGACATCAGCTGGAAAAAGTCATCATCGTTCAGTGCACTGGGCGCAAAACCCTGGCATCGGTCAATAATCTTCCCCAAATCTGATCCTGTTGAATCAGGCCTGCCAAGAGGAACAGGCATCACATCATGTTTTGCTGCGCGTTCAAGCAGCTGAAGGCCATGAATGTCAGATTCCCTGAAATCAATGAATGCAGAAGTACCGGTATCCTGCATTATTTTCATTGATCTTTCCATTCCTTCAATGATGACTTCATCTGTGGCGGATGAAAGCATCCTGTACTTGAAGCCTCCGGGACCAACAATCCCGGGTATATCTCCGGGCGGGACCTCGGTTATGAATGAATCCCCTATGTGTGTATGTGCATTTATGAAGGATGGTATAATTGTTCCCACCTTGCCTGTATTTCTCTGCCCACCCTCCGTGAATTTTATTCCGTCCCTGATTTCAAGAGTGCCCTGCCTCATGGCTCCATCAATAAAGATATTGCCCGATATTTCACCAACGAATTTTCTCATCCTTTCACAACTCCAAGTGGCGTCATCCTTGCAAGAGTTCTTGTGAGACCGGCCCCCTCAACGGAATATATCACATCATCTATGTTCTTGTAACTTCCAGGAGCCTCCTCAGATACAACCTGTCTGCTCTGAGCCTTCAGATATATACCCCTCTTTTCAAGCTTTGAAATGACATCTGAACTGTTGAACTCCTTCAGGGATTTTGTCCTGCTGAGAAGTCTCCCGGCTCCATGGCAGCTTGAGCTGAATGAAATGTTTTCATTTCCAGCTGTTCCCACCAGGAGGTATGATGCACTTCCCATGTCTCCAGGAACCAGCACCGGATGCCCTGTTTTCCGGAATATCCCTGTGAGGTTGCTGTTGCCCGGGCCAAAGGCCCGTGTGGCACCTTTCCTGTGCACAAGCAGTTTCCGTTCCTCTCCATCCACCATGTGCCTTTCTATCTTCGCAATATTGTGCGCAAGGCTGTAAACCAATTTCAGTTCCGAATCCGGCAAAAACTTCCGGAACGCCTCCCTGACTCTTGAGATTATGACCTGCCGGTTCACGAAACCGAAATTTGCAGCTGCCCCCATTGAGGCAATGTAACGGTCTGCCAGAGAAGTTCCGATCCTTGCCGAATTTAGCTGCCTGTCCACCGGATGCCTTAGAATGTCCGGGGATGACCCATTAAGTTCGCCAATGAAATCCGTTGCAACCTGATGACCGAGCCCACGGGAACCTGTATGGATCATCACTGTGACCTGATCTTTCTCCCTTATTCCAAACTTCGAGCTTCCATCTGGATCAATTATCCTGTCAACCCTCTGGATCTCAAGAAAATGGTTTCCCGCACCAAGGGTGCCAATCTGCTTGATACCCCTTGCCCTTGCTTCTCTGCTCACAGAGTTGGAACTGGCACCATCTATGGATCCACCATCCTCAGTGTGTGCAATATCATCTTCTGTTGCAACTCCGTGATCCCTGGCCCACTTCAGGCCACCGGCGAGGATTTCCTCCAGATCTCTGTCAGTATATCTGGCCGTTGAGCTGCCGATCCCTGAGGGCACATTCCGGAATATCTCGTCTGTTATCTGGTGTATCTTTGGAATTACAGTGTCTGCTGAGAGATTGGTCTGCAGAAGCGAGACACCACAGTTAATGTCGTAACCCACTCCACCTGGGGAAACTATTCCCTCCCGCCAGTCGAAGGCAGCAACACCCCCAATGGGAAAACCGTATCCCCAGTGGATATCAGGCATAGCGTATGAAGCTCTCACGATACCTGGCAGCATTGCTACATTCACAACCTGGGACAGGGATTGATCTGACCTAAGTGTCTGCATCATCTTTTCCGATGCGAAAACAACTCCGGGAACGTTCATCCTCTCATCCGTACTGGCAGGAATTTCATATGTGAATGGTCTGATCTCTTTCAGCTGGATTTCTGGCATTGACACATAATCCCATCTCTGGATTTACTATTTTGCAGTTTTGTGTTTGTGAGCTGTCGGAATCATGCAGAATTGGTCCATCACATCAATATTAATATTCTCGACAACATCTCTACCTGATTGGTCAAGATCATAGAAATTGATGGCATGGACAGCAGGCTCCAGTTCGATGTCAGGCTCCAGATAGCACTGAGGCGCAATGCAATGGGCATAATGGCCCATTCCCCTGATCCCGCAAGATTCAGAGAATACATAAAGGAGAGGGACCTGAGAATAAGAAAACTGTTGAATACTGAAGATGAAGATATACGAATTGTTTACAGTGGAAAAGAAATCTATCCATGATGTTAACCTCAGTATCCTGGACAGATTGAAGCCTTAATGGAAACTGGTTCATGTATCAAACATGGGTTCATTGAAATTGACAGCGCTGATTCATAACTATTTATTATGATTAGACATACAGTGTCATGGATTCATCCACGACCCTTTTCGGGGAAATCAAGAATGATCTGGAAACGGTGAAACGACACATTGCTATTGTGCAGACTCTTATGAATGAGCAACCCGTCGGTATTATCAAGATATCGCATGAGACAGGAATACCGGAGCACAAGATCAGATATTCATTGAGAGTGCTTGAGAAGGAGGGGCTCATACTACCGTCAAGGGAGGGGGCAATTCTCACACCCGAGTTCCTGGAAAGCAAGGACAAGATTATAGCTGAAGCCCAGGCCCTGTCCGAGGAGATGCAGGAAATCTTTCATAACCTGAAGACTTCGCTGCTTAAGAAGTAACAGCAAAAGATTATTTGGCTGTTCCATTTCTGTTAATGGGAAAGTCCATGCTCTGGAAGGAAAAGGCTGAGACTCAGAGAGCCGGATCGGGCTATGTTATCAGGAAAGCTGATCCCAAGGATGCCAGAGGAGTCATTAACTGCATGCAGAGCGTCATGGACGAGAGGATATATCTTGTCAGTGAATACTATCTGCTCACCGAGAGGGGAGAGCAGGAGAGGATAAGGAGTCCTGATGACCTTACCCTTGTCTGCGAGAAGGGCACTGAAATTGTTGGAGTGCTCACAATACAGAGAGGAATGTACAGGAAGAACAGGCACACTGCAAACCTCGGAATTGCAATAAAAGCCGGCCACAGGAGATCGGGCCTTGGCACAAGGCTCATAAACCAGGGCATTGAATGGTGCAGGGAAAATGGAATAAGGAAGCTCAACCTGGAGGTCTTTTCAAGCAACAAGAACGCAATTTCCCTTTATGAAAAACTTGGATTCCAGCACGAGGGGACACGCAAGGAGCAGTTCATTA
Organism: Cuniculiplasma divulgatum; assembly: GCA_031200235.1. NCBI lineage: Archaea > Methanobacteriati > Thermoplasmatota > Thermoplasmata > Thermoplasmatales > Cuniculiplasmataceae > Cuniculiplasma > Cuniculiplasma divulgatum. The sequence goes on along the minus strand of CP133595.1, from coordinate 1,139,862 downwards.
TTGACGGCGAATATGTTGACGATGTCCTGATGACGTACTGGGTGGAAAATTAGCTGTTGAACCTAGCAAAAGTAATAAATCCCCATTCTGATTAGAGTTTTCATTATGAAGACGATGATATGGAACATTGACTACTTCTGCAACCTCCGCTGCAAAAGCTGCAATGCCTGGCAGGGCCAGATTTTCTTTCCTGAGGACCTGATTGACAAGCATATCGAGGAGATGAAGAAGAACAAGATCAAGATTGTATCACTCACCGGAGGGGAGCCGACCCTCAATAAGTCAATACTGAGCATAATCCAGAAGCTCAAGGAAAACAAGTTCATAACCCATATCGCCAGCAACGGTACCAATCCGTATGTTCTGAGGAAGCTTTACCCCTATCTGGACGGTATAACAATATCCCTTGACTCCAACATACCTGAAGAACACAACGAATACAGGGGGCTGAAGATCTTTGATACAGTCACCAAGGTCATCAAGGAGGCAAAGGGCCAGGTAAAGATCCTCACTGCCAATGCACTTGTGACCAATTTCAACTATTTCAAGGTCAAGGACATGGTGGAATACGCCAACAATGAGCTTGGAGTACCCCTGTCAATGTGCTTCCCTGATCAGGAATCATATTACTTCCAGGATTTCCACGTCTCCAACGAGATGATTCGTGAGGCTTTCTCATATGCATATGAGAACTATGATCAGCATGTGTTTGGCAACACCAGGTCCTACTACAAGGAGGCTGTGGACTACGTTGACAAGAAGCCTGTATCTGCCTGCAAGGCAGGACAGACCACGTATTACACCGATTACAAGGGGAAGGTACACCCGTGTTTCACTCATATGGAAACAGTGCTGAACAAGAAACCACAGTGGGAAGTCTTTGACAATGACTGCAATGACTGTTTCACGCAGTGCTTCAGGGAACCCTCAATACCGAGTCCATTCGAGGATGCCAAGCTGGTATCAAAGATATGGTGGTTCAACCACGTGAAAACAAGGAAAACAGTTCTTCCATTTACACAGAAAGCCCCTGCTGCACCATCCTGAATCAGACATTTCTGATATTTCCCTATCTCCCTCATTGAGTCAGGGAATATAGTTCCCAGAGTTTCACTGCTATCCCGGCATATCATTCATCATTCAATGGTTTCCTTGGCCATATTTTTCTGAAAAGAATTGCCTGATAGTAAATACATACACTTTCCACAAACAATATCATAATCACCGTATAGTACTCAAGCAGATTACTGCCATGGTACACAGCGGAAATCAGGGTCAGATCATTCTGGAAACCTGGAATGAAGTAAAAAAACTGTGCTATGATTATTGCATCTATAAAAAGCATCAGGACGATATAAGAGACTCTGAAGAAATCATCAAAAATATAACGAAGCAGCTGAGACCTGGTGAGATCCTTAGAGGAGACGTCCTTGTACTCCTGCTTATCTTTGTAATATACTCTGGGTTGCTCCCTCATCAGCCTCCTCCAGGGCACCGGGTTCGTCATACAGAAGGCACGATACAAAATGGTCTGGCTTTATCTCCTTCAACCTGGGTATAGAAGGTTCTATCATTGTGATTACAACCGAACTCTGATCGCTTCCAAGTTCTACACTGTTGATGGCCTTGAAACGGATGCCGTTCTTCAGATTGCTTTCCTTGTCAATAAGATCCTTAATGCTTTCCAGATGCGAGGGATTCAGGGCAGTAGTGAAGAACACCGTGATTTTTCGATTATCTTCATCAAGTTCGATATTATCAATGGGTGGAAAGTTCAGTACTTCAGGGTTCCGGTACTGGTCGAACATTCTCCTCATTGATTCGCCCATGTCCCTTGGCGTCCAGCCGCACGTCTTCATCGCCGAAGGACACCGTGTATGAAAATAGCATCCCGCAGGTGGATTGGCAGGACTTGGGATATCTCCTTCCAGGATTGTACGTTCCCTTTTAAGTGTTGGATCTGGCAATGGAATTGCAGATAAAAGCGCCTTTGTGTAAGGGTGCAGCATTTCCGAGAACAGTTCCTCAGTATCTGCAATCTCAACTATCTGACCAAGGTACATCACTGCCACTTTGTCTGACATCATCCTTATGACATGAAGATGGTGCGAAATGAATATGTAAGAAAGACCTCTCTTCTGCTGTATATCCCTAAGGATATTGAGAATCTGAGCCTGTACAGAAACGTCAAGGGCCGAAGTAGGTTCATCAAGAACGAGCATTATGGGTTCAATACTTATTGCCCTGAGTATCCCTATCCTCTGCCTCTGTCCACCGCTGAACTCGTGGGGGAAACGATAAAGGTGATCCTCACTTAAACCAATTTCCTCGATCAGCGCCTTTTCCTTTTCGAGTATCTCCTCGTCAGAGTATTTGGTGAGCAATTTCATGGGTTCAGCTATTACATCCTTGATCAACTTTCTGGGATCAAGCGAACTGAAAGGGTCCTGAAACACAGGCTGCATCTTTTTCCTGTAATCCTTGAGTTCCCTCTGGCTCTTCTTTGTTAAAGAATAGCGAGAGCGATACTTGTCAACCTTCTGTTTCAGTTCTGTATATTCTTCCTGTTCAGAAGGGCTCCTGTTCTTTTTAAGATGAAGATCGTGGAACTTTTGCTCGGTTCGGATTACGTCCTCCATGATTTCCTGAGGAAGATCAAAGTAAACGTCGCCATCTGTGGGCTTTGTAAGATGGAGTATTGTCCTGCCCAGAGTTGTTTTTCCGCATCCTGTTTCACCAACAACTCCAAGGGTTTCTCCGCTTTTCAGACTGAATGTGACGTCGTCGACTGCCTTGACCGTTCCTGTTTTCTTGAGCCCGTTGTTGATGTCAAAGTATTTCTTGAGATGTGATACGTACAATAAAGTGCCATTTCCGTCGCTCATGCATTCTCCTCCACTTCACTTGAATAAAGGAAGCAAGCTACCTTATGGCCGGCCTCTAATTCCACTAGCTTTGGTTTTTTCTCTTTGCAGACATCCATTGCAAATTTGCATCTTGGATGGAACCTGCAGCCGGAAGGTGGTGTAATCAGATTCGGTACGCTTCCTGGTATGGTGCTCAGCTTCATGTTTCGCCTTTCCTTTCCGAATTCCCTCGGGATAGATGAAAGAAGGCCTGTTGTATAAGGATGCTTTGGATTGAAGAATATATCATTCACTGAAGCTTCTTCTACGAGGTTGCCGCCGTACATCACACCAACACGATCGCACATCTCAGCTATTACTGCAAGATCGTGGGTGATGAACAGAATGGATGATCCTGTGACATTTTTCAAATCTTTTATAAGATCAAGTATCTGCGCTTGAGTTGTTACATCAAGAGCAGTTGTGGGCTCATCCGCAATAAGCATTTTTGGGTTTGTGGCCAGAGACATGGCTATCATTGCTCTCTGTTGCATACCTCCGCTCAGTTCGTGCGGGAATGAGTCCAGTGTCCTTTCCGGCTCCGGGATATTGACCATTTCAAGCATTTCAATTGCTCTGTTTCTGGCAGCCAATTGAAATGGCCTTTCATATTTTCTTTTGAGAAATCGCCTCAGGAACTTGTAACTGAAGAATTCAGATCCCACCGACTTCTTAAGGTCCTGGATCTTAGCCTGCACGGTGTCGACTTTCTCCCTATTGTTCTCAGATTCTGCCTGTAGAAGATCCCGGTTAAGCTTGAACAGATCTTCCTCGTATTTGTAATAATCTCTCGCCTGACCTATTGCTACAAGATCCACTTTCTGGTTGCTTTCATTGATCAGGGAGAGTATCTCCTTAGAAATCACGGTAGTATCATTGTTGGAGAGAACTGCTTCATAGATCCTCTCATCAAGTTCAGCTACCCCGTAGTTCCTGCACCAGACCCTGACAGCCCCCCTTTTCTTGTAAGGATCGGAAATAGTTGAGGATGATTCCAGAAATTTCTTTATGTCTTCTTCCGAGATCTGAGACCTCCTGAGTATTGCGTTTGCAATTTCAATTCTTGAGTGAAGCAGAACCGCCTCTTCAATCTGACTTCCTACGCTGAGAACCGGATTAAGTGAAAGCGACGGTTCCTGAAATATCATAGATACGGTTTTCCCTCTTATCTGCGATAGAATGAAATTATGTCGTTTAATCAATCGCTTATTCCTTTTAATTTTGACGTTTGTCTCACTTTTTATGGTGACTTTCGAGAGTTTGCGAAGATCAGATAATATGTTAAAGCCATCAATGAATACACTACCCGCCATTATTTTCCCTGGTGGGTCAGGTATGAGATCCATTATGGAACTTGCAGTAACACTCTTCCCACAACCGCTTTCGCCTACGAGCCCGAATATTTCTCCTCTCCGGATCCCAAGTGTGACACCATCCAGGGCCTTTACGATGCCCTTGGACGTGAAAAATTGTGTTTTGAGATTCCTCACTTCAACGAAATAATCCTTAGTGTTCGGCTCATTCTTTAATGCTTTTTCCTGCACGGACTCCATCTTTATCTCCTCAACCTTGGATCCAGAACATCTCTAAGTCCATCACCCATTAGATTAACAGCAACTGTGAATATCAGGAGAAAGACTCCAGGAATAACCACAGGCCACCACATTATCATCCCACTTGGCGTGGTGTATGTAAAGAACGTCTGTCCCCAGTTTATCATCTGTCCAAGCTCGGGCAGAAGAGGGTTTCCCTTGTTCAGACCTATGTAATCGAAGGACGCAAATATTAACACTATGCTACCCAGATCTAGGGAGAATTGCACAAACGTTGGTGAAAGTACATTCGGTATTATATGTGAGAATATTGTCCTTATCTTTGATGAACCTGAAGCTGTCGCTGCTTCAATATATTTCATACTTCGAACAGAAAGGGTGAGACCTCTTGTAAGACGCGCATATATGGGCCACCAAATTATAATAAGAGCTATAACTACAAAGAACAGCGATTCACCCAAGACAAAAGTTATGGCAATTACAAGGATAAGCGAGGGCACACTGAAGAATATGTCAGTTATCCTCATCACGGTTTCATCAACGGCACCTCCAAGGTAACCTGATATTGTACCTACGACAACACCAATCAACATCCCGGTTACTACTATAAGGACAGAGTAGGCAATGTCAAACTTCAATGCCGCCAGCATAACGGGCAATATGGGGATCTGGTATTCTGTTGTCCCTAACCAATACCACCAACCGTGGCTCAGGGTAGGGGCGGTTGGAGGGGCCAAGCTCAATGCGCTCGCACCCCCTGGTGTGAAATTGGCAGCATTATTAATGTTGGCAATTCCCAGCCAGGAGGGATGAGCCCAGTCAAGTATGGCTATTATCCCATACGTCATGGTTATTATGAAGCCTGCCAGAGCCAGCTTATTTTTAAGAAACAGATTGAAAGTACTCTTGAAGCTTTCAATTCTCGGGTGACGTTTACGGGTTGCCTGAATTCTTCCCGCATTCTTAATCTCAGTAATGTCTGCCATAATTCACCTCAATATCTTATCCTGGGATCTACGAAAGCATACACCACATCAACGATCAGGTTGGCAACTATAAGTATTATTCCAAAGAAAAACGTTGTTCCCAGAACACCGTAAACCTGATAGGTTTCCGCTGCATTGACCGCTAGCATACCTATTCCTGGGTATGCGAAAAGATCTTCAATTATCACAACCCCGCCAAGAAGACTGGAGAACAGGAGACCCATTACTGTAATAGATGGGATCAAAGCATTTCTTCTTATGTGCCTCTTTATCACAATCTTCTCTGGCACCCCCTTTGCGCGTGCAGTCTTGACATATTCCTGATAGGAAGAATCTACCATTCCAGCACGTATGAACCTTAGGACCCCTGCGAGGATAGTGTAGGTAAGTGTTATAACTGGGAGGATTACATGCTTGAATCCATCCCAAGCCAACCCCCATGCACCATTTAGAAGGGCATCAAAAATGAAAAGATGAGTGGGAGAAGTGAATTCACCGTGAAACCACGTCGGGTTCGGAGATGGTATTGCTGTAGGATTGAATGAGCCAGAATATGGTAGTACTCCCAGAGGGTTACCAGTGATTACACCGCTCCCTAAAGCGTAAATCAATAATATCCCCAGCCAGAATGCAGGCATTGAGTAGCCACTGAGTGAGAAAATTCTTCCGGCTTGATCGCTCAGTGAGTTTGGTCTTGCCCCAATATATGTACCGAGAGGAATTGCAATAACAATTGAAAGCAGGGTTGCAAACAGTGCAAGCTGAACGGTGTTGGGGAAAGCCAGTTCTATGGCACTTAGCACGTTAGAAGGATACCCGGCAAGATTCATAATGCCGAGGTTACCTGTGAAAACATCCTTTACATATATAAAGAAATGTATGGGTGGTGGTTGATTGAGCCCAAGCAGAGCATATATATTCTGAAGCTGCTGAGCCTTTGGAACTGAAGAATGAGGATTCAGATATGGTGCCGCGAGAACCGACTTTGGTATCCCACTCAGCAATGCGAAAACGATCACAAGCAAGCCTATAAGAGTGGGAATCATGACCAAGAGTCGTCTGATTATGAAGTAACGTAACTCCATCGTGTGCCTTATCAGAACGTGATATTTCACTCTTTCCATGATAATGTTCTTTCCGCTATTTAAAAGAGGAAATATGATGCATTCTTCCTGAACAGTATCCTACCTCATGGAGAAGAAGAGAACACCCATGAATTTTGCAATGTACTTCTTCTCTGGCCTTGATTTTCACTTGCTTATCTCGGGGACTTTTAGGTCTTCTATCCCCGATACTGGATTAGCTGTATTCTTGGCGGGACAATCCAACCGGGGTCTTGGCCATCTTCCTCGTTGATATTTATCAGAATACCGAGACACAGCAAATTGGCCCACGCCTTGTTCCTTTGGTATCTGTCAAGTAATGCTATCACGAATATAATCTCACAATGCAGGTATTTTCGGAAATAATGTTCATGCCTTTTTGGTCCTTCGAAGAGGTGCCGTTTCCTCTTCATGAAATATCACTCATGATGCGTTCCCACGATTGTTGTAGAACCCACGCAAAACTGAGATACTATCAACAAGGAGAAAGTTCATTTCTGTCCTTGCGGATAAGCATTTCCTAAGTAGAGTGCTCTTTGGAGTTGAGAGGACTAAATGGCATGATAAAATTGGTTAGGTTACAGACAAGATATCTCTGTAATGAAACGTGGGGGAGTTAGGATTAGTAAGCTTCTCCTATTATCTTTATACCTCGGCGAATAGAATCAATATAAATGTGCATCATAGTAAGAACATAAAATTCTCAATTCTAACGAGAAAAAAGAAAAAATAAAAATTAGTAAAATAAATAAAATTGAGTTTATGACCCTTATTGATAGAAGTTATACATCTGGTCTCCGCCGCCGCCAGTCATTATATTGGATTCGTTAGCAGCATACATGCTGTTAGGTATCGATGATGTGTGTATCCAGAACTCGTTCTCCTGATACAGATACACGTACCATGTCTGGTTCACGATGTGATTGTTCATAGCATTGAACCAGAAGCTTGCCTGCTGTGAGCTAGTTGCTGCTGAACCATTGTTGTATTCGGATATCATCTGCTTCATTACTGCTGCCTGCTGCACTCCACTTGGAACTCCACTCTTTGCGAACCAGTACGGTGTGAACTCATTGGCGCCAGGGTACAGGGAAGTGTTCGTAGGCAGACCCATTGGAGCCAGATAATCCGTTGGGTATGGGTAGTCTGGAGCCCAGCCCAGGAAATACACTGGCATCGGGTTTGCCCCCTGTACCTGATATCCAAGTATTGTTGGGAAAGCAAGAGGCGTGACAACGAACGTGGACCCAGGTATTACTTTCATTAGGTTAGATGCCCATGTTGTTGCGCCTGCAAGGTCAGTGGGGTCAGCTGTATCTATGACAATCGGAATGACCAGTGGATGGCCATTATACTCAATTACTCCTGAGACATTCGTAAGACCCAGTGCACTAAAGTCTGCAGATTTAGTGAAGTTGTTCCAAGCTTCTTTAGCCAATGTCATGTTGAAAACAGGCACTGATACGTTGCCGTTATACTGGGTTACCAGTGTATTGTTGTTAGAAGTCAGTGTAGGAGCAAAGGCCATTCCAGCCGGAAGCATTCCTGCATATGGCACTGCAAAGGTCGTATGGTATATGCTGTTGCCAACCTGCTGACCGAAGTAATACGGGTAGTTATATGCATACGCGAATGCCTTTCTGACGTTGTGGCTCACAAACAGTGCTGACGGCATGTTTGTGCCGGAATACACTACTTTCTGAGCCATGCTCACGTTGACCTGAGCGTTGAAGTTATACCAGAATATTGATAGAGTTGGGAAGCTGTATACTTTGGCGATTCCGGAATTTTCAAGTGCCTGTACCTGGTTCCAGGAAGAACTGGGTATTGTGGAACTCTGTGCGATCCCTGATTTCAGGTCCAGATAGGCTGTTGTTTCTTCAGGCACCCACTGAATCACTACGTGGCTTAGGCGTGCTGCTGGATACCATGGCCCTGGAGATTTGAAAGCAGGGTTTTTCTCAAACACAACTTCCTGGGACGGCACTATATACTGTATCTCAAACGGACCATCCGCCAAGACGTTATTCTGCACATAGGTGTTGTAATCACCGGAGTTGCCATGGGCCTTGTATGCCTGGAAGCCTGCTGGTGACCACGTTATGCCTGCACCATTGGCAATCAGCCAAGATGCACTTGCAATTGCCGCTCCTGATACCTGACCCAGTATTTCATAAACCAGCGTTGGAGACATTGCCTTCTGGAAGTGGAAAGTTATGTTGTTCGTAGCGTTGTTCACTGTGATGTTCGTTGTAATGTTGTAGAAAGTATTGGATGTGTAGTAATTGCCCGGGAGCAAGTACTGTGCCTGTATCCAGCCTGGAGTACCGGGTGTTCCAGCATCGAATAGAAGAGTCCTCGTTATTGAGTACATAACATCCCAAGCTGTGACGGGTTTACCATTCTGCCAGGATGCATTGCTCCTGATGTTGAATGTGTAATTCTGGTATGGAACTTCATGCACTGTGTAGTGTGTTCCCCATGGAGTCTTCATGGTGTAGTTGTGGTAATGTAGGTTCACTCCACCAGCTACCGTATTAGGAAGATGACTGGCCAGCATTGGTTCAAATGCTGAAGAATTGTTTCCCTTGTACATCACAAGTGTCTGAAGTGTGTTCAGGAGTACTTCATAGGACACAGTATCGTATTCTATTGCCGGGTCCAGTGATTTGTAACCACCAGTTTCAAGTTCAACTGCCGTGTATGTTCCAGCGCCAGATACTACTGGAGCATATGGAGCGAATCCGAATATTGGGACATTAACTGTGGGCTGCGAGAACACCGGTATGTCTATGTAGTACTCTGTTGAGTAAACCCCAAGGGCCGTGTCAACAGTTCCAGTAGGGACAGTAACTGTTGTTGTTCCGGAATGGAAGGTAATAACGGTTACGTTCACGTTTTCTTTAGTGTAATTGACCGTGGTGCTGGGGTTGGTATATGAAAGTGTGGTGTTCATGTTGTATGTTGTATTGCTGTATTGGCTCACATATTGAAGCATATCTCCCATATTATACCACATGTAGCTGTTGTGATTGTACGTTACATTAGTTTCGTTAAGAACTTCCACTTCAGCTGTCTTTGTGAAGTTCAGATAAGATCCACTTGGAACAAAGTAGCTTGTGGTGTAGCTTGAGCCGTTGAAGACCATGGATTTTGTCTTTCCCGAGCTGGCGTTATGGTACAGAGCTGTGGTATTTGACATGAAGCTTAAGTTTGTGTCGTGATTGAACGTCAGGTTGTCACCTGCCACATACGTCATATTGTCATACATGTTCAGTACAACAGCGGGCGTGCTGTGTGGTTCAGTATATGATACGTTTGCAAGAGCCTCATAGGTCACATTTGTGTTAGCGTAGTTTGTTACCCACGTACCGGTATTGTAGCCAAGTTCAATGGAAGTGTTCAAAACTGGAGCACCCGCGATTTTAACAAGATATGTACTATTGTATGTCTTTACCCCACTGGTTTTCACAACTGATGTATTTGTAACGGTTGTTGGAACTGTGTAAGTCTGAGAATATACTTGGCCCGCCTGAGTTGTGACTTCAAGCTGGTAGAATCCCTGGGACAGATTTGTTATGTTCCACGTTGTGTTTGCCGGGTTAACAATATACCTGTCCTGTGTGGTGTTGAAGTAGTATGGCAGTGTGTAAGACTGGTTGAAGGCATCCATGTAGTACAGGTTAGCAGACTGTGCGAAAACTTCTCCAGACTGCGGGCTCTGGTAAAAACCAATCTGTGCTGAAAGGTTGACGCCAGGCTTCAGTGTGAGAGTCCCATTATGGTAATCAAACAGGCCATTATCCGTGTTGTTTAAAAGATAAACCTGACCAACTGCCGAGTTAGGGTTGATTGTTGATGAAGACTGATAGTTCGTCACTACGGGAATAAGGTTGTTGCTGTTGTTGTAGGTTGCACCTGACGGGAAATTAACCACATAATATATCAGATATGTTCCAGGATTATTGTACGTATGCGCCAGAGATACCTTATCGCTACCGCTCCATGGCATTACAGTTTCATGCCCATCGCCCCAGTATATGTCAATACTGCTGAACTTGCCGTTAACTGTTAAGCTCAGGTTAAATGGTGACCCCAGAGTTGCACTGTTGGTCACTACTGACGCAGTAGACGTAGAGCCTACTGTAACTGGGTGATAGAAGCCCAAAACTCCAAGTGCAGCTATCACCACTATGAGGACAGCTATAATGACATACCATTTGCCATTACCCGCCGGCCTCCGTGGTGGAGCCACTGGAGCTTGAGGGGCTTTTGGTTCATCGTTTCCACTTTGATTTTCCATTTTTTACCTCCTTTAGAGAGTTTGAGATGATCTAAATATATGTATATAAAAGTTGTTTTGAGAAGATATTCATATCACTGTGAATTTCACAATTCAATATGTGGATCGGGTGGATAGGTATCTGTCAATTTATAACAGAGTAACATGATATTGAACTGAAATAATGTCAGCACAAACTGCCGTATTTCCTATTCTCTGGATGTGGATATCACACTTGATACTGTTTAGAACACATGAATCAGTATAAAATACAATAATATAGAGACAGAAATATAGAGCATTCCTACGAGAATGTAGAGCCCTGTCAGGATGAGCTGCTGCTTCTGTATATACACCATGTCTGCATCATTTGGGGTCTTGTGATAAAAATCTTTGAGGTCTTTGAGGTATGAGGATGCCCCAAAGTCGAACCAGGCACCGAAAAATATCACAACAATTGCTGCAATAAATATTACATCAGGCATGTATGTCAGATACGGTATGAAACCGTAAAAGAAAACAGATGAAAGTGGCAGAAAAACCAGAAGGAATAAGGCCAGCAATGGAGGCTTGATATACTTCCACCTGGCCTGTATCAATGCTTTCCTGATTTCCTCATTTTTTTCCCCGGAAGCATATGCCTTCATATCATCCAATCATTCCTCATTATCCGCTTTGTTGAAGCTCCTGTAGCTGCTGAGCTCATCCTGGGTGAAGTGGCAGACATACCAGTGGCCGGATTCAGGCTCCTTTCTTGGGGGTGGGGTATTTTTGCATATATCTCTGGCATATGGGCACCTCCTGTAAAATCTGCATCCCTTTGGCACATCTATGGCATTCCCAATCTCTCCTTTTATTTCTATTTTTGAGGGGTCCCAGTTCGGATTGGGCTTAGGAACCGCCTTAATAAGGGCTTTCGTGTACGGATGGAGCGGATTCCTCATTACCTGCTCTGAATCGCCGCTTTCAACGCTAACTCCGAGGTACATAACCATAATCCTGTCGCAGAGATACCTTGCAGAAGCCAGGTCATGGGTTATGAACATAACTGTTATCCCGAACTGATTCCTCAGTTCAAGGAGCAGATTCATGAACCCCGCCCTGAGAGAAACATCCAGCATGGATATGGGCTCGTCTGCCACAAGAAATTCAGGCCGCAGAACCAGTGCCCTTGCAGCTGCCACTCGCTGCCTTTCTCCACCAGAAAGCTCGTGTGGATATCTCTCAGAATAACTCTCAGGTGGATTCAGCCTCACGATCTCCAGCGCCATGTTAACCATTTCTGTTATCTTTATTGGATCGCTGGTTATCCTGTGCGCAATTATTGGCTCCTGGACTATGTTGAATACGGTCTGCTTGGGATCTATGGAATCATACGGATCCTGAAATATGAGTTGGGTTTCCCTTCTGAAAAGCTTCATCTGTGGCGATCTCTGATGACTTGCAGTAACATCTATTTCCACGAAATTCTCTGACACTGAGTTTTCCATGTTTTTATTGGCATAGAACAGAACTTTACCAGAGGTCGCGTCCAGTAATTTAAGAATTACACGACCAAGCGTGGTTTTTCCTGACCCGCTTTCCCCAACAACGCCAAAAATCTCACCCTTCTTGATGTCCATATCGATGTGATCAACTGCCCTGACTATTCTTGTGGCCTCTTCCTTGCCATAGAGCTGCCCGTATGTTTTTGTTCGTAAGCTGAAATATTCTGTAAGTTCATCTGTCTTAAGAACTTCCGTTTCAACACTGCGATTCTTCTTTTCTGAGGCATGTGGTTTGATCTCTTCAACCATTTCACCATCAAGGAATTTATTGGCAAAATGACATCTGCTAAATCTGCCGGGGGATATCTCTTCAAGCTTAGGTACGGTGCTGTAACATATGCTGTCTGCATATTTGCATCGGGGTGCAAAATAACAACCCTCCCTTTCCGTTAGTGGATCCGGCAATGCCCCGGGAATACCGTCTATATGAGATTTTGTGCTATCAATGGATGGATAGCTGCTCAGAAGAGCCCGGGTATAAGGATTCAGGGAACGCCTGTAAACTTCCCACGTTGGGCCAATCTCCATTATGCGTCCCGAATAGAGCACTACAACCCTGTCCGATAGCTGTGACACCACCCCCACATCGTGGGAGATTACGATCATGGAATTTATTGAGGTTCCCCGCAGACTTTTGAGCTCCGAAATTATCTTCGCCTGGGTGATCACGTCCAGCCCGGTTGTGGGCTCGTCGGCAATTACTAATTTTGGTGAAAGTGCCAGCGCCATTGCAATAACAGCGCGCTGCTTCATTCCTCCACTTAATTCGTGTGGATATGCCTTGAGCGCCGATCTGTTGAGTCCAGCTGATTCGATTACCTGAAGGGATCTTTCCTCTATTTCCTTGTCCGTCAGGTTTGTATGAATTTTGAACACTTCCCCTATCTGTTTTTCTATTGTGTACGCAGGGTTGAAGGCATTCATGGAACCCTGAAAGACCATGGATATCTCCTTCCAGCGCATTAGTATGAGTTTTTCTGACAGGATCTTCCTTTCCCTTCTCTTGAGTTTCTGGTAAGCCTTCCCAAAGTGTTCAGAATCTATGATCATATTTCCATCAAAGTAAATGGTCCCCCCCAGCTCGGCATTGTCGGAAATCAGTCCCATAATAGCTGTGGCAAGAGTGGTTTTTCCTGACCCGCTTTCGCCTATTATGCCAAGAGATTCCCCATTGGCAAGGTTCAGGTCAATGTTCTCCAGCGCCTTAAGTCTGCCCTCATAAGTATCAAAAGTGACTGAAAAGTTGTGTATATGCAGTAATGGCGTCGAAGATTGTGCCGTTTTTTTATTTTCCTGATTTTCCTGAATTTCAATCATCTTACCTTCTCCTTATCCTTGGATTTACCACTTCGTCAACCCCTCTTGAAAGAAATATGAATGCCATGATGAAAAGAGTGAGGGCTACCGTTGGGGGGATCACCCACCAAGGCGCAGAGGCTGCCAGATAGAAGTTGTTTTCAAGTGGGTTGAGCATTGCACCCCAGGTGAGTATTGTCAGAGGCGCAACGCCGAGAAACTGCAGAGTGGCTATTCCGCCCACTGCTCCGCTTACATTGAGTGCCGTCAGGTATATGAGGAGAGGTGTCACGTTAGGCAGCATGTGCCTCCTGAGTATCTGCATCGTTCCAGCCCCTGACACTTTGGCGGCTTCAACAAAGGCACGTTGCTTGATGCTTCTGATTATGCCAAGAATGGTAAATGTTGTGAAAGGCCAGCTCAGGAAGCTTAAGATCCAGATTATATTGAAGAAGGAAGGGCTCAGAACAGATGTGAGGGCAATAAGCAAAGCTAAACCCGGAATCAGATATATTACAAGTGTGACAGTGTCAAGAGCAACTGACACAAATCCCCTGTAATATCCTATTATCATTCCCAGGACAAGGGCAATTGCTATTCCTATTAGCCCCACGCTTATTCCGACTATCCAGTCCGGCTGGAAACTTGCAATAAACTGGCTCCATACATCGTTACCCTCTGTGTTGGTTCCGAGCAGATACATAGTGCCTGACGGCGTATGCAAGGTTGGAGGCATAGGATTTAGAGTTACACCGTTGGCAGAATATACAAAGACGGCTCCAGTCGCGTTTACCATGGCAATGGCTTCCTGCCCAGTGTTAGCGTCAAGCAGAAGAGTAGCGGCAGAGACATTGACAGGCGATTTCGAAACTGATCCAAGCCAGTTGAATGGATTTTTTCCAAGGGTTGCTGACAGTGAATATAACTCCCCCTTCTGTGAAGAAATTATGTAACTGTTCAAGCTTGGTACGTATACCGGATCATAAAGGTAACCGCCATAGGTGGTTATCATAGATGCATTACCACGAACATTTCCTGGCGAACTAAGTATTACAGCCGTATTTCCAGTGATGGCAAGTAATGATGAGGGGAAACCGCTTTCTCCTAGGGAAGATGATAAAGCGGATATTGGATGATCGCTGCTGTAGACCTGATAAGCTGTACCATTTGAGATATAGAACCCATCGACGTAATATCCAGAACCTGAAGAAAGAACTTCAAAGATGGAATCATAAGAACTGTAAGATTGCTGGTATGAAGCGGGAACCGAATATTTCCCCGAGAAAACATATGGCTCAGTTGCTTTCCATATTTCTGTTCCATTTGAAGCATAGAATCCGTATAGGCTATTTTTATCAGAAATTACAACCGTCTGATGTCTAACCTGGCTGTTGCTGTAAAACGCACCTATGAAAGCCATGCTGGACGGGGAGGCAAACGGCAAGCTTTTCGTCCACATCACCGAAAATGGGCTATCCTGAATCTTGACAAGATATGTTCCGGTGTCGTTTGACCCTATGGCAAAAACGGCACCGGAAAATGGTATGCTTGGGAACACGGATGTATCCACGGGAAATGAACTGGAAACCGGCATTGAACTTAAATTCAGGCCAAGATCAACATGGCTGATTCCTGAAGCCACCAATCTTCCAACACCTGGAGAACCTCCCGTCCAATCTAGACTGGCAAGGGTCAAATTGCCCCCTGCGGTTGCTATGAGAATGTAGTTATCCTTTACACCTACACCAGCCAGTGTAATTGTCTGAAGTGGAAACACTCTTATTCCAAGCACCCTGTTATTGCGAGATACACTCGCATTGAACAAATTCACATTAGCTCCTGAATGCAACGATGTCGCAGAACCAAGAGACGTCCCATAGACCTGGCCATTTGAATTTACCGAGTATACCATGTTTGAACCAAGATCTGAAATTGCTGAGGCTGCAACAGCAACAGGGGTTGAATTTATCATGGCAGGGATCCCTATATCCGATTTTACTGAGAGACTCATCGCAGTTGTGTCCACTGAAGGTGCTACATAAGAAAGCGCATCCCGATGAACTTCAAGAAAGGGAGTCAGAATGGCAATTATGGCAAAAATTAGAATTATGTAAAAACCCACCTTTCCATATGCGGATCGGTAGAATATTTTCCATTGTTTTTTGAACTGATATAGCCTGAAATTAAGCCTCTTCTTTCTGAGCTCTCTGATACTGGAACCGTTATCCTTGTCATCAACCATAAATTCACCTACAGTTTAATCCTCGGGTCAAGCCAGGCGTGTATGAAGTCTACAAATGAGTACGTTATAATTGTAACCAGAGAGATGACAAACAGAGCGCCCTCAGCGAGCGGGTAATCAAGTGAAAGCGTCGCCTGATAAAGCAGATGCCCCATTCCAGGCCATGAAAATATAATCTCAACAATTACAGCACCACTCATAAGCAATGCAAATTCCAGAGCCATACGGGTACTTATGGGGATCATGGCATTCCTGGCTGCATGGTGAAACATAATGCTTCCTTCACTGACCCCTTTTGCCTTTGCTGTGGTTATGAAATCTTCTCCAAGTGTCCCTACCATGGCAGCCCTTGTTGTTAAAAGATGCCCCGCAGCTTCTATTATTACAAGGGACGCGGTTGGAAGGAACATATAATATAGCACTCCGCCCCAGTGACCGGGCTCGGAGATCCATGCAATTGGGAAATCAGCTCTGACTGGAAACACAGGGAATTTTGCAGTAAGATATATTATCAGTACTATGGCTAACACAAAAAAAGGTATGGCATTCAGTATGTTGGAAGTTGAAACAAGTGTGCTTTCCTTTTTCGTGCCCCTGACCCAGGTCGTTACGATTCCAAGCGGTATACCAATAACGAATGAGACCACTGCTGCAGTTCCAAACAGGAGCATTGTATATGGCAAAGCCTGCTTTATAATATCCCAAACAGAGAGCTGTTCGAAATAATCAAATCCAAAGTTGAACGTGAACATATCCCTCATGTAAATGAGGAAATTAGCAAAGTTCCATTTACCTCCAGCAAGGCCAAGCTGCGATTCAACTGCCAGCAATTTCTGGGATGATAACCCCGCCTTCTTGGCACCAAATAAAAGCAATTGAGCTGGATTGCCAGGCATCAGTCTGTATACAACAAAAATGACCACAGCCATCAGAACTATCAGAATTACATCCTGAACTATCTTTCTTGCAATGAGATAGGGATTCATGCCTGTTGTTATAACGAAATACTCTATTTAATTCTAACTAAATCGCCAGTGAATGAGGGCGTGTTAAATTTTGCTATTAAGATATGGAATCATTTAACTTCTCTGGAAAGTAGGCCCAAATTGAAATCCCATTATTTTCCAATTACGGATTTGCCTTGAGCCATGAGATTGCATACACGTCTCCATATCCCAGTTAGTGGTCAATTCCCTCTGCTCTTGACCACACTATCCAGGCTGAATCAGTCCACAACTTATAGGACTTGATTTCACCAGGAAGAACCTCTGCTTGCACTGAACTGCATATTTTCATTAAAAGTCACAAAATTACCAGTGAATCTTATCCCGAGAGTTCAGGAATATGTGCAATTCTGATTCTCAGTATGGGCATTTTGAAAAGCCCATTTCGAGAGTACGGATAAAATCAGGAAACTTTGTGAAGTTCTCAACGTGTCTCTTTTCATTCTTCTGGGTAAAGTTGTTCGTCCTCTACGGTGGTTATAATCCTAAATTGATCTCTGCGCTTATAAAATGGAATGTTTGCATCAACACAGGAGAATGATTGCGGCAAAATTGTCGGCTGTAGTGAGCGGTTCCTGGTTTACCCGACCATAATATCACCTCATGCACCACGCAGAATCAGAACTGATGAGACGTAAATCTTGGTGCCAAATATAAGACACAGGTAAGTTATAAAACAGTTGATAAAGATCAAAATGTAGATAAAATTTTGAAAATGAAAAAAAAATGTATTTCCGGTTAATCAGTTACCGGTCTTTGGTGGTTCTCCTCCTGTTGGCGGTGGAACGACTTTCCTTCTTCCCATGACATACAGTGCTGCGAAGATCACAAATAGTGCAGCAAATACACCAATCAACGAATAATACAGAATATTATTGGGTGGCGTCGGTGCAGGCTGTATGTAGACGTGCTCCAGATAGGTTGTTCCATCAGCCACCACAGTTATTGTAACCTCAGTTAGTGTGGTAACCTTCGGCGCAGTGTAACTGACCGTGTATGTTCCATTGGAGTTTGTTGTATTTGATGTCTGAGAGAATGTTCCGTATGTTGCGGACAGTGTGAATGGAACATTTCCCGCTGATACACCTGCAGGTGAATTGTATGTGGAATTCACGTACAGAGTGTAGGTGGATCCACTGCTCAGGATTACGGCACCGTCAACCGGCGATATTCCGGGGAAATAGGTTGCAGCCATTGGAGATGGTGGCACGTTTGTCACAGACTGGGAGGAGTTTATGGACATTTGAGTCACTGCAGTGCCTGTAACACCAACAGCACTTATCTCGAAGTCGTCAGCAGGTATCAGGTAAGGATCTGTGAAAGACTGCGGTGTGAACCCTATGAAATTGCCATTCTGCATTGCCACTGAATACATCCCAGCGTTGAACATGGCTGTGGCCATTCCCATAGAGTTGGTTGTAAGCTGTATTCCGGGGAGTTCCAGGCTTCCGAACAGTTGGTTCTGATCAGTGGCCTGGATTACTGGTCCAGCTCCGCTGAAATATCCGCGGTTTGCACCCAGTGCATTCTGACTCATAAGGTCCAGTTCAAAGTTAGGTACCGGAGCCCCTGTCGCGTTAACAACTGTCACATTCACCTGGACTGCTCCTCCCGGGGACGATATGTTGTTTGGATATGTTGTCATTGAGATTGTGTAAGCAGGGCTACTAACTGAAATCCCAAGTGGAAGCTCCACTGGCTGAAGTGTTCCGAATCCGTTGGGGTTTGTGGCCGATGTGATCTGTCCTATAGTCATATATGGTGCAGCTCCCGATACCGGCGCACCAGCTCCATAGTTTCCAAGGAATACATAGCTTTCAAGATTCTGTCCCATTAGGTTAAAGTCCGCTCTGGGCCCAACTTTAAGCATCACAGTTAGAGTACCGTTCTTGGCTGTGGCGCCAGTTACCTGCCACAGTGTATAATTCTGGTATATTGCAGAGCTGGAATCGTTTACCACTGTAATATATCCAGAACTATCAGCAACAAGAGTCATGGTTCCCACTGTAAGCATACCCATGGGGCCTGCTTCGGTTGATATATTTGTTACAACAGTATCCATAGTGCTGTATGTTCCAACATCGGACAGTGCTATTGCAGACAGCACGTTGGATCCGGTGTCTGACGCATAAAGGAAGCCACCGGAAACTGAAAGCTGTTGTGGATTTTTGCCCACAGATACGTTTGTGATCCAGCTGTAGTTAACATAGCCTTCTGCTGCAAGGGAACTGTTGTATGACAGGTTTACCAGCTGGATTGCTGATACGTTGTTGCTACCCGATTCTGCCACATAGAGATCTGCCCCCACAACTGCCATACCATCCGGTCCCTTCTGTGTGCCAAGCTTAATCTGGGATTTGCTGGTAGTCGAGGAGCTTAGCTTTGAGATGTTTATTACGCTCACATTACTGCTTCCGTAGTTTGATACCAGGGCGTAATTGCCGGAGAAGGCAATATAGTCAGGCATGCTACCCACAGCGATGTTTACGTTAGAACCGTGTCCGTGTGATGCATTTACGTAATAGGTTAGATTAATCGCTGTTACGTTGTTAGACCCGGCATTAGTTACCAGAGCAAAGCTGTCGTTTACTCCGTTCATTATCAGGGAGACGTCGCTCGGATTATTACCTACTGCAAAGTTCCCAGCAGTTTTGCCACTACTTAGGTTAACCGCTGTTACATTGGCACTTCCATAGTTCGAAACAAAGGCCCAGACAGAGGTGGTGTTCGATGTCATCTGTGCTACCGAAACTGAATCAGGACCAGTTCCCACGGCGAAAGTCTTGGAGATTTTCATGCTGGATAGATTGAGCAGTGAGATGCTGTTGGTTTCGTTGTTTACGATAACTGCAAATGTACCGTTTGGAGTCAGTGCAAGATTCACTGGTTTAGTACTCGTTGACGATATGTTTGATACCTGTGTTCCATAGTTTATGGAATTGTACAGTTCGTTGAGCGGGTTGCCTGATACCATGGAAAGGGCAGCGTTACTGTATGTTACATTTGTCATGGTGACAATGCCCGCAATGGTCTGCAACGTGAGGCTGTAATTGCTTATTGGGTCTCCAGTAAGCGGATTGTATACCTCTATCTGCATTGGCTTCAATACATTATAGCTGTCATTGAGTGCCGGCATTTCAGTTACCTTATAGGCGACCGGCTGAGGCTGGACGTCTATGAAAGTATAGCCAAGTCCAGGAACAACAGAACCTGGTGTGGCGCTTGAAATTGTCGCAGCAGCAGAGATGTTGATTTCTCCAATGTAGTCTGATGTGTATACCAGAGGCTGGTTGTCAAGCACTTTGAACTCCAGTGTGTAAATGCCGTTAGAATTCGTAACACCGTTCAGGCTTGTTATGTTCAGCAGTGCTCCGGAAGGATTCACACCAAGCGTAATATTGGCACCCGATACAGGTGATCCGTACTGGTTCCTGACCTGTACTGTAACGTTTCCGTATTCTCCATTGGTGTAAACCTGTTTGGGAGTCATTACTCCAACACTCAGCTGTTCTGGAGCCTTGCTGGGAGGTGCAGCAACAACTTGGGACCTCAGGTGGACTGACATGAAATTCCAGTACTCAAAACCGGTTTGGCTTAGAGTGTCATGTGTTGTATTAACAAATGTTGAATTATCTATTGGGAACAGATCTATACCGTATCCAACATTTATCATTGTGGACTCATAGGCCGCTATTCCCTGAATCTCATTTCCGGCAGCTATTCTTACAGACAGAGTTGTGTTTGTATTCATTTTGTTGTATAATGATGTCATGAGGTTGTCGTAGTAAGTTCCGTTGTGGGATGTTGTTAGGCCTGGGAATGTTGTTGAATTCATAGGAGTGAAGGGCCCCAGATAGAACCCGCTACCATATCCTGCAGGTGTGTAGAATGTGACGAAGTCCCCGGTTGGATCTCCCTCTATTCCACTTATCCCGAGCTCTATGCCACTATATCCGTAATCCAGTAAGTTTGAGACGATTGTGCTGAAAGCTTCCTGCGTTACAGTTGTATGAACGCCTATAGAATCCCACCACTTCTGAATGAGCAGTGCCCCCTCAACACCAAGCGGGTTAGATGCCGCAGAAGTAATCTGTATATTCATGGTGAATGGAACTCCATAGTACTCGTACACACCATTCACATATTTCATTCCAGGTGTCTCGTTCAGCAGCTGCATGGCCTTTGCTGGATTGTATGAGAAAGACGGTAAGCTGGTATTCTGCCAGACACTATCTGAATCAGGAACAACTGAAGTCCCAGGAATACCATACCCTTGGTCAACGACTGAATTAAGATAGACCTTGTTCACCGCATAGTTAAGAGCCTGTCTCACCGATGTTATATTCAGCGGAGGATACATCTTTGCAGGCGTGAATGGCCCACTCATTCCGGGATAGGCTCCAGCCGATGCGTTTGCCGCAGATCTGGGGCCAAATGAGTTCAGCTGAATATATCCATAGCCAGTGGTGGGCTTCTTGAATATGTATGTGTGCGAGAACGTGGCTATTGTAGGAATAAATGTTGGGGTAACTCCACCCTCGATCTGATACACCTGATTGAGAGACATTGCTATAACAGCGGATGATAGCGACAGGTACTCTGGAACGTAAAGTTCATAGAATTTTGGAGTCCACTGCCTGAGTGATTTTGTGTACTGTACGAAGTAATGGGGATTTACGTAAAGTTTCCAGTACTGATCAAATATCCACTGACCGCTCGGCATGCCATATCCTCCATTCATCATGAATGGACCGGTTCCAACGAGTTGTGGAGCCATGCCAGTGGTGGGGTTGTAACTGACGTTCCAGTTATTGTATCCGCCCGTGGAACTTGGAGGGGATGCAGTGTAATTCCAGACCCCTGGAACTGTTGAATAGTCGTGATTGACCCATATATGATATGGAAGTATGGGTGTTTCAAGGCTGTACGTCACGAATGTAGCAGACTGATTTGAGAGATAGAAATCCACTGTAGTGTTGCTTACAGGAACCACATTTACAATGTTGGCAAATGAACCACTGTAATCTTCAGATGATTGCAGTATTTTCCACGAAAGTATAAAATCTGCAGACTGGACATAATGTGTCTTCATGGTCATTGGGCTGAATCTGTAGTGTATTGTGTGTGTGTTGCCCCTTGGACCATTAAAAGTTGTTACATTGCTGTATGTGTATGTACTGCCTGCGTTAGCTGGTGTCCAGTCAGTCCACTGTACGCCCTGTCTTATATTTACAGTATATACATATTTCACCGGTTCAAGTTTTCCATTTAGGGGATCGTACGTCGCTTTTGTAGTGGAATTGACAAGACCCAGGAAGCTAGCTGCATTTGTTGATGTCACCGCAGTTTCTGACCAGTTAGTTGCCAGCCACGGCGAAATTGTTTCATTTGGCAGCAGGTTGGTTGCCGAATCATATATCTCGTCGAGCAGGTAGAAGCTATAAACATCGGTCGTAAGATAAACATTCAAATGTTCAACATTGTTAGTTGCTGCCATTATATATGTTCCATTAGTATAGCCAGGTTCCTGCATTGTCGTGGTGGGATATGTATAAGGTGTTACCGAGCCTGCAGAAGCAATTGCAGAGCTTCCTACAGCTGATACTGCATTGGAGCCGTTGCCCACAGCGTTTGATTCCGATACAGCAAGGCCAACCATAACAAATACAATAAGTATGGCCATTACGGCACCAAGTTTCATATATCTTTTTCCATCTAACTTTCTTCCATCACTTGATATAGCATATCACCTTCATCGATGAAATGTTTATGAAAACTATCATATTTATAACTATCGTTCAATATCTGGATTAATAACAATCCATAACCAGTTCTATAGAGTTGAAATAAGGATCTATTGGCCATTACGAAGAGAATTTTGCCTTTTCGGCATACCTCGATGCTTCAGTTAAAAACCATAGCAAACTTCAATGTTTGCCAGTTTATTGGATGATTTTCAACTCTCGAGTCACATCCTGTTTAATAGGATCGAAGTGTGAATTTACAGAAAAAGGGTTCATTAAAGATGGATATTCTGATTTCAATGTCGAAGGCACTTTTCTGAAATTACAAGTATCAATTACTTGCAACACTTTGTTCCAATGAAAATATTTATCAGAGAATGATAAGATATACTGGGTTACCACCACACCATTTACTCTGAAGATACTGTGCATGAGATAAATGTGGAATATCTTAAAGACCTATGGCTTAAATTCCACACGCCGTTCTGATCCATCAAGCATTTTCATGCATTTCTGCAAAGCGTAATCAAGCTGTTCGTCCTTGCCATTCATGTAAGCGTCAGGTGGGTTTTCAACATCGTCTGTGGGTTCTGCGCCATGATTCTCCAATCCAAATTTTATATCCTTGAACCAGAGAGCAAATTCAGGCTGGGTTACTATGGTGCCATCCACCAGTTTCCTGCGGGGGCTTATTCCCACGACGCCACCCCATGTTCGTTTGCCCACAACTGGACCTATACCAAGCAATTTAAACGCGTGGGTGAAGATGTCACCATCTGATCCCGCATTCTCATTTGTGATTGCCACTATTGGCCCGTTTACAGAATCCGCTGGATATGCATGCGGAATACCGTATCTTGGTTTATCGAAACCAAGCCTGGCGCGCATCAGCTTCTCCAGAATGATCTGTGATACAGAACCTCCCCCGTTAAATCGTACGTCCACAATCAGGCCATCGTAATTTGCTTCCCTGCTGAACAGTCTTGAAAATTCGTTAAATCCGTTGACCCCCATATCAGGTATATGCACGTATCCAAGCCTCCCGTTGCTCTTAGTATGAACATATTTTCTGTTCGTTTCGACCCAGTCCCTGTATCTTAGAAAGCGATCGTCGGGAATTGCTCTCACCGGCCTTGCAACTATTCTTCCATCCTTCCTGATTAACTCCACATTTACGATTCTATTGGAACAATTGATGAGAGCCTTCCATGGTGTGAAATCCTTGTTGAGTTCCTGACCATTTATTCTGTTGATCACATCACCGGCCTGTGCAAATCCGCCATAGGCAAGCGGAGACTTTTCGTTTTCGTTGGACGGGTCTCCCATGAGCACCTTAGTTAGGACATATCTGCCATCCTTGAATGAAAAATCCGCTCCAAGCCTGGCAACTTGCAGGGAAGAAGCTACATGGAAATCACCGCCCATCTCATATGAATGCGACGTACCGAATTCCCCCTGCATCTCCCTGATCACATCAGAGAGTTCGTATCTGCTGGTTACGTTTTTCACAAGTTCTTCGTATCTTGCATAAATATCAACTGAAAGCTTCTTTGAAATTTCTCCGTTCCAGTAATTATCCCTTGCAAGCCTCCAGCTTTCCCTGAACATCTGCAACCATTCTTCACTGGGATCAATAGATACGCTGATGCGCTTTGTGTCAAAATTTGTTTCCGCTATTATCTTGAACGGTTTAAATTCACTCGCCACATTGAATTCTAATTGCCTGAGAACGTCCCCCTCAAATCTGGCCATTACTGAACTGCCTGATCTGGAAACAGTGTATTCTGCAACCTTTTCTGCAATTACCGATTCCTCCCTTTTGGCAAAGCTGTACAGGCATAGTTTTCCTGTCCTCAGGGCCATAGTATTATAGTATTTCATTCCACCTTCCACTTCATATCTCAAGTAAGTGAGACCCCCGGGGACTGACTTCAAAGCGGAAATATCTCCTGCTGGCACCATTAAGGGTTTGCTTGAAAGTTTTTCATCTCCCGTGCCGGTATCAATATAATTTTCTGGTACCAGATCTGCAGGCAATGGCACGTCATCAGGAGAACTGAGTTTACCCAGTGCAATGGAATAAGGGCGGGTTATCTGCTGAAAACCCAGATCGAAAACAAGCTTGTCCGATACTGGATCCAGCGACCTGTCTGATAAGTAAAATAAAAATTTGTCATCATCACTGAAAGCAGGAGAGTAGTCGCGGGAATTATCCGTGGTTATATGCCTGATATTGCCTGTTTTCAGGTCATATATCCTTAGAGTGGCAAATTCATGTCCACCCAGGAACTGCCTTATGACAGGGAACACATAAGCAATCTTGGAGGAATCGCGGGACCAGGCAACATCGTATATCCTTCCCTGTGGACTTGTATCCACCACAATATGGCTTGCATCTTCATTATTTACAAGAATAAGCTGAAAACTGTTGTTTGTTACGGCCAGCCATTTCCCGTCGGGTGATGGAACAAGAGATTCAATACTGCCAAGCTCCCCCTTAAGCTTTGAACATTTGCCGGTTCGGAAATTGTATCTGTAAATTGTTTCGATATTATCCTTGTCTCCATCAAACACTACACTGTCAGGGCCAATAAATCTGGCCAATCTTATTCTTCCGGAAGCAGCATCAATTTTAATGGACGGACCATCCTTCACACCCGTTATGAATCCCTGCCCTCTGACCACCGTGAGGACCACATCGCCAGTGTTATTAAGTTCAAACTCTTCCAGGAATTTAGAGGAATCAACATATCTGGTGGTCAGACTGGTGAACCCAACCCTGAACTGCGGAGTAATATCACTGGTTATACCATCCTTCGGATTAAAATTATACAATTTTCCGGCTTTGGAAAATACTGCCAGAGAACCATCCGAAGAGAGATGCCTTGGGTAAAAGTCCTTGAATTCCGTGTGTTTTTTCAAGTCTGAACCATACTGATTTATTGAATATATCTGGCCGAATCCATCCCTGTCTGTCAGGAAATATATCCTGCCATTCATGTACACCGGAGAAGATACATGGGTTTCCATGTCCACAATCAAGGAAAAACCTCCATCAGTGGTTCCTTTCCATACTTTACCGCGAGTACCTCCCCTGTATCTCTTCCAGTGTGGCATTTCCCAGGTATTGCGCCCCAGGAAGATATTACCATCTCCAAATATTATGTGGGAAGCAGGGCCGTATAACATTCGCTCCAGAATTCCATTTGCTGTGTCAACAGAATAGAGATATGTCAGTGCTGTGAATGGACTCAATGCGTCTGTGGATATTATCACGTGCTGGTTATCTTTCCACCCTGCCACATCCGTATACATCCTCCTGCTTGTGCTTTTGCCCGTCAAATAAGTGAGCCTATGCAGATCGGTGCCATCGGCATCAATGACATATATATCGGCAGAACTTGCATCTTCACCAGACATCACCCGGAAAGCAATTTTATGGCCATCAGGGCTGAATTTAGAATTGCTGATTATGCCCATGCCTCCTGCAAGGTAATGTGGTACCCTCTCTCTGATGGACATTATCCAGAGACTGTCATTGGCAGTGAAAATTACGTTCTCACCGTTAATATCTGGTGCAGTTATGTATGCATTCATAATTGCTTAATGTCTTTATTCCCCTATATGCATTTCTCAAAAATATGAACTAAGTTCATTTGAAACAAGTATTATTATGCAGGTTGCTGCATATACCACTATGGAAACATACCAACTCTTTCCAGACATTCACCTTGATAGAATTGCTTTTGTGGCTGACGATGAAATATGGGAATACGAAACCGGAAGAGGGAGCTACCAGAAGATTCTATCTAACTTTGGTGCAGTGACAAATCTGAGATTCTCGCCTGATGGTAAGCACATATATTTCTGCCTTCTCCGTGGAACAGAGGCAACCTCCAGCGAAGTTTTCAAAGTTTCATCTTCCGGAGGAACACCCATCCAGGTAACTTTCTTCGGAAGTCCTTCCCTTGGTATTGCCGGATTCTCAAAGGATGGAAAACTTATCGTGACAACCGATTCATTGAGCCCATTCAGAAGGGCCTCTGAACTCATTGAGATAGATGAGGATACAGGATCCTGGAAACCACTGAATCTTGGGCCGGCCACCACAATTCTCTATTCAGATAAGTACACAATCCTTGGAAGAAACACATTCGATATTCCAAACTGGAAACACTACAGAGGAGGGCTGAGAGGCAAAATATGGGTCAGGAGTGATGGCGATCAGTTCCGTAAGCTTCTTGATCTGGATGGAAACATTACTTCAATCACATATGCAGGCAACAGGATTTTCTTCACATCGGATTATGAAGGAACAGGGGAACTGTATTCTGTTGATATTCGTGGCAGGGATATCAGAAAACACACGTCCTCTGGAACATATTATGCAAGAAATGTGAGATCAGACGGCCATTCAATTGTATTTCAGTCCGGCGGAGAAATCTTTTATATGGCGGACGAAGGCTCCAGCCCTGAGAAACTGAATCTGGCACCGGAAATCGGGGGACTTCAGACCTCAATGCGCTTCGCAGATCCATCACACTTTCTCACCGATTTTTCGGTCTCTCCAGATTCGTTCAGAGTATCTTTTGTCTCAAGGGGCCATTCATTTGTTATGAGTCCGGAGCACGGGCCCGTGGTTGAGCTTGGGAGTGAAGAGAAAGGCCGGATAAAGTCACTGATCTTCATTCCCGGTTCTAACAATACCATAGGAATATCAGATGAGGATGGTGAAGATGGTTTTTCCATTTATGATCTCAATGGAGAATTGGTCAGGCGTATTAAAATTGAGAGAGGGCTTATCAGAAAAGCATACGCAAGCCCGGACGGAAAAAAACTGGCATTTTCTAACAGCCGCTATGAGCTATTCGTCCTGGATTTATCGAATGACAGCATAGATCTTGTTGCAAGGTCTGAATACGGCTTCATTGATGACTTCAGCTGGCACAGAAATTCAAAATATATAGCATATTCATTCCCAGAAAGCAGAAGCCAGTCAAGCATATTCGTAGCTGATGCTGACAGGCTTGACGCTCATCGTGTAACAACCGGTGGCTACAGGGATTACAGCCCGAGCTTTGATCCAAAGGGAAGATACCTGTACTACCTGTCCCAGCGGGACCTGGATCCGGTATATGACAAGATAGTCTTTGAACTTGGATATCCCATGGCCGCAAGGCCGTATTTTGTGACACTCGATGAGAAAGTGAAATCACCACTCCTTTCAAATGACCTGACAGAAACATACAGCGAAATTTCCTTTCAGGGGATAACCGGCAGGGTTGGCAGCTTTCCAATGGAAGTATCTGATTACACCAGGCTGGAAGCTGCCGAGGAATCGTTCTATACATTGAAGTTCCCTGTTGAGGGAAGCATGAAATATTACCTCTGGTCCTCCGCAGAAAGAAGCTCAGGCATACTGGAGAACTTCGATCTGAAGAGACGGAGGGGCGAAATAGTTGCAACCGGTCTGACTGACTTCAAGCTTTCACCGGACCTGAAGCATATGCTCATCAAATCTCAGGGTAAATTTTTCCTCATGAACCTGCCGCAGAAAGACATAGTTTTTCCAACGGTAGCTGATCCGTCAAAGGCAGTACCTGTTGATCTGCAGAGGATAAAGCTCAGAGTTCATCCTCGTTCTGAGTGGAAACAGATGTTCAGGGAGGCATGGATAAGGATGCGCGAATTCTACTGGAATCCTGATAGAATCGGCAGTTTCTGGAATGATACCTATACCAAGTATGAAAAATTGCTGCCAAGAATAACCACAAGATATGCTCTTTCCGATCTTATAAGGGAGATGCAGGGCGAACTTGGCACTTCACATTCCTATGAGATCGGGGGAGAGATGACCACTGTTCCCAACTATTCCATAGGACGGCTGGGTGCAGACTTTCAGTGGAATGGCAGTGCATTCATGGTTTCCAGAATCTACTGTGGCGACGAGTCAAGCCCGGGTGAGAAATCCCCACTGCTTCTCCCGGGAATTGACGTCAGGTCCGGAGACCTTCTGTTATCCGTTAACGGCATCAGAGTTGGAAAGGACATGCCACCAAATGCCGCCCTTCTCAACCATTCAGGTGAAGATGTCCAGCTTGAATTTTACAGGGACGGGCATCGAACCTTTTTCACGGTACCGGCAATTCCGGATGACCGAAGCATCAGGTACCGGGACTGGGTTGAGGACCGCAAGAAATATGTGCACAAAAAAACAGATGGAAAAGTCGGGTACATACATATCCCGGACATGGGCCCCAATGGGTTCAATGAATTCCACAGGCTACTTGAATCCGAGACTAAGTACGAAGGCCTCATCGTGGATGTGAGATTCAACGGCGGAGGGCATGTATCCCAGTTGCTCCTTGAGAAGCTTGCCAGAAAGAGGATAGGCTTCGATCAGCCGAGAAGAGGGCCGAAAATACCGTATCCTGATTATTCCGTTGCAGGGCCCATGATTGCTGTCACCAATGAATTTGCAGGCTCTGATGGAGATATATTCAGCCACTCGTGGAAACTTTTCGGCCTTGGACCACTGGTTGGCACCAGGACCTGGGGAGGAGTGGTCGGGATCAACACTGATTCCACTCTGGTGGATGGCACCATAGTGACCCAGCCCGAGTTTTCCTTCAGCTTCATTGATGTTGGATTCGGTGTTGAAAACTACGGCACTGATCCGACAATTGAGGTAGAACCTTCACCCGATGATTACCTCAAGAACTCAGACCCACAACTGGATAGGGCCATAGGTGAAATAATGGAAATGATGAAAAACAAAAAATAAATAATCTATATTTAAAGAAATTCTGCCAGGTCTTCAGGCTTCAGTTTGTAAAGCGGCTGGTCAATGAGTGACTTTGCGCCTATGACGGGGCTCCTGTCCTCATAGGTTTCCTCATCCACATCATAGAAAATGCCTATTGGGATCTTGTCTCCCCACTGAAGTGCCATTTCATATGCCTTGGCAAAATTCTTGGTGTCCATTTCCGGCTTGTAAACCCTCTTCCTGAAGAAATCGTATGTGTTGATCTTATTGTATGTCACGCATGGGCTGAATACGTCTATGAAGGAAAAACCCTTGTGCTCTATTCCCTTCTTTATGACTTCCTTCAGGTGAACAGCATCACCTGAAAATGCCCTTGCAACAAATGTTGCACCTGCCGTGAGCGCAAGCGTAAGCGGGTTCATTGGCTTCTCGATGTTGCCGTCAGGAGTTGTCTTTGTCTTCATTCCAAGCTCGCTTGTGGGTGATGCCTGGCCCGTTGTGAGACCGAATATCTGGTTGTCGGATACTATGTATGTTATATCCACATTCCTCTTGGCAGTGTGGAAGAAGTGCTGAGTACCCTCAAAGAAGCCGTCTCCATCGCCACCATAACAGATGACATTGAGCTTCGGGTTTGCCCACTTTATTGCTGACGCAACTGGAAGGGATCTTCCATGTATGCCGTGAAATCCATAGGTATTTATGAATTCCGGCATGTTGCTGGAGCATCCGATGCCTGAAACAACAACTGTATCCTTTGGATCCATTTTCAGATCCGTAAGTGCTCCGCTTATTGCAGAGAGCTGTGCGAAATTACCGCAGCCTGGACACCAATCCGGCTTTACCTTTCCCCTGTAGTCTGCTATTGTAACCATATCATTCACCTCTTTATTACAGCCTCAATTTCCTCGGCAAGCGCCCCGGGATAGAAGCTCTCTCCATCGTACTTTGTTATCAGCTCGGTATTAACAAGGAACTCAGACCTCAGAAGCTTATTCATCTGGCCGGAGTAGTTTCCTTCAACCACTATTATCTTCTTCTTGCCGGAAAGCAGCTTGCCAATATCCGGGTTCAGCGGGTATGGCCTGTTTATCTCAACAGCGCCTGCCTTGATCCCCTTGTTTCTGAGCTCATCAACTGCTTCCTCGACAACGCCCTGAGTGCCACCCCACTGGACAACCGCATACTCTGCATCGTCATACCTGTATGTTGGGGTCGGAGGCATGCTCTTTATGTAAGCGTCAAGCTTCCTCATCCTCTTCTCCATGGACTTTGCCCTCAGTGAAGGATCGGTAATGGCATCGCTAACCACTTCGCCGTATTCATTGTGCTCATCTGAGTCCTCATTATGCATTAGACCGGGAGTGCCTGGAAGTGCCCTCAGGGACACACCATCCACAGTGTATTCATAACGCTTGTAGTTCGAGGTTCCTGCCTGTGCAATCTTTCCCCTCTCAATCTTGAAATTCAGGTCAAATTTCTCAACGGTCTCATAGTGTTCTGCTATGTAAAGATCTGACATCAGTATAACAGGGGTCTGGTATTTTTCTGCAAGGTTCAAGGCTTCCCTGGCCAGGTAGAATGCGTCCTCCACGTTTCTCGGAGCAAGGACAATTCTCTGGAAGTCACCCTGAGATGCGCCCAGAACAAGGTTCAGGTCTCCCTGCTCGTTCTTGGTTGGAAGTCCTGTGGATGGCCCTGCTCTCTGTGCCTCGTACACAACAAGGGGTACCTCCATCATTCCTGCCATTCCCAGAGCTTCCACCATCAGTGAGAAACCTCCCCCCGATGATCCGGTCATGGCCCTTACACCTGCGTAGTTTGCGCCAACTGCCATGTTTATTGCTGATATTTCGTCCTCGGGTATCTTGACGAATACACCGAACTGTTTTTCATGAGAGGCAAGATAATGGATGATTGATGATGCCGGAGTCATTGGGTAACCCACATACATCTTCAGGCCGCCATTAACTGCCCCAAGCCCGGCTGATTCCCCTCCGCTGATGAGATAGAATTTCTTGTTCGAAGTCTTCAGGGTGATGCCAAGTTTCTTGAAGTTTGCAAGGTAATAGTCGTATCCTTCCTTTGCTGCCCTGACGTTTTCCTCCGCAACCTCGCCCTTGTTTCCAAACTGCTCTCTTATGACGTCCGCAAGCGTGTCAAAATTCATGCTGATTGCAGCCATTGTGGCGCCTATTGCCACCGTGTTCTTCATCAGCGCATTTTTCCCGTGTTTGGCTGCTATGTCGCCAAGAGGCATGGAAACATACTGCACATCCTCCTTCTTGTAATCGGAAATTGAGGAGTCGAATATTGCCACTCCATTCTTGCCAAGTGGAGATGCGCCGCCCTCATTTATCATTGGATTCGTGTGTCTTTCAAGAGCGTCCCTGTTCAGTGCAAGCAGTATGTCCAGCCCGTCTCCCTGAGACCTGACCGGCCTGTCGCTTGCCCTTATCTGGTACCAGCTCTGGCCACCCCTGATTATGCTCTGATAATAATTGTATGTGTTCACGTGAAGGCCGCTTCTGGAAAAAACCTTTGCAATAATGAGCCCAGCGGACTGGACTCCATCGCCTGCCGCCCCCCCGACTCTTATAACCACTTCGTCGGTTTTCATTCAAATCTTCTCTGTATCTCAAGATTATATTAATTCTTATTGCATTCAATCATGAGCATAAAATTTAAGTTGGGATAACTGCAAACAGTTATTATTTTTCCAGTGATAATGTACTATGGCAAGAACAGAAAGGGATGTAATTGGAGATGTCAAAATAGAGGATTCTGAATATTTCGGCATAAACACATACAGGGCCATACAGAACTTCCAGATCACAGGCCTGACCGCGGATTCTGATCATATCAGATCCATAACGGCAATAAAGAGGTGCGCAGCGGTGGCAAACAACAAGGGGGGGAAGCTTTCCGCCGACAGAATGGAGGCCATTGTGAAGGCCTGTGACCAGATATACGGAGGGAAACTCCATGACCAGTTCCGCATTGATCTCTTCCAGGCAGGTGCCGGAACTTCCTACAATATGAACGCAAATGAGGTTATTGCAAACCTTGCACTGGAAATTGCCGGAAAAAAGAAGGGGGACTACTCGTACATCCACCCAAATGACCATGTGAACATGAGCCAGTCAACCAATGATGTGTATCCAACTCTCATAAGGGTTGTTTCATACATTAAGGCAAAGAAGCTGTCGGAAGAGATCAGGAGCCTTGTGGAACTGCTCCGCAAAAAATCAGAACAGTTCAAAGACGCTGTGAAGCCTGGCAGGACGCACCTTCAGGATGCAGCGCCCGTGACATTCGGGATTGAGCTATCTGCTTGGGCGTACACGCTGGACAAGGACAGGAAGGAACTGGAGGGAGCCATGGACTACATACTGGAGCTCAACATCGGTGGTACAGCCGTGGGCACAGGCATAAACACTTCGCCTGGATACCAGGACAACGTTGTGGCGGAGCTGAAGAATTTCCTGGGCATACCCTTCAGGAAGAGCCTGAATCTCCCTGGAATAATGGAATTCATGACGGACTTTTCAAGGTTGATGAACGCCGTTGCAAACACCGCACTGGATGTGACAAAGATTGCAAACGATATAAGGCTTCTATATTCAGGCCCCGGTGCAGGTATTCACGAGATAAAGATACCGGCGGTGCAGCAGGGATCGTCCATAATGCCCGGGAAAATCAATCCCTCAATTGCTGAGGCCATGAACATGATCTGCCATTCCGTCATAGGGGCACAGCAGGCACTGAATATATCTGTGCAGGCCGGCCAGCTGGAGCTTAATGTCATGATGCCCCACATAGACTACGAGCTCACCAGATCTGAGGACATTCTATCAAACGGGTTGAAAATGTTCAGGACAAAACTCATAGACGGCCTGGACGTGAACAGGGACGTGGCAAGGGAGCATCTAAGCAAGAGTTTCGGCTCTGCAGCACTGCTGAACCCGTACCTTGGATATGACACCGTGGCAAAGATCGTCAAGGAATCCCTGGATACTGGCAGGTCCATTAAGGAACTTGCCCTGAAGACCGGGAAGGTAACCGAGAGCCAGTTTGACGAAATAATGAAGAATGGTGTTCCGGGAAACTGATCAGATACCTATCCAGGGATTCTTCCTGTAGGCCTTTGAAATAATCATGGTCTCGAATCCCTGGACTCCCGGAATCCTTGACAGTGTGTCCTCGAAATCCTGTATTGCCTCCATGTTCAGGAAGAGCGTTTCAGCAAGCAGCTCATTCTCGCCCCTCCTGCGATATAAAGTCAGGATGTTCATGTTATCCTGAAGCTTCTGGCTGATCTCCTCCAGCCTCGGGGGTTCAACCCTGATCTTCAGGTATGCTTTTATGCTGTTTTCCACTGCCTGCAGGTCCACAAGTGCAGAAAAACCGATAATGATCTTCTTGTTCTGCAGCCTGGCGATTCTCCTCCTCACGGTAGCTTCGCTGGTGCCAACTTTCTTGGCTATCTCTGCATTGGACATCCTGGCGTCATACCTGAGGAAACAGATTATTTGCTTATCCAGTTCGTCTACAGGTAACAGTGAAGGGTCAATCTTTGACCATCTTATTGCCACGTCACAACTATATCCTTCGAGATATTGTTCATTAACGTCATCAGTTGCCATAATTCGTCATCCTTACTGAATACTTAAGACTTGACTCTCCTCCCTGAACTCTATGCAAAAATGCAAAATAGGTGGTCTGGATCAGCTAACGCCAGTGTCCTCTAATGAAGATTTACTTTGAATCCTATGGTTGCACCCTTAACAGAGCTGAAGCGGGCCTTTACGTGAACCGTATGCTGGAGCAGAATAATGAGCTTGTTTCCCGCCCTGATGAGGCGGATCTGAGCATCATTGGAACATGTGTTGTCATAAAGCATACGGAGGACAGGATGGTGAAAAGGATACAGGAGCTGTCTGCGCACTCGAAGGTCAGGGTGACAGGTTGCCTTCCGCCAGTTTCCGGAGGGACTCTTGAGAGCGAAAACATAGAGGTCATCAAGCCGCGGGAAATACGCAGCTTTTACCAGGGTTACCTTGATGACGTTGTGATCAGGGAGCCGTCAGTGTTTGAAGGCATACCCATAAACCAGGGGTGCACAGGAAGTTGCAATTACTGCATATCCCACATGGCCAGGGGAAAGCTTTTATCCAGGCCTGTCCAGAAGATTGTGAGCCAGGCAATGATGCAGATTGAGCGGGGAATTATGGAGGTGAGGATATCGTCCCTTGACACGGCAGCATATGGCAGGGACCTTGGAATAAGGCTTCCTGAACTGGTTGATGCGATTACAGGGATTCAGGGTGATTTCAGGCTCAGGATAGGCATGATGGAACCCAGGAATACCACCGACATAATGGATCATTTGATGAACAGCATGGGTTCGGAAAAGGTTTTCAAGTTTCTGCATGTGCCGGTGCAGAGCGGGGATGACAGGATACTTGACCTCATGAACAGGGAATATCATGCCCATGAGTTCAGGCATATCTCCGATACGTTTCGCCGGAATTTTCCGGATTCCACATTTTCAACCGACATAATAACAGGATACCATGATGAGGATGAGAATTCCCATGAACTTACAATGAAGCTGCTGCAGGAAGTGCGGCCTGAGATCGTCAATATCACAAGGTTCTCTCCGAGGCCATACACACCGGACTTCGGAAGCGCTGTTCCATCTTCAAATACGGTGAAGAGAAGGGCCAGAGAACTCACAGACCTTCACCATGAGATAATACAGGAGCGGCTTGCCTCGCTACATGGAAGAGTGGAGAAAGCCATGGTCACGGAGAAGGGCCGCAACGGTACCGTTGTTGCAAGGGATGATGCCTATCGGCCAGTTGTCATAAAGGGCGAATACCCCATCTATTCCAGGATAAACGTGGAAATAGTTGACAGCGGACCAACCTATCTTGCCGGGAAGATGGTCTCATAACCGGTCAACGGCAACAATCTCGTCCATCACGTATCTGCCTCCGGCATGCGGTCCGAATAGAGACTGAAACTCCGGCGGGGTCAGTACAGGCATGGGAAAGCGCTCCTCCTCGTCGATTGGAACCCTGGGGCATCCAGTGAATATTACTGCATCGCACCTCATATTCTCATAATCGCTTGGTCTTGCGTCATTTGCCGTTACAAGTACGGCTTCATGCCCCATACCAGTGATCTGCTTCACAATGTTACTGGCAAGCCTCATCCGGTACTGCCCTATCTTTGTGTCCACTACAACGCAGAATTTGTGTGCACCCATTGCCCTTGATATCCTTGCATACCTGCGCCTGAGAAACTTATCTGTTTCATCTTTCATGGGAACTAGGCGGCGAAGATTGAGGTCAAGTATATACACCGGCTTATCTGAGGCCAGCTGTGCTCCGATGCCGTGGAACTTCCCTGTGCTCACCACAACATAGCAGTCAGCCCACGCGGATATTGAGTGCGCAGCGCTGAAATTGCAACCCAGAACCTGGCCCGGATACGCCATCCTTGAATCCTGCTTTCCGACCTGCACTTCGTATCCGCTGCTGACAAGAATCTGCCGCACCATCTCCATGTGATTCATGTACTGTATGGAGGCCAGGAGGCCAATCCTTTTGTAGCCGGACATGGCAAGAACGTCGAAAACATGGGGATCGATCTCCACTCTGGCTTCAGAACGGTATTCCACGAATATTACAGGTAGTGGGTAAACGATGTTGGGTATTACTGAATGGCCCAGCTGCACTATCGCATCCACCTTCCCGTATACCTCCTGGTTTCCTATGTCACATGCCCCGTAGAAAGGGTCCGAACTAACAATGACTGAGAATTCCCTTGAAAATTCCGTGAAATACCTGAATACATCCGGCTTCAGCCCATCGGGTAGCTGAAGCAGTATCTTCCTGGCCCCCAGTTCCCTGAGCCTCTTAACGACCTCAATCGTATCGACCTGCACCCTACCTGATTTAGTTCCGGTATATTGACATTTAGAGATACAGAATTCGTGCCGGAATCATTTCAGTAGAAGTACTTCCAGTCAGCCTGGCACTGGTATCCCTGCATTATTGTGAAGGAAACATTGCTGGTGGAATACTCTACCTGGACATTTCAGAGCTGCATGACGCCATTCCTCATGACCGGCTCTCCCGCAATGAAGGCCGTGTCCACAAGCCGTGATCCGTATTCATATGGTATCTTCCTGTAGTCGTCCGTGTTCAGTATTATGAGATCGGCTCGCTTGCCCGGCTCTATTGTCCCGGTATTCTCCAGTATCCCCAGTGAATACGCTGCATTCACCGTGACTGCATTCAGGGCTTCCTCAATGCTGATATTGCAGTACCGCACGGCAAGATAGATGGCGAATATGAGGCTTGTGTTGTAAGATACTGGTGAAGAATCTGTGGCGATTGCCACAGGGATGTTATCCTGTATGAATTTTCCAATATCCGGGTATTTTCCATCCGCTATGTTGAATGCTGTTATTGGCAGGAAGGTTGCCACGGACCCGCTCTTTCTGATGCGCTCTCTGCCATCGCCATCAGTGTAGAGGAGGTGATCCACGCTTGCGATTTTCAGGTCATCCAGTATCCTGAGGCAACCGATGTCCGCAAGTTCATCTGCATGCATCCTGGGGATCATCCCAGCCTGTATAGCAGCCCTGAAGAAGGCCTCCGTGACTTCGGGCGAAAACGCCCCCCGGTCGCAGAATGCATCCGCAAATCTGACTTTACCAGCGAATTTCGGCAGCATCCTGTCGGTGACATATTCCAAGTATGAATCCTCCCTTCTTCCCTTGGGAATGGCATGCAGAGGCAGGAATGTTGGAACCACATTGATGATGCCAAGCCCAGCAATCCTGTTGATTACATTCAGCATCTTTGACTCGGAATCAAGATCAAGCCCGTAGCCCGTCTTGATCTCCATTGTTGTTGTTCCTGACCATATGGCATCGTATACCCTGGAAAGGCTCTGGGAGAATATCTGGTCCTCTGTGGCCGATCTTGTCTGGTCCACAGTCCTGTAAATGCCGTTGCCGGACGTGAGTATCTCCAGGTAGCTCTTACCCCTGACCTTCATGTAGAACTCGTCCTCCCGTGTTCCTGCATAAACCACATGTGTATGGGAATCAATCATTCCTGGCATGACGGCGTGGCCCTTTGCATCTATGAATGTCGCGCCGTATTTTTCACCAAGCTGGCGGCCCTTTTCATGGTCAAACACCCCGATGATCTTTCCGTCGTCCAAAAGAACAGAGGAGTTTTCCCTGATTCGCAGCCGACGCATCATGTCGCCCTTCAGCGGGTCCCATCCAGCACCGGCCATTGTCAGCACCTGGGACGTGTTCTCTATGAGATAGGAATGCATCTGGTGCAGAACCCGTGTTTGATTAAAAATTTTTGTCGACTCCTCCTTCTGGTATATTTATAAAATGGCCACAATCGCGAGATATGCAAGGAAACCCAGGAATATCGGGATCATGAATGGGACCCTGTAGGTCATGTACCTTACGCCGTTCTTTTCCCCAGTTGAAAAAGCATTGGGCTTTCTCCTGACCAGATCAGAATCATACTTCATCCTGAAAAGCCCTGTACCGAACTTCCTGTCTCCTCCGGTCAGGATTATTCCATATACGGCCCATGCCAGCGAGAATATGGATATGCCAACCAGTATTATGAGGGCAGGCGGAACTATTCCGTATACGATGTCAGGTCTCACCTGAATTATGCTGTAAGCCAGCGGGAAGGCGTACATAACCGAAACTATTGCCTTTATGTCGCCAGATCCAAAGAGCCTCTCCTGGAATCCAATGAGATATACCACTGACATGATGAGCATCTCATAGCCATAGTAGAAGCCAGAGATTTCCATTGCCACCAGCGATGCAGCGAAAAGGGCTATTCCGGTGAGCAGATACGCCCATGTGTCTGCCCTCAGGAATGAAAGGAACATCATGATTGCACCTGCTATCAGGAAAAAAATGGCGGAATCCAACTGTAAGTTTACAACGATACCAGCAACCATCAGTGGAACAAAGAGAAAGGAACTGACCGTTCTTGTCCTGAGGTCGGAGTAGGAACCGTATGCAAGAGAGGCTATTGCTATTACGATCACTGCGTATCGGATAATTTCCAGGAAATTCAGCGAACTCATTGATCAGCTCTTCCCTGAGAGGAAGCGGAATGCCCTGAGAACCGACGAATAATCCAGGCTGCTGAGCCCTATTGATGACGCAGCAACATAATACTGCACAGCAGATGCTTCCAGAGGCATTGGGGCATTGATTGATGCCGAAAGTTCCAGTCCATTCCTGAGATCTCTGATCATGCTTGATAGAGGATATCCAGGAACGAAGTCTCCATCCTCCATTGTCCTGCGTTTCTCCTGAAGGGCTGATCCTCCTGCATTCCCGGCCAGCAGCACGTCAATGGATTTGGCTATTGGTATGCCCGCATGCTCTGCTGCCACAATGGCTTCTGCAGAAACAGCCAGGCTGGTAGCCGATGCCATGGTTGCAATGATCCTCATTTTCACTGCATTTCCCGCAACGCCAAGGTATATGACCTGTTTTGAGAATGTCTCCAGAATCCCCTTCAGCCTTTCATAAGCGCCTGCATCGCCCGAAACCATGGTGAGGAGCGCCCCGTCCAGTGCCTCCTGCACACTGCCCATTACAGGGCAGTCCATGTATATGGCTCCCTTCTCGGCAAACCTTCGGTACGCTGACATTGCGAAGCCGTACGAAACGTTTCCAAGGTTGGCAACTATGGTACCGGGGGCTATTGTCTTATCCAGGCCAGTTTTACCGAAAAAAACCTCCTCACAGGCCTCTTCGCCTGAGAGGGATGCAAAAATGATGTCACAGGTTGAACCCATTTGAAACGGTTCACTGTTAATTTTTGCCGGTGAAAATAGAGCCCCCTTGGAAGGATTCCGATCATATACTGCGTGAACGCCAAATCTGCGGCGGATACGGCTCAGTATGGGAATTCCCATCTTTCCGAGGCCCATGAACCCTATGTTGGTCATGCCATGTTATCTCCAGAGGTATATAAATTCAATCCGTCTCAAGGGTGTAGACTGGCGTCCCCAGTTCCTGTGTTGCACATTCCAGGGATGCGTAGGCAATATCCCTGTTGTCCAGGTATGACCTGACAGTGGTTGCTGCCTTCTCAGGGGTGTTGTTCTCCTGGCTCAGGTGCGTGAGCACTATGCGAGTCCAGCTGGATGCAATCTGCGATATGGCTTCAGCAGACTGATCATTGGAAAGATGCCCCTGCCTGCCCAGGATCCTTTTCTGAAGCTGCAGAGGATAGCGTCCATTTTTCAGCATTTCCACATCGTGGTTTGCCTCAAATGCTAAAATATCAGAGCCTCTGGCTTCCTCTATAAGACGAGGCGGCACCACGCCCAGATCTGAGACAACGGTAATCTTCCGCCTGCCCCACTTCAGCACGTACCCAACCGGGTCGGCCGCATCGTGGGACACGGGTACTGAAGTTATGCTGAAGTTGCCGATTGCAGTTTTTTCCTTTATTCCGTAGCCGTCACGAAGGCCAAGGGCAGAAAGGGTCGCTTCCTTGGAGTATATATCGATCGAATGATTCCTTGTAAGATATGGTATGCCCTTACTGTGATCAGTATGTTCGTGGCTTATGAAGAGGCTGGCGCTTCCCAGATCCAGATTAATCTCTTCCAGCCGGTTTTTAAGCTTGCGGAGTGTTATCCCGAAGTCGATAATTATTATGTCTTCCTGGTCCCATATGAGGGTGGAGTTGCCCCGGCTGCCTGACGATATCATTGTGAAGTGCAGGGAACCCATGACAGGGAATGATGGCGGCGATTAAAATTATTTCCGGCAAGGCTTGCAACTTACACTGATCACAAACCGGAGATGCTGTGGACATGTGAACTGAAATATTCAGCCATCGACAGTGAATCCTGTGAGCCAAGGATCAGAAATTTTCCACTATCCAGCGCCACTACTAGGGATGTGGCATTGTCCGTTGCGACATATGCGGTCTTATCGTTGCTAAGGGTAAACAATCCCTCATTCAGGTTTCCCAGCGATGTGCCTGCGTCCCTTATGGTTATTGTGATATTCCCGGTGTCTATGTTTTCCACGAAGGCATAACTTACCTCTGAAGTGGTGAAATTCCGGTTGCCTATGTAAGGGCCACTGACATGCACAAACCCGGAGCCAATACTTATTTCCGCCTTACTGCCGCTAATT
Organism: Cuniculiplasma divulgatum; assembly: GCA_031200235.1. Taxonomy (NCBI): domain Archaea; kingdom Methanobacteriati; phylum Thermoplasmatota; class Thermoplasmata; order Thermoplasmatales; family Cuniculiplasmataceae; genus Cuniculiplasma; species Cuniculiplasma divulgatum. The sequence goes on along the minus strand of CP133595.1, from coordinate 1,099,203 downwards.
CCCTGAACTATGTATATGGGGAGCCCGGTAATGAGAATCATTGCGAAAACCAGGCTGAGAAGCCTGTATATACGCTTCTTCCTTTGACCGTCCTTGAGGGATAGGGCTATGAAAATAATGAACCCTGCAGCTCCTGCTGCCATCAGCGATATGCCGACATATGCCAGCACTGGAATTGATGAGGATATTGTTGCATGATACATTGCGAGATTATTTCCCATAAATGCATGCTATTAGAACTTATCCTGCACTGAAGAAATGGTGAGGCAATTAATTTCTGTCCACAAAATAGAATAAAAACATAGATGCGCGAAAAATGGACCGGTCGGGATTTGATTAATGTTTTAATGGAATACTAATTATTTGTATGATTCATTCTTAACTGAAACACCTTTATCAGAAACAGATAACGCAACAAAATGGGCACTGTTTCCTACGGCATATGTTAGATCAAAAATGTAGAGATAATCGGAAACGTTCTTTGAAATGAATGCCATAATGTTGATTGCCAGAACAACAAGGGACACAATTACTACAAGAATTAAGTGGTATACATAACGATTCATGATTGTCTGGCACTCCTTTTAACTCTATTCTTCCTACTTATGTGAGCACTCAGAATAAAATATACTCCAGCGATAATGGAAACTATGGAAATCAAAGTACCAAATGAATACAATATTTGAACATTAAATGAATCTAATAACCCCACAACACCTAAAGTTAGAAATATAATTCCAAATGTTGATAGGAATGATGCCCTAATTCCTGCTTTTTCTGTATGCACTCAAACCACCTTGAATGAATAATCTAACCATAGCAGCGAAAATTAACATTATACCAATTACAAATGAACCTGCCCATACTAAGGATTTTACTCCCAAGTAAAATGCTAGAATACCGAACGAAAATAAAGTGATTCCACTAACTAAACTCATCATGCCGGTTCTGAAAAACCAAGGGGAATCTTTTTCCATTATAAAAATAACTGCCACACCAATAGAGGCTATGGAAAAAACCAATGGCAAAACTATTGGCAATGCCGATATGAAATTTCCATTAAACTTTAGGTTGTTAGATAGAAATATTGACACATATAGAAGAGCTAAACCAACAATATAAAAAAGAAGGGACTTATAGGTGTTCTCATATCTCATATTTACTTCCCTTTTCTCAATCTTATTAAGCCCCAGTGCAACATTGAATTACATTATACGCATCCTCAGTGCACTCTCCTGCTTTATAAATACAATAGGCACATGCAAGAACATCAAGACTAAAGCATATAAGGCAAGCAGGTAACGTTAAAAAATCAAAGCAAGCTGCAAGACAATCGGGTAAAACTAGACACTCTGCGCATATCTCCTCAATGTCAGGAACACTAAGAACGCAATCCGTGAGACTCAATGCATTCTCCAGGCAACATGTAAAATTAAAATCCATTAAGGTCACCTTGTAAGATAGTTCCATCACATCAATTGTCTTCAATTTATTTCGGTTGCTTTCATATGCTTCAGGAAATGCGCTCAGAAGAGACTCCATTTTACTGTAAATCCACTTTCTCTTTTCTGAGGCACCATTATCTAATTTGTTTATAACAAAACTTAAGTCTTTTGCAACCGATAAAAAGTCTCCTTTATAATTTATGCTTATAGGTAAAGCGAAAAAGTCAACATGGGTTGGGTCCTTTGGTGAAACGTTGATAGATAGAAATAATGCACCTTTGTTGTTTTCAAGTGGAACTATATTCCCTTCTAAGTATATTATGGCCTCATCATCGGCAATCTCAAAGTATAATGAATAAGCTTTTCCAGACTGAGATATTTTTTTCTCTGAAAGTTCATAATCCATCTCTCGAAATGATAAGGTGTAATTTTGAGTTTTATCAGAAAAAATTAGAGAAATGTTTTTCACACCGCTATTAGCAAACGTTTGAGGCGTTTGAATTTTTGGGGAGATCTTTCTAGGTTTCTTGTAAGTAATAACCTCAGTTTTTATTTCATCTTTATCCTTTGTCACTCGTACTACTTCTGACATTGTGAGTTCCTGCTTTCTGCTACCCATAATAAAAGAAGCAAAACATATTATATAAATATATTCACATTTATTAGTAAACCCTGTAGTTCAAAGCATTTTTTAATATATAGAAGATGCGTCGGGATTTGATGTGCAGCCTGTAAAAGTATCAATCCAGTTGGAGGAACCAACCCATGAAAGAACCTGATAGCATGGTAGCAAATCGAACACGCCAGTTGAGTAATCACTGGTGTGAAAGCTTCGAGGATAATGTCTCCGGCCTCGAAAGAGGTGGCCGTACAGGGGGGCTAGCAAGTGGACGGGCCATAGCATTAAGTGAACTCTGCAGCGCCGCAACGACCGCCACTCGAATACGGTTTGAGTGGAATATTGAGTGCGGTGAGCCTCTATCAAATGGGCGAAACCAACATCTTTGGGCAAGACGGGTATATGCCCCGAAGAGCACTCCGGCGTAAGGGAGATAGCACGTTCACAGGGATTGATATACAAAGCAGGGAAGGACCCTGAGCATAGAAGGTCAATGAGGGAATGCGTAGTGCCAACTTCATTGATCGCTCAAGGCCTGGCGGATCAGGTCGTAGTACCCATGACATCCCTGATAACAAGGGGAAGAGGAAAGGACCTGTGGACATGGTGGTTTTCGGGATAGCGGATGGACAGGTTATTGCCCTTAAATAGGCTATGAGGCCGATACCTTTCCGGTCTGAGTCACTGGAAAAGTATAGTTCCGGAGCCGTTAGACTAAAGACGAAGAATACATCAAACCGGGAGGGAGGGATGTATTTGACCGATAGGGCGCCATGCTTGAAGCCGGATGGACGAAATGCCCCAGTCCGGAATTTTAGTGGGGTGGCTGGAAACAGATCTCTCGTAATCGATTCAGAGGGATGCTGAAATATGATCAGAATACAGGAGAGACTGCGCTTGCCATCTACACGACTAACGTTTTGAGGGGATACTTACTAAAATAGCACAGTCTGCTCTGTAGCACATTAGTCACATTTCAAAGGTTATTACAGGTATTACTTGTTACAAGTGTAACATTTTGGGGGCAGTGTCTTTTAGTTTAATAGGAATTACTGACCATCCAGAAGCTCCCCCATCTGCTTATTGATTCCTTTCCTATCCTCCCGTTCATTTCATGAGAAAACTTGAGACCGCTGCACTTCATTCCAATAGTTATAGTCTATTTCTGCTATTCCTGATTTCATTTTTGATTATAGTCATTGACTATTGCGGCCACAGAGCGTTAGATGGACTTTATTAACCAAATCACAGAACTGACGGAAAATGGCCGGTTTTGAATTCATTGATTCCTACACCTATTTTACTCATACAGAAAAGCGATAACCGACACCGTGGTTTGCTATATAGATTATAAAATATGCCTAACGGTGTAAAGGTACAGTGAACATGTATGTCAATTCAAAACAGGAAAGTGTCATGGATTTCCTGAATGAGATAAGATACAGTAATCCGTTCAATCATATCATTCTCATACTGGATAACTTCTCTGCCCACAGAACAGAGAATGTTGCAATAACCGCAGAGATACTGGACATTGAACTGGTATTTCTTCCACCGTATTCACCACAACTGAATCCAATAGAAATCATATGGAAATTCATCAAGAAAGTAGTGTCACATACATTTGTGAAAGACCAGGAAATGATGGTTGATACTGTTAAAGCAAGCTTCATTGAATTCTCAAAAAGCAAATCCTTCTGTAAAAGATGGGTGGAGATGTTTGTTAACTAATAAGGGTACAATGTTATGATAAAGACTATAATACCACCTATTTCCCCAACCCCTCATACTTTTCTTTCAGGTTATTGAGTTCCTGTTCTCCGCTCAAATTTGATACTGTTTTCAAGATAGCGGTAAACAAAGGCAAGAGCAATCATTATCACTAATGAAGGCACCGCTGCATAGAATGCAAAGTCCCTGAAAGTAAGATAGGCATTTGCTACAAGCACATAAACTATGAAAAATATGGCCGTCCCACCTATGATATACCTGTGAATGTGTTTTGAAACCATTTTTCACTTCCTCTTTGAATTTTCAAAGAGTTCACTCATTCTCTCTTGTCTCGAACCGCTTTTTAGGCTTTTTATATATCCTACTGTTCCCACAATTACGATTACCGGTAACAAACCCAGATCAATAAAGGCCAGAACATGTGAATGTATGACTATTATCGCAATTGCTCCGATTAATAAAAACGCTATGAAGAGGAAACCTGCGATAAGACTCAAATAACTAACTGGTTTATGATATTTTACCACTATAATCATCCCACGTTAATGTAAACTATCTAGCATACACCTATCTTTTGGCATATGTACTCAGCTCCCACGCTACAACCGTAATCTGTTATTTCCTCTATTGCCAGTGCGCAGAGAGAGGCGCAAATTGATAGACAGATAAGGTAACCGATTAAGGTTTCAACAAATAATAAGCAAATATCTCCTGCTCCCGCAACGCACACGTCCGCACATATCTCATCCGAAGGTATGCCGTCTGCCAATTCCTCGCATATTTCCTTAACTAATGCCTGACAAATGTCGCATTGAATAGATGGATCATTGCTTGAGTATGTTTTATTTGATACCACTAATGTTATGTCTATCGGTTTACTATTCCCGCAACAAGCTTTTCCCTCACTAATGCCTACAATTTTTAGCTTTGAATCATTTTTATTCTTTTCCTTTGTGTTTATGGAGTACGTTGCTTTCCCAATATTTTTCCCATCGAATATAGTATAGTTGATAGTGTGATTACCGTTTACATCTCCTTTCAATAGTTGCATTCCTTGAATTAGTTTTGGTTTCTCTCCCTCAATCTCTATAAGGATAGAGGCTTGCTGGATTCTCGCTTCCTTTTCCGTGCTTTCATCAAAATGAAGCACCTTTACACTCTTAATTTTCTTTGTCATAAGACTAATAATAAAATCATCATGTATATATATTCCTATTTTGTGAGTGGTTAGTCCTTTGTGACATACCTTTATGTCCATTTCATATAGAGCCTTGAAATTAAACGAAATAGTAACAAAATAGAGGATTTAGTTTTTACTTAATTGAATTTTGCCCCATACATAACGAGAAAGTCAGTAAAATACAAGCTACACGTACGAAAATAGCAAATTCATTTTCATAATCCACTGACCAGATATTCTTGAATAATAGAAAAACAGCACGGCACGAGAACCCCTCATATTCCTGTAATTCCGCACTGAGCGAAGCGGCATTGTGCGGTCAAAAATTCCTCTCCCCTATTCCCCCTTGTAATTGCACTCCGCAGGAGAGAATAATGTGCCCGAAGCGAGCCGGAAGTCTTGCGTAGCAAGACCGAGTGGTGTAAGCGTTAGCGGTGGGTGGTGTGAAACACCACACATACACCACGAGCGGCGAGCACAGGACACCACCCTGAATGAGCATGGCGAATGGGGGGGCTCTTCGAAGAAGAGTGCGAGACGAAAATCAAAAGAGGGGTGGATTGCGTAAGCAAGACGGGGTGAATTTTGATTGGAGTCGAAGCATGGGGTCCTGTGCTCGGCGTGCAGGAGAGCGAAGGGCACATACAAAAGGCGAAGGTTCAAAGAGGGGTGGCCGAAGGTCGGGGTGAATTTGAGCCGAAACCTACCAAAAGATATTAAAATCTGGAAGAATAGTGTGTTATAATATGTCCACAACAAAACAGTCACGGCTCGTGAGCATACCGAAATCTGATCTGGAGAGCCTTGAGGCCACTATTGAAACCTTGGAAAACGAGTATGTCATGGATCAGCTGGAAAGAAGTGAGCAGGACATACAAAAGGGTACAGTAAGGAATGTGAGAGAGTTTCTCAAGGAGCTCTAACAGCCACCGGATGAAGGATCAAGAAAAATTAAAGTAAGTATGGTATCTAACATGGCTATGAAGTGTCCAATTTGCGGAAATGAAAATAAAAATCAACCAATCAAAGAATGGACGTTTAATGTTTTCCAGGTCTCAAGGTACAAGTGCTCTGAATGTGGCGATCATTTCAACACGTATGTTGGTGAGAAGAATACTTACACTATTCCTCGTAGTTCGTAGAAATCCTATGCAACACCGGATATGTTGCGCTGGGTTTGCATAATTATGAAATGAAGTCCATCGCAATCAACTTCAGCTTTGACACGTCAAAGGGGTTCACTACCGCCTTCTTAAATATTCCCTTTTCGGTTAAGAAACCTCCGAGTTCCGTGATCATTCTTTTCCAATCGTTGTTCTTTTTATACTCTCTCCATATTTTTCTAAGTTCCTGGAGTCTTTTCTTGGTTGGCGGCAGGGAAAGGAGTTTTGTCTTGATAGGTTCCCACACCTGCTCCGCAGAAGTATCATTGGGGTATTCATTCAGATAATCAGTTATTTGTAATTCAATTTCATCAATCATCTTCTTGATAAATTTAGTGCTTTTTGACCTGTTAAGTTCTTTCAATTGCGAATCCTGGGTGTGACTCAACTCGATTTCCTTATACATTCTCTCTATATCCTCCAGAACCAATTTGTTGGCATCATAAACCCGTTCAAAAAAGTCCGGAATTACCCGTATTTCGTCTGGTTTGCATTTTATAAAGTCTAAAATCTCGGTTTTTCTTGTAAGCATTATGCCAGATTTCAGGTCGTATAGATACCAAAAGTGAAAATCGTCTTCGAATTTGTAGTAGAAGAATATTCCTGATGGCTTGTCTTTTTTCAATCCGCTGAATACCCCATTCGGTATTTTTTCGAGTTCCTCAACACCCTTATTCTTGAGGAAATCTTTCAGGGGTTGGTAGAATACCTCTCCTCCACCAAATATATCCTTCTCTAATTCTGCAAATACCTTCTCGTCCTTGCCCTTGATTCTTCTGATAATTCCAAATACCTTGGGATGTATCTCCTCGCCAAGTATGGTCTGGTCCAGTCCCACTGCTTCGTCAATGCCTATTATCTTATTTTGCAGTATTTCTACGAGCTTGAGAAGTTCTTCGAGCTCATCTTCCGGGAAGAAATTATAGACGTATATCTCTTTGTATGGAGATCCAATCCTGTCGATTCTCCCTGCTCTCTGAATCATCCTAGTGGGATTCCAGTGCAGGTCATAATTGATAAGGAATTTAGCTGTTTGCAGGTTCTGTCCTTCTGACAATACATCTGTACTGAGTATGATATCGACTCCTTTCTCGAAGAATCGTTTAATAATAGTCTCTCTTTCCTGTGGACTCTTACTCGTCATGCCGGAACTTGATATTGCTTCTATCTTAAGTTTCGAAAATCGCCCATCTTTCATTATCTCGCTGTAGATGTAGTTCAGTGTGTCCGCGTAATATGTGAATAGAACGATTTGACCGCCCTTTGACAGATCCAGGAGTTTCTCCTTGAGAACGTTGAGTTTAGAATCGTCTTCCGGTCTGATCTTGTTCACTTTTTCCAAAATACCACTGAGCAGTGAGATGTCTATGTCTATGTCCTTAAACAGATCATCAGTTCTGTATTCATCAATTCTGAAGTCGTCCAAAACATCTCTAAGGTCTCCATCTTCCAATTCATCGTAAACATTGAGGAGGTACTTCAAATAACTCTTCTTCGTTAAGAGCTTTCCCGATTTTAGATAGACCTTCAATTTCTCCAGGAATCTTATATGGTTTGAGATACTCTTCCTGAAGGAATCAACACTGCTCTCTAACCTTTTGAGAAGTATGGTCCTGAATATACCGCCTATGGCAACCATTCTACCTAGTGCGAGTCTTTCCTCTTCGGTTTTGAGGGGTTCCTTCCTGTATTCCAGAATCTTATAGTAGGCCATCTTCAGTTTCTCTGTAATCGTGTCAGAAATCTCCTTATACATTCCCTTGTAGGCGCTGTCAAGCTTGTAGTTGACATTCTCCAGAATTCTCTTTGGAAATGTTACTTTTTGTTCCTCTACCTCTCCGTTCGGTAGCTCCCGGATGATGAATGCGTCAGGGTAATTCTCAATAATGTAGTCTCTTGTTCTCCTTATGGAAATCTCATTCAGCAAATCATTCAGCATTGAAGGGGTTCCTTTTGCTTCCTTGAAGAATTTAAAAAGATCAGGTATGTTTTCCTTGATAAATGCTGATCTATCCATCAAAACAAGGAGCATGATCTGCCAGTACAGGTCCCATGGGGTGTTGTTTATGGGCGTTGCGGTTAGGAACAGGATGTAAGGTTTCTTTCCTGTTTCTGAAATGTTGTCGTGAACCAAAGAAAAGAAATTTTCCCATCTGTTCGACAATGGATTCCTGAAATTGTGGCTTTCATCCACAACAATCAGTTCAACGTTATCCATCCTTCCACCAAGTGTTCTTTTCGCCTTTTCCAGATAAGATTCAGAAGCGAGGTCTTCCTGTGAAAGAATGTTTTCCTTGGTGTCAATCTTTTTTAATTCGGATCGCCACATTTCTCTCAACTGAGCGGGGCAGACGACCAGAATATTCTTTCTCTCATAGTATCCTATCTGTTCAAGAATCTTTTTTGCAATCCAGGTCTTTCCCAATCCCACTGAATCCGCAACTATACAGCCACCGTATTTCTTCATTCTTGTCCATATCCTGGCTATGGCATCCTCCTGGAATTGGGCAAGGTTAACCTTGGTTTCCGGCAATCCTCTTGGCTTGTCCTTTTCTCCTTTCTGTTCTTCTTTGATGTCATCCTTTTGGAGCTCGTACAGTGATTTGATATAGATTTCATAAGGAGAGTATTCTTTACTTCCAAACCTTGAATCCTCCAAGAGCCTGATCAACTCATCCTTGAAATCCACCGATTCTGACCAGAATTTCTCAAACCATTCCTTTCTTGTGTAGACTGCCTGGGACTGCTGCTGCCACGTGTTCAGCTCACCATATCTTGTCAATCCCGCTGCGGTGAAGTTCGATGACCCTATTACGATCCTGTCATCAAAGATGTACGCTTTTCCATGAAGGAATTTCTCGAACAACCGCACTTCGACGTTTTCTCTTCCCAAGAACTTGATGAACAGTCTCACGGTGGAATCTGATTCCCTGGTTAAGTCAAACCCTTCAACTTCTTTCCGGATCTCTTCCAAAAGAACATCTCCAAGGGTCTTTTCATTCTGGATTTCCGGAGTCTTGCCGAGAAGAAGCCTGAATCTCGTAAACCCGTTCAGGTTGTCCTTAATCATTGCAAAAGCCTCTATATTGAAGAATGCAGTTGCTATATCGAGATTCGTATTGGCGTTCTCTTTCAAAGTGCTGTTGAGAAAGCTAACCAACTTGTTTCCTTCGCTATTATCAATTATCTCTTTTTGTAGTGTCACATTATCCCCCTAGAATTTCCATCCTTCTATTCTGAACATTTCTATAATGTCGATTGAATCTATGTTGTATTTCTGGCAGACGTAAGGGATTCTGATTTTTTCCCCTCTCAGTTTTTCTTCCGTAACTACTATCCTCTTTATCGGAGTCAGTGTTTGCTGGGAATCTGTTGTCATCTCTATGGCTAAAGCAATAACCCATGGATCCGCATCATATTTCCTGTCTTCCCTTACCATTGACGGATATGCTTTTAATATGCCCTTCAGAATTTCTATCTGTTTCTGTGTGGGTGTACGAAAAAAGCTGGTTTGTTCTTTGGCCCATTTTGCCAGCTGATCATCTCTTTCCGTTATTTCGTAAAGTACCTCAGTAGGGGCTATCAAGAGGCCTTTACTGATCAATGACTCCATATTCTTCCACACACTGGGAAATACATCAATTGGATTGTGCCTGTTCAGTTCAATCAGCGAAGACGAATCCATGATATAGTTATTTGAGGTCATTTTCTCGCTTTCGCCAGAACCCTGTCGAAGTTCTTTGATTTGATTGACAAATAATTCAGGGCATCACTGTATGTTATGAAATCCTTGTCGAAATTGTTAGCTACTAAAGATACGAACTTGTTGCCCATCTCCGAGAGGCATCTCTGATCTGATGTCAGGCTTATACCTTTCTTTTTAACTTCAATCTTCTTGGTTTCCTTTGGCACATACCTCGCCAGAACATTCTCGAATTCCTGTCTTGAAATATAATCCAGTTCCAGCATCTTGACCAGAAGCACGGCCTTGCTGACCTTATATTTTCTGGACAAAGAGTTTAGAGTTTCTGTTTCCGTCAGTCTACCACGATATTCTTTGAATAATTCGCTGATCGATTCCTTTGGCAGCAAGAACGAGGCCGAAAATGCATTACACCACCTTTCTATGCTATCCCTATTTGCCTGAGATTCGTCAGGAATATCTATTACTGTTTCGCCAAGAAGAATGTGCCCGAATTCATGCATTAGGGTAAACAATCTTGCCTCTATACTGTCTTTTGAATTAATTACAACAATGGATGGGAACTCGTCTGCCAATGCAAAGCCCCTTGCATCTTCGATAGGCATGGAGAACTGGAAAACCAGAACGTTTGAATCTTCAAGGGCATCTCTCAGGTAACCAAACAACTTGTATGCATCTTTGAGTTTTCTTTGTTTTTCAAAGTCAAGAGCGAACAACTTCCTATATTCAGCTGCAATGAGCTCTGGATTATCGGTTAAAGCAGCCTTTTTGGTCTTTGTTACTGTTTCATATCTTATGTTCAGGGATAGCTCTTTGCCTATACTCTGTAGGCTTCTGGACCTTCTTATCGCAAGGATGGTCTTTTTGTCAAATACGTTTGCTCGGTTTGGCAGGAACCTGTAATCTTTGGGCAGAGGTTTTTCTTCCTTTGGTTTAGACAGGAAGAATGAAGCCGAAGGTCTCTTGTATAGTTCAGACAGTCTCCTTAATTGTGTTAATGTTGGTGATTTTTCCCCCGTCTCAAAGTCTAATATAGCCTCAGAAGTGCTTCCCAATCTCTTGCTAACTTCATCTATCTTCCAGCCAGAACTTTCTCTGAGCCACTTCAGGACTTCAGGGTTTACTTCAATAGGCATTGATTTTGGCATTTTATTCCCTCAAACTCTTCGATTTATCGATTCTCTGCTTTACCAGCTCACAAATTGACCAATACACCTCTTTTCTCTCTTGCTGTGTTAATCCCAACTCATCGAAAATGATGTTGTCAAGTTCTGCCCGATCAGGAAGGGGGTTAGGTTCTTGCTCACGTATTGGTATCGATTTGTTAAATCCAAGCTCTTCGTAGATTGTTTTAACTTCTCTTCTAAAGAAATTGTGGTCTTTGAATTTTATATCTTTGTCCAGTATCGGAAGTTTTCTCAACTCCGGTTTTTCTATGTCTAAGGCACCGAGACCAAGATTTCTCCTTCCAAATAATTCAAGCATTAGAAAGTTCAAAGTAGAGTTCAAATAAATGATAAGTGAGGAGTGCTTGTTTGTCTCAAGCCTATAAAATCGATTCGCAATAAACCTAGTTGGATTGTAAAAGACTTCAAGTTTATCGTTGTAATTTCTTGGAAATAGTATTTCTGTGCAAAATCTCGCTTGATCTGGGAGTCTCCACCACGGTTTTCTTTTTGAGGGGCCAGACCTTTTGTTGTATTTCTTTCTGACTCCGAATTGTATATAGTCATTGACCTTCATCCCTGAAATGTTTTCATCATCGGGAATAGAAATTATATAGGATTTTACATCTTTATCTTCTATTAAAATCCTTGACAATTCTTGGGAAGACTTAATGATTGGTTGAAGGAATTTATTTTCCACTTCAAACTCTTCGTTAAACTCCGTATTTAAGATAAGAGAGGTAGCCTTGTTTCTTTGCTTCACCTTCACAAAGTAAAATTTGTCGACTCCGCCAGTATTAAGATACGTTCCTATTTTGCCCATGGTTTCCAAGTCTCTAAAATTTCCCTTTTGTAGTACAGAGTAAAGAATATTCGGTGCTCTTAGGTATTTACCACCCCAGTTATTGCCGCCATAATTACCTTCCCTGAATCTTTTGTTGTTATAGTTTTCAGGATATTCCCACCCGTCCTCAAGTAAATCATCCTGGACTATTGGGAAACATCGGTAGTCGTTGGTTTCTACTACATTTCCTACTAACTGGGTTATTTCTTCTCCTCTCTTTGTTGCCTTTATGTTATCTAATTCAATTAGGTTAGAAGGTGATAGAACTTCTTCAAATGATTTCTTAAACATCACAAACTTTGCTACGCTTCTAAGTTGTGGCCAAACTTTTTCGTTACCAGCGCTCGCTCCTGGCGTCCAATCGCTTAGACTTCTTTGTTTCACTTCGGCAGCTCCGAATAATGCAATTATCGTGTTAACATCAGCATGCGCAAAACTTCTTTTGGGATTATCATAAATAGAAAGTATTGGGACATACTTACAGAGAAACTCTTGTAACTTCCAACCGTATCCAACATCAAGCCAAGAATTAGAAGTTATGAAGGAAAAGGTTCCTTTCTCATTTAAAAGGCTCAAACCATGAAAATAGAAATAAATATAGTAGTCATTTTTAAGATCTAAACTATTGACTACGGGAAATCTGGCTCTGACTGACTGGACCAATTTTTCCTTATACTCTTTCCGGTCGTCCTCTCCAACATCGGATTTAAGTCTGTTAGGTGGAGAAATAACTTCGTGTCTAACGTATGGCGGATTACCAATGACAATATCAAAGCCTCCTTTATCACCAAAAATTTCAGCAAAATCAATGTCCCAGACGAAAGGTTTCTTCTCAGGATCATTCAGATGGCTTTTGACATTTCTTAGCTTCTCAATTTCCTCCTTATTTGAGTCAATCCTTAGTTGGTTCTCATTTACTTTTTTCTCATCTATTACTTGCTCTCCGGCAAGAGTTTTTTGAGACCTTGCCATCTTTATGTTATGCTCAAAGACTTGTATATCAGTTGTAAGGCTTTCAACTCTTTCATCTATTATTTCCTCAAATAGTCGAATCTCCTCTTCTTTAACCTCTTCAGGCGACTTAAATTTGGCAGTTGGTGAGTTTTCAAAGTACTTCCTTTTTTCTTGTTTTAAGTCTTCCAACTTCCTCTTCAGGTGATTCTTCAAGTTATTAGTTCTTAAATTGAAGCTTATTCCACCAATTTCCTGAACAAGGGAATCTCCGACTCTCAAATTGAGATTCAGGTTAGGCAAAAGAGGATGTTGTCTTAATTCCTCTTTCTTGAACTCTGTCTCCACGATGAGTTGAAGCCACAACCTTAGTTCAGCTGCGTGTATTGCCCATGGCATCACATCTACACCATAGAGAGAGTATTGTATGACTCTGTTCTTCAGGGCAAAGTCTGTTAGACTGCTCCCTATGCGTTTATAAACCATCCTATAAATCTCAGAAACAACATTCAGCATTCCTACGAGGAATGCCCCTGATCCGCAAGCAGGATCAACCACGGATAAGTTGTTCAGGGCATCCTCTAATTTCCTCCATAAATTCTCTTTTTCGAACCAATTCTCAATCTTATCTTTTTCCTCAAGTGGGTCAAAGATTAAATGGTAAAATTTCTCCTTTGGGATTTCAGACAAGTTCTTTGATAGGTATTCAACCAGACTTCTTCTACACATGAAATCTACTTCAACTCTAGGAGTATAGAAGATTCCAAGGTCATTCCTGTCATATATCTCTTCTGCAACATTGGCTAAGGACTCGTAAACGTAACCGATCATCTGCGGGTCTACTGCAACCTCTGACTCAAGAGGCATATCTTCCTTGATTGTAAAATTATAGGATTCAAAGAATTCGAGGATTTTTTGGAACATCCTGTCACTAATCTGAACTTTTAGGTTGTCTAGATCGTTTTCTCTGAATAAGCCTCCATTCAGGTAAGGTACATTTGAGATTACTTTTACAACCTCATCCGGCAGACCTTTAATCTCGTTTGCGCGATTGTTAAACGCCTTTAGAAATACTTGCTTGAGCCATTCTTCGTAGAATTCGTTCGAGTTAAATTTCCCAAGTTCTTTGTAAGAAGACCATAGCCAATCAACAAATTTCGGCTTTTCCAGCCAATTCTTCTTTGAGATGAAATAAATAAACATTATCCTGTTCAGAAATTGAAGGGTAAATTCATGGGATTCCTTGCTGGGAATTCTCTGCTTATGCAATTCATCTCTTAATTTGAAAAAAATCTCTTTGTAACGTTCAAAGAATTCCTTTGTCACTCTTTCAACGCTAAAGGCCTTTTTCCACTTTCTCCACACCTCTCTCCAACTTGCTTTATCTTCATATTCCATGTTTGCAAGTGTCTGGATAACACTGTAATAATCCCTTTTGCTCTTTATATCCTCTTTATCAAGAGTCAGTTTCGTCAGCTTCAGTTTGTGTTTCCCCGCTTCTATCTTCTCTTTATCTGGGAAAACAAAAGAGATTTCGGAGTAATCTGTTGTGAAAATTAATAAAAACTGCAAATACTGTTTATCGAAGGTGCTTGCTACCGACCTCACAAAAGATGGGTGCAATGTTGTTGTTTCCAGCAGGAAAACAGGTAAGTTCTTGTCAAAACTCAAAATTGAATATATCTCCTTGATCCTTTCCTCATCCTCCTTTCTAAAATCTAAGTCCGATTTTTTCCTTTTTGAGGATGGGTCTAGAATAACACTTTCTGGATAGCCTAATATCTTGAAGAGGTCAAAAAGGTCTTTTGCAGACCTGGTTTTGATCACTTGTTGGTAAACGTGTTCGCGCAAAATAACCTCATTTAGCATGCTCATAGCCTCTTTCTTAGTTCTCCAGATACAATAGACGCATCGGATAATAATATTTGTGACTCCATTGTATAATATCTGCCTATCTTCTTCTTTATCAGAGTAATGAGACCAAGATTCTGCAGGTAGTTCACGCTCTGGAAGAATGTTGATTTGCTCACTCCCCTGAGGAGCATGTTGCCTGACGCTGAAACTTCGGAATACGCCCTGTTCGTATCCTGGTTCTTGATCAGGGCTGCCAGTATCAGCAGATCCCGATCTCCGAGGTTCTTCAGCGTTTCGCCCTCCACTTCCACGTAGGCCTGCTTCAGGGCAGTTCTTACGGACTCATCGTCCCACTCGTTCAGCCTGCCGATGATTTCCAGCGCCTTGATGCCTATCCTTGCGTCGCTCCTGTAGTCCCTCACAAGCATCGCAGACAATAAACCCAGAGACTCCTTGTCGTATTTGTTAAGCCCCTCGTCGGCTCTCATTTTCAATATTTCCCTGATCTCTTCCGAACTGTATTCATGGAATACGATGTGATCCGGCTGCAATGAGCTCTTGACGCTCTCATCGTTCATGTCCTTGTACCAGTATACCTTCTGCGTCAAAAGGATAAGATTGGCCCTGGTGTGTCTGGTCAAGTGATATAATATGTCATAGTCCTGGAGAAAATCTACTTCGTCAAGGATAACGATGGACTTTCCGGAAAGCATGGCATCGAATCTGCTCTTCACCTCATCTATGTCGTGACCTCTGCTGTCAATTCTCGTCAGCTTGCGGTAAATCTTTATTGACGTGGGGTTTTCTCTTGCGTTTACGTAGAAAAACGGTATGGATTTGCTTTCCCTGAAAGCCGATGCTATTGTCAGCGCACTCAGGGTCTTACCGGAGCCCTTGGAACCATAGATGATTATGTGCCTTGGAAGGTTCAGGTTCACGTAGTCCGCGAGATCGTTTGTTACCTTGTTAAGTTCGCTTCTTATGAGGATTCTTGGCGGCTTGAAGTCCATGTCGAAGATTATTGCACTCTTGATGTTGCTTGTCTCTTTGGCTCTCTCCTTCACCTTCTCCTCCACAAACGATATTGGATCTTTCATGGACATTCAATTACCCTTGCGACTATTTGATTGGACACGCAAAATTCTTAAGACTTTCGAACGAGCCGAATATCACAGTGTTGTAAAATGGTAATTTCACATTTTGGAGAGAGAGTGTGAGAAAACGAGTGAGGCTTTCGGATAAGATGAGACTGTTCAAAAAATAACAAAATTCCATATTTCTGGTATGTTATGTTCATTGTATCAGTTATATAATATATATAAGGAAACTGCTGACGCGTTCGGCGACTCTCTCTCTTTCAGCGGTTTTCCCTCAGAATCCTCAGTATCGGAGTGATGGAGCATTCAAGGGACTTCGCTATGGCTCTTGCTGATAATCCCTTTTGCTTCAACTCCATTACCTTTCTTCGGTCTATGAAGCTCCCGTTTCTGGTCTTCAGTGCAGGTCTTCCGAATTTGACACCCCTGCTCTGTGCCTGTTCCCTGCCTGCCTTTGTTCTTGAATTGATCATGTTCCTCTCAAATTCAGCGAATGCGCCCAGAATTTGCAGCAGGAGCCTTCCGTTGGGTGTTGTGGTATCTATGCCTGAGTCATTGACGCTGACGAATCCTGCGCCATTCTGGTCAAGATATTCAAGCGTTCTCAGCAGATCGGACAGGGATCGGGCAAACCTGTCGATCTTGGAAACAATAACAATATTGGGCCTCCTGTCAAGCGATTTGAGCATCTTCTCGAATTCTGGTCTCAGCGTATTCCTGCCTGACTTCGCCTTGTCTTCAAATATCTCTAATTCGTAGCCTTTCCGGGCTGTATACTGCCTGATTGCCTCCTTCTGCCTCTCGTTTGAGCCCTGCCTGACCTCTTCTATGGTGCTTGCCCTGACATAGGCGAAAGCGAGTGTCATTTAAATCATAGAATTTAGGGACGCATATGTTATTAAAATCCAGTGTTTAGTGGCGTTACTAAAATTACAAGTTTAGTGACAAATATTGTATTTAGCGATGCGCCAGAAGAATACCCCAACATAGATAAGTACTCCAATAACAATCGACCCTATTATCACAGATAGAGATGAACCGGACAAAAAATTACTATGAACCCATAAAATGGAGAGGAGAGCAAACGAAGTAAACAGTAAAAATACTACAGACATAGACAGTGCCCATACCTTATTTTTGACGTTGCCAACAAGATAAGAAAGTGCAATAAACAGCCATACACACACGATAGAAACCACAAGTAGTAGGAAAAAGAAGCTATTATACAGCGTGATTTCGAAATGCACGGTATTACTGTACTGCCCTAAGGAATTATAAGTAAATCCAGGGATGGTTACAATAAGCGGTGTTAATATGACAATGAGAATCGCTATTAGGAAACTGACCGTAATTTCCAATGACCTGCGAAGATCGTTTAGACAGTTATTATCTTGAATGTTCTTACTCATAACTTACCACGTGAATAAATAAATCGGTCTGTCAAGTTAGCGGTTAGCCGTTACTTGTTCAACCGTTTCCTGATTTCCGTTTCAACGTTTTCCAATTCCTGTCCCTTCTCCTGTGCTATCTTCTCTAAATCGCTTCTCCACTTCTCTATCAGTTCATCAGGTCCGTAATACTTGGAATACAGTCTGTAAGTGTCGTATTGCCTGTTGGTGACCTTGAATCCGACGGTTTTCGTATACCGATGGTCTGTTTGCTCAGCATTTCTCTCTAAGGCCTTGGCTGGCTCCTGAGATATAAGGTCATCCAAACCTCTTCGTTTCTTTTCGCTCATCGTTTCACCCTTAACCTGTTTTCAACCTCTTTTGCAAGCTCAACGTAAGATTTTGAGGCAGAAGCATCCTTCCTGTAAATTACCACTGGCTCTCCGGTCATGGTTGAATCAGTCACGGTAACATTTCTCGGTATTATGGTCCTGAACAGGTGCTTCGAGTAATGCTTCCTGACATCCTCAAGCACCTCATTCGATGATTTTGTTCTTGAATTGAACATGGTTACGACCATTCCCAGTACTTTCAGTGTTCGACCAAGCCTCGTGTTCACGAGATCCACAACGCTGAGTAGCTGTGTGAGACCTTCAAGAGCAAAGAACTCTGCCTGCACTGGTATCAGAACGTAATCAGAAGCTACCAGTGCGTTTATGGTGAATACGCCAAGACTCGGCGGTGTGTCTATAATGATGAAGTCGTATTGCCTTGACAGCTTCCTGAGTTCGTTGGCAAGGATGTATTCCCTGCCCATCCTGCCCGATAATTGCACTTCTGCACCTGCCAGGTCTATTATGCTTGGAACAATGTCGATGCTGTCTTTCCTGAGTATGGCTTTCTCAAGGCCTCCATCAAGCATCACATCGTACATCGTCCGGTTCAGTTCACCCTTATTCACGCCAAAAGAGGTTGTAAGATTGCCCTGCGGGTCGATGTCAATAAGCAGCACCTTGTGTTTTCTTGCCAGTACTGAGCCAAGGTTTACTGCGGTTGTGGTTTTTCCGCAACCTCCCTTCTGGTTGGCGATTGAGATGATCATCGATTGAACTTGGAAGCAAAGAGTTATAAGTTTATGGTTAACCCGCTTGGATTAACGGTTAGCGGTTAATTACCTTCATCAGTCTGTCTTTTATTATTTTACATAGATTCCATATCTGTAAAATAGTATTCTTACGTGGTCTGTATGAGTAACAAATCCAACGATAAGTTGCCGATTCTGTTGTCCTCTTTGACGCTGACTTTAGTACTTATAACGCTCATTGTTGTGGTAGCACTCAGAGCACCAACCCAAACTCTCACCATACCTGCAAAATCGAATTCAAATATTGTGTTGCCCTTCGGCCATGTTAGCTCCTTTAGTACATACAGTAATGTGTACGATGTGGAATTTAATGCCACTAAGGGGCAGAGTATTGGTGGATCATATTCATCAACGCAACCCTTGGATTTCTATCTGATGACGCCTTCACAGTTCCAGACTTATATTGGAGACGTCCCGTTTGATAGTCTGATATCCAGCAAGAATTATGTCTGGGACTTGTACTATAGTGGCATTACCTACATGGACAGCCTTGTGTTGCCCTCATATGGGGGCCTCGTTTCAAATTATTCTGTTTTAGGCAAGTTTGAATCAAATTATCCTGTAACTTTTTACATTTTGACACCCAGTCAGTATTCCAACTATGAAATCTATCATCAGATGGGAGGCTATGTTTATTCTTCAACGGCAGTTCAGGGATCAACCTCTACGATAAACGCAAAGATACCTCCTGGAAGCTATTATTTTGTCTTTTACGACCCAACTGCAGGATATAACTACACTTTTGGAACTTACCAAAATACGACAGTGACAATTCAACAGTCTATTGTTGTTTCACCGGGTTATTCTCTGACCACAATTTATAATGCAACCCAGTCTCAGAACAATACATTTAGTGCACTCCTGCCCAGTAATGGGCCGTATTATCTGGTTTGGGAGTATTACAACACTAGTGGTGAAGGAGCTGCTCTGAAGATAACGAAAACAATTAAGTTGGGATGAAGTGTCCAAAAAAGAGATCGAAGGTATAATAGGTGCTTTGATAGCGTTATTCTTCATTTTGTGGGCTGTATCATACACTCTTGGTATTCTTTGAGTGCATAGGTTCCATGAGCATTTCCCTTAAAGAATCTATAGTCATAACTAATACCTGGTCCCCCAAGTTCTGGTATTTGTCGATTAAGTCTTCGTTGGGTACAATTATAATCACCCTCAGATTGGTACTCTTTATCCTATCCTTCAGGTCTTCCATGCTGTGCTTCAATCCTGTTTCGATCTCAACCATGAAGAAGTCTGTCTCAACGTCAAATGCACTTCTTTCACCTGTTGTGGAAATTCTATTGATGGTCACACCGAGATCGTTTAGGATTCCCACAACCTGGCTTTGCATTCCGGTGTGAAGATTGGATAGGTTCGGGTTCTTGGAGTAGTACATGACTATTGGCTTTCCATCTCTGATGTATTTCACTCTGCCCACTTCGTTGTTGTTCTTTAGGTCTTCCAGTGCGGATTTCAGCTTGAGCTTCGCCTGGTCTTTTGTGATGTCATACTTCTCGGCAATTATCTTTCCCATTTCTGTCGCGTAGGACATTTTTTCATCGAGAATTTCCAGGGCCTCCCTCCTGAAGTCGACAGCCTCCCCTCTCCCTCCGACTCCCACTTCCCTCCTTTGCTCTAATACTACCGCGGCGACCTTTTGCGTTTCATTGTGCTCCAGGCCATTCGATACGTATGTGAAAACAGGCGAGAATGCCGATCCTTCAGGAAACTCTATGTCTATGAACTGTCTTGGCTGGAGTATTTCAACAGCATATCTCATGAGTGGGTTGTATGATAGAAGGTTAAGGTCGGCGTCTCCCAGCCTGAACGTGAATTTTGTTCCGAAGTTTGCCCTCATCTCAGGCAGGATGTCGATAAGATTCTGCGTGATTATCCAGAGCATTCCCTTGTCTCTTATCTCGCGGGACATGACATCAAGGATTGTATGATATGACTTGGTCAGGCGATGGGCTTCATCGATCAGGATAAGAACATCATTCCTCTTGCGCTCTTCCATTTCCCTGTATATCTGCCTCAGCACAAGCTCGGCATAGAAGTTCTGAGCCTGCTTTGTCGGTAAGGATGAGAAGTCGAAAACAACACTTCCATCATCAAGAGCTACGCTTCCCATAGCCTCAATAATGAGGCTTTTCACGTTCTGTTCAATGGCGTTCAGAGCCTCTACCTGATTCTTGGATGCGGATCTCTTCCTATCGTTCAGCATCTTCATGAAATCCTTCCAGCTGTTGCTTTCGGAAGCAAGTTCCTGCAGGAATCCTGGAGTTTGCTGAAGCTGTATCCCTGAAGAGGTTCTCTCACCGAAGAATGCGGTCATGTATGCCTCAGAAAAGGCGTTCACATCGCTGAATGGATTGGGCAGGCACTCCTTTGCATCAATGACGGGAATACCAAGGTGCAATTCGTGGTCGTTTGGCTTGAATGAGAAAATGATTATCTCCTTATCGCTGAATATCGATATTAGGTGAGTGGTCAGATAGCTCTTGCCCTGTCCTGATACTCCCGTTATTGACACATTCCTGTTGCCTTTGTGGATGATATAGTCCCCGAGGGAAGACGCCTTTGGAGAGCATTCTTCTCTCCTGAATTTCCCTCTCTCGGCGTCAGGGATTATTGCGTAAGCAATTGCAGTTCTACCTGTGAACCTTTTGAGCCTTTTCTCTGGATGATAGAATAGTCTTTCCTCGTTCCTTATGGGCAATTCTATTATTGGTCTGGATAGGACCTTTCGTGCCTTGATGAGATCGGAAAAGCCCATTTCCCGCATATTTCTGTCTTCGCATCGCAAATATTTATCCATTCTGTCTACCTTTTGACAATGTACTTCCTGTGCACGGAGAGTGTTATGGTGTGTTGCTCGATCCTCACCGTCCTGGTTTCCACGAGATACAGCAGGATAACGGCACCGACAACAGCCCCCAGAATCACAGAGTATGTGAGCCCCAGAACCAGATAAAGAAAATACAGGGGAGCCAGGACAAAAATAGAAAATATCGCTATGAAGATGAGAGCAACGATTGCATAGTAGATCAGAACAACGCCTCCAACAATAACTATCAGGAATGCTGAAGCTGCAAGAACCATCAGGAATGCCTTTCCCGATACCAGCCACTGAAGGAGCATTGGCCAGAATGTGGGGTCAAGGAAACCCGCAATAATCATGATCAGCGCCATGGCGGGAAACACCTCAGTGAACAGATCTTCGGCTTCCATAATTCACCTCTGTGCCCTGAATCTCCTGTTAGGGGTGAGCGTTGCCGATATCGAGGCTTCTTCACGCTTGAATATGAGACCACGTCTTGTAATCACAAGGTCCATGCTCAACACGGGGTTAGACTCATATTCTACATAACTAATATCGGGATTCCGCTCCATGAAATCCCGTATGGCTGCTATCTGCCTCCGGTCTTCGATTTCGTATTGATTCACGGTGTTCTCAATGATTGTCTCCTGGAGTCTCTCTATTGTGCCCTTCTTTCGGGGATTCGCTATCTCATAACGCACAATCTCCGGTTGGACAGTTCCTGCGTATTCTGGCTCGTTTTCACCCAAAATTACTCTCTGCCTTCTACTCATTTTCTTTCTCTCCATGGAAGAAAGCTAGCCAGGTCTGGGCTTTCGCAAGCAATTCCTCACCTGTTACGCTGTCCGGCTCAGAAAGCAGTATTTTTGACAATGGATGCGAGGGAAAATTGCGCACAAAAGCTACTTTAACTCCGGAAATATCAATCTTTCTGGCGTGCTCTCCCATGCTTAACGATGGCTTTCAGGATAATACGTCGATTTACACTGGATTACGACGGTTGTCTGCGGCATCATGAAGTCTGGAAAAGTCCTCCACGGTCAGAGGATCGAACATATCAACCTCATCCGAGTAGGAATATCCGCATCCGCAGTCGAATCTGATGGCAAGGTGCCTGATTGTTACATCTATGTGCAGATCGTCATTCACCACGTATCTTGCGGCCCTGTTGCCGGTTATATCGGCAATAAGAGGCCTGCGGCGGCCGCATTCCGGGCATATCACATTGCCACCGGAATTCCTGAACCTGACTATGAAATAAAAGTGACCCTTCTCTATCAGCTTCCAGAAGAGCATGGGGTCCCTTTTGATCATATGGGTGTATATTTCCTCGGACCTGGTTCTGAGCTCTACCCTTCGCCTATCTTTTTCATCCTGAATTCTGTCGATGAAGTTTCTCTTTTTGAGCCTTTTAATGGCTTTATCGATCCACTCGTGCTTGAGCTCGTTGGTGGAAGTAATCTCATCCTCCATTTTGTCTGAAAACATCATGTATAAGTCTGTGGTGTAAGTCCTCTCAAAACTTCTTTCTCTGTCCTGAATGGTCCTCAGCACCATCTCCGCATTCTTATCTTCGGGAAGGCGGTAATCTATGGGCGTAGAAAGAAGCACAATTCTAGAAAGGCATTTTCATTATAGCCTTTCCGTTGGGCATCCTGCAATTTAGTCAGGAGTTTCAGAAACCAAGGCTATGTTGGTCTCTTTTCGTCCTCAACGCTAATGCCACTTGATGAGATGGACAAGGCAACAAAATGGGCACTGTTTCCAATTACATAAGCTATGTCGAAAAGATAGAGATAGTTAGAGACATTCCTTGTGTAGAATGCAAGGACATTGACTATAAGTGTCACGATAGAGACTAAAATGACAAAGAGCAAATGATGTGGGTATTTACTCAGCAATTGGATTTACAACTCCTTGAATGCTCACTTTGACACCTTATTCTCTTTTCTGTTTCTTGCCAAATATCTCGTCTGTCCTCTGTCGGAGTTTACCACTTCGTGCACCGGTGAGTACACCTATTGTCAGGAGAATTATAGAAATTAGGAAAGCTAATCCTCCGTACAGAAAAGCATCTGCCAATATTGAACCGTTAAAATTAAAAATTGCCCCTATAACTAAAACAATAAGAGAAGCGAAGAACAGAAAGGTACCCACGGTCATTACTTTGTTTATCGGATGAAATTTAACCATTTTATCACCTCATTTATAGTCATTTTTGAATTTCTTAATGAATTCTAGCATTTGCTCCTCTTTCGCTCCATGCTTTCCGACGTAGTTGTAAAAGCCCGCCTCATCTAATTCACCGCTAAGGTATTTATTCGCCGCTTCGTTAAGCATTCTAGAATATTTCGTTGTCCCATATGGTTTTCTTATGAACAGGTTAGTGTATTCTACAGTCTTACCATCCGGTGATTTCACCGCCCCTGGCAGATCAGAAAGAATGTCGTGGTCGGATTTCCACATTCTTGTGCCCTGAATCCTATTTTGTCTCATCACTCTTGTAAAGCCCCCTGATCCGAGTGTTCCAATAATCGGATTTATTCCATAATCACGTGCCTTAAATATGCCATACAGGAGAGCTGAGAGGCCAATCCCAAAGGGGACGAAGAATCCAAGGAAGGACCCCCAATAACTGTAAATTAGAATTTTTGGATATCTGAGAGAGACTACAGTATCAACAGATATTATTGTGATCCCGATAATGATTAACACAAGTCTGTATCTCATAGAACCACCATGCTATAATGGGTGAGACTATTTAAATACCTCATAGAGAACAACCGATTGCTTTCTCGCATATATAGTCTGCACCAAGTTCACACGCTACGTGAACGCCAATATCTATTACCGTTTGAAGGACAACGTCGCAAATAGATGCCACGACTCCAAAACAGACGACATAAACAATAGGATCTTCTATGAATTCCAGACATACAATACCCGATGCCTCCTCGCAAGCCAAGTCCTCAGAAACTCCATCTGCGAGAAGTGTACAGAGCACCGTTCCAAGAGCATGGCAGATAAGACACTCGATGGCATTTGGGTCCGATTTTATGTTCGAGAGAGCGACATCCTGGTTAGCAGTCGTAACCCTGCCGTTCGAGTTCAGTCCGCTTCCCTCAACATGAACAATTTTCTTACCGTCGATTGTGTCAATGTACTTCGTCTTGAATTTATTGGTTATTGTTTTTCCGCTATGCTGTATTACGTATGTAATCGAGGCATTTGATGAAGTTTCTCCTTCGATAATGTACTTCCAGTTTAGGAGTGCACCAGGGCCCTCTTTAAATTGCACAACCGTAACTCCTTCGGTTACGTTTGTTGCTCCCACCTTATAGGTCTCTGTGTGTGGCACGCTTATTTTGGTAATCTTCCTGCCTTTTGCATCAAAACAATTACTGCAACTCATAATTTATGAATAAAATCATGTTATAAAAATGTTGGCCCTATTAACTAGGGCGGCATAAAAGCATAGAAACGATCGCAGGTTTCTGCTTTTATCAGTTTAGCTAATCGAATTATATTTATTACCTTCACGCATAATGCGAACAAGAGCCTATAACTCTATCTAACTTCATTTATCGAAACCCCTAGATAGCCCAACTAAAACGGCATTTTCATTATAGCCTTTCCGTTTGGCAGGACTGCCTGGAACTCGTATCCTTCGCCTAGCAGTTTCTCTATCTCATTCATGGGAACAAGTCTCTGCTTCGAGCCGTTGCTGGCCATGGCTCCTGCCACCTTGTCCCTGAGTAGCTTCTGGAAGTCGTCGCTGCTTATGTCGGTGAGATCCATTTTGTCAATCTCCTCCTGTTTGTAGCCAACTGCTGATAGGAGTTGCTGCTGCAAATATAATCGAGCCTTGTCCTCCTCAAGCTCGCTGTATCTGGTCTCAAGGAATTTCGTGCTCTTCCTGTAAGCCTCTCTCATCTCCTCGATCACATCAGGAGGTAGCCGTTTGTTCGTTGAGTATCTTGCTTCTATGTCTCCCTTGTGGCCCATGATGAACTGTCTCCATGGATGGGATATCAGGCCCTTTGCCTCTGCTATGTCCAGTGCCGTTGAGAAATACGCTCTCATGACATATGGGCGCATCCTCAGGCCTGAGTTTTCTATTGCTTCCCTTATATCCCTGGTAACAAGGGTGGTTCTCAGGAATGCGTTCTTCCTTACTCCCCTGACATCGAACTGCAACAATGGAGACTCGTAGGTCAGCTCTTCGCCCTGTTTCCTTCTTTCTTCAAGATATTCTTTGATGTAGGTACCTCCTTCCTCACCGATGAAGCTGAAGTACTGGTGCCTTGCCTTGCTCAGCTTGTTTTTCACCACAATCATTGCAGGGGTCTTTTCGAACTGTATTTCATCAGATATACGTAATTCTTTGATGTCGCCAAGTTTCAATCCGTCTGTGCCTTCGTAATCTCCTAGGGATTCAGGTCTCAGCCCAGAAAAAGCCATAATGCCTATGGCAGCTCTCCCTCTTGATGTGGCTTTTCTGAGTATTCTTGCCAGTTCATCTTTGCCGGGCACCCTTTCGTTAACGATTGTCGGTGTTTCGTTCTCCCCGGATATGTTAACGGTTAACTGCAAACCGATATCGTTAAACTTCAGCCATGAAAGTATGACCTTCTTAAATCTCGCTATGTATGATCCTGCCTTGCCTTCTTTTTCCATCTTCCGGACAAAATCTGTGAATTCATATCTGAAATTCTTCTCGTTGGCTTTTGCCTTCCTCAGGATTTCCTTCGTATCGGTATGGGTAAGCTCACAATAGTGGCCAAGATTTCTTAATGCCACTGTTGCCGTCAGTACAGACTTTGCCCTCAGGTTCTCGTACCACCTTCTCACATCATCGTCAAGAAGCAGTTCCTGGTACTTCGGCTGCATGGTCATGAGAACATAACGAGTGGTGCAATAAAAAGTATTCGATTAATAGATTAAATGGACCGGTCGGGATTTGAACCCGAGGCCTCCTGCTTGCGAAGCAGGCGATCTACCGCTGATCTACCGGCCCTTCAATGCTTATGTCGGATCTCTTAAAAATGTTGCCACTTCTGCGATGCGGGAAGATGGAATAATCATATTAATATTGAGGCGTAATTAACCGGTGTGACGCAAAACTTCCTTGGAGGTAATATAGAGCCAAGGGAATATCAGATTAACATTTTTAATTCCGCCAGGGAGTTTAACACACTTGTTGTATTGCCCACCGGACTCGGGAAAACGGTAATTGCAGCCATGCTTGCGGAATACATTCTTTTCGAAAAAAATGAGAAAGTACTTTTTCTGGCCCCCACAAGGCCGCTGGTAATGCAGCACCTTGCAACAATGAAAAGGCTTTTCAGCACCCATAATATTGAAATCTCGGCTTTTACGGGAGAAATAGACAATGAGGATAGGCTACTGCTGTGGACAACTTCCAGATTGATTATATCAACACCCCAGGTGGCAGAGAATGATCTGAGGAATGGCCTCTTCGATATATCCCGCTTCGGTCTCATTGTGTTTGATGAAGCCCACAGGGCAACCGGGAACTACGCCTACTCAACGATTGCAAGGCACTTCCTGGAGGCCAGGAAGAGGCTTGTGCTTGGGATCACAGCAAGTCCTGGAAGCGATAGGGAAAAGCTCGACGAAATAACCCGAACCCTGGGAATTGAACGCGTGATCATCAAGAGCGAGCATGACCAGGATGTGGAGAAATACATCGGTGGAATAAAAATAGAAGTAGTAAAACTGGAGCTCCCACAATATATCAGGAATCTCTTGTCCACACTTAAGAAGGTGCTCAGGAACATTACTGAAAAACTTAGGGAGGCTGGATTCATGGGCTCAGGCAATTTTTCCCGCAGCGAAATGGCCAAGAAGATCACAGAGGTAGTTCAGAGAGCCAGGACTGAAGACAGTAAGCTTTTCGGCATAATTCCATACATGTCAGCTGCCATCAGAATAGATTACCTGCTGGAATACCTTGAAACACAGGGAATAGAAATCGCGTGGGACTATGTTTCCCAGATACTGTCTGGCCAGGACAAGACCCTGAGGAGAACAGCTTCCATACTTCAGAAGATGCCGGAATTCAGGGAATTCATGAATGAATTCAATTCACTTATGGAAGAGAAGCCTGACAATCCGAAAATGATCACCGTCCTGAGACTCTGTGAGTATAGAATAACAGAGAATCCGGATTCCAGAATCATAGTATTCACCCATTTCAGGAAGACCTCAGATCTTCTCACCGAATTTCTTTCCACCAGATCCCGGAAAATCAGGCCGGTGAGGTTCATTGGGCAGTCCAGCAAAGGTGAGGATGCCGGCATAAGGCAGAAGGATCAGGATGCCATAATAAGGAATTTCAGGGAGAACACATATAATGTTATGGTCGCCACAAGCGTGGCTGAGGAAGGCCTGGATATACCCTCAACAGATCTTGTAATATTTTTTGAGCCAGTTCCTTCTGAAATCAGGAGCATTCAGCGCAGAGGAAGAACCGGCAGGACCCATGCAGGTGATGTCAAAATACTGATGTACATGGATACAAGGGACAGTGCCTATTACTATTCAAGCATAAGAAAGGAGGCAAGAATGAAAACAAACATCGAGAGGGTTTCCAATTCATTTCATCCCGAATCTGCGCCAAAGAAGAGAAATTTCAACCTTGATGACTTCATTAATTGAATTCCTGGCCTATATAGGCAAGCCTGGCCATCAGTGCGTCGAGCTGTATGGTATCGCTGGAGCCCTCCACAATCCTGAACTCAGATTCACCCAGGGCCATTATTATCTGAAGTTTCTGCCTGGGTGATATGAGCTCTTTCCTCACCACTGAATGTATTCCCCTGACAATGTCAATTCCGGAAAGCCCCTGCTCAATCATCATTGAATCAAGGGTTTCCCGTGCATCATCAAAAAGGCCACTGAGCGCCTTTGAAAGCAGGGATTTGTACTGCTTCGGGTTGGCCATTCCGGAAATCTCGTAAATTCTTGATGCTGTCATTTCTCCCGAGGATTTTATGGTCTGCAGAATGTTCAACGCCTTTCTCATATCCCCTTCAGATATTTCAGTGATGGCTGCCATTGCATCATCGTCTATGGTAAAGTTCTCCTGCTTCGCTATGACCTCTATCCTCTTTTTCATGTCTTCCGGCCTTATGGGCCTGAAACGCATAACAACTGTCCTTGACTGTATGGGCGGAATTATCTGGGAGGAATAGTTGCATGAGAAGATAAACCGCGTCGCTGACGAATAAAGCTCCATTGTCCTCCTCAGCGCCGCCTGTGCTTCGGGAGTGAGCTGATCCGCCTCGTCCAGAAATATTATCTTGAACCCGAGCCCATTGGATGGCATTATCCTGGCAAAATCCTTCACGTTATCCCTGATAACATCAATTCCTCTCTCATTTGATGCATTGAGTTCAAGGAAATTGTCTCTCCAGTCCTCACCAAACAGCTCGATGGCCACCGACAGTGCGGCGGTAGTTTTCCCAACGCCAGCAGGGCCAGCAAATATTAGATGAGGCAGTTCCCTGTGCCTAACAAAGGACTGCAGCTTACGGATTATTTCGTCCTGCCCCACAATATCTGACAGCTTTCTGGGTCTGTATTTTTCCGTCCATATGTCTATCATTTCTTTTCCTCGTGTTATCCGTCCTATGACGTTATCCGCAGTGGCAGTGTGTGTTGATGCGAACCTTAATCTCTAATCCTTCAGGCAGTTTCGTGCATCCATGGATTACATGGACTTCTTTGAGATATGAGATATCCATGGCTATGATCAGCATATTGCCCCCATTCCACCCTGAGGTTTCAGTTGCAATTTGAACAATACATCTTCCACGGAACATGCTCACATATGGGTGAGTCCGCCAACAACACATTATTTTCTGTCCAATAATAAGCTTTTCATTTCAGTTATCGGCTGAAATCTATAGATGATGATTCGTTCCATAACCCTGAAGTTTATCCATCAGAACACTGACGGGGTGCTGCCACAATAATGATTTAAAAGTACTCATGATACGTAATCAGGATGACAGGTATTGTTGTTTTCGCTTCGGGCAGGGGCACAACACTTCAGGCTATTATTGAAGCAGTCAGGGGGCACCGGATACTGGCTTCCATTTCTGCAGTCATATCCGACCACGACGATTCGGGTGCACTTGAACGGGCCAGAATATCCGGAATAAGGGCAATTTTTATGGACCCATCGCCTGGAAAAGAGAAATTTTATGCCGGTATAATGCGGGAACTTGCCGGTATCAGCCCTGAAATAATAGTGCTGGCTGGATTCATGAGAATTATCCCAACTGAAATTCTCCTCAATTTCACGGCCCCTGTGATTAACCTTCACCCCTCACTTCTTCCCTGCTTTGGCGGTAAGGGCATGTATGGAATTCATGTGCACAGTAAGGTTATGGAGAGCGGAGCAAGATATTCTGGATGCACCGTGCATTTTGTGACACCTGATGTTGATGCCGGACCCATAATTGTCCAGAAAGTTGCGGAAGTGCTGGACAGTGATACTCCAGAAAGCCTGGCTGACAGAATCAGGCCACTGGAGCATGAGGCGGTTGTGGAGGCCATTCAGCTCGTCTTATCAAAGAATTACATTATCTCTGGAAAAAGGGTCATCAGAAAAGGATAAAATAGAAAAAAGATTTTATGGTTTTGAAAACTGGTTCCCAGTACTCATGCCAGGACAAACTTGTATCCGTATTCTATGATTCCCGATTCCCCTTCCTGGGCAACCCTTCTGAATACCGATGTGACTCTTTTTCCCATCTCAACTTCCCCGGGATCACTGTCAACTATCTGACCGGTCACCGAGGGGCCGTCATCCAGCCTTATTATTGCGATTATATATGGCCTCTGCCTGGTAAAGGCCGGCGGGACGTCGTGCACCACGCTGAAGGATTCTATTGTCCCGTTTCCGGACAGCGTGAATTCCTTCATCTTGCCGATGGATTCTCTGTGGCAGATGGGGCAAACGTCACGAGGCGGGAAAAATATCCTCTTGCAGTTCCCGCACTGATTGCCCATGAGCCTGTATCTGTGAACCGATTCTCTCCAGAACCTTGAAACCTCTCCCATTATTCACCACCCACTATATGTACAACAGACATGGAACCCGTTCCGGCCATGCTGTGCAGTAGGGCATATTTTGGACCCTTAACCTGTCTTTCCCCACATTTGCCCTTTAGCTGCCTGTAGGCTTCAACAAACTGCCCGACTCCCGTGGCTCCGAATGGGTTTCCCTTGGCCTTGAGGCCACCAGACGGATTAATTGGAATCCTTCCTCCCAGTTTTATGTCGTCGAATACCAGGTCCTTTGCATGCCCTCTCTCTGCAAAACCAAGCTCCTCCAGTTCGATAAGGCCGTAAATACTGTAGGAATCATGCAGTTCTGCAAATGATATATCTTCAAGCTTCACGTGGGCTTTCTCCAGAGCGGCTTTGCCAGCTATCCTTGCCGAATCCAGTGCATAAAGAGATTTCCTGCTGTGGACGGCAAGATAGTCCTGGGCATCCGCCGAACCGGCAATCCTTATGCCATCAATCTTGTTTTTCTTCACGTATTTTTCGGATGCAAGGATTATTGCAGCTGCACCGTCACTGACAGGGCTGCAGTCCATAAGGTTCAGCGGTTCCGCCACGGGAGTTGCGCCCATTGCCTGCTCCACGCTGATCTTGTTCTTGAACTGCGCATCCGGATTCTTTGAGGCATTCAGGTGATCATTCACAGACATCATGGCAAGTGCCTCCTTATCAACACCGAAGTCGGCCATGTATTTTCTGGCTGTAATGGCAGCAAGAGATGCAGGAGTAGCTCCGAAGAATGCCTCCCATTCCCTGTCAAGAACCGAGCTTGTCAGGTCTATTATCTCTGAGCCGTATACGTCAGTCATCTTCTCCACACCGCCAACCATCACCACATCGTATTCCCCTGACTTGATTGCCAGGCTGGCCTGCCTCACGGCAGCACCGCCTGATGCTGTGGATGCCTCGACCCTAATTGCAGGGATATGATTCTCTGCAATTCCCGAGAAATCAGAAATGAGCGCGCCGATGTTCTCCTGGCCATTGATTATGCCAGCAAGGCTGTTGCTTCCGTAGAGCACCTGGATATCCCTTGAGAATATGCCGGCGTTCTCGATGGCTTTCAGTCCTGCCTCAACTGCCAGTTCCCTGAGAGATCTTTCCCACAGTTCACCAAACTTTGTCTCTCCTGCCCCTATTATGTAAACATCACTCAACGCCTTCACCTACCACTATTTTCTTCTTGAATTTTGCATACATTGCGTAGTCCAGCCACCTGACCTTGCTCAGCATTTCCTTTATTGTTGGAGCTGCCTGCCTGTCCATCTCCTCTATTGCATCTGTCACGGTGAGATCGAACGCATCGGATCCTGCACCGGAACCGAATGACGTCGCCAGTATCCTGTCACCAGGTTTGGCGATATCAAGCACCGCTGAAAGGCCGGTCATCATGGAAGCAGAATATGTGTTCCCTATGACTGGGGTCAGAAGGCCATCCTTTATCTGGGGTTCCGTGAATCCCAGGGTCTTGGCTGCTCTTGACGGAAATTTCCCGTTGGGCTGGTGGAATACCGCATAATCATAATCAACGGGCTCCGTTTTCATTCTCTCCATCATCATCCTGGCCGCAGAAAGCGTATGCCTGAAATATGCGGGTTCACCTGTGAATCTCTCTCCGTGGCTAGGATATGGCTGGCCCTCCCTTCTCCAGAAATCCGGAGTATCGGAAGTGACTGAAAGAGTGCTGTTGATCTCCGCAATGACATTTTCCCTTCCAACAACAAAGGCAGTTCCTCCGGCAGATGCCGTATATTCCAGAACATCACCAGGCGCCCCCTGTGATGTGTCAGCACCTATTGCCATTCCGTACTTGATCATTGAGGAATCCACCATTGCCTTGACATTCTGAACACCGGCTGTGCCTGCCTTGCATGCAAATTCATAATCAGCAGCAAACAGAGAGAAGTCAACGCCAAGTGCCGACGCAACTATTGTTGCAGTTGGCTTCACGGCATATGGGTGGGATTCAGAGCCTACATATATCGCCCCAATTTCCCTGGGATCAATACCCTTCCTTTTCATTGCATTCCTGGCAGCCTCAACCGATATGGTTGCAACATCCTCATCGGGGGCTGGCACGGATTTACTCAATATGTATATGCCGTTTTTAAGGGCATCCACGTCCTCTCCCCATACCCTGGCTATTTCCTCAGGTTTTATCCTGAACCGGGGAATGTAGGAGCCGTATGTGACTATTCCAGACATCAGTACACCGAACTTGTGAGTGTGTGCATATATATAAAAATTCACGAAACACGATTCAGCGTTTGCCGATTTCCCACTGTGATCTATCCTGCAATTTGGGTGTGCCTTCCTGACAGGAAAAACTGGATAATGCTGTTAGATGCAATAATATTTATATGCTTTTTCACTAACCAATTTCATAAAGGTGAAATAATGGCCGATGTTAGCCTCAATCCCAACGAAAAGAAAGTTTACGATGCCGTAAAGAAACTTGGTGCAATTTCGGATGACAAGGTCAAATCTGCTGACGACATTATGAAAGCGGCGGGTGTGGGAAAGGCCATTGTGACTTCAGCGCTTCAGACGCTTGCAACCAAGGGGTACGTCAAGAGAGTTGCAAGGGCGAAAAGTGCCGGATATTACGCTCTTAAGTAATTATATAGGTTGTATCTGAATCCCATTAGATACTTTTATATTTTAAGTTTGCATCTTTTATTTGCGTCGAGGACGTATGTAGGTATATGGTCAGATGGAAACCATACATCAAAGGCTATATACTCGCCTTGACTTGATATGGTGATATCGATCATGACCACTCTGGTTCTGAACATAGACAGGGATAACGATTTCGGGGAGAAGGCTGGACTAGAGGGTCCCATAGTCGGTTATGAGGCATGCTACGCGGCTGCGCTCAAGCTGATCACCATTGATCCGGAGGATTCAGATGCCAATGCACTTTTTGGGGCAATAAGGCATTATGAGGAACTGCTCAGGCAGGGACAGAGCGCCCAGATTGCCCTTGTTACAGGAGATATGGATGTGGGACAGGTTTCCGATGAGAGAATCGGGAGCCAGCTGGACCTGCTTCTTTCCAACAGTGATTATGATGACGTTATCCTTGTTACGGACGGGGCGGAGGATGACTACATTGTTCCCCTCATCATATCAAGGAAAAGAATACGCTATGTGAAACACATCATTGTGCGTCACAACCAGAACATAGAATCAATGTACTATTACATAGTGAAGGCGCTCAAGGATAAGAAGCTCATAAACAAATTTATCATACCTCTGGGGCTTGTTTTCCTGACCTATGGTATTGTTTCACTGGGCTTCATAATTTATGGCGCCCTTGTGAGCAGGTCACTTGCTGTTGACCCGAGCCTTGGCGCCGTAACCTTTGTGACCATTGTCCTTGGAGCATACCTTGTGGAAAGGGGATTCGAGCTTGGAAGGATATTCGTTGGTATGTTGAAGTCTGTGAGAGAGTATGCACAGGAGACCCGGATCATTTTTCTATCGTATGTCATAGCCGCAAGCCTTGTTTTTGTTGGGATTGCATCAAGCTACGTCATAACAAGGAGTACCATGAAGAACCCTGTGGACGGCGTCCTGATCTTCCTTTCAATGTTCACATGGTGGATATATGGAGCTTTCTTTGCAAGGGAAGGCGGATCGGCAATCGAGATGTACATAAACAACAACCGCACTGGAATATTCAAGACCCTTTACGGCCTCATGTTTTCTCTGTCGGTCGCATTCATCGTTTATGGAATGATAAACTACATCAGGTACATCCTTGCTTTCATACCGTTCTCTTCTGCAATCATAAGCATATTCTTCCTGGTGCTGGGACTTATCATCGCAATGCTCTCTTCCATGGTGCACAGATACTTCACGGACAGGGGAGAGATCACGGAACTGAAGCCTGCATCCAACAGCAGCTCCACCTCAACAGTAAACAATGCTCCTGAGCACAAATGAACCCGGAACTATGGAATTCCTATTATTCAAGAATCTCCGCAGATCTTGGTTTTTCAACGCAGGACGATTACACGAGTTCCCTTCTGCTTTCCGGGATACTTGGAGACCGTTCACGACTTTCCCTCCTTCATGATTATTCCGCGGCTAGCATCATGGTCGTGGGAAATGCAGCCTCAATGCCAGATGACCTTGCCAGGATGCACGGCGACATGAGCATAGTGGCTGATTCTGCTTTGCCTGCATATATGGACTTGATGTCCTATCCGGAAATTGTTGTAACAGACCTTGATGGCAGCATTGCGAAAATAGAGGAGGCCTCAGCAGGTGGAAGCCTGCTTGTTGTGCATGCGCATGGCGATAACATGGATAAGATCAGGGAAAACCAGCAGCTTCTGAGTGGCAGGGTGCTTGGGACAACACAGAACTCTCCACTGTGGAACGTATACAACTTCTATGGCTTCACAGACGGCGATCGGGCTGCTTTTCTCGCCGATTATCTGGGTGCTGAAACCATTTTGCTGGCTGGTTTTGACTTCGAACACCCAAATTTGAAGCCGGGCCAGGACATGGAAAGGAAGCTGAAGAAACTCAAGTGGGCCAGAAAGCTCCTTCAAGAGCTCGCAGCTGAACGAGGCAGGACGCTGCCGGATACAGGAAGCCTCATAATCTGACAATCCAGCCGTCAGTATACTCCAGTGCAAAATGGGCAGAGTCCAGCTGAAGGCATGCTTCTATGTCCTGGCCTGATCCCATGATTCTCAGCCTTGCAGCACCCTTTGACTGCCTTACTCTGTCAGCGTATATTTTGAAATCAGGATTTGAACCTTCCAGCATTTCCCTGAGATATTCACCGAAGATCTGATCCTCATCGGCGGACCCATCCGGCCTGCCTGACAGAATTATGTCCACATTGTCTTCTGAGGAAAGCGCCTCTGCAATGGCACCTGCATTGATGAATGAACCTATGAGTATGCGCCCCGTTCCAGAAATTTTCCTGAGCACCCTGGTTCCATTGGTGGATGTGAATACAATGGTCTTCCCGTCCACATGGGCATTCATGAGTTCCACAGGGGAGTTGTTGTAGTCGAATCCGGGTATGCGAAGCCCGTATCTTTCACCCACAAGGACGTAGCCAGGGTTGAGGCGTCTCAACTTTCTTGCCTCCCTGATGGAATCTGTGGGGAGGATTCTGGCTGCTCCACGGGCCATAATCACCGGCATTGAGGATGTGGACCTGAATATATCAACAAGCACCTTGGTGGATTTATCAAAGTTCCGGGCACGGCGACCCTCAATAATACGGACAGTCAACAGCACATTATGCTCCTGGATCTAAATATTCTTTGCTGCGGTCCCGGAGTTGAAGACACCGCAGCTCGTTTTCATCCGGCTTTCCCATGAGAGCTGTTGAATAACTGTACATGGAAATCCAGGTAAAAACACCTGCATTGGACTTTATGATAATTACGGTCTGAAAAAACGTTTTTGGAGCAGGTTTCCGTGTGACTGCCTCAGGAATACGATTTCTTCTTCTGGTCATCGTCTGCCATGAGGATTCCCATGAAAATCGAGATGGTGATCCAGACTATGGCGATTATAAGCAGCAATATGCTGGGCTCTATGAATATTGAAATTATTAATAAAATTGCGGGGATGTAATATTTTAACATGCCCCAAAAATAGCTGTAGTAGTCCATTCAGTGCCCTTATCCGAAAAGTGAACTGAGACCTGCAAGAGCGTCCTCTTCGGATGCCTCTTCCTTCTTCTCTTCTTTCTTTTCTTCCTTCTTGGACTCTGCCTTCTTTGGTGCTTCTGCAGCGTGGGCTGGTGCAGCAACAGCCATACTGGCTGCGTTCTTCAGCACCTCGTCGATCTTGACCTCTTTCAGGCTTGACACCAGTGACTTCAGCCTTGCATCATCTGCCTTGACTCCTGCCTCTGTAAGTACCTTCTTGAGGTTTTCCTCATCCACTTCTTTCCCTGCTGAGTGAAGCAGCAGTGCTCCATATATATATTCCATTTTCTATACCTCCTTATCCAAATAGCGCGCTAAGGCCCTCTGAAGCCTTATCTTCATCGTCTTCCTTGCTTTCTTCCTTGGGTGCTTCAGGCGCAGCCTCGTGGGCTGAACCCTTTTCCTCGGCTTCTCCTGACATTGCTCTGTTCAGTGCTGTGGCTTCCCTAATCGCTTTCAATATAAATAACTCTACATTGCTTTCGTCCACAGTACCGGTGTCAAGAGCCAGAGCCTCGGCAGCGATCCTTGCCTTTATGATCAGGTCAGGCACGATCTCCTTCACCAGGAACATGGCATCAAGTGCTATATTTCTGGCCTGCGAGAATGCAGTGACCATCTGGCTCAGTACCATCTCCTGGGTGATGGATATTGCCTCCCTGTTGAATATCACTCCATCGCTGTAGGCCCCTATTACGTCAAGGCCCACGGTAACAGGCAATATTTCCAGCTTTTCAAGGATCTTTGCCTTATCCTTTGGAATGACCTCACCACTCTTTACGTAGAGTGTTTCCTTCTTGATGACAATCTTTCCCTTGTCTATGGCCGTCTGTAACCCTGCCTTCTGGAACTCACTTATCATGGGTCCTGGAGGGAAATTTGTGGCCATTTCGGGAATGATGATATCATGATCAGCTATTTCCCCGCCCCTTGCTGCAGCCTTCTGTTTCTTGCTTTCAAGAATGGAATAAAGCTTGGATGGTGTTTCTCCCGTTGTAACAACGGCAATCTGCCCGGAGGCGAGTTTCCCAAGTTCAGCTATTCTCTCCTTCTTTATGTCAGCAAGGGCCTTTAAGAGCAGCCTCTTTCTCACTACACGTATCTTTGCGTCTCCCTTGAGTTCTTTCCTTATCTTCTGCAGCTGCGCGTTTCTTATTCCCTTTATGCTAACAAGGGCAGTTACGGGGCTGCTGTTCAGATCCTCAACAAGAGAATTTACAGTTTCAACTTTCCACTGAGCTGGGTGCCTCATTCTATAACCTCCAGATTCAACTTTACGGGTTTGCCCATGGTGGTCTTGAGGAAGACTGAATCTATGTTTCCATACCCCTTCTCAAGCTTGCTCACAATCCTCTTGATTACTGCACTGAGATTCTCAGCAATATCCTCGTTGCTCATGAGCTTGGTGCCAATGGGAACATGGAAAGTCCTTCTGTCCCTGCTTCTGGCCCTCACGGTTCTCTTAAGGCTGGCGATGAGCGGCGTTGGATCCTGGCCTGGCGGCAGAGGCCTGGGGATCTTACCTCTGGGACCAAGAACCTGACCCAGTGTCTTACCGATGTTTGCCATGAGTGTTGCTTCAGCAATGAAAAAGTCAATCCTGTTTGCCAGTTTCTTGAATGCTTTCTTATCGTCTGCAAATTTTGACAGATCCTCTGGGCCATAAATAAAATCTGCTGAGTTCTTTGCCTTGCTCTTCATGTCCTCAGTACCGAACACAGCGACCCTGAGATCCTTCCCTCTCCCTTTGGGAAGAGCTATTTCCTCGTTAATCCTGCTCTTGGGATTTGTGAGATCAACTTCCTTTATGTTTATGGCAAGTTCAATGCTTTCCGGGAACTTCCTTTCCGGGGAAGCTTTCTTGACCTCTTCAATCTGTGCGAGCAATTCCTTCTTTGATGCCAATATTTTCACCTCTGTAGTGCCTGCGAGATAAAATCTCTCCTACAGTTAAATCTTGATTTCACCTTTCTTTATAAGCATTTGCGCCTCTTTTGGATCCTTGCCATCTATTGTGATGCCAAGCGAGACGCATGTTCCAATTACCTCCAGGACTGCAGCCGTCAGGCTGTTTGCCATCATGCTGTCCATCTTCATGCGGGCAACCTTCTTTATCTGCTCAATGGTTGCATTTCCTGCCACTGCCTCCTTTCTCTTGGCTGCCCCTGTCTCGATTCCTATCTCCTTCTTTATGAGGGCGGACGTGGGAGGAATTCCAACCTTTATTTCGTACTTCTTGGTGGCCGCGTCGATGACCACAAGTGTGACTGGAACCTGCATTCCCTGAAAATCCTTTGTCTTCTCGTTAATTTCTTTTACTATCTGTCCCAGATTCAGTCCAAGAGGACCAAGTGCTGGGCCAAGGGGTGGGCCCGTTGAGGCTTTTCCTCCTTCAACCATGGTACTGACTGATTGTGCCAAATGTATTCACCTATGAGTTTCACCACATGGCTAACAAACACTTTAAACTTTTTATTACCTGTTTCCTGAAAGTCCGGGAACTCTCGCCAATAAAATCCGGAATTATCCTGGCATAACTGAAACCAGTCAGTTAACCAGTTTCAGCTCCCTGAGCTTCTGCATCACTTCAGGGGCATGATCCTTTGGAGAGACCCTGGGATATACGTAGGCTATTTTCCCATCCGGTCCCACGATGTATGTCACCCTTGAGGCACTCCTTGTCCCCAGCACCCTGTAATCCGATGCTATCTTCTTGCTGTTGTCCACCACAAGAGTGAAGTTAAGGTTGTATTTATCAGCGAATTTCCTGTGTGAATTCTGGGTGTTTACGCTTACGCCGAGAACCTTCACACCAGCCTGCTCATATGCAGTGATGTTGTCCCTGAAGCTGCATGCTTCCGCAGTGCATCCCGGTGTGTCATCTGCAGGGTAGAAATACACAATTACAGGCTTTCCAATGAAATCTCTAAGCTTCACTGGCCTGCCGTCCTGATCCACGGATTCAAAGTCCGGTGCCTTTTCACCAATTTTAAGAAGTTCTGCCATGAATCTTAATACATGATATGCATATAATCTTTATAATCAGACAGATGCAGATAAGTTCAAATATTGATGTATCAGGAATAGAATTTCTTCAGTATCTTATCCCCGGGGAAGTGCATGAGGGTGATCACCTGCCCCTTCTTGTTCTCCATGATATCTGAAGCATCCCTGTCTGCAACCCCAACTGCAATGTACTGGTTATTCCTGTTCCTGATATAGACCATATCCCCTTTCTTGATTGCAGGATCCATCTCGGTTATGCCCTGGGCAAAAACATTGGATCCGTTGATAATATGAGGAACGGCTCCATCGTCCACGGTTACGTTGCCCCTTGAGGGGTGGAAGTCGTTTATGAGGAACAGAGTGGGTACCGTGCTTTCGCCAACGTACAGATATGGCTTCCCGGAACCGAAGTAGCATTTCTCGCCCTTCCTCTGGTCAATCTCTATTCCATCTGGCGGAAGATCTATGCCCATTCCCATGAGTGTATCGTGCACATCCCTTGCCTCCTTCCTTGACACAAAATGACGGCCCAGCTGCATCACCTCAAAAATATTTTTATATTCTCCAGCTCCTCTGGAAGCGCATCCGGTCCCCGTTTGATTATGCTGCACACGTGATCCCTGATCTTCCATGCAAGATCCTTTTCCGTATCCGTGAACTGCCACTCCCTGTTCCTGCTTTCCCCGATGCAGTCCAGGAACGCATAGAAAAGTGATTTCCTGACGTTTGAACTGCCAAGGTTCTTTTCTGCATTTCTTATGGATTTCTCACGTCCATGCGCAAAATAATCCATCAGAACGTCCACAAGAAACTGGGAGTCAGGAGACCATCCGGACACCTCCACGGAATTCCTGATATCCATCCCCCTGGAGGCGTTCTGGATGGATTCAATCTGATCCACAGGAGACCCATGTGATGATGCTATTACGGCCTCATCCACCTCAGGAAACAGTTCTTTCAGGATTTCCCGGCCATGCGATGGCCAGACTGCCTCCAGCACCTTCCTCTCGGAAAAGGCATCCATCTGGAATCCCCTGTTTGTTTCATGCAGTATCTCTATGATCTTGCTGTCGGGAACATACTTGAAAGGATATTTACCGGCAAGTTCCTCCGGAGTCTTGAATACCTCCTCGCCGATGATATAATAGCCCGTCTTCACCGCTTCGTTCACCCTGTAATCCATTATGTCCCTGATGAAGGTCCTGTCGTTGATCTTGCCCTGCATGTACATCCCCAGGGAGTTTGCAGGTATTCCGGAAAGTGTTGAGCCGAGAAAATCACAGGAAAATGAAATGTCTGCAGAAACATCCGGGGTCAGTATATGCTTTAGAATCAGGTTTACTGTGTTCAGGGTTGAATTTTCCATCACGTTGATGGTAACTGCAGAAAGATGCGATACTGCAAGCGTGTGCCCGCTGTTGCCTATGGTTATTGATGATCCTTCAGACGTGAACTGCACGCCCTCGTCTTTCAGGAGGTCCTTGAAGAACTCCACGCCTGGAGATGTGTTCTTGCATGATCCCAGAAAGAAATTTGATGAAGAATACACCCGAACTCCCTTAGTCTTTGCCAGTGAAGAAAATGCAAGCATCCTCCACAGGGGATCGTCAAAGTGCTGTATCCCGGCAAGCACCGTGTCATCGGTGGAGCCACCACGTTTTGCGTACTCTATGCTGCCGAACTGTGTCTTAAGCACTCCGAAGACCGTGTTCTGATCTGATTCCATGGCCCTGTGTGTTTCACTGAGCCCGGAAAGAATCTGGTCTGGCGATTTTGAATATTTATCATAGTTTCCTGAAGCGCTAAGGGATGCAATCTTCTTCTCGTAGGTCCTGAAGGGGCAGAACATACCACCGTCAACGCATTGTGGTACAATGACGGACGGGTCCTGGAACAGCTTCTCCATGTGCCCCAGAAAATCCCGCTGCTTTTCTCTTGAAGTGCTCTTGAGCCTCATAGGCATTATTTGTTGTCCAGCATCCTGATGGCCTCGGCCCTGACCGTGACCGGGATAGGCACCATGGACTCCACCAGCTGGACTGTGACCTCTTCCTTGCCCGAATCGATGGACATTATCTTGGCCTTCTCGCCCTTGAATGGCCCATCTATAAGTTCAACAAAAGCTCCCAGTTCAAGACCAGTAACGGCAGGCTTTGGCGTGAGATAGTGCTCAATCTCTTCCAGTTTTATGTCACCCTCCACCATTCCCTTGTAACCCTTGATCCCCTTGGCAATGAAAGAAACGCGGTCAGGATGCATGGTCTCAACGAAAACGTAACCCTTGACCTCGTGTGGTGCCATTATGGCGAATACCTCATTTGTGGCCTTTGGGTCACGTTCCAGCCTTTCCTGCTTATCCTTTTCACTTCTTCTCTCCAGATCCCTGGAAACTGGGAATTCATTTCCCACTGTGGTCTTAATTGCCACTATGACTGGCGACAGTGTCAGGGTGAATTCTTTCTGGAGACGGTGTATTCCATCGTCAGATTCCACTGTTACAACAAATGATGCCCTGTCTCCAAGATAGCCGCCCTTTGGGGTTGTGAATACCAGGGTGAGTTTTCTTTCCTTTTTGCCGTCTATGTCAAATTCTTCCGACACCGGTTTATTGTCAATGGG
The DNA here is from genome assembly GCA_031200235.1 of Cuniculiplasma divulgatum. Lineage (NCBI taxonomy): Archaea > Methanobacteriati > Thermoplasmatota > Thermoplasmata > Thermoplasmatales > Cuniculiplasmataceae > Cuniculiplasma > Cuniculiplasma divulgatum. The sequence continues at coordinate 1,057,692 of CP133595.1, read as the reverse complement.
GGAAAGCGAGAAGGTCTTTGTCTTCTGGTCCTGAATAGCAAGTGACCACTCAACAAGTTTATCCACCTGGTTAAACTCCGATGAAACCGTGATTCTGAATCTCCTCTTTGAGGACTGTATGTTCCGGACCGTAACAGGAACTTCAACAGGCCTGTCACTACCAACACTCAGGCTGGCAACATCCATTCTTATCCATTCAAACTGATTTTCTGCATTTTCCATGTTCAAACACACACCTATGGCACAGGCACGTAGACTCCCATGATAAGGTATATGAAAAATCCCACGAGCCCGAGCAGTATTATTCCCACACCCGTTATGAGAACGACCTTGATATATTCATCCCTGGTGGGCTTCTTTGCCATCCTGAGGATTCTGGAGTACTTTCCCTTTCCTATTCCTCCAATCTTACGCTCTATCTTATTCTGAACATCAAGGAGTTTATCATCCACGGTCATGATCAATCAACATTCCATTAACATAATGACAAATAAAACCTTTCTCAAATATGAGACTTCGGGACAGAAGTCGTCACTCCTGGTCTTTTTCAATTATGAGATAGGCCTTCTTTCCCAGGAATTCCTTGGGGCAATCCACCTTTGCTCCTGATCCGAATTTTGTCACAACTTTTTCCATATAGGCTTGAATGTTTCTTACAGTAATCTCATTGGCCTCAACAACCTGAACCTTCTTCACAAATGTATATATATTCGGTATATATCATACTTTCGTGATCACCCAGGATCAGTACGAGGCATTCAGGGATAACATCAACACACTGATAGAAGAGTACAGGCAGAAATTCTCAGTGCCGGTGATCTCAGATACAAAGAAATATGAGGAAATATACAGGAAAAGACTTCTTGGAATGTCAGTGGAACTCAGATCCATGATCGATCATGCATCCTCCATTGCCATAAATGAATATGGCAGGCCATCTTTACTGAACGCTAAGGAGAAAGCATTCATACTCCTGACAAAGGAGATAATGAAGCTAAGCAACAGGAGAATGGCATATGGGCTGCCGCTGTTTGGAATTGACAGAATCATCTCATACAAGACCGTTGAAAGGCTCTATTCAGATCCCCTTGTTATCATGATACTGAACAACCTCTTCATTGAAACACTGAGGAAAAAGGAGATCGGGAAATGTGATGCTGCTGGCGATGGAACAGGCTATTCCCTCACTGTAACCAAGCATTACCGATCAATGAGGGAGAAACATGGAGAATCCGTAAAGAAAGGGCAGTTCGTCTATTCATTCGCCCTGATGGACCTCAGTACAAGGATGTACATTGGGTATGCCGTCTCCCTCAGATCGGAGAGGGACGCATACATGAAAGCCCTGGACATGATCGCCAATCTGAGGATAGATCTGGAAAGCATCAGGCTGGACAGATACTATTCTGGACAGAGCATACTTGATGACTTCTCTGAAAACACAAGGATATTCATCATACCGAAGAAGAATTCCAGAATAAGGGGGCCATGGGCATGGAGGCATATGATCCTTAGGTTCATGAACGATCCCATAGCATACCTGAGGGAATACTTCAAAAGAAGCAACTCCGAGGCAGGATTCTCCTCAGACAAGAGATCGACAGGGCACATGATATTCCAGAGAAGAAAAGATCGTATAGAGACCTCAGGATTCTGCAAGGGACTTCTGCACAACCTGATGCTTGTGAATGGGTAGGGCTACTTATGTCCCAGAGTCCAAATATGAGAAAATAAATACACAACTAAATTGACTAACTGGCTGGAGAAGATTATGCCTGTGACTCGCCACTACTTAGGAGGTGATCCATCCGCAGGTTCCCCTACGGATACCTTGTTACGACTTAACCCTCCTCACTGACATCAGATTCGAGTTTGTTCTCTCGAGCATACCCTCATCCAACACCAGCTCGGATGGTTTGACGGGCGGTGTGTGCAAGGAGCAGGGGCATATTCACCGCGGGCTGTTGACCCGCGATTACTACGGAATCCACATTCATGAGGGCGAGTTACAGCCCTCAATCCTAACTACGAACAGGTTTCGAGGTTAGCTACCCCTTTCGAGGTCGCAACTCATTGTCCTGTCCTTTGTAGCGCGCGTGTAGCCCGGGAGATTCGGGGCGTACTGACCTGCCGTCGACCCCTCCTTCCTCCAGCTTAGCGCTGGCGGTCCCTCTAAAGTGCCGTTGCCCGCAAAGACAACATGGCAATTAAAGATGGGGGTCTCGCTCGTTATCACACTTAAGTGAACGCCCTACGGTACGAGCTGACGACGGCCATGCACCACCTCTCCTTCTATCGAGTAAACTCGTCAGGTTGACTCTCATCCAAAGGTCGCTCCCGGTGAGTTTTCCGGCGTTGAATCCAATTAAACCGCACGCTCCTCCCGTTGCGGTGCTCCCCCGCCAATTCCTTTAAGTTTCAGCCTTGCGACCATACTCCCCAAGCGGCCCACTTAACACCTTCGCTCCGGCACTGCCTCCCCTCAACGGAGAGGCAACACCAAGTGGGCAGTGTTTACAGCTAGGACTACCCGGGTATCTAATCCGGTTTGCTCCCCTAGCCCTCGTTCCTCACCGTCGGATCTGTTCTAGTTGAACGCCTTCGCCACCGGTTGTCCTTCCAGGATTACAGGATTTTACCCCTACCCCAGAAGTACATTCAACCTCACCCAGTCCCTAGTCCCACAGTCTCTTCAGAGGGTCTCCCGTTGAGCGGGAGAATTTATCTGAAGATTTACAGGACCGGCTACGAACGCTTTAGGCTCAATAAAAGTGACCACCACTCGAGCTGCGGGTGTTACCGCGGCGGCTGGCACCCGTCTTACCCAGCTCTTATTCCTCAAGCTTTTTAGGCTTAAGAAAAGCCTTGACATTGTCAAGGCACTCAGGTTTCCCGTGTCGCGCTTTCGCGCATTGCACAGTTTTCGCGCCTGCTGCGCCCCGTAGGGCCTGGACTTGTGTCTCAGAGTCCATCTCCGGGCTCCCCCTCTCAGGGCCCGTACCCGTCCTCGGCTATGTGGTCCTTTACACCACATACTACCTGATAGGCCGCAGACTCATCCTCAGGCGCCGGAGCTTTTGCCACCAAAGCATTCCAGCATATGGTAGCTATGGGGAATTACCCTCAGTTTCCCGAGGTTATACCCCACCTGGGGTTAGATTGTCCGCGTGTTACTGAGCGGTACGCCGGTGTCTTGCGACCCCATGACTCGCATGGCTTAGTCGAAACCTGATAGCAGTGGCCGCCGGCAGGATCAACCGGAGTTAATCCTTTATGAAATATTATGGAAAATTGGCGAGCCACAGTTTGCACCTTTTCTCCTGTCAGAAGTGAGTTTTGCCTCACAACTCCATGTTTACCAGACCTGGAATCAAGGGTTCATACTGAACTCAAACGTTCTGTCCCCCTATCGCCTTATGTTCTGATATCTATTTGGCCAATTAGCCATTTAGTGCGTAATCCGACTTATAGCAAAACAATATATAACGTTTTCGAAGTGGTGCAGGTTGTGTTCTGCTTTGCTTTAAATAGATCCAGGAATACAGTTGCCTTACCTTCAGTATTGACGCATCTGGTTCATTGATTCTGGCAGGATCACGATGCATCTCCGTGGTCAAAACCTTAAGTGTGAATGGATCCTTAAACTTCTGGAATGCAGTCGATGCACCGTTCCATGCCATGGGCAATCTATGCCTCACGTGGAATTTACGGAATGAACTGGTTCTCAATCGCCCCGGGCCTTCCGTACATTATCAGTGGCCTTGGCATGACCACTGTTCAGGGCGGTCTTGTGGCCACATCATTCTACCTGGGAATCATTCCATTTCAGGTACTGGGTGGGGTTCTCTCATCCAGATTTGGGAATTCCATCATCTCCATTTCCGGAATGGCCATCCTTGGCATCTTTACAGTGCTGTCATCCGGGGCGCATAATTTCAGCGTTCTGTTTGCTTGGAGATTCCTGGCCGGCTCGGGGTCAGCAATGTTCTCATCGCCTGCGCTGGCATTTCTCTCCTCCCTGGATAGCCGCAGAGATCTCACCATGCGTGTGGGTCTTTACAATGCAGCCTTCAGCATAGGATCTGCATTCGGCATAGTGTTTTTCACTTTCACCGATGCCACCCTGGGATGGAGAATGACCTTTCTCGTGGCAGGTTTGCTTGCCCTTGCATCGGTACCCATCATGGCCATAAGTGCCAGGGGCATTGCCACTTCACCCGCTCCCCAGATAAACGATGGTTACAGGATATCTCATTCTGTAAGGGGAGTGTGGCGTTTCTCCCTCTCGGCGGCCATTGCTGTTCTTGCGGAGGCCATCATAGGGCAGGTATTCATCCTGTACTCCGAAAGGCATGTGCAGCTTGGTGGATATCTTTCCGGGACCATTGTAACTGCCTTCATGCTTGTGGGATTCATTGGCGGCATCATCTGGGGAAAGTACTTCAGGCCATCTGGAACCAGAAATGCCATGTTTATCTCCACTGTATCCATTCTTTCTGCAACGTTCTTCCTGATCCCGTTCCTGAAAACATTTGCTTCCCTCCTTGCCATTATATCCCTGGATGGAGTGCTCACCGCTGCGATTCTGTCAATGACCTACTCGAGAGTGATAGAAAGTGCTGTTGATGCTGAAAGGGTAGGCCTGGCCCTTGGCCTCAACAATTTTCTACAGAAGGTTATTGCTTTCGGATCTCCTGCTCTCTTCATTCTGATTGGTGTGACCTACGGCTACGGAATATCGTGGGTTTTCTTTGGAGCCGCCGGTATCGTTTGTCTGCTTGCATATCCGCTGGAGCGTCTGGCAACTCAGGAATCAGCACCCAGTTAGGAACGAGAAAAACAGTTATGACACCATCTGGCAGATACTGTTGCTGCAGGCGTATGGCTTTCCCGGGCAAGACCAAAAAAAATTTGGAAATTTTGTTATGTGAGGTCAGTCCTGCTTCTCATTTTCTCTTTTTATTGTTATGGGGATGACATTGTTATCGAATTCCATTATTGCTATGTCCACAGGGTCCATGATGTGAGGTGGGATATCAATAATAACCGGGGCACCCATGGAAATCTGAAGGGCCCGTGCACCTATAATCCTAGCTTTTTCAAATTTGGTGAACGACATAAGAACCAATAGAATCGTTAGGTAATGAAACAGATTATATTAAACTTACATGCATCTGAAATGTTCACAGTCATGAAATATCCCGGGCCGGAACCACCGTGCCGCCGTTGATTTCCACCTGAGCAGAATCAGCGGACAGTGGCTCCTGATGATACCGCCTCATATGTTGAGAAGAGCGTACCGGAAGCATTCAGCGGCAGTATTTCATTATCAAGCACAGCAACAGCCCTCCTTGTCCCGTCCACCTCTTCCATATGCAGCTTTGCCTCCTTGAGCTTATCAATGTCAATCTTTCCGGAAGTGTTGTATTCGTAGTCCCCAATCTTAACAGGCGTTCCTGGCTTGACTGCGGTGTCCATGGGGGAAAGGAGCGATACCGTCTTTCCATCATCCGCTGCAAGAAGCATACCCTGAGATTCCTCCCCCCTGATCTTTGACCATTTGAGATTGTCAACGATAATGATCTTTCTACCCAGGAGCTGATCCGGTGAATAATGCTGCCTGAGCCCGGCGACGACCTGAGCACTCCTGTATCCAAGGTTAACCCGTATTATGTAGAGCCTGTCTGCTGATGGGTGATTCTTCACTTCAACTATCTCACCTATTTTAAGGTCCATGAAGTTGGGGTTGCCCTTGATTATATCCAGCTTCCTGAAAGGTGGATCGGATCTGACTGGAGTGAATTCCGAACCGGCCAGTTCTGTCAGGTCCCAGTTAATGCCGTTCTCCCTGAACTTTCTTGATCCCATGGCGGTCAGCATGCTGGCGGAGGATGATGGGATGAAGGGGTATGCCATGGCAGAAAGTGCCTGGATGAGGTACAGCGAAATATGGAGCTTATGTGAACACCTCACGGGATCGGTCTTCTTCAGGGACCATGGGGCGGAATCGTTGAAGTAGGAATTGCTCTGGCGCACAAGTTCCAGCCAGCTTGAAAGCGCCTTCTTGATTTCCACTGCCTCCACATGATGCGAGAAGTTTGCAAGGGCCTCCGCTGCCTGGGAAAGTATTGTTCTGTCTGACTCATCCATGATTTCCATGTTGAGCTCCGGGGCTATCTGGCTGTTCACAACAAATGAGGTTATCCTGTGCACCAGATTTCCGTACTTGTCTATGAGTTCGGTATTGACCCTGTTCTGAAGATCCTCCAGGCTGAAGTCTGAATCACCTCCCTCAGGAAGGTTGAAAGCTATGTAGAATCTCAGGTAATCCCTGTCCACAAGCTTGAGTATCTCATTGACCGTATAACCTATGCCCCTGCTCTTTGAGAACTTCATTCCCTTGAAATTCATGTACTCATTAGCCGTGACCAGGTAAGGCAGGTTGTACTTCCCCATTGCCATGAGCATGGCAGGCCATATTATTGTGTGGAACGGTATATTGTCCTTGCCCATGAAATAATAGTTCTTCACTTCAGGGTTGAAGTAGAAATCTTTCCAGTAATCATCCTGGCCTGTTTCCCTGGAATATTTGCGGGCACCTGAGACGTATCCTATGAGTGCCTCAAACCACACGTATATCCTCTTGTCCTCATATCCCTCAACCGGAACGCGTACTCCCCAGCCTATGTCACGTGTTATGGGCCTTTCCTTCAGGCCGGATTTGATGAAGTTCCTTGTGAATGCCATCACATTTGGCTTCCAGAATGTCTTTGTGTCAAGCCATTCAAGGAGCTTTTCCTGGAATTCTTCAAGCTGGAAGAACAGATGCTTTGTTTCCCTGAACTCCGGGGCTGTTCCGTGCAGTATGCATCTTGGATCAATGAGCTCCTGCGGGTCAAGTGTGCGCCCGCAGTTATCGCACTGATCCCCGCGAGCCTGAGTATAACCGCAGTAAGGGCATGTCCCTTCGATGTACCTGTCCGGCATGAATCTGCCGTCCGTGGGGCAGAAGGGCGATACCATCATTCTCTCCTTTAGAAGGCCGTTCCGGTAGAAATGCATGAAGAATTCCTTCACTGTCTCCGAATGTTCCGGATATGTGGTCCTGCTGAATATGTCAAAGTTAATGTCCAGATTCCTGAAAGTTTCCAGGTGCTCTTCGTGAAATCTTGAGGATATCACATAGGGATCCACTTTCTCCTTTTCGGCTGTTATTGTAATGGGAGTTCCGTGCTCGTCGCTTCCGGAAACAAACAGTACCTCGTTGCCTCTCATCCTCTGGTACCTGACAAAAATGTCGGCGTTAAGGTAAGCTCCTGCAATATGTCCGGGATGCAGTGGACCGTTTGCATAGGGAAGAGCGCAGTTGACAAGTATCTTCAAAGCTGAAATACACCTCCCAGCCTGATTATGACTTTATATAATATTTTGATTGAAGACCGGAGTCCCACCATAATGCGCTACACCTCAGGAAATCAGGAGACGGCCCTCTTCAGCCTCTCCATTACCCAGTCCCTGTCCAGGTTTGAAAGGAAATACCCCAGCCTTGGGCCGCGGGTCTTTCCTATGAGCACCCTGTAAAATATGCTGAATCCTTCCTTGGGGTCCATATTTCCTGATCTGAGTATTTCATGTATCCTGTTGTGTATTGACTCAGCATCCCAATTTACGCTCTGGCCTGTTTGCAGGAACTCCTTTATGACCGCCTTCTCAGCCTGGCCAAGTTCAACTGGTGCATCCATGGGCAGAAGCGTGAATTTCATCTGATCCGGACCGTAGGTGTCAAGCCACGATCTTGCTATTTCCATCTCAGCCCTGAGATCACCGGAAATGCTGTCGTGGGTGTATCCCCCCCTCTTCAGGGCAGACAGGAGACCGCTGTCATCATGGTATATCTGTATGAGCGTGATCAGGTGCCTGAAGCTCACCACATCGCCGGGCTTTTCCTCCCTGACCCTGCTCAGCTCGTATATCCTCTTTGCATCATTGTCATCGGAAGCCTCAAGGCCGAAATAGATGTCCCTGTAACGTTCGTACTCATCTATGAGGTTAAGGAGGCCGAGGCCGGGATCAAAGTCTATGTGCCTTCCAGGCTGCGATCTGGCTATGAGGAATCGAAGAATCTGTGGAGGCGCAACCCGTATCATCTCGGATGCTGGAATGGCTATTCCTGTGGAAGAATGCATGGCGCCCTTTCCCTTGAGCAGTATTCTCTCGTAAATCATGGGTTTTGGTGCGCTTATGCCGAATATTTTCTCAGCTATGGCCTTTCCCGTGTCATAGGATCCGCCGGGAGCGCCATGATCCTTTCCGAACGGCTCCACAGTGACCCCAAGTATTTTCCATTTTGCCGGCCACTCTATTCTCCAGGGAAGCTTGCCCTGGTCCTTTCGCACATCAGATTGCCCTGAATGGCCGCACCTGCAGCTGTATTCCACATATGGAAACCTGTAAGATGTTACGGATGTTGTATTGATCCTTCCGCAGCTTTCGCAGATGGGATTGTACGGTGACCAGTTTTCCTCAATGTCCCTTCCGGATATATCCTCCAGAATCCTTCGGATCTGCTGGGAATTCTTCATTACCACATCAATGGCTTCAGCAAACTTTCCTTCCCGGTACAGGTTTGAAGTCCTTATTACCTCAACCTTTACGTTGATTGTATCAAGCGTGTCCAGGAATGGACGGAGAAAATACTCGGAATACGTTCCTTCCCCCTGAGGGGTAGGAATTTTGTAAAGAGGCCATCCCACATAACTTGAATATGACCTGTCAAGGAACGGATAGACCTTCCTCAGGGGGTCCATGTCATCACAGAGATAGATGAACCTGGTTTCAAGCCCACGATCCCTGGATGCAACGTAAATGAAGTTCCCGGTGAGGATCTCCCTCATGTTTCCAACGTGTATGGGCCCGGATGGGGATATCCCTGTTGAGACTGTCTGATGTCCAGCCAGGTCCTGGACGAACGCATCTGCCCAGTGCATATTCCTTACATTCCACCAACAAGGCTGGTTCTCAGTATTGAACGTATCTTCACGTCGGCAATGTCGTCACCGTTCAGCTTTGAAGCAAGGACCACAGCCAGCACGGGTGTACCGCCTTCATTCTTGGTATCCATGATGGCTCTCTTCATGGTTTCCCCTGTGCTCACCACATCGTCAATAATGACAACATTCTTTCCCTTAACTGATGCATAGTTGCTGCTGAAGAATCCTTCCTTTCTGTTGGGGTGGGGCCGATACACTATGAGTTCACGGCCAAGGATGTAGGACACCATTGTTGCCAGGGGAATGCCGTTGATTGTGATTCCCAGAATGGCATCCACTTCATAATCACCATTTCCGGATTCCTCCTCTATTATGTCGGCTATAATGCTGGCAATTGCATTGATACGTTCTCCTGTAACACCTATGGATCTCCAGCCAATCCTGACATCCTGTATCTTTGATTCCTTGAAAAATTCCTTGCTGAGCAGCCACGTGACTGTTCCCACTGAAAGGTGAAGCTCTGTTGAGATTTCCTTATCTGACATTCCCTTGTTTTTCAGGTCAAGCGCTCTCTTGTATAGCTCTTCTATGCTCTTCATCTTAATCCCTTGAGATCCCCTTGCATGGTAAGGTAAAAGATTATATTATACATTATCGCAGTTCCGGAATCCTGCCATCGTGATCTGCTATCTCATTCCTGATGAGGACTGCCATCTGTTCCAGTTCCTCATCTTCAACCGCCTTTCGGCCCCAGTTCAGTTCCCTGCTGCAGAATCGCGGGATTATGTGGACATGGTAGTGGAATACTCTCTGGTTCGCACAGGCGCCATTGTTCTGCCCTATGTTCACCGCGTCCGCCCCCACAGCCCTTACAACTGCCGGTGAAATCATTCTGGTAACCCTGTGGACCTCCAGATACACCGGTTCATCTATATCCATTATGTTCACATAATGATCCTTGGGAACAACCAGTACATGTCCGGGTTCAACGGGAGCAATGTCCATAAACGCAATCACACTGTCATTTTCATAGACTATGGATGCCTTCCTGTCCCTGATAACATCACGGCAGAATACGCAATTTTCACTGTACATCCAGAGCAGAATAAAACGACAGGATTAATAGAATTGTCGCACCTGTAAAGATGCTCAGGCTAAAATACGAATCTGCAATTCGGAATTATGCCAACCGGAACAATAAAAATGAACCAGCCACCACCGCAGCCAATAATAGGGCCTCCACCAAAGTCAACGAAATACAAGGGTGTGAAGCATACAATAATGGTGATGAGCGGGAAAGGGGGAGTGGGCAAATCCACAATATCGGTGAATCTGGCTGTTTCCCTGGCCAAAAACTACAAGGTTGGGCTCATTGATGCGGATATAAATGGGCCTGATGATCCAAAAATGCTGGGGGTCTCAGACGAAAAGGTTGATGTCAACGAGGAAGGCAAGATCCTTCCGGTGAAGACTAAATACAATGTCGATGTCATATCCATGGGATTTCTTCTTCCCACAGAAGACACTGCAGTCATATGGAGAGGAGCACTGAGGCACAAGGCACTGCAGCAGTTCCTTGAGGATGTTGCCTGGGGGGAAAGGGACTTTGTCATAATGGATATGCCTCCAGGAACAGGTGACGAGGCACTGAGTGTTGCCCAGATAGTTCCTGATGTTGAAGGTGTCGTTGTGGTTGTGACTCCACAGGATGTTGCCCTGCTGGATGCAAAGAAGGCCATCAACTTCGCCTCACAGATGAAACTGAAGGTTCTGGGGCTAGTGGAGAACATGAGCGGTTTTGTCTGCCCGCACTGCGGCGAAACAGTGAATATCTTCAAGAAAGGAGGAGGGGAAGAGGCTGCCAGAAAATATAACGTACCATTCCTGGGCAGGATTCCCCTGTACACAGAAATAGTTGAGAGCTCCGATAACGGAGTGCCTTCTGTAAGCCAGAGCAACGCCATAGCAGAAGCTTTCAATAAGGTAACAGAGAACCTCCTTAATGTGATGGAAAAACGGTCCACTGTCCGGTAAATTTTTTCCACAATTCCTTTAATTTCTGGTTGAGACTGTCAAATCTTCATCTTTTTTGAATTGAGTGGAATCAGCACATTGACTTGAAATTCAAAAAAATTAAAAATACGCACAAGGGTATTATACCAGATTTCCGGACCTTAGCATGGATTGTGCATTCGGTCGATTAGTAACTGTAGACTGAATGCCTCGCCGAAGCTCGGCACTTACATCCCAGTTCTATCAATCTCCTCTTCTAGGAGAGACCTAATAACGATGTCTATTTTCAGGGGCGACTTCAAGCTTAGATGCTTTCAGCTTTTATTCGCGTATGACGTGGCTACCCGGCAAATGCCTTGACAGACAACCGGCAAACCAGAGGTCACGAACCCCCGTTCCTCTCGTACTAAAGGCTCCTTCCCTTCAGACATCGAACACTCCCACGGAGAAGCAACCCTACTGTCTCGCGACGTAGTGAACCCATCTCAGGATCCCTTTTAATGGGCGAACAGCCCCACCCTTGGCACCTTGTTCAGCACCAGGATAGGAACAGACGACATCGAAGTAGCAAACCCTCGGGTCGATATGAACTCTTGCCGAGGACAACTCAGTTATCCCTGGGGTAACTTCTCTCTTATCACCCGCCCCCACTAAAGGGGGACAGGGTGGTTCGTTAGGCCCTGCTTTCGCATCTGCGTTCCTTATTGTCCGGAACTCAGTCAAGCTAGCTTTTGCCCTTACACTCTACGGAGGATTACTGACCCTCCTGAGCTAACCTTTGGGGGCCCCTGTTAAATTCTCGGGGGCGTGGCGCCCCACCCAAACTGCCCACCAATAGTTGTCCCTCTTGCGAGGTTAGTAATTCAGTACTCAAAGGGAAGTGTTTCATCGTCGCCTCCACCTGAGCCAGAACCCAGGCATCGACAGCTCCTTCCTACTCTACGCATTAAGCACCGTATTACAGCTACAGGCTGCAGTAAAGCTCCACGGGGACTTCGCTTTCACGTGGGAGAGACTGGATTGTGCACCAGTGCATCAATTTCACGGGGCTGAACGCGGGGACAGTGGGACTCACGTTGAACCTTCATGCAAGCCGCCAATTAAGCGGCTAGGTATTACGCTACCTTAAGAGGGTCATAGTTACCCCCGCCGTTTATCGGCCCTTCTTTCCCTTGTACGGGATTTTCAGGTACCGACACTGGGCAGGTTTCAACCGCTATACACATCCTTACGAACTAGCAGCGATCTGTGTTTTTGGTAAACAGTCGGGGTCCCCTTGCCACTGCGACCTATTCCCTCTCGGAATAGGCACTCCTTCTACCTAAGATACGGAGCTATTTGGCCGAGTTCCCTCGCGTCCATTATTCCCAAACGCCTTGGACTTCTCATCCAGGGGCACCTGTGTCGGTTCTTGGTACGAACTCGAACTTGACCCATACAATTCTTTCACAGACTCCAGAAATCTAAGAAATCCCCATAGGGGGACTCACAAGCTTTCTCCGGCTTCTCATCATTACGATTCTCCACCAGATTATACTTGCAAATACGTTGTCACCCGTACTTCCAATATCCCAAAGTCCAATTATATGGCAAAACGCTCGAGGTGCTGGAATATTAACCAGCTTCCCTTTCGGTGGTTTCCTGTTAGGGACCACCTTAGGATCGACTAACCCTCGGCTGACGAACATTGCCAAGGAACCCTTAGCCCTTTCGGCGGAATTGATTCTCACAATTCTATTCTGCTACTTTTACCAGGATCCACGATACCACACGGTCCACTCCTCCTCTCGAAGAAGCTTCCGTCCATGCGGCACGCCCCCCTACCAGATCACCTCTCGGTGCTCGGAGGTCTCGGTAACTGACTTTAGCCCCTTCCATCTTCGGGGCATGTAGCCTCGGTGAGTGAGCTGTTACGCACTCTTTAAAGGATGGCTGCTTCTAAGCCAACCTCCACACTGTCTTTGGCCACAAACCCCTTTAATTTGCACTTAGTCAGTTTTAGGGACCTTAACCCCCGTCTAGGATGTTCCCTTCACGGGTACAGAGCTTATCCCATGTACCCTAGCACCCGGTATCTACGATCTCGACAAGTTCGGAGTTTGATAAGCTGGCGCAGTCTTTCGACTGCTAACCTGCTAATCGGTCGCTCTACCTCGCCGAGCATCTCCACCGAAGTCTACCTGCGGGTAGTATCGGGGGGAACCCGCTATTGCCGGCCTAGATTGGCCTTTAACCCCTACACCCAAGTCATCCAAACGATTTGCACATCAGAACTGGTTCGGTCCTCCACCCAGTTTTCACTGGGCTTCAACCTGCTCAGGCGTAGATCGACCGGCTTCGGGTCTTCCACGAATGACTAACGCATAGATTACGCTATCCCTCCATTGCTGTGCGGATACTCGCTTTCGCTACGGCTTCTCTTTAAAAGATTAACCTCGCCATTCGTCGAAACTCCCTGGTCCGTTCTTCAACACGGACAACAAAACACTGGTCCATCGTGGTTAACGATATCATCCCTTTGGTGCCTTGTAAGTTTATCACTGCTTGGTTTCAGGCTCTTTGCACTACCCTTTCGGGTTGCTTTTCAGTTTTCCCTCACGGTACTTGTTCGCTATCGGACTTGGGCTGTATTTAAGGTTAGATGTTAGTGCCACCTATATTCTCGCGCGAAAAACGACGCACGATACTCTGGAACTCTCCTCTCGTAACCTCTCAACTTACTCCAACAGGGCTATCACCTTCTCTGGCTCTGCTTTCGTTCAGATTAGGATTCATTGAGTAGGTATTGAAGGAGGTCCTAACTCCACATATACCCGATATTACTATGGGGCATTCGGTTTGCCTTATACCGGTTTCGATCGCCTTTACTAACGGTATCTCGATTGATTTCTTTTCCTCCAGGTACTAAGATGTTTCAATTCCCTGGGTACCCTCTCCTTACGGAGTGTCTTACGACGGGAAGTCCTATTCGGAAATCCTCGGATCTAGGGCTCCATGCGCCTCCCCGAGGCTTATCGCAGCTTGGCACGTCCTTCTTCGGCCCCCAAGCCAAACCATCCCCCAAGCAGTTTAGCAGTTGCACAATCCATATTACTGTAAACGGAAATCTGGTTTCATCGGCAATATTGCCTCTAACCCTTCCCTCTTAATTTCACTTAAGAGGTGCATTTGAAGTGCGTAGACTTGGAATAGTAAGCCCCGATATAAGCATTTTGGTGAATGCGGTTGGCCCTGCACCTGGTGTATATATAGACGTTTAAAATAAGGCTATAAATATGCATATTTTCAAGTGAAGGTCATTTTTGGTCTCCCTTTTCGATTTCAGGTACTTGAAAATCGCATTGTTAAAATTCTACTTTCGGGTCTCCATAATCAACGGGTGTGATGAAAACCATTGATTCAGATTAATTTTGCGAAGGATCTGCGGATTCTCGGGGTGGATGATGGCCCATTTGTCAGAGGGGTGGATAAAGTGTGCCCCATAGTCGGTGTCCTCATGCGCCTTGATGGGAAGATAGAGAATATTGCTGCGGATTCCTTATCAATCGACGGAGGCGATGTTACAGGAAAAATTTCAGGTCTTATGGATATGCTGAAGATCCGGCCCTCTGTTGTAATGTCAGAGGGGATTACATTCGCAGGTTTCAACATCCTGGATCCAGAAGAATTTTACGGAAGGACTGGTGTGCCTTTTCTCTCCGTAAGAAAGGGCAAGCCCGACATAAGGGCAATGATTATGGCCATTCGCAAATATGAGCGTGATGCTTTCATCAAGGAAAGTACTCTGAGAAAAATCAATCCTGATTCCATGAACCTTGGTGGAGCCGAGATTACAGCAAATTATGCAGGAATGACCCATGAAGACGCGAGAAAACTACTTCTGAGAACTTTGGGAGATGGAATCTTACCCGAACCGGTAAGGTTGGCCCACATTGTTGCCTCTACTATCTATGGATATGCTCATGCCATAGAGAAGCGCGATCCCGATTCTTAAGGGCATTCACTGCCCGGAATGAAAACAGTTTTATCACTTGTGGGATAAGGAATAGATCGAAGTGTCCCTGAAAGATAAGGGTGCAGTGGAGGCACTGATTGAAGTGACCAGGTCAGACTGTCTCATAACAAACTACGTCAACACCGTTGGTGCAAAGGCCTCGGTTGAAAGACTCCGAATAGGTGAAGACCTTACCTTGCACCATGTAACTGTGGACTCGGACGTGGACATGGTGGGATCAGACCTGAGAAAGCTTTCAACAAACGTCATACGAGTTGGGAAGAATGGTTTCTGGGCTGAGTCTCGAAGCTGTTCGGCCTGCAGGTTTTTCGCCTCCTCACAGCTTGTGGTGATAAGCACCAAGGCACTTACGGGAAATAAGATACTCTACCGTGTTCTCCTTCAGAATCCTGTAAAACTCAAGATCCTTGAAAAGGACCTGCAGGAAGCGGGCCTGAACCCCCTGATCCTTGAAACGCACCTGGAAAGTTCAGAAATCCTGACAGAGAGGGAAAAAGAAATAATCAAGGAAGCTTATGAGAAGGGTTATTTCGATCCGGACAGGAAAATGTCCCTAACAGAGATCGCTAAACAGATTGATGTGTCGCCTGCATCCCTGTCGGATGTCCTTAGAAGAGGCGTAAAGAAAATAATAAAGTATTATCTGGAAAACAAGCTCTGAAAATTTTACTCACGGAACATTTCAAAGGCCAGTTCGTCCACTGCCTTTTCCTTTAGTTCAGGAAGATTCTTCATTATATCGTCAAGTTTTTCCTCGTCTACCGGAATGTACTTCATTTTTCCCAGGGACATGTGATAAGATCCAGGGCAGAGGACACCTTCCTTCACAACGATTGCATCAGGTTTCAGTGAAAGTATTCCCTGCATGCATCTTTCCTTTCCTCCATATGGGGAGCCGAAACCCGGGTTCTCGTATTCCTTTATCTGCTTGCTCTCGTCATCTATGAGCATTATGGAGTTTCCATACTCCAGGGGTGTAACGTAATTCTCTTCGTCCACAACAGCTACTATTTTCATAATACCTTGTATTCAAATCAATAATTTAACTTAACTGTATCAAATTCAGACAAAAATGCTTAAATATAGAAAAATCAGTAGTAACCGGAATAATTCAGTTCCAGCGAAGGTATTTCTATTCCGGAACCGTTTTCCACGTGACCAATTTCCTTGAAATGCACCCTGTTCCTGAGGGTGCTCATGAAATCAATCCTGCTTTCCGGATCAACAACTATTACATATCCCATACCCATGTTGAAAATTTCATACATCTGTTCGTAGGAAAGCTGCCCCATTTCCATGAGTTTCTTGAATACATTCTGGGGCTCTATGGGATCAGAGATGACGTACTTCATGTCTTTCATCCTTGTAAGGTTCTTTATTCCACCACCAGTAATGTTTGCCATCCCCTTGATATTGACTATATTCATTATGTCCAGAATTTCCCTAACATATATCCTGGTGGGTTCCAGCAAAACATCAACCGTCTTCTTTGTATCACCGGGAAACTTATCCATTAAACCAAGCTCATTATCCTTGATTATTTTTCTCACTGTTGTGTAACCGTTGGAATGAAGACCGCTGCTCTGAAGAGCGAATATAAGGTCCCCGTCATGAATTTTCTCTCCATTAATTATTTGCGATTTCTGGACAATCCCGAGAGACGTCCCGGAAATATCTATATGATTGATGAGGTCAGGCACGATTGCGGTTTCGCCTCCAACAATGGTGATGTTGGACATCTGAGCTCCAACATTGAAGCCTGTTCCCAGATTCTTTGCCATTTCTGCATCCGGCTCCCGAAGGGATATATAATCCACCATTGCAATTGGCTCCGCTCCAGCCGTTATGGCATCGTTTACATTCATTGCTATGCAATCAATACCTATGGTGTCGTACCTCTGCGCCTCTTCAGCAATGATTGTCTTGGTACCCACACCGTCATTGTTGAGTGAGACGGCAAAATTACCCAGATCTATCAGAGAAGTGAATCCACCGAACGTTCCGATGGTCTTGAAATCCTCACGCTTGTATTTCAGTTGCCTTATGAATGAGCTAACAAAATCTCCTACAGCTTTCCGGTTAATTACCTGAGGCTCGCTTTTAGGCATACATGGGATATTACACCATAACATAAATTTTTATCAGAAATTAATACCGTTGGAACTCTGGTTATGAATCTCTTTCCATTTCCTGACAAAATGTGAGATATCTGAATTGAGATTTTGTCATATTGAGATAACCTGGATTGGACACCTACCGACCAGCATTGCAAGAAAAGGGCAATTTATGATCGTGATCCGGAAAAACCTAAGAGAATTTCGAATAACTTGTATAATTTTGTGATCTCAGGGCAAAAAATGATTATTCGCGTGCAAACAGAAGTATTTACCTAATTTTGTCTCCATTCATTTCCTAATCTTCCATGTTTTCATGGAAATTTCGACAGCTTACGCTATCCCTGCAAGATCTTTACAGCATGTAAATTGTATGCAAAACATGCGAACATGAATTTGACCCTCACCCTTCTTATGGTAGTGACAAGAACATGGCCAAAGTGGAATACCCTCTTAATCACTGCGTATGGATATTCCACAAGTGATCTCTTCCTTGATATCCTGAGGTTCCTGCGGACAGATTCAATGGGGAGCTTGTGCCCTCTCACAGCTCTATCCATTGTTCCATTGATTCCCTTCGGATCATTTCCAAAATATCCCTTATCTCTGTACACGGTAATGCCAGTTTTTGACAGATCTATTGCTGTGTCATGATCCTTTGCGGTTGTGACAGCATATGAACGCAGGATCGGTATCTTATTGTCATCCACAATTGTATGGCCCTTGAAACCGAAGAATGTCTTGTTGTTCTTCTTTGTGAAGGATCCATCCTTGGATCTCCTGGTCTTTCCTTCGGTTCATGGACCTTCATGCTTAGAATGTCCGGGATCTGCAGTTATGAATGTAGCATCCTGTACAGATCCACGCTTCACCTTGATCCCTCTCAATTCAATCTGTCTCTGTAATTCATTCCAGATTATACGATCCCTGCCGGTTTTGGAAAGCCTTTCCCTGAAGAACCATATTGTCTTTGCATCCGGCAACAGATCAGGATAATCAAGAAAATTCATGAAAGAGATACGGTCACGTATGAGTGTTTCAGCCTGTTCATCAACCATGTTATACATGCTCTGGAGGAAGAGAACTTTCACCATCGTGGTTACAGGTATATTTGGTCTTCCTCCCTGGTCGGTCTGGTTGTGATAGAGATCTTCCAAAAGATTAGGAAAGACAGACCAGTCTATTGCATCCTTCATGTATGCCAGAGGATCATGAATACCGCTAAGGCGGTATTTCTCCTTAAGTGCTTCATCAAGAAGACTGCTCATATTGCAACATGGCTATTTCATGAATAAATGTTGCTGTGATTTAGGCAATAATTATGGGGTTTTTAGAAATCCTCCTAAGCGGGTTTACCAGATAATTTATATAGGAATCTGGTGATATCGAATTAGGTGATCATTTGGTCAAACTGGAAACACTAGATTACAAGCCCAAACCAATTGATGAGAATTTTTTGGAAGATACTGCTAACTACCCAGTAACTGGAAAGCATCATGACCATGATGTAAGGGCCGAAGGCAAGCAGAGAATGGATGCCGCTGGAAAGCCTTACCCCACGAAACTGGGAATTCATGGTTCACACGTTGCAGTGGACTGGGAAACCTGCATAGCTGATGGAGCATGCATGGATGTATGTCCTGTGACTCTTTATGAATGGGAGCTTAATCCTGGCCAGATGGGAACCGGCAATGACAAGAAGATAGAGAAGGGTACCCCGGAATGGGACAAATACAGAACCGATAAGTGCGATCCCGTAAGAGAGAGCGAGTGCATATTCTGTATGGCATGCGAAAGCGTGTGCCCCACAAGAGCCATAAAAATCACACCGTAAGTTACCAACTTTTCATTTTATTGAGTGTTTTTTTATTTTTCTTTAACCGTGTTTTTCACAATCAGGTCTGAATTTCTCTTTTGACCGATTTTCCCAGACATATGCCCTATTCTATTGAAATGAAGATGCAGAACACTTAATGTGAAGAAAAAAAATTTGTAATAAAAAGGTTCGAGATAAATCTAAAAAATATGAGGAATGGAATTATTTCCTGACTACTGCTGATTTTGAGTTAAGGCTTATAAGCGCTATGGCAGCAATCACTCCAGCTGCGAAGATGAAGGCGTAGAGGATGCCAATGGGTGGGATGACATTCACATCCACGCCGACGCTGGTAGTATGCAGTGTCTGATATATCAGCAATCCCAGTCCTATAGCTCCTATTACTATTGAGATCAGTGCACCGGAAACATATTTGTTCATTTTATGCCCCTCCTTTGCTGCCAAATGGTTCCTCATCCGAAGTCAGGTACTGCGAGTCAAGTGTCACAATCTCCTCTATTTCCTGAGTTCGTATACCACTGTGCTCAGCCCAGAAGTAGAAAGCAATTGCAACAATTATGACCATTATGAGATCCCACGGATAGGGCACACGGTTTGAACCGCCAAGTGCGGTTTCACCAAGGAATGATTCTGCAGACAGTACCAGTATGTACACTGGAACCCAGATGCCAGACTTTACGAACTCCCAGGTGTGTATCTTCTGCCTGGTGGGGTCATTCTTTTGCTTGAGCAGGAAGAATATCACGTACACAACAAGCCCAATGAAAATTGCTATTGCAAGATCTCCAACCAGTGGCCAGCCTGACCAGTAAACCACAAGTGATGCGCCAATGAATGCCAGAGGAGCCAGGATTGATGATCCGGGAAGCTTGAATGGGCGCTTCAGTTCTTTGGCGTTTCTCCTCAGTGACCTCAGAGCCGGACCCCCAATCAGGTACGTGAATACCGTGGCACTGGTTATGAAACCAACTAACTTGTACCAGCTTGGGAACGGTGCAAAGAATACGATACCAACTATAAGTGACACGATCAACGGCATTACTGGAATGCGCCTCTTCTGGTCAACCTTCAGCATGGAAGATGGAAGGTAGCCCAGGGCAGCAGTTCCATAGAGCGTTCTCATTGATGTTCCGAGATATACATTCAGAGTTCCACTTGGGGAAACATAAGCATCTGCAAACAGAACGTATGTGAGCATGACAAGGCCAACCGATGAGGCAATTGAAGCAAAAGGAGCTCCATTAAGATAAGATATGGCTGGCGTAATATATGCGCCTGAAGCATTGGCCTGTAGAAGTGCCCATGCGCCTTCGGGAATTCCCAGCTTCCCAAAGTTAATGGAACCTATGAACGCAACCTGCAGAAGAACATAAACCAGTATGCCAATGAGAACTGAACCTATTGTGGCAATAGGAATTGATCTCTGGGGAGTCCTGGATTCTCCACCATAGTCAAGCCCCTGCCTGAACCCAAGGAACGAGAACACTATTCCTGATGTGGCCACTGCAGACATTACAGGAGCGAAGCCATATGGCATGAATCCTGAGCTGGATGATGTTACACTCACGCCCTGAAATGTTCCAGAGAATATAGTTGAAAAGTTTGCAAGGTCGAACCTCACGGAGATAAGCAGGAGTATTGTCACCAGTGGTAGAATCAGCTTCCACCACGTCATACCTGTATTTGTCTTTCCCATGACTCTTATCCCGAAGTAGTTCAGGAAGAAGAAAAACACCATCAGGAGTGCGGCAAACAGTATACCCAGAGGTTGCAGAACCACACCATTGTACAGGTGTGATATGTAAGGACTTGCATATTCCACCACAGCTTCTGCCTCAATTGCAGGAACAGACACGGCGGAAAGGAAATATGCCCACGCCATGAAATATCCTGCCAGATTCCCATGAGAGTACTGCCCATATCTAACAATCGCACCCGACCTCGGTATCATTGCACCCAGCTCAGCATAATTCAATGCAATTATGAGCACAATTACACCTCCAATAATCCATGAGAGTATGGCGGCCGGACCGGCGATTGAGGAAGCGGCGTACGCTGCAAAGAGCCATCCTGAACCTATTATCCCACCAAGACTGAGGAATAGAAGGTCCCAGGTATTGAGGCTCATTCTTAATTTTCGATCAGATCTTTCAGCTATAACTTCTTCTTCAGCCATTGCGCAATACAATGTACATGGCGGTATATATATTTATTCATAATTTCTCCATCATTCAATCGTATTATGTTCAGTATATTTTTGAATAGTAGTCAGAAAATTCTTTATTACAGGGCTTTTTGAGATACTCTCAAAAATTTTCGCTGAAGTGGATGCCATGATTACTCATGTGCTGTGAGTTAGTTTACTTTAATGCATATATTTATACAGCAGTGAGGTCCCGTGGATAATTCTATATAAACTTTGTTCCTCAAATAAGAGTTGTCAGTCTTATTTATTGATGGAATATGGACGGAATTGATAAGTATGGAAATGAGCGATAAGACTCTGTTTTCAGTATTAACGGTCGTCGTCATTGTAGCAGGTGTGGGTATTGGCCTGGTGATGAGCCACCCAGACATGACCAATTATGCACCGCCTGTCTCTGGCGAAAGCAATGGTGTGTATCAGCTGACACTTGTCATCACAACAAACAATTACTACAACAGCACAGTTGGGGACCAGCCTGCATATTATGTCCTGAGCAATGGAACACTCCTGAGTTCTGGAAACATTCTGCTTCCTGCCAATTCTCTGGTTGAGGTCACCATCATAAATTATGATAATGGAACCGCTACAGTTCCAGGCCAATATGCCAATGTATCCGGCACGGTCAATGATGAAGTCACCATCATCAACAACACACTGATCAACTCAACTTTCCAGAACAATGGGATTTCAGTCAGGGGAGCATGGACCACAACAGGCGTCAATGATTCAGATATTGCTCACACATTTACAGTGGCTGGCCTGAACCTGAATGTCCCGGTGCTTCCTCAGTCTGTGGAACAGTTCTCTTTCCACACTGGCGGCCAGAACGTCTACACCTGGCAGTGTGAGGCTTCCTGCGGCTCCGGACCAACCGGCTGGGCAGGTGCAATGTCAACTGTTGGATGGATGACCGGAACAATAACTGTTCAGTAAATCTTTTTCACATACCAAATTTTACTTATTAGGGTGTCTCGTATTTCATGAAGAGTCAGACAGATGTCGAACATTATTAACAGAATGAGAATATTGGGATATGCCCACACAGCATATCCCGTTGATTATGGAACTGATAGACAATATAGTTTCGCCCGATCAAAGGAGAAGAAAATATACAGATCGGCAGATTCTGAAGATTCTTGTGCTGCTGCAGATATTCGGAATATCGTATCGATCTGCCGGGGTATTCCTCATCAATCATGAGGAATATCTGACCATGATGGACCTTAAGGAAATACCAAGCTTCCAGACCCTGTCAAGGAGGGCGAGGAAATTTGATCTCCATGCAATAAACAGGGAGATCACATTCCTCTATTCCATTAAGGAATGCGCAGCAGTGGATTCCTTCATGATCCACACATGCAAGTATTCCACTGCAATGAGGAGGAAACACTGGGGAAATTACAAAGATCCTGAATCAGGATGGTCCAAGACCACCAAGGGATGGTCTTATGGCAGGAAGTGCCATATGTCACTGAATATAGATTCCCTCCTGATCATGGACTGGCTTGTTACTAAAGGAAACATGCATGATTCACGTGTATCCCATGACATGGTGGATTCTGTCAGAAACTTCTCCTATATTCTTGCAGACTCAGCATATGATACATCTGACATATACGATTATGTGTTTGAGAATACACATTCCATTCCTGTGATTGACACAAACAGAAGGAGAGGAATTATTCCTGAACGATTGTCCACGAACAGGAAAATAGGCATTGATCTCAGGAGGGAATACTCTTCTCTGTATTCCCTCAGGTGGGAAATAGAGAGGACATTCTCCATCCTTGAAGAGATAATGGAAACAGAGGATATCTGGTACACAAGGAACAGATCATTCGATACTGCAATTGGTCTTAAGGCAATTGCATACAATCTCATGATTGTATCAAACATCAAAATGGGAAATAGGCCCAGGGAGATAATGAAAATCGTCAGTTGTTAAAAGATGAGACAGCCTATTACTTATTTTTGAATGTGCGGTTCAAAATGGAGTTTTTTAAAAATAGGAAAAATGAATGGTGGGAAATTATTCACCGGAAATGCTCAGAACAATCCGGTTATGATCCCGTCATCAGTCAGGTCGACGTTGTTTGCTGCAGGTTCCGTTGGAAGCCCGGGCATCGTCATTATGTCGCCCAGCATGGGTACTACAAACCCTGCCCCTGATGACACGGAAATCGACTTTACATGAATTTTGAAGTTCTTGGGCCATCCGAGAACATTAGGGTTGTCCGTGAGTGAATACTGGTTCTTTGCCATGCATACATATGCCTTTCCCATTCCTATTTTCTCTATATTTTTAAGGTCGTTCTCAGCCTTCTTCTCAAAGATTACTTCTGCGGCACCATACACATTTTTTGCTATTGCTATGATCTTATCCCTTACAGGATCAGATTCCTCATAGGTTCGCTTTATGCCTCCTGCTGGCCTGGATAATTTTTCCATAACCTTGCCTGCAAGATCCAGCCCTCCCTGGCCTCCCTTGGCAAATACTTCGGACAGGGACCATACAACATTGCTTTTCTTCAGCATCTCTTCAAGCTTTGCAATTTCCTTGTCGGTGTCCGTGGGGAAGCGGTTGATTGCCACAACCGGGTCAATGCCGAAGTTGCGCAGGATCTCAACATGCTTCAGGACGTTCTGAACACCAGCCTCAACGGCGGCAACATCCTCATTTTTGGAGTTGCTTACGCCTGCATTCAGTTTAATCGACCTTATTGTTGCCACAAGTACCACTGCATCCACGGGCAGATTTCCTATCCTTGATACCATGTCCAGAAATTTTTCTCCACCCAGTTCCGAACCGAATCCTGCTTCAGTGACAAGGTAGTCCGTAAGACCCAGTGCCATCCTGTCGGCTATTATGGATGAGGTGCCGTGTGCAATATTCCCAAAGGGCCCGATGTGCACAAATGCCGGTACACCTTCTGCAGTCTGAACAAGGTTGGGTTTAAGTGCATCCCTGAGAAGCGCAGCCATGGCACCATGTGCCTTTATATCTCCCGCGTAAACAGGTTTTCCGTCAAAGTTGTATCCAACAAGTATTCTTGAGAGCCTCTGCTTAAGATCTGAATAGCTGCTGGAAAGGCCCAGTATTGCCATTATCTCAGATGCAGGAGTGATTACGAATTTATCCTTCATCAGGACTCCGGACTCACTGCCTCCAGAACCCACAATGATGTCCCTGAGTGATCTGTCGTTCATGTCGATTGTCCTTGGAAAAGTAACTTTCCTTGGATCGATTCTCATTTTGTTCCCATGGTAGATATGATTGTTGATCATGGCTGATAGAAGATTATGTGCAGCTGAGACTGCCGGAAAATCGCCGGTGAATATGAGATTTATCCTGTCGCTGGGTTCCACAGTGGACTTTCCGCCGCCTGTAGCACCACCCTTTATGCCAAAGCATGGCCCAAGAGAGGGTTCCCTGATTGCTATGGCTACTTTCCTGCCCATTATGTTAAGAGCCTGCCCCAGTCCTATGGTTGTGGTTGTTTTCCCCTCTCCTTCCTTGGTTGGATTCATGGCCGTAACCAGGATGAGTTTGCCTCTTGGCCTGTCCTGAACCCTCTTCAGGACCTCCAGGCTCACCTTTGCCATGTTGTTTCCATACCTTTCCAGGTCATTCTCAGTTAACCCAAGCTTAGCGGCAACTTTGCCGATATCTAGAAGATTGTTGGTCATAATATATTCATCCCAGTAAAGTAATAGCTAGAACTGTAAAATATGTTTTGACGATTTTTGCATGGTCTTAATAATCGAAACGAATACACACCCACATGGAACTTAAGAAAGTTGATGTGGAAAACCCCGGACAGAGGTACATCAGCAACTGGATAATATATTCAGCACTTGGAGAGCCGACAATCAGTGCGGATCACTGGAATCTTAAAATTTCCGGGCTGGTGGGAAAGCCCTATGCCCTCAGCCATGAAGAAATCATGAAGATGCCATGGCTTGAGTACATAAGCGATTTCAACTGCGTCACCGCCTGGAGCATACAGAATGTTAAATGGGCCGGACCCAGCCTTGCCGATGTCATAAGAAAAGCTGAACCGTCTCCGGATGCAAAGTGGGTCATGTTCAGGTGTGCGGACGGATACAGTACACCGGTACCCATAGAGTATGCACTGAAGGATGACGCCATCATTGCTCTGAGGATGAATGATAAACCACTGAGGATAGAGCAGGGATTTCCGGCAAGGCCATTTATGCCTGATCTCTATGGCTGGAAAAGCGCAAAGTGGCTCACGGAAATTGAACTGATTGCAGAATATGAGGATGGATACTGGGAACAGTACGGCTATCATGAGCGGGGGCTGGTTGCCGGCGGAGAACGATACACGAACAACACCTGGAGACGGGTGAAGAAAACTGTAACCGGTATGTTCAGGTCCTGAACTCCCCAACAGTTCATTATTGGTCGGCCCTGTCCGGGTATTACAGGACAAAGCACATGACTTTTTTAATGGCCTGGAAAGGCTTTTCCCATAATCTCCTGTGCTATTCCACACGAGAACAAGCCTTGTGGGAGCTGGCCCTGCAAAAAATAGATTAGCCTCAAAAATCTCATGGTGACACAGCCCCGTGGTGTAGTGGCCAAGCATTCCGGACTTTGGATCCGTAGACGGCAGTTCGAATCTGCCCGGGGCTATGGGCGAGTATGGCAGTAAGGATTGTGGGAAGGAAGACATACGAAACAGTACTGGAGGAATCCTGCACTGTGGAGGAACTGCTGCGGAAGCTTAATCTCAGGGAGGAAGGCTACATATGCCTGAGGAACGGAGTGCCTGTCACCAGGCGGGACATCGTAAACCATGCCGATGATGTGACCTTGATGGAGATATTTTCAGGAGGACGCTGAAGGGATATTGCCATTATTCTTCGATACTTTCAAAAACGTATCTTTCTTGAGTAGAATTTGCCAAGAACCATATAGGCCGCATCTGTCACGGCTGGATCAATGATTCTTGCTTCGCCCTTTACCGGGTCAAGGTTCTTACCAATGTTTGCCCCGGAAAATGCTGAGGAAATCGCTGTCTCTATATCCCTTACGACTGATGGTGCGTCAACGCAGATCCTGTCATCGTTTACATACGGACCTCTGACAGATTTTCCGTCCTTCCATTTCATTATGAACGCCATGGAATTTGGTGTGTCTACGGGAGGGCCAATACGCCTGGTTACAGCCGGAAGGACTGCGGTCTCGGTCTCAATCATTATGTCGATGGTGTTTCCCACATACAGTTCAGAATCCATGTAATGGAAGCCCATGTCCACAATGTGTTCTACAAGTATTTTCCTGGCCCTCTGTGCCTGGCTGTATATCACGTCATCCACAAGATCAGGTTTTGGAAGTGTGACGATCCTTATGCAGGTCCCCCGGTCCATATAGGGAAGCGGTTTGTCCTGCTGGGGCTTTGTGAAAAATGATGGTGAGGGACTGTGCAGATACAGCCTGCTCTCAATTTTCATGATGGAGAGATTCTCAAGACTTATGGCTGCAGCGGCATTCCTTGAGGAATCTGTTGGGTCCTCGATGACCACAGGAGAACGGTACTTTTCCACCAGCGGAGTTGTGTCTGGAATTACCAGGCGCCCCTTCTGGGATGCAAACCTCTCCAGCACTTTCTGGAAGCTCCCGAGATTTATGACCAGAAGCTCGCATACGTATCCTGAAAAGCCCTGAACCCTGATTTCTGATCCGTAAACTCCTATTGATTTCATGAAAAGCTTCAGGGCAAGGACATCATTTCTTCTTTTTTCATCCAGGTGGGAGAGCACATATTCCGTATGGAGAGGTGTCCTGTCTACTGAACTGATTATCCTGGTGTTGCTTTCAATTCTGAAGCATGGGACGATGTCAATCTTTCTCCCCCTGATATGGCCGGAAACGTATGGGTGTTCAGCATATCTTTCAATACCATCAGGAAGCACTTCGTGACCGACCCTGAGGCCAATGGATTCCATCTGCCGTTCACTGAATTTCCTGTCAAATACAATAAAGATGTCTATGTCGGCATTCTTCAGGTTTGTGTGTTTTGCAGTGGACCCCACAAGTACTGGAGTGGCATTTATGCCATCCCTGTCAAGTATCTGTCTTATGCCAGAAATGAGGGATTCAGCAATCTCGCTGATCTCTCTTTTCTCATTATCGTCCGGGATATTTGGAAGCAGAATCTCCCTGAGATCAATCATTTCTGGAGCAGATCCAATATAGCCTTTGCCGGCTCTCCGTCAGCCTTTTTCAGGGCTTCAATGGCCTTTTCTCTCACAACAGACGCCTGTTCCATAACCAGCTTTATGTCCTCTTCGGGGAATGCCGGCCCGGAGGGTGCTGCACTTTCCGTCTTGGGAATCTCCTTCATGTTACCCATTATCTGGAAGGTTTTCTGCCCCTGTGCCTCTATGACCATAACCTGGGCATCACTTATCATGTAGTCCTTTGCTGCCCCCTTGAGTATAACCGTACGGACGTCGGGCATATCAGTTGATTTTATGCCCATCTGTGCCATCATTCTTTTCATTTCCCGTGAATTCATCTTTCCAGGTATCATATTATTTCACACCTCTCCAGCAATGTCTGATCTTCAATACTTCTGAACCGAACCCGTACAGATTGCGGTGCCAGCACTGGATGTTTTTCCGTTAACCTGTACAGCCTTTTAGTTCTGATGTTTTGGCGAATTATAACTTTTTGCCAGATTTTATTCGGACCTTGTGGAATTATCAACTTTGTGCCTGCTGATATTCTGGAATGCCATCATGGCAAGCAGCAGCGAAATTGCTGCCGGGAGGATAGCGACGCCATAAAGCAGCCTGGGTGATGCAAGCCAGAATAGTGAGCCAAGTGCGGGGCCGATTATGCTTATTGGTATGGAGAGAAATCCCATTATTATGGGTGCACGTATCCTGTCGCCTTCCGGCATCATGGAGGATACGACATCTGATGACATGGAATCAGAGAATACCCACAGAAGAAGCGTGAAGTATCCAATTATGAAAATGACGCTTGAAGATATGAGAGAGAGCAGCAGCAGTGGAATTATGAGGAATATGGGCCTGAACATGTAGAATGTGTCCCTCACGAACTTCATGGGGATAAGTGCAGCACTCCTGTCCAGCAGGAAGGCTATGACGGAGAATGCTGCAAATATCAGAAATACCTCCTGTCTGTTTACGCCGTCATGAAGGCCCATGGCCGGAAGGAATACAGCCACTATGCATATGGAGAGATAAAGCAGGGATTGTATGGCTATGTATGGGATCATGATCTTTCTGTTGGTGATCATATCAAGGGATTTGATGGGCTCAAATGATGTCCGAATCATCTGGCGAATTGGCCTGGGTGATGGCGAAATGCTTGATCGTGTGCCGCTGGTGATGCGATACATCAGGGCCAGAAATCCAGCAAGAAGCGCTACTACGGACATAATGCCGTACAGTTCTCCAACACTGCCGCCAACGAATAAGGCTGCGAAAATCAGCACAATGAATATTCCAGTGTTTGGAATTATATCCTGGCTGTACATGTTCCTCATGGGTTCCATGTTTCTGAGACCTTTCGCTCTGCTGGCATTCTTGGAAGACCTGTATGCTGCCACTGCTAATGAGAGAACCACGAATGCAAGTATGATTCCTCCAATGGTCTTGACTGTGAACAGAAGGCTCATGGATATCCCCGTAAGGAGAAGCCCGATTGTGGGAAGGAGATCGCTCCTGGCTCTATCGCTGTAGAAGCGCAGAGGGAGCCTTATGAGAACCGCAGAAAGAACTGCGATAGAATAGATCAGCCCCAGGTAAAAGAGAGGTATATGATTCTCGCGGAGGAAGAACGGAAGTGATATCCAGATGAATGATGTAAATCCAGATATTAGAAATGAAGTGCCCATCCTGATGGCGTCATCAATCCTGATGTTCCGGAACATATCACCGAAAGTTTCCTCTGACAAGTAAATCTCTAGCTATAATCTATACTATGTTATTTATACTTCTTGCCTTTGAACACGAAATTTACCATCACTCGGAGAATGAAAAGTAAGTCCTCCAGAATCTGGTTTCAAAACGATAGCATTGCCTGATAGCAGGCGAAAGAACTTCACGTCATTTCAACCGGCTTATGAGCCTTGCACAGGACGCTATATTAACTTCTTCCGCGATATGTATCAAGGAAGGAGCGTCAAAACGATTTACGTCCCAAGAAAGACCTGGTTCAATAAGATCAAGTATTTAGTTCAGGGGGATCTCTTTAACATTCCGGGGGTAAGCAAAGGAATATAATTCTATCCAAATAAGGCAATATACACCTTTTCTGGGGCCAGAATGACTAATGATTAGACCAATCCAGTGAGAATTAAGAGTTTTAGGCTTAAATACAGCCTCTACTGAGAAGGAAAATGAAACTCATTTACCCCCACTAAACCAAACAGATCCGTTCAGGGTCAGGTAGAATGTGCTTCCGTTCCCAATGTGAAATATTATATAAACTGAGACCATAAGCTGTCAAGCCGTGATAGCTCAGTAGGGAGAGCGCCAGACTGAAGATCTGGAGGTCGCTGGTTCAATCCCGGCTCACGGCACACCATCAAGAGTTCAATAATCTACTGCTTCCGCTATTATTACTGTACCATTCTTATGCATCTTT
Organism: Cuniculiplasma divulgatum; assembly: GCA_031200235.1. Taxonomy (NCBI): domain Archaea; kingdom Methanobacteriati; phylum Thermoplasmatota; class Thermoplasmata; order Thermoplasmatales; family Cuniculiplasmataceae; genus Cuniculiplasma; species Cuniculiplasma divulgatum. The sequence goes on along the minus strand of CP133595.1, from coordinate 1,027,870 downwards.
CTGTCATTGATGCTTTTTTTAGTTTGTTTGGAAACCGAATAAAGACATATTCAAGGTTCAGGCTCATGATAGTGGACGAGATCGGTTACCTGCCACTGACAAGGGAGGAATCCAACCTGTTCTTCCAGTTCGTTTCATCAAGGTATGAGAAGAGATCCACGATCTACACAAGCAACAAGTCATTCAGCGAATGGGGCGAGATACTTGGGGATTCAGTGATGGCTTCTGCAGTCCTTGACAGGATACTGCATCACTGCACTGTCATAAACATCAAGGGTGAATCATACAGGCTGAAGGACCGGAAGAAGAACTCGCTGCCAAAAGCGAGGAAGGAGTGAGAAGGCTATGAAAGCTGTATATAAAGGGGGTCAATTTCAAACCGACGATTTTGCACAAATCTTGACCGGCTTTTCACCGTGGGACCTCTACCTCTTTCAATCCTAACTGGTTAAACTGCAATTCCGCCTGATACAGATTTCTCTGCCTGATAAAAATCCTTTCAATCCTAACTGGTTAAACTGCAATCCTGGTAGTCATACTGTTCGCAGGCCTCAAGACCGACTTTCAATCCTAACTGGTTAAACTGCAATTCGCTTTGCAGCAGTTCATGGATACTGACAATCCCGCCTTTCAATCCTAACTGGTTAAACTGCAATTGCTCTGGAAATATCCCTTTCTACCAGATACAGGGTCTTTCAATCCTAACTGGTTAAACTGCAATGTTAAATATGTCCGATATTGCGGATGCGTTTCCTATCTTTCAATCCTAACTGGTTAAACTGCAATGCTGGTATGGCGATAACTGCACCTGCTCCATCTGGTCTTTCAATCCTAACTGGTTAAACTGCAATTTGAAGACGACCTGCACCGCGGAAAGATTGGTTTTGCCTTTCAATCCTAACTGGTTAAACTGCAATTTTTCTATCTGCTCCTGTTTGTCGTGCTCAACTAGCTTTCAATCCTAACTGGTTAAACTGCAATTATTTTTAGCTCTCACTCTATCACCTGACATATTCAACTTTCAATCCTAACTGGTTAAACTGCAATTGATGAACAGTGTGGAGAAGGTGTACAGGGACCTTGCTTTCAATCCTAACTGGTTAAACTGCAATTGGAAACAGTTAGGACAGAAAGGAACCGCCATTCCAACTTTCAATCCTAACTGGTTAAACTGCAATCAGTACACTGGGAAGTGATGCTAAAGCAGCTGGCAGCTTTCAATCCTAACTGGTTAAACTGCAATTCTCTGCGGTGACAATAGTGATCGGCGGTCATCAGGCTTTCAATCCTAACTGGTTAAACTGCAATTCTTTCTCCGTCCTCAGTTTCACTGGCAAGAGTTATCTTTCAATCCTAACTGGTTAAACTGCAATTGCATATTTCGATGGGCATGCAAAGGTTGCTATTTACTTTCAATCCTAACTGGTTAAACTGCAATCCCATAGCGTTTTTTCAAGTATACGGACACGGTCTTCTTTCAATCCTAACTGGTTAAACTGCAATATGAACACGATGCCGTACAAGATAGCCTCTATTCGCCTTTCAATCCTAACTGGTTAAACTGCAATTGCATATTTCGATGGGCATGCAAAGGTTGCTATTTACTTTCAATCCTAACTGGTTAAACTGCAATCCCATAGCGTTTTTTCAAGTATACGGACACGGTCTTCTTTCAATCCTAACTGGTTAAACTGCAATCAAATATGACGGCAATGCAAGGATGGAGAAGGTGATCTTTCAATCCTAACTGGTTAAACTGCAATGGGAGACAGGAAACTGGTTCAAAGGGCAGTAACCTCCTTTCAATCCTAACTGGTTAAACTGCAATTCTTGTTGATTCCGTAATTATTGAACCTGATACCTTCTTTCAATCCTAACTGGTTAAACTGCAATGGGAAATGGCACTGACACAACGGGTTTTCCTGACCACTTTCAATCCTAACTGGTTAAACTGCAATGGGAAATGGCACTGACACAACGGGTTTTCCTGACCACTTTCAATCCTAACTGGTTAAACTGCAATTATACACAATGGTTTCAATCCTTGTCTATGTGCCCACTTTCAATCCTAACTGGTTAAACTGCAATCGAGGAGGATCCATTCGACCTGAAGGGAAATTCCACCTTTCAATCCTAACTGGTTAAACTGCAATATTTGTACTAATTTCCTATGTACCAACACCTGCGAACTTTCAATCCTAACTGGTTAAACTGCAATCTCTGATTTTCTCTCTGGAGACATAGTAACTGAGAACTTTCAATCCTAACTGGTTAAACTGCAATCGGTTATTATCAGGGACTTAGTGCTCAGAATGGCCGCTTTCAATCCTAACTGGTTAAACTGCAATTCCAGAACATCTCCTTCTTCCTTGAGAGGTAGTCAACTTTCAATCCTAACTGGTTAAACTGCAATAGCGGAACTTGAACCGCAGAAATCCCCCATAGACATCTTTCAATCCTAACTGGTTAAACTGCAATTGATGCGAATGCCATACGTAGGGCTTGGAGAGACAACTTTCAATCCTAACTGGTTAAACTGCAATTATAATTCCCTTTCCAGATGGTTTCCTGAATAAAGGGCTTTCAATCCTAACTGGTTAAACTGCAATTCCAGAACATCTCCTTCTTCCTTGAGAGGTAGTCAACTTTCAATCCTAACTGGTTAAACTGCAATAGCGGAACTTGAACCGCAGAAATCCCCCATAGACATCTTTCAATCCTAACTGGTTAAACTGCAATTGATGCGAATGCCATACGTAGGGCTTGGAGAGACAACTTTCAATCCTAACTGGTTAAACTGCAATTATAATTCCCTTTCCAGATGGTTTCCTGAATAAAGGGCTTTCAATCCTAACTGGTTAAACTGCAATTTTCCTTTACCTTACATACAACAGAAGCATGGCTAACTTTCAATCCTAACTGGTTAAACTGCAATCTTCAAGCATGTCTTTCTTTTTCTTCTCCAGTTCGACTTTCAATCCTAACTGGTTAAACTGCAATTCGGTTCAGTGTCATTTTTATCACTGTTCGGTTTTGCTTTCAATCCTAACTGGTTAAACTGCAATAAAAAGGCTATACCAGTTCTTTGACCTGTGGTTCCACTTTCAATCCTAACTGGTTAAACTGCAATCAGAATCGGGGGCGACATACAGCGTGCGGATGTCGGCTTTCAATCCTAACTGGTTAAACTGCAATCTACCCATCCGCTCAAGGAGCGTTTGGGCCAGTACTCTTTCAATCCTAACTGGTTAAACTGCAATTCTGGAAATAGGCGAGGACGATCAGTGCCAGTATCGCTTTCAATCCTAACTGGTTAAACTGCAATCGTTATGGCGGGATGAGGCCTTCTCCCATATGTCGTCTTTCAATCCTAACTGGTTAAACTGCAATAATTCCCTCGTGTGTCCCGTCCCCGCTTGATTCCAGCTTTCAATCCTAACTGGTTAAACTGCAATTCTGACCGATGTTGTGGCATCAGGCAATGCATCCAACTTTCAATCCTAACTGGTTAAACTGCAATCAGCAATGTAAGCTCAGCTGATGTCGGTTATCCCATCTTTCAATCCTAACTGGTTAAACTGCAATCTTTAACACAACATTTTCAGCCGGCTCCTATACGATCTTTCAATCCTAACTGGTTAAACTGCAATTGTAGATGGCATAGGATACAGAGTCTGCCTGTACGGTCTTTCAATCCTAACTGGTTAAACTGCAATTCTCCTGCAAGGAAAAATACCTCCATTCCCTCCTGTCTTTCAATCCTAACTGGTTAAACTGCAATAGGTACGGGCACCTACACAGTTAAAGTGACAGTCCGCTTTCAATCCTAACTGGTTAAACTGCAATTATTTCTGTCTCAGTAACCTCTCATTCCAGTTCCATCTTTCAATCCTAACTGGTTAAACTGCAATCTGTACCGTTATGTGCAGTCAGCGTAATGTTATCGGCTTTCAATCCTAACTGGTTAAACTGCAATTACAATGCTTGCCCTGAATGCATCAGCATCTGCCCCCTTTCAATCCTAACTGGTTAAACTGCAATCCGTTTTTTACTGGATTTCTGCATTACCCCTGCGAATGATTTATGTAAGCTTTAACGTTAAACCTGCAAATTTGTCTTATTACTTTTTAAATATGGGACTGAATTGGGGATTTCAGATGAAGAGGGAATCATCTTCGCCAAACCCTTTTGGAGTTCCTATATCTTCACGTAGGAGGAATTTGCTGGATCTGGATTTGAATATTATGACATGGTCCTGTGTTTTGTCCAATATCTTATCCAATCTGTCTCTTAATTCCCTATACTGTGAATCAGTTAAATCACCTGAGACCACCGAATTTTGATCCCATTTGAGAAACACGCGAAGCAGTTTCTTTACATGATTGACTCTTGCTTCATTCACATCATATGTAACAATATAGAACATAGCTACCACCAGGCAATCAAAGGATGGTACAGTTCGCCAAGCGTGATGTCGTTAAGGACTTTATAGCATTCCAGTCTTATCAATCTTCTGTAGGTAACTTTCCTTTTCAGACCCCTATGCGTTATTGTATCCTCCATTTTTTCCTGAAAAGTTTTAAGGACTAGTCTCCGGCCTTTTTCAGATAATACGGTCCCTTGCAAATCATTATCAAAGTGAGTTGCATCCAATTGCCCTCTGTTACTTAACTTCAGGAAAATTCTGTCAGTAATTGCTGGTTTGAATATTTCAGCCAAGTCCAGAGATAGACTAAACCTTCTTTCACCGGGCTCGTGAAGGAAGCTGAGGGTAGGATCGAGCTGCGTATGATAAATCTCAGTCAGACATGCTGTGTATGAGAGGCTATTACAGAAGCTCATAAGTGAATTCCCTGCATTCCCAGGAGGATTATACTTTCTCGCGCCCAGCATTAGCCAATCTGGCAAGATTTCGTCTAATGCTGAGTAATAGAGTCTCCTTATGTTTCCCTCTATACCCATTAAAGCTGGAATTGAGGGAGAGCTTGAAGGAATGTTATCCAGGTAATTCCTGATTTCATCTATCCTTTTCGTTAGATCTATGTCTTTTCTCCCCTGACTTTTTATGACGTTAATAATGTTCATTGCGGCTCCAATTACAAAAGACGAGGCAAGCCTGAATCTAACTTCCGGATCAAGATAGGCTTTCGCCTGAGAAATGATAATTTGTCCGGCTACATCCTTCTTTCGAGGCCAAAGCGAGGCTTCGTAATAGCCATAGTGGTTGAAGAAATGTATTGGAATCTCTTTCTGTGCCAAAAAGTGAATTACCCCGCTGGTAATGGTTATATGCGATACACAATAGATCTCACTTACCTGTTCGATGGGTATTGGAAATTTCTGAACCTCGTTCTCGAAGTATACTGTATTCTCGTTCCTTTCAAGTTTTCCATCTTTCGTCAGGTACAGCGGTTCACTCAGTCAAAACACCTCTTGATTGGAATAGCATAATTCGTAATACGCACACCCCTTACACTTTGTTCTCTCCAGCCTTTTGGGACAATTACCGTTTAAAACAGAAATAATGCTTCCAATGGTTTCCATCAGTTCGATCCGTATATCTTCCAACGTGACCTTAACTGTTTCTCTCGTTTCTGGATAGTTAAGTATTCCCACGGCTCTTATTCCAGCCTGTTCCAGTTTTAGGAGATAGAAGCCAAGTTGAAGCTTGTGCTCATTTTTCAGTCCCTTGCTCGACTTGACCTCGTGAATTTCAACATATCCTTCTTTCCTAACAACAAAATCTGTTTTAATGTTCTGACTGACGAAATTCACTTCGGCACTCCTTAAAAAGGTATTTTCATCTATCCATTTTCCCCTTCTTACCAGATCGGATCCACCTTCCATTCTGAAACCTCTGGCGAATAGCCATGCCTGTCTTTTGCAGTGTCCGAAGTAGTTAACCAAAGTACCCGTCAGATTATCATATGAAAAATGCATCTCTATCCTCCGCACCTTCAGGCTGTTGAAGCCCAGTATCCCTGCTATAACGTAGGTTAACAACAGGAAACCTGCCTTTGAAATCTATATATCTTGCAAAGGATTTTAGAGGCAACCTGAGCGTATATTCCCTCCAGTTGCTGCTCATTGCTTCTTTCAAAAACTCAACCGGCACAACGTCAATGGAAACATATTTTGATTCTCTGGTTTTTATTGGCAGATCTGCTTCTCTTATTGGTAACGAATGAAGACCATCCCCATGTTTCCTTCCATCGCCATTTCCTCCAAAACTCTCACATTCCACAACTAACTGGTGAATCTTGTCATATGTACGAATAAGGTCATCATTTTCCTCATTTGCAGGATATACATAGTCTAGAGACTTCTGAATAGATAAGTCATCCGCATTAAGCCTCTCAAGGATCTCTCTAGTTCTGTCAAGATGCGGTTTTCCATAGATGAGTTCACTAATTTCAAGATTGTTTCCAAGAGGTTCAAATACAAAGATCTCTGAATTTCTATCAGGATCTCTGATCCTGTTGACTCGACCAGCTCTCTGTATTATGGAATCGACCGGGCTAATCTCTGTAACAAGGACATCATAATCAATGTCCATTCCAGCTTCTACCACTTGAGTGGATACAAGAATTCTCCCCTTGGGGCCCAATGACTTGGCCCACCTGATTATTTCCCTTCTGTCGAACTGAAGAAATCTAGAGTGGAGGCATCGGACGTTGGTCCCCATTTCCTTCAGGATACCATATAAATCAATGCATTCCTTAACGTTATTGACAACAATCAGGATATTATTGTCTTTGCCCATTTTTCCTATCGTGTCAAGGTCAATCTTTTCCATTCGGTTAATTTTCCAAGGCGCCTTCTGCTTCAATCCTGAGACTCTTGCAATGTCGAATGTTTCATCAGAAATTGCTGAGATTGCACCGGGGAACCATGATGGGAGTGTGGCAGTCATCATAAGTATGGGCATTTTGAAAGTTCTTGTTTGCTTTATGAGCTCCGCTACCAGGCTCAAGGTCACTTTGTCGTATGAATGTATTTCATCAATTATTAGGCTTCCATGTGCAAGTGAGAAATTTACAGCGTCCCATCTTCCTATGTTAAAGAGGCTGAAAAGTATCTGATCAATTGTTGTAACCATCACTGGGCGATGAAAATAGCGATCGAATTCGTGGGAATCAGGGTCCTCTGTATCATTTGATCTGACTGTGTAATCAGACGCCCCATGAAGTATGCCGGTGACATTGGGAAAATACCCTTCCGTGTTTTCATCACCCTGAAACCTATAATAGATATCATCCACTAAAGCTCGAGTTGGGAGTGAGAAAAGAGCCCTCTGTTTCTTCTGGAGGGAAGCCCATCTGATTGCTGCCTCTGTCTTTCCGCTTCCGGTAGGTGCCAGCAGTATTGCTTTAGTACCCAAACCTGAAACCGCCTCCTGTACATTTTTTCGTAATATAGTAGCCGATGATTTTTTCTTTTTGAGCACACCCTCTACCATGGTCCACGGATTAACGATTGATGTAATCCCCATATTAGCTCCGGATGCACTCCAGTCAGAAAGATGAAGATACTGCTTCAATAGTGGAAAGACCCATCTTCTTTTGATCATTAAATCATAATCATTTACCTCTGTTAACAGAAAATCAAAGTAAAATGACCTGAGCAATGATGTTTTTATAGGTAGCTTGAGCTCATTTAACCCATTTTGTGAGGGTCTCAAACTATCTAGTCCATCATCAAATCCTACATATTCATCTAAACCCTGGAGAATGATCTCATTCTGTCTGTCGAACAAGCGTTTCTCTGGCATAACAAGTGAACCGTGATGATGCATGGCAGCAATTGCACACAAATTCACACGATCACTACCAAGCAAGTTCCAGAGTCTACTGTTTGTGAAATAGAGTATGGAAATAAAATTATGGGGCACATCCTTAGGGACGCCATGTAATTCTTTCCCTGAGTTGCTGTAAACATCCCATATCTTCTTCTGAAACCTCGTGTTAAGTTTGCCAAAATCGTGATTAGACACTAAAAATGCTATCTGCTGCCAAAACTCATCAGTATTGATACCAAAATACCTTAGGAATTCTTCAGTCCCACTCCCAAGGCTTAACCGAAATTGGTTGAGCTTTTCCAGACACTCAAAACGGTGATCTTTCAGTGTCTGGCCATTTCCCTTAGCTAAGACAATTTCTTCAGAGAGCATAGAAGGTATATTCCCCATCAGATAGGGCCCCTTCCTTTCTGGTTCTTATTCTGTAACGTTCGATGAATGTATAATTCCTGAAATCAACAGGGGTCCTTGAATTATCTTTTTCTATTTTAAAAGCCCTCGGCAGTGGCATTGATACAAGTGGTATCAGAATGTCGCTTGAATTTAGAATCTCGTCCTCTTTCGGATCCAGCTTGAAAGGCACAACCGTATCCGAGATAACAGGGTCTTTAGCAGTTTCAAGAGATACTTTATCAACGTGGTCTATTCTTATGATTTCATCGTCACGTCCAAGGGAAAGTGCAAATTTAGGGGAGATAAAGGCTTGAAACGCTTCGTCCAGTAGATCCTTGGTTGATGGTATCACCCATATTACAAAATGGTTATCATATAAATTTTCTCTGTAAAGCAGGGAAAGCGGTTCTTTTATTTCTCCACCATATTTATATTTTGTAATGTGCGTTAGATCCTGATACATAGCATTGTGTGATCCTACCACGGCCACTTTGAACTTGTAATAATAATCTTCCATCTCACTCCTGCCTGTTCCCATAGCGGAACCAACAAGGCCTATTAGATTTGTAGGAGTTGGCAACGGAAGAGTATCGTGCACGGAGTGTGACAGAGGTGTTCTGAAACCATTAGTCAGTCCGTAGCATATGATCCTGACGGCTTCGGTCATGAAAATGCCTGTACATCTAAACTGTCCATTATTTCCGTGAAGGCGAGCCTTGGGGATTTGCCAAAAGCACTGGATTTCACTGCAGAGCCGTCAGTGCCAATCTCTGACCTCACAAGTATCTCCTTGTTTTCCTCAAGCGTCCTTGTGAGGGTTGCATCGCTGAGTTTGCCGTCCTCGTCCACCTTAAGCTTTCCCATCCATATTGGATTTTTTACCTTTTGGGTTGAAATGGCTACAGCAACTGGAGCACTGCTTGCGAGTAGCCTAGATTGCTTTCCTCCTCCCCACAGATATAAGAATGATTCCAGTACCCCCCTCAGTCTTGACAGTCTGTCTCTAGGTTCGATTGACCAGTCCTGAAAGTTGGCCCCTTTCTTTATTTCTTGAACACCATTCCCAATTCTGTCCAGTTCTATTAGCACGCTATATGCGTACCAGTTTGATGATATCTCCGTCTCATACATCCTGTGATCCTGATGGATATCGCTGTTATTCTGTATCCCCAGGTCTCTATCAAAGGTATAGGGAAACAGACCCACGGCTGGAGAAACCCGTACAACACTGGTTCTTGATGTCCTTTCCTTAGCATTCATGAAACCAAAAAGGTCATCGTCAACATAGGTAACCGGATCGCATTGTGTTGAAAATGGCGACTTACTCTTTCCACTTTCTTCATCCTTTGGTGAAATTGGGAATCCTGCGTCTCTCATTCTCTCCCTTGCCATCCTTCTGATAGCCTGAGCAGATATGTATGGATATGAATCTCCATTGGGGAACCTAATTTTCTTAATTGTTGATATTATGTCTTCGTTATAGCTAGAGTTAGAGTTTCCCATATCTATTTTTATCAGAGACGTAAATGTAAGGCAGTTAACTTTCATTCTGCTGGCACCTCCATTTGTACTTTTCCATTCATATAGGAATATCTCTGGTTAGCAACGATTGCTATAATACTCTTGTACTTACTCCATTCTTTGCCTTCTGAAAGCGCATCTATAAATTCGTTGGATATCCCAGTATTCTTTCCCTTCAAGACATAAAGAAACGTCAATCTTTCAATGAACGCCCTCAATGACTGGGCATTTCCCACCGATCTGAGCTCGTACAGAAGAGATTTACTGTTATCCTCTTTTGCCAGATCTGCAACTTTCATTCCTATACTTTTGCATTGGTTTATTATTTCATTCTTCTCCATTTCATTCCCTCCCAAGGCGTATCTTGATAAAATTATTGCGAGCTCTTGAACTCCATATTTGACCTTCTGCTCGCTTAACAAAGCATCCCATGTATATCTTTCCAGTATTCCTATTGATGGATTCCCGTAAAGGATCGACCTTGAAAACTCCTCCCTTCTTGCATCTATCCACGAATCACCCTTCTTGTAAATGAGATCAGCCACCAGTGACATAAAGTTATGGCTGCTAATTTTCATGTTAATCGATTCTATTAATTCCAGAGATTCTGGAGAGCTTTGATATCGCCAGCTTCTCACAAGCTGATCACCAACCAACAGAGTAAAAATCCATGATCTGTAAAGTATTTTTTCATATTCTCTGTCCGGAATTTCCTTGCCAGATGCCCGTAATATATCTTTTAAAATGGCGCTCTTTGTATATTCCTGGAGTTCAATGTTGTCCTTTACTCTGGACACCATATCCCTAATACCCTCCCTGATGGCCACAAACATTGCAAGAACAAGGAAATAGAAACCTGAGTACCTCTGCGGTTTGTCGATAAAATTAGAATACTGGTAATTCGACCTGGATATAACAATCCTGTCTGCCCTTTCACTTTCCATCAATTTTTTCTGTAGCTTCTGAATCTGATAGATATCCTCTATTGTCAAGAGAAACTGAGTGAGTTCCTGCACGTCATTCGATTCCGGAACTGCGAGAAAAGTAGATTTTCTATTGGAAAAATACATAACCCTCATTAAAGCAAAATGGTTGGAGATTGAACAGGCTCTGCAGAACCCAATTTTACCCTTGTGATAGCTGAAGAAATTTGAAAAGTTTTCAAGACCAACAGTGCTCGGAAACTGCGTCATCTTTGTTTCTGTTAAATAATCTTCTGCACCGCATCCAAAGCAAGTTCCTTTTTTCCCTGTTGTGGATATAACATTGAATTCTATGTATCTCTCCTTTGGCCATAGTTTCGCGTTCTTTAGTCCCTCATAACTCTTTCCGTTAATCGTTCCACTTTTTCTTATTTTTTCAACTTCTTTCTGCAAATTCTCGGGTAGATCTTCGATCTTTACTTCCTTTGTTCCTGCAGGTTTATAGTTACTTGTGTTTATGCGTACGTGCCCAAGGGTGGCTGGCCTAATTATTGGGGAATCACTTAGGTATGGTTTACCTTCAAAATCATACTGGACAAGAAGATCATAGTTTAAACTGACAGAGAGTTTGTTTCTCGTATACCAGTCGGCACAGAACACCAAGAACTCATTTAAAGTATCCTCCTTTTCAGCCTGAATGAAAAGGTTATTCCGATTCCATTGTACTCCCATTGAAACTGCCGTTTTTTGAATTTCATTTTCAGAATCTTCGGGAGAATCAATAAGCCTAAAAAACTCAGCGGTTCCAAGTTTTGTCCATGAAGGGACATCATTGCTGAATTTAATTTGAAAGCTCATTAAGCTGATTCCGTCCCTTTTTTAACTGACAGCATGCCAAAGCCCATCTTCCGATGATGGCCGAGACCCTGTGTAAGAAGGAACTCATGAACCCTAGCATCAGCCTTAACTTTAAAAGACAGTCTCAGAGCTATGAACGAATTAATTAGGTTGCCATCTTTATAAACAGCTCTCTTTTTCTGAACGGCGGAGACCACCTCCACATCTATTTCTCCAAGATAGCCCGTTGCTGCTTTAGACTGCCTTACTATGGTTTCTTTGATTGCCTTTGCAACGTCATCATTAACACCAACATGATCTGTTTTTCCAGTTTTATCTCCTTTCTTTATCACAACCTCGCCAAGCGATTCATAATCTATTGAAGATATTCCATCAGCTATATGAAAGTTCTCCACTTTAATTTGTGAAACTCTGAGTCTTACGTTACCCAGATAGATGAATGGTTCCATAACCATAGCTTTGCTAAGGCCCTTTATTATCTCTAAATCTGGGCTACCAATTGATATTTCTGCTGTCCTGAACAGCAACCCAACCTCTGTGTTCCACAACTTACCTATGAATCCGCTGAAAACGAAAAATGACTTCCATTCATCATGCACCTTAGTAGAAAGGGTTCTATCATACTGCTCCAGCTTAGACAACAGAGTATTTTTTAGAATGTAGTGATAGTCCTTTATAATAGGGTGTCTATCAATATTTTCGAACCTGACTCTGATTCTTTTCGCTTCTACAAATATATGAATCACAACCTTTTAGATCTTAAAGAGAACCTAAATCAAATACTACTTTTTTACATAAAAATATTTCGCAGTATACGATTCTGATGGAAGGTTTAAGAGTCAGGAACAGGAAAAATTAACATCCATCCATCTTTAATGCGGTAACACCTCTATGATGTTATGTTCCGAGGTCTACAGGAATGGACAAATTGATATTTTGCTATGGATCGTTATTCTATGTTTAAAAGTGAAAGGAAATATTCTGATCTGGATGAGTTTTTTCGAACTGGAAATAATAATTCAATAACAGGACAAAAGTCCATTCAAAGTAGAATAAATGATCTGGATTCATTGTACACTGAATGGAAATATGATAGTTGGAACTTCACGTCTGATAGTGCAGAAAATGATTTCTTACGTAACGAAATGTGGGAAAGTATTGAAATAATGAGAAGTAGCTCGATAAACTACATAATCGGGGAGTTCAACTCATCAATTATCGCTTCATCGGCGGCTATAGAAAGGGTCTGCAACGTAATACTGTATATTGATTTTAGAAAGAATCCTGAAGGCCATTGTTATAAGGATGTCCGGGAGGATTGGATTAAAGTCAACACTGTTAGAGGGACTATATATTATACTGAACGATGGAATAGAGTAGTCGAAATTGGAAATGGCTATACAATTTATAAACACAAGACATTGGAACCCAACACGTTGAAGAGCGTTGAAAAATGTGGTTATAATTGCGCTTATCTGTTGAACATAAACGATACGATATGTAAAAACGTTTTCATAGAAAGAAGAAAGGCCGCGGCTCATGGAGATTTTTCAAGATTGCCAATTGTCGAACAATTACACGGGTATGTCGTTAGTGGGCCGAATGATTTGTTTAAGCTTCAGACCAACAAAGATGCAGCTCTGGACCAATATGATAAAGCTTCCAAGTTTATTGTGAACGTTATCAACGAATTTAATAGGAAATATGCTTCTTCTATGAAAGAAGTTAATTAGCCAAACCTTTAACTCTTTCCAGAGATTGAATAGCGGAACACTTTCTGTATTACCCCACTGCCTAGAACCATCGGATCTGAATCATGTGCTTCCCAATCTAAATGGGAGGGAGCGACTATGAGAGATTCCAATCGTGAAATCGCCCATGATCTAATTTTCCCAAAATGGTTTTCATACTTGATTAAAACTTTAATCAAATCCCTATCTGTCCAATTACTTTCCCTGTTCTGTTAATTCCCTCTGGAATCTCTCCCTCAATTCCGGATTCCCAGCGATTTGCTCCAGTACCGTCTCAAGGATCAGATCCTTGAAGTCATCGGGAAATGATTTGACAATCCTTTCTGTTGGAGCATCCACAACTTCCGACTTAATGATTGCAGTTTCGATCTCCTTCGCCTCATCCTTGACCTCAATACCGTATGCCTTCAGGATTGCATTGTCCTGATCCCTTCCTGATAGATGTACATAGGTCTGCGTCATACTTGATCCGTGGACCCGTCCCATCTGTGCCTCCAAGTTTTTCCGTTACCTCGACACCATATCTCCTCAGGGTATCGGCAACAAATTTTGAAGTACTGTATTCCTTATATGAAAGTTCCGGGTTCCTGTGGAGTCTCCTTCTCATGTCAACGAGTTCTAGTTCAAGTTCCAGAACTTCTGCCCAAACTTTATCAACATCCATAAACAGTTACACCTTTTAGCGTTAAATTCTTTTGGAAAGGCCATACAGATTGTGAAGTCATGCTGAGTCCTTCATCACCAAAATAAAAACCCAGACAAATTCCGATTTTGATTTTTTTCGGGTCATCTTGAATCATTCCCCGGCAGCGGGATTTTTGATCTGTAGATAATCAGGTTTATCAGTATACCAAGGAACGATAATCCGAGCATTATGAAAAAAATCCCGTTCCAGCCAATATCTGAAAGCAACGATGACGTCACCAGGGGGCCAATGGCATCAGCGGAGTTGGAAATAAGTCCCATTCCGAAGGCTCCTGCACTCACAATGGCCAGGGGGAAAATGTTGCCTGGAAGAGCCCAGTAGTTAGGTGGAAACATCATGAGGAACCCGTTCACAACAGCGGCCAGAAGAAGATAATAGAAGGACAATCTTCCGGTTGTCATCATAAGAACTATTCCAAGCGCCATCAGTATATCCGCTGTGGTCATTATTACCAGCCTGGATTTCAGTATCCCTCTGTTGGAAGACCTCTTTCCAGCTATCCTGTCACCAAGCACCGCTCCCACAAAGGCAGCTATGAATCCCGATATTCCCCATCCGATGATGAGCGTCCCTGTCTGGGAAACTGAATAGCCCAGATGATAAGAGTAGGTGGAGAGATAACCTCCAACGCTGAACAGAACCCAGCTCAGGGGAAGCTGTGCAAGCCCCATTAAAATAACCATTGGATCCTTCCAGACACTTCTGTGATTTAGCTTCTCGGCCTGTATGATCTCCTTCCTCTGTGCGGTTGAATCCTTTGCAAATATGAAATATATCAGGGCTCCAGCCACCATGATTATTCCTGTTATGTAGTAAGATTCCTGCCAGCTCAAGGATGTCAGGACCCCGGAGAGTATACCACCAGCAGCACTTCCAAGTGATATGGCTCCCAGGGTGAATGCCAGTGATCTAGCCCTTTCGTCAGGCGGGAACCAACCCTCAAGCTGTATGGAGAAAAGAGCAAGCATCATAATCATCAGGCCCTGGAAGAACCGGAGTGCCACCAGCACATACAGTACGTGAAATACCGGTATAAGGAACTGCGGCACAATAAGGAACAGCTGAGCCACAAGCACGCCTGTCTTCAGCCTGGCGTCAAAGATGCCTCCCTGCCCCAGGAAGAACGCAGCAAACAGTCCAATGGAAAATGCATCTATGCCAAGTACCGATAAGACTGTTGGACTAACGCCGAATGTTGAAGCCATCCTGCCGGAGAGGATTCCAAAGGATGTGAGGGAAATGAAGCTTGTTGTCATCAGCAGGCCGGCTATGGCAGCCATTACCCATCTGTACTGTGACATTGCAGACTGATCTTTCCTGACCACTGATGACAATATTATTCGCATAGCCCTAAGTTATTTAACGTTTGCAGCAGAAACCGGGAGAGAGGCTTGCGGAGCTTTGGTTGCCACAAAATAGATTAAGACCACCTCTGTCCCAGCCTTTACATCGCATACGTCCAAACAGGTCTCTTATGGGCCAGCAATTATCCTTTGTCACCGGAATGAAAGAATTATATTGGTTGGTCTCTTAATTACCGAATGGAAGATTCATTTTCAAATTGCCTGTATTACACTGAAAGTTTTCAGACGGACCCCACAGAAGACATACTTGGCAGGCTGAACATGAACTATGAACGAATGGCCAGAGAACGCCCTGATGCTTACCTCCGCGGTTCCTGGGCAGGTTCACTGAATGCCATGAAAATGGTTGTTCCAGACGGCGTACCTGTTGCCATGGAGTATATTTTCCCGGTGGGGAATGAAAGGGTAGATTACCTGGTCATTGGCAAGAAGGATGTGGTCATTGTTGAAACAAAGGGCTGGCGAACCTACAGGCAGGTGGACAGGCTTGTGGCGGAAACTGATCTGGGGCCGCAGCCTGTACCCTGTTATCAGTCCTCAAACTATCTTTACAAGTTCAGGAACTTCCATACCGCTTCACAGAGCTTCAACTTCAGGGATGTGGTATTCATGTATCATACAACAGATGGAAACGACTGCACAATATACTATGAACCCAAGGACTTCTCAGCTGTAATGGAGCCCATATTGAAGGAAAAAGGCTCCAGAAAGGAGGCGGATCTCATACTGAATGGCAGGTTCTCTGTGAGCAGCACCCTCATAGATTTCATAACAAAACACAGGCAGGAAATCATGTCAGATCCCCTGAAGGCATTCTCAGTGGTTGGTTATGGCCTTTCTGGCGATCAGGTTAAGGTTCTGAGTTCAGTCCTGGAAACCCTGAAATCCGGAAGGAAGGCCATTTTCCTCATCAGGGGCAAGATGGGTTCTGGCAAAACGCTTGTGGCCCTCAACATAATTCTTGAGGCAACAAGACTGGGATACTTCGGTCTGATATCGTACAGAAACAATCGGCTGATAAATACAATGAGGCGTGCTGTTCCGGCCCAGATAAGGCCTCTGATCAGGTTCTATTCCACCGGGCCTTTGCGAAACAACGGCATCGGTGAACCGGGGTTCCGTGTGGAGGATCTGTGGAAACCACTTGATTTCATAGTATTTGACGAAGCCCAGCGGATGTCTGAAAGTGTCATAGACCTTTCAATGACCAGGTCCCGGGTTGGGATATATTTCTATGATGAGAACCAGATCCTTGTGGGCGGAGAATCAGGAACAAGGGAAAATTTCCTTAAATACGCAGCCAAAAATGGAGCAGAGATACATGAACTAACACTGGATTCTGTCTTCAGAAACATCGGGGGTGAACGTTATTCGGCCTTTGTTGAAAACCTCATTGGAAATGCATCCCCTGATGTTCCAGAGGGCTATGATTTCAGGATTTTCGGCCACATGGAGGAAATGATCCATGCTCTGGAAGCTATTCAGCAGAAAAGCAAGGTGGCCCTTGTGGCATCCTTCACGGAATCCGATGGAAGAAAGGAGAAGTTGCGTTTCAGGAATCCTGACATAAGCTGGCTCATGGACGAAACTACCGAGTACCCCCAGTACTGGATTGAGGGCAGGGACGCCCTGAAAAAATGTGCGTCAGTCTATGGTGCACAGGGCTTTGAAGCGGATTACGCAGGAGTAATCTGGGGAAAGGATCTCATATGGCGAAATGATTCATGGACCATGGATCCTGGCGCAGTAATGGATAATGTGGGAGGAAGGAATTCACTCAGGAGTGTTGCCCTGCGTGATCCTGCCAGGGCGCTTTCCCTTCTGAAAAACCGCTACAGAATCATGCTGACTCGCGGTATTGCCGGAACATTCGTTTTTGTTGAGGACCAGAGAACTCTTGAGCATCTAATGGAAATCGTGAATGCTGGGATAAATTCAACATGACGTTGTCATGAGTTCAGCTGTGATTAGCTTCCCTGAGGCCCCAGACATTGCCGAAGAGGTCAGTTACCTGGCACACCCTGGAACCATCCGATCCATTTATGGGGTCCCTGTAGAGGCATCCACCCAGGGACAGAAAATCCACTATGGCTGTTTCCAGGTCCTTCACATCCCAGTAGGCAACGCTGCCAGCGGTTCCAGGTCCTGTCTTCTTATCGGCAATATGCAGGCCGAGTTCCGTGTTCCCTATCCTGAATTTTGAAAAGTTTTCCGAGGTGAAGACCGGGTCAAGCCCCGTCAGGTCCTGTATCCACCATGTGGCCTCCCTGACGTCCCTCACAAAGAATGTGACCTCAGAGACACCAATCAGATTTGACTTCTGGAGTCTTATCAATTAATTCCTCCACACAGCATACTGGTCCTGCCAGGAGCACTAAACCGGAGCGACTGCTATGGCATGTATGGCCAGCAGGTAAACAAGGGTTATCATCACTGCATACATGACGCCTATGAGTACAACAATGGATATTTTCTGCATATCAGTTGGATCCGGTGCACTGCTGTACACTTTCTCCTCCCATTTCTTGATCTCGTCTTCTTGATCAGTCATTACTTCTCCATATCCCTTCTTACAATATCTTATTTATCGTTCACGGGATCATATTGGATCAGCCCGTTCCGTTGATCCTCTGGCCCTGGTTCACCCTCTCAAGCTCAGTCATTGTTATGACGAACTGCGCATGGCTCCATACAAGCGGTGATACGGACAAGGGCGTGCCGTCATACGGGTTGATCTGTTCAGAAAGAATGCCGCTGTTTTCCCTGTGCGCCACAACCCAGTTTATGAGTTCAAGCGCCTTCTGTGTGTCCCCAATCCTGAGGTAGTACTGGGCAGCCCAGAGGGTGGTTATTATCCATGGATTTCCCGGAATTGCAGGATCATCCCTGATCCGCTGGTAATAGTCATTCTCGTACCTGGCTATTCCTCCCGTTGTGCTCACCCAGAGTTTGGACATGACAGCCTTCATGCTTGATTCCACCCTGGGATCCCTGGCATCCTTCATGCCAAAGAGGAAGGTTGAAGTGATGGCGCTGTCCACTGTCCTGTCAGGCTGTCCGTCTACCATAGCCCTTGCATAATAGCCGGAATCCTCCAGAAAGAATTTTTTCTCGAACTGTTCCCTCATCTGATCAGCTGCCTGGTTGTAGTCCCTGGAGAATATTGCGTCCCCGAAGGTATCGGCTATCCTGGATGCGGACCTCAGGGCAGCATAGGCTGTCACAACGGTGAAGGCATGAACGCCATACCGTTCCTCCCAGAGATCAAATGAACTCAGGGGAAGTCCGTCCGAGTCCCTGAAATCCAGTATGAATTTTGCTGCCTTGAGGACCAGCGGCTCATAGAAATCAGCTATGTACTCTATATCCTTAATCTTGGTGAAATGCTTCCAGAGGGCCCACAGGACTATGTTGGTTTCATCCTGCTGTATTGGCAGTATGGATTTTCCACCCATGATTCTGGGAAGCCAGCTGCTGGCCACCTTGCCGTCAGGTAGATACTTGTGATAGTAGTACCCTTCCTTTGATATGGTATTTCTGGAAAAATCAAAAAATTTCCTTGCGGGCCCCTGGTGATTGGCCCTTATGAGCGCGAAGGCCGCAATTGCCGCATCTCTTGGCCATACATAGTAATACCCGTCCCTGTTTGACTTGAGAATGTCGCTGTCGCTTGATGCCAGTATTCCCCCAAGATCATTCAGGTGGCTCCGGATTATGAAAAGCGATCTCCTGTAAAGAGAGAACAGATCGTCTGATATCTGCGGAACTGTTTTTGTGGACCAAAGCCGCCAGTAATTTTCCGTCCTGAGTTCCATTCTGGCCAGCAGTTCATAAGACATGTTCTTGTGGAGAGCGGATACCGTGTCAAGGTCCCTGCCGCATGCTATGTAATAGAAGAGGTCTGCCTCCTGCCCCGGATCAAGAATCAGTGTGTGCCTGATAACAGAATCCACTGAACCTATTGCAACGGGATTCATGGACAGCACCCCGTCCTCAGCGTCCTTCCAGGTTCCCTCCATCTCCAGGAAGTCCTTCACTCCCATTGCGTACTGGTCCATCTGGCAACCCAAGCTGTCAACTGTTGAGCTAAGGAAGTAACGGCGTCCCTTGTAATGAACCACCGAGTTGCCCTCGGGATAGAACATTGCAGTGTCGCCGATGTTGTTACCGTAAATATAGAAATTCTGGTGCAGGAATATCCTGATTTCCTTCTTCTCCTGCGTGCTGTTTTTGATCCTCATCCGGCGAACGTATACGTCATCATATATGTCAACAAAATCCTCTGATCTGAATGATATTCCGTCAAATTCGTAGAGGTTGAGGCCCACCATGGTGTGGTCCATATAATCAGATCTGGTTATCATGGAAGCATTTATCCAGCTGAATTTTCCGTTGACCCAGATGCCCTGCCTGAAAGGGTGGCCCATTGCGTGGTTTTCTGCCTGCGACCCTGAAAAATAGAAATCCACCAGGCGATAGTCCCTGTCAAAGCTGACCAGGACTCTCCCGTTGCCCAGTGGGAGATACCTTACCATTACAGGGGAATAGCGATGATGTTGTCTTAAATCTTTTTGGTAGGTGGGAATGCTTCCTGGCCGGTATCTGAAATATCTGACGTTCTCTTATGGCAAATGCGCCGAGGATTCCATTAATGCTCCATTTCAGTTCATCATCACTCACAACCTGGCAGGGCCTGGCCTGTATTTCAATCCCTTGACATCAGTCTGTTCGTGACAGGAATGCGGCCGCCTCTGGAGGTATGGATGCACCACCTGTATACATCCTGCCTGCATGTAATCAGATATGCCTTCACATATGATCTGCCTGGATGAAGGATAGCAACTTTCATTGAAAACCAACATATGTATATGCCCGTATCCGGTTATTGTTTCATGATTCCAGGACAGGAGTGGATCATAACCAACCGGAACGGCAGCTATGCATCTTCAACCGAGAGCCTTGCCAACACAAGATCATATCACGGCCTCCTTGTGAGGAATGTGGATGATCACTTCCTGCGAATGGTACTGGTCAACAAGGTCTTCGAGGTTGTGGCCACAGAATCTGGAGAGGTTTCACTTGATACCAATTACTATGGAGACGTTGTCTATCCTGATGGATACCGCTTCCTCCGCAAATTCTCTGATTTCCCTGTTCCAACGTTCAGATACTCCGTCAACGGCATTGATGTCTGGAAAGAGATTGCCATTCATCCACTTGAAGACCAGATAAGCATCAGATACACGTTTCCAGGAACTCCCACATCAAAAATCAGAATAATACCGCTCATTTCCTTCAGGAGCTACCATGAGACAATAAGTGAGGGTTCAAGAATCTATAAAACAACAATGCAGGGGCGCACAGTGAGTGTCGCAACCGGAGATCTATCGGTTTCATTTGATTCCACTGGGAAGTTCCTGGAGACGGGCAGGTGGTACAGAAACTTCATCTATCCAGTTGAAAGGGAGAGGGGCACCATATTCCGGGAAGATCTCTATGAGCCTGGTGAATTTCATTTCACAGACCCCGGTAAATCGCTTGAATTCAGGATATATTCAGGAAACTCTTTGGATTTGCCATTTCACCAGGTAAGGAAGGCCATGGAGAACCATATCAGGAAAAACGGCGTCTACCTTGCAGGTCTCGGGCAGATCCCCCTGAGGTCGGCCATGCTGCTGACCAGGAACAATATAATTGCCGGTTACCACTGGTTCGGGCCCTGGGCAAGGGATGCTTTCATTTCCATGCCAGGCCTGCTTCTTGTAACCGGAAGGTATGGTGAAGCCGTGGATCTACTGAAAGCATATCGCAATGTATCACGAAACGGTGCTGTTCCCAAGAGGCTTGAGACTCCGGATGATTTCAGGACCGCAGATTCGGGGCTGCTCTACATTTATGCAGCCTGGAAATACCTGCAGTATTCCGGTGATCTCAGGACAGCAGGAGATCTGTTTCCGTTTCTGACAGATGTTGCTATGAACTACATAAGGGGCAACGAACTTTATTCCATGGATGGACCTTTTATAAGGCTGAATGGGGCTCCGTTAACCTGGATGGATGCCGAACGGGATGGCGTTGTTTTCACCCCCAGGAAAGGCGAACCTGTTGAGGTGAATGCCCTGTGGTACAATGCACTGAAGTCTCTTGAAGATATCTCGTTGAGAATTAAAGCGGGCCTTCCGGCTGAACTCCGGGGACTGTCTGAGCAGGTCATGGAAAAATTCCCTGCCGCATTTGTGAAGAATGATGCTGTTCTGGATGTGGCAAGTCCGGATGACCCCAGCCTGCGCCCCAACTTTATACTGGCATTCAGCCTTCCATTTCCTGTGCTGCAGGGTTTTGGCAGATTCAAGAATGCTGTTGATGAGCGGCTGCTAACCAGGTATGGCATCAGGACCCTTGATCCTGGAGATCCGGGCTATAAGGCGCACTACGTGGGTGACTTTCCAAGCCGTGATGCGGCATACCACAACGGGACGGTGTGGCCCTGGCTCATTGGACCGTATATCACTGCTTCACGCAGGTCAGGATATTCACCGGAAGCGCTTCTGAACCATTTCCGTCCCTTGCTTTCGCTGCCATATCTCCCCGAGATTTTCGATGGTGATCCGGATGGCACCCCAAGGGGTTGCATGATGCAGGCATGGAGCTACGGTGAGATCATGCGCACCTATCATGAGGATGTAATCAATCCTGGGGGGATGTTTGAATGAAGATTGCCGTCATAGGGTGGGAGCTGCCTCCGGCATTCTCCGGCGGCCTTGGAGTCCACACAATTAACCTTTTCGGCCGCCTTGCGGCCATTATGAATATTGACGTGTACGTTCCGGCCATGAAGAGGCTGGGAAGGAACTACCCCTTCAATGTTGTTCCGGTGAGGCTGCAGAGAGGAGTCATAGGCAATCCCTATGAGATAGAGGGTTTTCCTGATTTCAGAGAGGCTGTTGACGACTATAATGTGAGGGTCTTTGAACGGTTTGATCCCCACGGAGTTTCACTTGTACACTGCCATGACTGGATAACATTCCGTGCCGGGGAGATGATCAGGGAAAAATACGGCAATCCGCTTGTGGTCACTTTTCACAGCACAGAGCGCGACAGATCAGGCAATTTCAATCCACAGGCAGATATCATGAGCCTGGAAAAGGAGGGTGCTAAAGCAGCCGACAGGATCATAGCGGTTTCCAAATTCACCAGGGATGAGATAATAAGGGATTATGGGGCAGACCCTGATAAGATCACTGTGGTCCACAACGGCGTGGACAATGAACACTATACAATGCGCCCCAGAACCTATGAACCCACAAACAGGGTTCTTTACCTGGGCAGGGTTACCACACAGAAGGGCCCCAGATTCTTTATGGAAGCAGCGGAACTTGTATCGCAGCGTATGCCGGATGCAAGATTTGTCGTGGCAGGAACCGGAGACCAGTACAATGAAGTGAGAAGGCTTGCGTCGGAACTGGGCATAGCCGGAAAGACAGATTTCACGGGATTTGTCAGTTTCCGGAAGTCCGTGGATATTTACAGATCCAGTGATGTATTCGTTCTTCCTGCTGTTTCTGAGCCCTTCGGAATGACTGTGATTGAATCCATGATACTTGGAACACCTGCAATAATAAGCAAAACAACAGGCGTTGGAGAAGCTCTTCGCAATGTTTTGCGGGTTGACTACTGGGACACAGAACTCATTGCAGATTATGTGGAATCAATGCTTATGTTCAGGTCCATGAGAAGGATTATGGGCACAATGGGGCAGCAGGAAGCTTCAAGATTCACATGGGAAAAAGCCGCCCTTGATACCATGGGGGTGTATCTCTCCATATGAAAAACCTTGTGTTCTATTTCCAGGTGCATCAGCCCAGGAGGATAAGACCATACCGCAGGTCTGAAATAGGCGTAAAGCACGATTATTTCTGGGATGAGAGGAACATGGAAATCATGCAGAGGGTTGCACAGAAGTGCTATCTTCCTGCCACACGCATCCTGCTTCAGGAGGGAATCCCGGCTTCCTTTTCCCTGTCAGGAGTCTTCCTGGAACAGGCTGCTGAATATGCCCCAGAAGTGATTGATGTCTTTCGTGAGTACTTCAGGTCCGGACTGGGAGAAATAATGTCCGAGACGTATTATCACAGCCTTGCCTCCATATGGAATCCCCGGGAATTCAGGGAACAGGTTGAGGAACATCGCCGCCTTGTTCAGAGGCTGTTTGGGGTAAACCCCGTGTCGTTCAGGAACACAGAGCTGATCTATTCCGATGGCATATCCCATGAAGTTAGAAACATGGGTTTCAGGAACATGGTAACCGAGGGGACGGATGAGATAATAGCCGCACATACGCCAAACTTTGCCTACAGATCAGTGTCCGGGCTGAAACTGCTTCTCAGGAACTACAGGATGAGCGATGACATCGCCTTCAGATTCTCAAACCCCAACTGGAATGATTTCCCGCTGTTTGCAGACAAGTATGCCGGGTGGGTTGCAGCTTCCCCTGGGGATGTTACCAATGTTTTCATGGATTATGAGACATTTGGGGAGCACCAGTGGAAGGAAACAGGCATATTCCAGTTCTTGAAAAGCCTGCCCCATGAGCTTTCCAGCAGGGGCGTGGAAATAACCACAGTGGAAAAAGCCGCCTCGGAGAACAGTGATCACGGAACTGTAAGCGTGGAGAATCCAATATCGTGGGCTGATACAGATAGAAATCTCAATGCCTGGCTTGGAAATGCAATGCAGAATGATGCATTCAATGCCATGAAAAACATGTATGATACAGACGTGAAAACGTGGAGGCTTCTTCAGACCTCAGATCATATTTATTACATGTCAGTAAGGAACTTCGCCGATCAGGATGTACACTCATATTTCAACCCTTATCTGTCCCCGTACCTGGCCTTCATCTATTACATGGCAATACTTGATGACCTGAAGAATGGCCGGGTATAACGCCGCTCACTTCTGCACGCCACTTTCCATTTTCTTTGGTCTTCCTCTCCCACCATGGTGGCTTCCCATGTTTTCATGCATGTTATGCCTGCGCATTCCGGGCCCTTCCTGAATGCCCAGTTTTCGCAATGCCATTCTGGCGTTTGTAACTCCATCCAGAGACCGGGCAGCCTCAGTTTCCCCGATGTAATTGAGCCACATTGTTATGTGCCCCTGGCGGAGATGGTATTCCAGGCTTGCCGGATCTACGCTGGAGAGGCGCTTCATCTCGCTTTTTAGCTCTTCCAGATTGGCAGCACTTCCAATGGTGCGATCATAACTCTTAAAATAGAATTTTTCCATAATATACGTACCCCATTATGGGATAAATAATTTGGCAAATTCATGAAAGTTTGATTTTTCTTTTCTGTATTGTGAATCCATTACTTTCAGCTGCAGGATAACTGTGCTTTACGTACTGCAAATGACACAGTGGACGCTTTGGGGCAAAAACTGTCCTTGGTGAATGATTGATATGCAGATGTTGCCTGATGGATGTGCTTGAATCAAGGCTTCCAGGATTCATGGAATCCCATGCTGAAATTACATAAAAGTAAAATGAAAAATAAGGGATTATAGCTAGAAACATGCTAAAAGATTCCTGAATAATTCTTTTCCAGACTTTAATATCAGGTGTTTTCAGTGGGAACGGAGATTCTCCATCATCCTGTTAAATTCCTCCTGGCTTATCTCCCCCCTTGCATATCTCTCCTTCAGTATGTCCTCAGCCCTGCTCCTTTCATTCCATGAATAACCCATGTGGCCGCCCATGGCACCAAAAATGTAACGGAAGAACAGTATGACAACCAGGATTGAAATCACAGCCATTATGGGCATTATGATATACATTCCATAGAATGGAAATCCCCCCATCATGCCGTATGGTCCGTACCCGTACGTGTAGCCGTACCTGCCGTATATTGCAAATGACACAATGCTTGTCACTGCAATGGCCCCTATGAGAGCAACTATTATCCAGATTATTTTTTCTCCAAATGATCTCATAATACTGATTATGCTGAAAAGGCTCTTAAGGAACGTGTGAAATGCATTTCAGTGAAATGGATTTCAGTGCTGCACAGGGTTGCAATATGTTGCCCTATTACTGCCTTCGGCTCCCGGTGAGTGATATGATGTTTGTCATTCCATGCCTCCTTTTTTCCACAATCCCCTTGTTTTCCAGTGAAGATATTATCCTTGAAACTGTGGGTGATGACATTCCGGTTACTTCCACCAGCGAGTTCTGAAGTGCGCTGCCTCCGTTTCTCCTGATGGCATCAACCAGAATCTGCTCACGTTCCCCCAGTTGCAGGGCTTCATGCGGTTCGCCCTGTTCCTGACCTGGCTCCTGATCCTGGACAGCTGGCCTGCTTGCAACAGCCCTGCTGAACATGTACAGAAGCCTTCTGGAGGAAAAGTACATTATCACAATGTCGGAGCCAATGACGACTGCATAGGCAACAATACCAAACAGCGATATCCTGTAGCCCAATGCTACAGTTGTCAGGAAAACTGATGTTGCAACCGTTGCGGACACCACAGAATATATGGCTGAAACGGCAACTGCAAGGATAAATCGGCTTTCCCCGGACAATCCAGGTCACCTTGTCGGCAGTCTTTCCGTTGTTTTCCTGTTTCCTGAAGCAGATTTCATTGACCTTCCTGAAAGAAGATCTGCATAGGTTGACAGGAGTATATCGCAGTGCTTCTCCATGCTGAAATTATCAAGGACAAACTTTCTGGCAGCTTCACCTACAGCCCTGAGGTTCCGCCTGTCTGCCGAATACCTCTCAACGGCTCCCGCAATCTCGTCTGGCCTTGAGAAGTCCATCTCAATAAGTCCTGAAACCTCCATGTCATCATAATGTGCAAGGGGGAAGCCCCGGGGGACTATGCTGGGAACTCCAGATGACATTGCCTCCACAACCGAGATCCCGAAGGTATCGGTCTCAGATGGGTACATGAACAGACCGGCGTTGTGAAGAAGTTCTATTTTCCGGGGCTCATCCACATAGCCTGTCATGGTGACCAGGTCCTGAAGCCCCCTTTCTGCTATGGCCTTCTCCAGGTTTTTTTCCTCAGGCCCCGTACCTGAAATGAGAAACCTGATGCCTGACCTCCTGTCAATGGCTGCCGCAACGTCAAGAATCCTGAAAACGCCCTTGTCCCTGGTGATTCTACCCATATACTGGACCCAGAATGTCTCAGAATCACGGGTTTCCGGCGCAAACTTGTTGGTGTCAACGAAAAGAGGAAGTTCCCTGGTGTGGAGGACTCCGTCATTTCTCAGCTGTTCCATGCTCTTCCTGCTTGGCGCAAAGACCTCGTCGCACCGGCGATAGAGAAAGAGGCTGTATTTCCACGTGGTTTTGAAGAGCCTGTCCCTGAATGGCAGGTTCACTGATTCCTGCATCTTGACAAAGTCCGTGTGGTATGTTGCAACTATTGGCGCACCTGTGTATCTGGATACCCTGTATCCAAGACTCCCCATGAATGGATCATGTATGTGCACTATGTCGAGATTCAACCTGATTGCCTTCCTGTAAAGGCCGAATGGCAGAGGATTAACTGGCATGCTGTACTGTGAATATGCCGGGAATGGAACCGAGCGGAGAACATGCACATTCTTCTCCTTCCTGTCCCCGTTGAATGAGAAAACATGGACTTCGTGCCCTCTCTTCTGAAGCTCCGCCTTTACATCCCTCAGATAATGGGATACACCGTCTGGAGTTGGATAATATGTTGCAGTAAAGAATCCTATCTTCATCAGGCTGAAACCCCTTATGAATTAACAGGTTGGTTAAATTGTTTTCCAGAAGAATTCCAGAGGGTGCGGTTGCCTTTCCGTGCCTGCATGTGAGCAGCAGTTCATATGACCTCATGACGTGAGCATATGCAGCATACGCTGTAATGCCCTTTGTAGTTTTCACGGTGGTACCTTTTATCCTGCAGATCTTTCTTTGTTCAGTCAAATAACTCGTACTTCAGGGCTACCTCCCTCCATTCTTCCGGAGGTATGTTGAAAGTGCTGCATATCTCCGGAACATCCTTGCCGTGCTTCATAAGTTTCCGAATCTGCTTGACTTCCTTTCTGGTCAGTTCCTTCATGAACCATCACCAATGTTCATAATCTATGCTTATCTTGAATAAGAATTTTCCATCCTGAAGAGGGAATTAATGTTTAGCCGGAAAAATATTGACTGTATACCCAGAAGTTATAATTATTAAGTCAGGAATATCATGTGATATTCATGACAGGCAGCAAAATCAGGGAAGAACAACTTGGAATCAAGGCCAGGGATGGCAGCAGCATTGACACATTTCTCAGCATGCCAGCCGAAGGTAATGCCAGAGGCGGAATCCTGGTTATCCAGGAAATATGGGGAGTAACTGACTTCATAAGGACAGTTTGCCGTAAGCTCAGTGAGATTGGATACGTGGCCATGGCTCCCCACCTGTATTCAAGGGCTGACGAGAAGGCACTGTTCACAGAGGAGAACATAATGGATGCCATGAGGCCCTTCTGGGCTCTTCCCCCGGAAAAGAGAGGCGACCAGAAGGCAGTCTCGGAGATACTTGAAAAGCTCCCTGAGCATACCAGAAAAATAGTCACAAAGGTCATGTTTGAGAGGGAGAAAACAGAGAAGAGGATGATATCTGACCTTGAGGATGCACAGAACCATTTCCTGAAGAACTACAGGCCAGCAAAGACAGGTGTCGTGGGCTTCTGCCTTGGGGGAGGTCTCGCATTTCAGCTTTCCACGCAGATGAAATTTGACGCTTCCATTATATTCTATGGCGCAAATCCCAGAAACATTGACGATCTCTCCAGGATCAAAGGATCAGTTCTGGGAATATATGCGGGAGAGGACAGTTCAATCAACAACGGACTTCCAGCACTGGTGGAGAATGTGGTGAAGCACAAGCTTGACTTCGAGATGAAGATTTATCCGGGCACATATCACGCATTCTTCAACCACACCGGAATGAGCTACAACAAACCTGCTGCCGACGACGCGTGGAAAAGGATGCTGGCATTCTTTGGCAGTCACCTGGGTGAGTGAAGTGGCAGAGAAGGATAATGAGATGCTTGTGGACGGCTGTTTTCTGACATGGGTACAGGTGACAGAGCATTACAGCAGGGAAGGCCGAATAACGGAAAAGACAAAGAATTTCAGATCACAGCAGGATTCCCGTGAGAAGAAGTAAGATCATGCGAAATGCAGGAACAGCCGCAGACCCTTGAATCTGCGGCTTTACTCTCTCATCTCAATTGGATTCATGTTTTCCGTGATCATATCTATATATTTACCATAGGATAACACGCTGTAAATGTCTAATGAAAGATTGATGTATGGGAGCATAGCAACAGGAATCATATCCGGAGTCCTGCTTCTCATACTGATTGGCTGGATCCCTCTGTACGGCTGGATTATTGCCGGTTTTGCCGCCGGCCTGGCATCCCGGGGGTCAGCCAGAGGATTCATGTCTGCACTCATTTCTGGTGTGGTTGTGTCCATAGGCATAATTCTCATGGCACTCTTCATGCCATTCTCAGATTTGGCCGCCATCAGTTCGTTCCTTGGAAATGCCTACCTGAATGCACATGCATTCCCGTACCTCTATTCCCTGCTTTCAAATGGAACAATACCCCTGGTGAAGATAATTGCAGTTGATTACATTGCAATCCCGGTGGTTGGCGGCATAATTGGCGGAGCCATACTGAACAATGGGTACTACATAGTGGAATCACAGGATGTCCCCACCGCAGCACCCGCCCAAATCCAGGCCCCTGAGCCGCAGATCAGCACGCAGGAAGCCGGGGAAGAGGCTTCAAAGATATCCTGATTTTTCCCCGAATACTTCCTTTGACAGCCTCATGCCGTCCGCAGCCTGGTTCTCCAGGAGAATTGTGAGACCCACTGCATCGCGGTAGAATTTCTCGACTCCGAAATCCTCGATGTAGCCATATCCCCCATGGTACTGCAGGGAATATTTCGTGGCCCTTTTCGCAAGATCTGTGGCGTGAACCTTGAGCATGAGCATCTCGGTCTCATTCATTTCTCCCGAGGCCTGCAGGGCTATCTCTGCCATCCTGAGCTCTGACATGAGCCGCGATATGTTGTTGGCAACTGTGCTGTAGTCCTTCAGCGGCTTCTCAAAGGTCTTCCTGACTTTGGTGTAATCCACGGTCTTTGCCAGTGCCCCCCTGGCAATGCCAAGTGCCATTGCAGAGATTTCCAGGTCCATTCCTGAGAGAATTTTCTCCATGTTTTCAGCTCCATTGCTGGAAATGACCTCATAATCGCCGGAATCGATCTTTGCCACTGAATACTTCAGCCCCCTGAATGACAGGTGATGTTCCTCGTCCCATAAACTGAATCCGCTCTTCACAAGCACAAGTTTTCCATCATCGGTGACAGCCACAAGGCAGCCGCCTGGTCTTCCAATGACATATCTCCTTGTCCCACTTATCTTATTCCCGGATATCTTCAGTTCCCCTGCGTTTCCCCATCGGTCTGTGGCCGGCCACAGGGAGACGGCAAATGATTCCTCACCCGTGGCGATCTTTCCAAGCAGACTGTCTGCCTTCCCTTCCAGTAACCTGCCTGCAATGGACCCTGTTATGAGTACCAGTGCGGATACTGATGGGGAATAAGATGCCAGTTCCTTCAATATCACGGCATATCCCTGTCTGTCTATGCCTGCTCCTCCAACTTCAGCAGGAAGGGCTGCCCCAAGAAATCCCTGTGCCGCAAGAGAGATGGCAAGATCGTCCGTTATTCCTGTCCTCTCAATGGCAACTGCTGAATTGGCAATATTCTTCTCTGCAAACTCAATCACTGCAGATCTCAGTATATCCTGTTCTTCCATTGACATCTTAATTACCTCCCTGTGTCTCCTTTATGAGATTCCTCCAGATAATGAGCTTCTCAATCTCGCTTGTCCCTTCCCATATTTCCATGATCTTGGCATCCCTGAAGAATCTTTCAAGGTCTCCGTTGATGCCTGAATATCCCGTGATTTCCAGCGCCTTTTCCGTAGCGAATACGGCAGTTTCTGCTGCATACGCCTTTGACATGCTGGTTATGGTGGGGTTTGGCCTGAACTGGAACAGATATGAGGCAGCCTTGTATGTCAGAAGCCTGGAAGCCTCAATGCGGGTTGCCATATCAGAGGCAGTCATCTGGATTTCCTCGGTGATGCTGGATGAAGCACCCTTTGACTGCAGTTCAGAGAGATACCCCAGCACCCTGTCAAGAGCTCCCTGGGCAATGCCGATAGCCTGAGCTGCCACATATGCCCGGCTTATGTTGAAAAATGTCATGATGTAGTAGAAACCTTTCCCTTCCTCGCCTATTAGGTTTTCTGCGGGAACCTCAACGTTGTTCAGCACAAGTTCCGCCGTGTTTGTAGCCCTGACTCCCAGTTTTCCGGTGATCTTTGTTCTGGAGAAACCGGGAAGGTTGCCGGGAACTATGAGTGTGCTTAATCCATGGTGCCTCTTTCCGTCCTGGGGGTCTGAGGTACGCACCAGCATTACAAAGAAGTCCGCCATGGTCCCGTTTGTTATGAACATCTTTGATCCGTTGATTATGTATTTGTTGCCTTCCTTCCTGGCAGTGGTCTTGATGCCTGCTACGTCACTGCCTCCACCTGGCTCTGTCACGGCAAGGCCCATCATCTTCTCTCCATTCTGCACTGCACCCAGATATTTTGTTTTCTGGCTGTCATTGCCGAAGAGCATGATCACCTCAGCGCCGAAAAGGCTCACAGTTGCAGCTATTCCCATTCCTGGGTCAGCTCTGCACAGTTCTTCAATGGTCACCAGCATTGACCATGGATTTGTATAATCAACTATGCCGTATTGGAAAGCCTTCTTCTTCAGCTCTTCAGGGAACTTCTCTTCCCGGTCATACATCAAAGCCTTCTTTGAGCTTATCTCCTTCCTTGCAAATTCAGCAGCTTTCTCTCTTGCCTTGACTATATCCTCAGGAAACTCAAAATCCATGTTCACACCCTCTCAAAGAGTACTGAATAACCCTGGCCTCCGCCCACACATAATGTTGCCACTGCTTTCTCCTTCTTCTCGGTGTTAAGCAGGCGTGAAACCGTCCCGCCCAGCCTTGCACCCGACGCACCCAGTGGATGGCCTATGGCAATGGCACCTCCCTTCAGGTTCACGCGTTTCTCATCAAGGCCAAGTTCCCTTATGGCATTGAGGACCACAACGGCAAATGCCTCATTGATTTCCCAGATGTCTATATCTTCGGCACTGAGTCCTGCATTCTTCAGAAGCTTCTGGGATGCCGGGACAGGCCCAAGTCCCATTATTGTGGGATCAACAGCTGCCCATGCAAAGGAGCTAAGTTTTGCCAGGGGCATCAGCCCGTACTCACGAACCTTTTTCCCCGACATTAGCATGGTCAGTGAAGCACCTGCATTGAGGGGCGATGAGTTTCCAGCGGTAATCTTTCCATCCTTTACAAAGGCGGGCTGAAGTGCCCTGAGTCCCTCCATGGTGGTGTCCGGCCTGATGCTCTGATCCCTGTCGATTGTGACAAAATCATCATCCTTCTCCACATCTATGGGAAGAATCTCGTCCTTGAAGAAACCTTCATCAAGTGCCCTGGCCGCTTTCCTGTGGCTTTCCATTGAGAAACGGTCCATATCTTCCCTCTCAATGTTCTTCACCTTTGCCAGTTTCTCGGCAGTCAGCCCCATGTTATATGATGTGGTCATGTCATATCTGGCATACTCCGGCCTGACAATGAGCTTTATGTTAGGTTTCACATGGGGATTATTGGAAAGCGGCACATGTGTCATGTGCTCCATGCCGCCTGCCAGTACAATATCAGAATTTCCGGTCATTATCTCCATTGCCCCTATGCTCATTGCATTGAGGGATGATGAACATGCCCTGTCAAGTGACATTGACGGTACATTGAAGGGAAGGCCGGCCATGAATACTGGATGGCGTCCCCCGTACAGCCAGTTCTCGTCTGCCTGTATGGCGCATCCTGTTATGACGTCATTGATCTCCTCGGCCTTTACTCCAGTCTCGGAGACAGAATTCTTGATGAGCTGGCCCAGGGCCTCATCCATCCTTATGCTGTTGAATACATCTTTCTCTGGGGCATTTGGTCTTGACCTTGAAAAGGCAGTCCTTTTATAATGCACCAGGTATACTTCTCTGTCCTTATCCATCATATCACTGTGTTTGTAAGTGCGATGTGATCTAAATAAGTTTTTGTGGTTATTTAGCAGACTCGGTAAATCATTTATTGCATAACTTTTCCTGTTTTTATGGTTTTCCGTGGGATGCCATTGCGTGCCAGTTCCCGACGAAATGTATAAAGATATGCAAAGGCTATTGGAATGAAGCGTGATAAAATGCCGTATAATGTCATTGTGCTTGTGAAACAGATACCGGACATAGACCAGATGAAAACAGATCCCAGCACAGGGGAACCTATTCTCCAGAACCTTCCTCTCAGGGTTGAGAACCTCAGCAAGAATGCCATCGAGGCTGCAGTGAAAATAAAGGAAAAGTATGGCGGGAAGGTTTCGGCAATAATATTCGGAACCGACAAATCCTCGGCAGCCATGAAGGAATCATATGCAATGGGAGTGGATGAGGGCTTTCTGCTAACAGGCTACGATGGCAACCACCCGGAAGTCACGGCAAAGGTTCTGGCGGAAAAGATAAAAACCATACCTCATGATCTTGTCATACTGGGCAACCAGTCTGCAGATTCCTATACTGGGCTTCTTCCCGGGAAGATATCGGCCATAACAGGGGAGCCGCTTCTTGGCAACGCAATCAAGATAGAAATGGACGGGAAAACTGCAAAGGTCACATCGGCACTTGAGGAGTACAACCTTGAGATCAGAGGCGAGACACCGGCCATAATTTCTGTGGCTCAGGAAATAAATGAGCCCCGTCTTCCCCCGGTCCTGCAGATCATGGCCGCTGGCAGGAAACCCATAAACACCCAGCCTGCAGCCCCAAAGGAAAAATTCACGTCGGTTGTTATTTCAAACAGGGCACCAAAGAGCGACAGGAAGCGCATTGTGTTTGAGGATGTTGACAAGGGCGTAGCTGAAGTTTCAAAGGCAATAAAGGAGGCCATAAGATGAAGGCACTTGTTTTTTCTGACAACCAGGAAATAATCACCCAGATCCTGACGGCACTTAAGGGCAGAGCTGACGCTGACGCAGCAGTACTTTCCCCGTTAATGGAAGGCATGGACCAGTACGGCGCCACAAAGCTGTACGAACTTACCGGCAATCCTGGATCTGACGCAATATTCCATGCCCTCTCAAAGATATTCACGGAGGGGAAATACGATCTGTTCCTTGCAGGATCAACCGTAAGGGGCAGAGAGGTTGCGGGAATGATGTCTGAGGCACTCAACCTGCCCGCAATGACAGAGATCAATGACATATCCTTCAAGGACGGCAAGGTTGTCACAAAGCGATTCTTCTACGGAGGAAAAACTCTACTTGAGGAGGAATCTGGTGCCAGGGTACTGACCGTGATGGCCGGTATTTCGGAAGCAGCCAGGGTTCAGGGCAAGTCTGAGCTTGTGAAAGTAGAACTCCCTGCCTCAAAGATTACCACAGTCAACAGGATAGACAAGAAAGCAGGTTCTGTTAACATAGAGAAAGCACAGGTTATCGTATCCGTGGGAAGGGGAATAGGAAGCAAGGAGAACATCGAGAAGGTAAAACCGCTTGCTGAAGCTGTGCATGGCGAGATTGCCGGTTCGAGACCCGTGTGCCTGGACTATCAGTGGCTCGGCGAAGACAGGCAGGTTGGGCTTTCTGGAAAGAAAGTTAAGCCAAAGCTCTACATTGCACTTGGCATCTCCGGGCAGATTCAGCACATAGCAGGAATGAGGACCTCCAGGGTTGTGGTGGCAGTGAACAAGGATAAGAGCGCCCCAATTTTCGAGGAAGCAGACTACGGAATTGTGGGAGACCTTTTCCAGATAGTGCCAAAGCTTGTTTCAGCCCTGAAGCAGTGATGCCGGGACATCACCTTTTATTTATGGATTTTTTTTTTAAATAATCAACTTTTTGAAGCAGTTCATTGACGCTCTCTTTTCCCAGTTGTAAAATAATTTTGGCCCAGAAAAATTTTGATGTCCCATAAAATTTGGAATGAGAATAAAAGTGGAAAAAATTTTGTCAGGTGAAAATGATTTCAGTGCTGCTTCATGCCAGTCTTAACAGGAGTCCCTGCCAGAAGGGCATTCTCCCCTGAGATCTGATCCAGGTCCTGCATCTTGGGTTCCGGCAGAAGTACCAGTGTGAACACCAGACCTATCACTGCGAGAAATGCCAGTATCAGGAAGAGCCCAGATTCACCTATTGATGATGCCAGTATTATGGCATTCAGGAAGGTTCCAATGAAAGCCCCTGTCTTTCCTCCGGCAGCCGAAGCTCCTGCACCGAAGCCCCTCACCTTGGTTGGGAACACTTCTGGTGGATATATGAAGGTTGTCACATTTGGCCCGAATTCTATGAAGAAGTAACTCAGGCCGTACACTGTCAGGAACTCCACAATATATGAAGCTGAAAGCAGCTGGTGGAATATGCCAAGTATTCCGAAGGAAACTGCCATTGCGGCAAATCCTATGGACTGTATGGTCTTCCTTCCAATCCTGTCTATGGTGAACGTTGCAAGCCAGTATCCTGGCAGGGCTGCAAAGCCGAATACCATTGCTGAATATTCCGTTGTCCTTATGAGGTGATGAAGCCCTGTCACTGATGCAGGCACAAGTACGCCAAGCATTGAGCTGGACATGATGGAGTTACCATAGAGTGCCCAGTCCATGAGGAACCATGTTCCCGCTGTCCCCAGCAATGTGAGGATAAACTTCCTCTGCTTCAGTATCTGCGTCCATGATTCTTTTACTGTCTCAGTTTCCGCATCTGCCGAAGCCGCTATTCCCGTATATTTCTGCCAGTTCTTAGCGGCTCCCTGCGCATCTCCCCTGACCCTGAGAAGGTATCTGGGTGTTTCAGGCATTTTCCTCCTGTAATACACCACTATGAGCGCCGGGATTGCACCGAATGCCAGGAGAAGCTTCCACACAAGTGTAAGGCTCATGCCGGAATATATCAGGCCAAGTGATACAAGCGGCCCTGCAAGTAGACCAAGGGACTGCATTGAAAACACCATTCCCACAAGCTTTCCCCTGTGGGCAGTATTGGAGTATTCTGCCATTATGGTTGAGCTTGTTGCATAATCTCCGCCTATTCCAATACCCAGGATGAACCTCCATATTATGAGTATGTTAACCCCGTTTGTTGGCGTCAGGAATGCGCTTCCAAGAGCACCTATTACAAGTATTATGAGTTCAATACCATATACTGCTTTTCTGCCAAGCTTGTCAAGCAGCCTTCCGAATATCATAGCACCAATAACTGCCGATAGCAGAGCTGTGGAATCCAGCAGTGATGACTGCAGTGTCGTGAACTTGCTCCATCCAGATAGCACAAATATGCTGGTTACCACCCCTATTATGAACAGGTCGTAAGCGTCTGTGAAGAAGCCAAGCCCGGACACAAGCCAGGTCTTGTAATGGAAACCACTGGTTTTTGTGTCATTTATGGACTCTATCAAGTCCGGTTTTGTTTCGGTAGTCATACCAGAAGATAAATTTCAAAGCCGGGAATAAGCGTGATGCAAATAATATATTGTCAGGTCTATAGCTATATAGCTATGACATATACTATATATTAGATTTATTTTGAGATGGGAATAATCCGCCCATGGATTATTCCACGAGATTCTCTTGAATAATTTCTGCAATATCCTTTATCTGTATTTTGTCACTGGCGTTCAGTGTCCTTGAGGCGTCTTCCATCATGGGCATGCAGAAAGGACATGCCACAGCCAGCTTGTTTGCACCTGTCTCCAGGGCCTGCTTCATCCTTATCTGGCTGATGGAATCCTGGCTCTCAACCTTGTACCAGTAATTGCCGCCACCTGCACCGCAACACATGCTGTTTTCCCTGGATTTTTCCATTTCCCTGAGATCGGATGCCGAATTCAGGATGAATCTGGTGTTGTCATACTCATTGTTTACCCGCCCAAGATAACAGGGATCATGAAGCGTTACCGTCTCCGTGGTCTTCTTAACATTGAGTTTTCCTTCCTCAACCAGATCCGCAAGAAACTTACTGTGGTGAACAACTTCCGCATTCAATCCAAACTTTGGATATTCATTCTTGAATGTGTTGTAGCAATGGGGGCATGCAGTTATGATTTTCTTCACGCCATGGCCATTAAGCGTTTCCACGTTCTGCATTACCAGTTCCTGGTATCTTCCCTCTTCACCCATTCTGCGTGCTGTTTCACCCACACACTTCTCCTCGGAGCCCAGTATTCCGAAATTCACACCGGCTTTCTTAAGTAATGAAATTATGGTTCTTGCTGTCTTGTTGTCCCGCGGATCAAAGGCGCCCATGCAGCCAACCCAGTACAGGTATTCCGTCCCTTCCTGGAATTTCGGGGCAACTTCCAGCATTGCATCCCTGTCAGAAGGGCTGTTTCCGAAGGGATTCTGGGTATTTGTAAGATTGTTGAAATAGGTCCCTGTCTGTTTGCTGAACCTGTTCTCCATTACGAGATTCTTCCTCACATCCATTATGAAGGAAAACGGTTCAATGAGAACGGGGCACTCCTCAACACAGGCCTGGCATGTGGTGCAGGCCCAGGCGGCGTTTTCCGTAAGGACCATCTGGGTAAGTTCCCCGTCTCCATAGACGTTCTTCTTGATATTCTGAACCACTGCCCTTGGGCTCAGATCGGTGCCGGCCATTACTGCCGGGCAGGCCCTCTCACATCTCCCGCAGTCTGTGCATGCAAGTGCATCTATCTTCTGGAACGAGGTGAGATCACTGATGTTCTTTGTTCCAACCTTGAAATCGAAATTGCCAGTCTCCAGTGCGTCTGCCAGAATGAATGGGGTTGGAAGTTCGCCCCTGTTCCTGATCTTCTTCTCGCCAATCATGACCATTGCAAGTGCCATATGGGACAGCTTGGAGAATGGAAGGTAAGCCGCCAGCAGGAATCCTGTTATGACATGAACCATCCACATTATCCGGTACAGTTCAATTCCCGTGGTGGCGCTCATGGTTCCAAAGAGGTAGCTCATGGGCCACTCCACAAACCTGTAAACGTCGAATGACTGCCTGAAGAGATATATCTTCAGCGCCCCAAGGAAGAACCCCTCCAGTGCCATTATGAGCAGCGCAGTGAGAAGGATATAGTCTTCATTCTTTGTGTCCAGCTTCACCTTCTTGTGCAGGCGCCTGGCATATGCCATTATGACTCCGGCAACCAGCATTACGCCGCCCAGATCGGCCCATACCTCGAAATTGAGGTAGAAGTCCCCAACGAGAATTCCCTGGTGAATGGTGGGCTTCAGCAGATCATGGGAGAGGAATATGAGTGACGTGGCAATGAAGAGTATCAGAATGCCCCACGAAATCAGGAAGTGCATGATTCCCGCATACCTGTTCTTGAGGTTTTTCCGGTGGAAGAAACCGTAGCCGAGAATCTGCTTTATCATTCGCGGGCCGTTGTGCCAGCCATAATCAACCATCTTCCTGAATGTTATGCCCATTCTGCTGTATGACCGGTACCACCAGTACAGGACGAATGGGACTATTGTGAATGAAAGAACGTAATCGATGATCAATTCGGTGTTTCCTATGAAAGCCAGCGTTGGGCTGGTAATGGGAACTGCCATCAGTTCTGGTTATCACGGGTTACATATATAAGTTGTTTGCAGACAGCATTCTTCCTTACGTTCCTGACGAATTCGGTCATCAGGGATGGTGAGATGATTCTGAGTGATCAGGCTTATTTATTGAATCTGCGATCACTCATCAGCATGCAGCCCATTGAATCCCAGTACTCTCCGGAACTGAAGACCAACAGAAAAAGGATGACCTATGTTGCCATTGCTGTTATTATCATTGTTTCGGGATACTTCGCATTTTCACACATGAGCACCGGGGATACCGTGAATGTGATGTGGCTTCAGGTTAATATGCAATACACAGCAGGTTCCGGAAATCTTGGGCCGTCTGTCCAGTATATTCAGGAGAATGTCCATACAATATCCGGCGGCACGGATCATACATTTACCATAACCCTCCGTGACAGGGGCACTTCACCCAGCTCTGTTCTCTCAATATCCTCTGATACGTCTGGATTCATGATAAAATCATCATCCAATCTCCCCATTCTTCTGAAACCAGGCTCTACCGCAACACTTTCATTCACTGTTTCAACACCCTCCGCCAACTTCGTTGGAAATCTTGTGGTGACGCTTGTTGTTGGCCCCTGATGTTGGCAGGATATGATGTTCACACTGTTTCCTGGAATTTTATCATGCCTGGAAAGGACTGGAAGAATGCGAAAAAAACTGTTTCCATGGCCTCTATAAAAACATTGTGATACATTTATGGTCAATTTCAGTATTTTCAGAACGATAGCTATGAATATAATATTTGCATATTGAACTGTGAGACCGGAATACGTCAAGGTTAACATACCCTCAGGTGAGAATTATGTCAGGCTGAGGGAAACTATCCATGCACGTACTCTTCATACTGTATGTGAAGAGGCCAGGTGTCCAAATGTGGCAGAATGCTGGGGATCTGGCACGGCCACGTTTATGATAATGGGCAGCAACTGCTCTCGAGGATGCAGATTCTGTTCTGTAACCCACGGAAGGATGCAGCCCCTTGATCCGGATGAGCCTGAAAAAGTTGCGCAGGCCGCAAAACTTATGGAACTCAGCTATGTTGTCATCACATCGGTCGACAGGGACGATCTCCCGGACCAGGGAGCGCACCACTTTTCCAGTGTGATCAGCAGGGTGAAGCAGGAAATCCCACATGTGGAAGTTCTCATTCCTGATTTCCGT
Source organism: Cuniculiplasma divulgatum (assembly GCA_031200235.1). Lineage (NCBI taxonomy): Archaea > Methanobacteriati > Thermoplasmatota > Thermoplasmata > Thermoplasmatales > Cuniculiplasmataceae > Cuniculiplasma > Cuniculiplasma divulgatum. The sequence continues at coordinate 988,617 of CP133595.1, read as the reverse complement.
GGGGAAAAAGATCTAATTCGTATGATAATAGATGCTGAGCCATCGGTTCTTGCACACAACGTGGAGACTGTAAGAAGGCTTACGCCAGGGGTCAGGGATCCAAGAGCCGGCTATGATCAGTCTCTTGAACTTCTGAGGTTTGTGAAGGCAGTTAATCCGGAAATGCTGACTAAATCGTCCATAATGCTGGGACTTGGCGAGCAGGATGATGAGGTTGCAGAGACCCTGGAGGATCTCAGGTCAGCAGGTGTGGACATCGTAACGATTGGGCAGTACCTGCGTCCATCCAGGATGCAGCTTGAGGTTGTGGAGTATTCCCCTGTGGAGAGGTTCAGCAAATTTGAGAAGATGGCCTATTCCATGGGATTCTCATTCGTGGCTTCCGGTCCCCTTGTGAGGACATCCTACAGGGCTGCGGAGGCATGGGCAAAAAGGAGGTTGAAAAATGACTGAAGTAATTAATGAACAGGTAGAGAAGGAAAAGCACATCAGGGGTTTTGGGGCAATGATTCTTTCCAGGACCCTTGACAAGAAGATTATAACAGCACAGAGGCAGGGAAGGGTGGGCTTCTATACTCCCACCATGGGCCAGGAGGCTGCGCAGATAGGGCTCTCCATGGCGCTATCCAAGGATGACCTGCTCTATGAGTATTACAGGGACGTGCCAATGATGCTGCATCGTGGCGTTCCCCTTGAAATAATACTGAATCAGGTATTCGGAAACAGGGATGATCTTGCAAAGGGCCGGCAGATGCCAAGCCACCTGGTTGCCAGGGATTACAACTTCATGTCTGTTCCCAGCCCTGTTGCAACCAACCTGCCCCTTGCTGTGGGTACGGCGTTTGCCAAGGTCTACCGCCATGAGCCGGGAATAGTGGTTGCGAGCTTCGGCGACGGCTCCTCCTCCACACCAGATTTTCACTCTGCCATGAACATGGCTGCAGTCTTCAACCTCCCCGTTCTGTTCTTCTGCGAAAACAACGGCCTTGCAATTTCACTTCCCGTTGAGAAACAGACAAAAACGGAGATATGGAAAAAGGCTGAAGCCTATGGAATGGCAGGCTTCAAGGCAGACGGCAACAACATGGTTGAAATGTACAAGGTTGCACAGCAGGCTGTGGATCATGTGAGGTCCGGGAAAGGCCCGGCGCTTCTTGAGGCCAGATGCTTCAGGATGGGACCGCACTCCACATCTGACGATCCAACGAAGTATGAGAGCGATATAGTTCAGGATGGATCCGATCGCGATCCCATAGTGGTTACTCAGAATGCCATGAAGGCCATGGGATTGATCAACGATCAGCTCGTGGAAAAGGTGAAAAGTGAATCTGTCAGGATTGTCAACGAGAAGTTTGATCAGCAGGAGAAGATACCGGCACCAGATCCTGAAACGATGTTCCAGGACGTATACAAGGATGAGACATGGATAATAAAAGAGGAAAAGGGTGAGATCCTTTGAGCACAATGAACATGGTACAGGCAATAAACAGCACACTTGACATGAAGATGGCTGCAGATGATTCCATAATCCTGCTGGGTGAGGACATCGGAAAAGACGGGGGTGTGTTCAGGGTCACGGACGGCCTTCAGAGCAAGTACGGGCAGCAGAGGGTGATAGATACCCCCCTTACAGAACTTGGGATAGTTGGAATGGCCATTGGAATGGCTGTCTACGGGCTCAAGCCCGTCCCTGAGATCCAGTTCCAGGACTTCATATACACAGCAATGGATCAGATCATCAACCAGATGGCAAAGATGAGGTACAGGACTGCAGGAAAAATCACTGTTCCTCTTGTCCTCAGGACTCCCTATGGAGGAGGAATACGCGGTGGACTGTATCATTCCCAGAGCGGGGAATCATACTTCGTGCACACTGCAGGTCTCACTGTTGTGACACCCTCAAATCCCTATGATGCAAAGGGGCTACTTTCAGCCTCTCTTGACCTTGGCGATCCGGTGATCTTCCTTGAACCCAAGAAACTCTACAGGTTCCAGAAGATGGATGTTCCTGACCAGGACTACAAGGTGCAGATAGGAAAAGCACGGAAGGTTAGGGAAGGGGATTCCATCACCATCATCACATATGGTTCAATGGTACCCACGGTGGCAGCAGCAGTTGAAAAGAACAAGGTGGATGCCGATGTTATTGACCTGATGACTCTCAGCCCGCTGGATATTGATGCCATCTCTGCATCCGTGAAGAAAACAGGCAGGGTGATGATTGTGCATGAGGCTCCAAGGACGCTGGGAATGGGTGCTGAGATTTCCGCAATGATATCTGAAAGGATGATTGAATACCTCTATGCTCCAATACTCAGGGTAACCGGACCGGACACACCGTTTCCATACAGGCTTGAGGATCATTATCTTCCGAATGAGAAGAGGATAATGGATGCCGTTGACAGGCTTCTGAAATTCAGGTGATGAAAATGTACAGTTTCAAGTTACCGGACATAGGAGAAGGCGTGTCAGAGGGCGAGATTGTAAAATGGCACGTTAAGGAAGGCGATCATGTTTCCAGGGAACAGGACATGGTGGAAGTTATGACGGACAAGGTCACGGTAAAGATACCCTCCCCGGTTGAGGGAACGGTGAAGAAAATCCTCTTCCAGGAGGGGCAGGTTGTTACCGTTGGATCTGAAATGATAGTAATAGATAGTGGAGAAACCGCCCCTGAGGAAAAGCCAGTGGCACGGGAAACAGCAACACCAGTTGAGGCCCCCCCGGCTGCCGCAGCCCAGCCAGCAGGAGGCAGGGTGCTTGCTTCTCCTGCGGTCAGGAGAATAGCCAGGGAGAAGGGCATAGATCTGTCAGGCCTGTCCGGCAGTGCTCAGAACGGCCGTATAACTCTTGATGATCTGGAAAAGCACATTGAAAGAGGTGCAGAAAAGGTTGTTGAGCCCGTGACCCAGGTGAAGAAGGAGCCAGCCCAGGTGCAACAGGTACGTGAACCGGTGCTGGAGAACCCTCAGGATGAAATTCTTGAACCCAGGGGTCTGAGGCGGATCATATTTGAAAACATGACCAAGTCCAAGCAGATCATACCGCATTTCACCGTTGTTGAGGAGGTGGATATGACACGCATCTCCACAATGATATCTGATCTTGCCTCCATGGATACAAAGGTCACATACACATCATTCTTTGTGAAAGCATGCACCGTCGCCCTGAAGGAATACCCCTACCTTAATGCCATATACAACGAGACTTCCAGGAACTATACCCTGAGAAAATCCTACAATATCGGCATGGCGGTGGATACCCCAAACGGCCTTACGGTTGCGGTTGTCAAGAATGCCGACACAAAGAGCCTGCTGAAAATAGCCAGTGAGATTGCGGATCTTGCTTCCAGGGCCAGAACAAGCGATCTCAAGCTCTCAGAGGTTCAGGATTCAACATTCACTGTCACTAATGTGGGCACGATCGGCGGGCTGATGTCGACACCCATCATCAATTTCCCTGAGGTGGCGATTCTGGGTGTACACAGGATCAGAAAAGTTAAGGAAGATGGGGAGGAGCGGATGAAGACCTATCTTTCACTGTCATGCGATCACAGGCTTATAGACGGCGCAATGGCAACAAGGTTCCTGGTTAGGGTGAAGCAAATCCTTGAGAAGCCAGAGTATTTCCTGGTAAGGTGAATGCATGGATTTTGACGTCATAATAATAGGATCCGGCCCGGGAGGATATGCCGCTGCAATACGCCTTGGGCAGAGGAACAAGAAGGTTCTGCTGGTGGAGAAGGACCGTATAGGCGGCGAATGCCTCAACTACGGGTGCATACCATCCAAGACCTTCATAGAACTGGCCCATTCTGTGGGTTACCTCCATGATATGCCCGGAGTGAAATCCGACATCAGCATTGATATGGAGGAGTGGCAGAAATGGAAATGGGGAATGATAGGACGCCTGACCGGGGGTGTTGAAACTCTCTGCAGGTCATACGGTGTGCAGATTGAGAAGGGAGAGGCTTTCATAAAGGATCGAAACACCATAACTGTCAACTCCAGGGATTTTACTGGAAGCAACCTCATAATTGCAACCGGTTCAGTGCCGGTCAAATTCCCGTCCATGAAGGATGTTTACTACAACAGGGAAATCCTTGACGTGAAAAAGGTTCCTGCAAACCTTGTGATTATTGGCGGAGGATACATAGGTGTTGAACTTGGCACAGCTTTTGCCAAGCTTGGCACGTCTGTGACAATAATAGAGATGATGAAGGGAATACTGCCAGGAGTGGACAGGGAGCTTGTGAAACCTGTGGAGCGCCGGCTGAGAGAGCTGAAGGTCACAGTACGCACGTCAACAAAGGTAGAATCTGTGGAGAAAGCCGACAACTACACTGTCAAAATTGAGGGAGGAGAAACAATTACCGCAGATAATGTGCTGCTCACAGTGGGAAGAAAGCCAAACACACAGGGCTTCGGACTTGAAAATATTGGAGTGGAGATGGATCATGGATACATCAGGACCAACGACAGGAAGCAGACAAGCGTTCCCGGTGTCTATGCAATTGGAGACGTCTCGGGCCAGCCAATGCTTGCACACAAGGCATATTATGATGCGGAGATTGCTGCAGACAACATATGTGGAATAGACAGCAGGGTTGAATACAGGGCAATGCCATACGTCATATACTCCGACCCTGAAGTTTCTTACACAGGTGAACTGTCTGGCAAGCTTTCCTTTTTCCCTGCAGCGGCCAATGGAAGATCGCTTTCCATGAACAACACAATTGGAACATTCCGGATATACACAGATGAGAGGAACAACGTCAGGGGAGCAGGAATTGTGGCTCCGCACTCCTCCGAGCTCATATCGGAACTTTCACTTGCCATTGAGTCAGGACTGAATGCAATGGACATAGGTCTCACCATACACCCGCACCCAACTGTATCAGAGGGTGTGAAGGAAATGGCGGAGGGCATTTATGGACTACCCCTGCACTTCAAACCTCGCAGTTGATCTTGGCAGGATTGATTACTCCGCCTGCCTGGACCTCCAGAGATTCCTTGTGGGCCAGGTGCGATCAGGCCAGATCCCCGGAGTTCTTCTTTTCCTTGAACATTATCCTGTTTACACCATTGGAAGGAAAGCAGACCCCAACAATTATCCCATGGTTGAGGTAATTAAGACGGACCGTGGAGGGGACGTCACATATCATGGCCCTGGCCAGCTTGTCATATACCCGATTCTCAGGATAGCTTCCGGAGACCGCATAGATGTCAGGGGCTTTGTGCATCAGATAGAGGATATAATGATGGATTCCCTGAAGGCATACGGATACCCTGCAGCCGTGGGTGATGAGCCGGGCATATGGATTCAGGTTGAGGGCGAGAGCAAGAAGGTGGCATCAATAGGAATGGCAATTGATCACGGAATTTCATATCACGGAATAGCCATCAACCTTGCTCCAGAAGCAATCAGCGGATTTGAGAGGATCCGCCCTTGCGGGCTGAATCCTGATGTCATGGGATACGCTGGCATACCCAGGAGCGACCTCATCAAAACTATCACGGAAAACTTTTCATTGAGATTCGGGCCATTCCACGCTATTGGACAGGATGAACTGCCCTCCATGCAAGGCCGCAATATTTCCCAGGAACCAACTGACTGACCTCATGATTCCCTGTGAATGCTCCATATGCGTTCCTCTATGCCCTGCCTCTTGTTTGAGACAATGGCAAGCATGAACAGCAGGGATGAGATCCTGTTGAGATAAGTCAGGATTGGCGTTTCAAGCTGAAGTTCCCTTGTGACAGATACGGCGTATCTTTCAAGGCGCCTTGAGACAGTCCTTGCCATGTGAAGCGATGTGGCCTGCTGCGAACCGTCTGGCACCACAAAAAGCCGGATTTTCCCGATTTCGGACCTGTAAACCTTGACCCTTTCCTCCAGCCACACTGTCCTTTCCGGAACTATCTTCCTTCCTTTCCCGGATGTTGTTATGTGTTCGCCAAGCGTGAAAAGATCATCCTGCATCTGCCTCAGGTCATTCCTGACATCATCCCAGAGTGTCAGTGCAAGGGCGTTCCCTATGAAAGCGATTGTTTCATCAAGTGTTCCCTCAACGTTCACAAGGGCTGATCCCTTGCTGACTCTTTCCCTGAGGCCGGTATCAGTTTCTCCCGTGTCTCCCCGCCTTGTGAACATGCTGGCTCATGGTCATTCCCCGCATAAAGTTTGCCCGCATATGCTCAAGGGCCCCGACTATCTATATTAGAATATATATTGTGGGTAGGTCCAAATTTTCTATATAGCTCTACATAAAATATCTATGAGAGGCTCATACGGAATGCCGTAATGAGGAAATGACAAGTGATGGCGAAGTCCAATGACGACGGCGATCTGCTGAGAGCACTTGACCAGGCAAAGACCGGGAAATTCCATGTCAAGACAATTTTCACTGCAGGTATGGGCTTCTTCTCCGATGCCTATGATCTGTTCGTCACATCCACTGCCATTCCAATCATAGTTGCTGTCTTTGGCATAACAAATTCCAACAACATATTCGGCACCAGCTACATAGGGCCGCTTGGTGCTGCATCGGTTGAAACGGGAATGATTGGGGCCATGGCCCTGTTCGGTGCTTTCGTTGGCGCCATTGTCTTCGGAAGGATCGCTGATCTCAAGGGAAGGCGATACATTTACGGCCTGGAAATGACCATACTGCTTGTTTTTGCCATAGTTTCCGCATTTTCAATAAACATACCCATGCTCATGATTTCCAGATTCATACTGGGAATAGGGGTGGGCGGGGATTATCCTGTGAGCTCCACCATTATGAGCGAATATTCCAGTGTCAGGAACAGGGGAAAGATGGTGTTATCCGTATTTTCCATGCAGGGATTTGGCCTGCTTTTTGGAAGCCTCATAGGGCTTGTTTCCATACATTTCCTGCCCCTTGACTATGCATGGAGGGTGATGCTTGGTTTTGGCGCGGTTCCTGCGGCTTCCGTGATATACCTCAGAAGGAGGATAAAGGAGAGTCCCAGATACTCCATAGAGATGGGCGACAGGGCAGGAGCTGCTGCGGCTGTGCAGGCTGCCACAGGAAAGAAGGTGTCTGTAAGTGCAGAAAGAGTGAAAGCAAGGAAAATGTCACCATCGCAGTTTCTGAGGAACTACTGGGTCATACTGCTTGGGACCGCTGGTTCCTGGTTCCTTTTCGACATGGCATTTTATGGCACACCAATCAACAGCGGCCAGATATTGAGCGAAATTGGATATGGTGCGGTTGCCGGCAACCTTAAGGCTACAATATTCAATATTGCGGTTGGAAACGCCCTTCTGGCAGGGCTTTTTGCAGTGCCGGGTTACTGGCTCGCAGTGGGGCTTGTTGACAAGGCGGGTAGAAAGAAGCTGCAGTGGATTGGGTTCACGGCAATGGCAGTGGTATACTTCATATTCGCACTCAAATTCACCACAATAAGCAGGGACCTGATACTGTTCGTTGCCCTTTACGGGCTATCCTATCTCTTTGGCAACATGGGCCCGAATTCCACAACCTTCCTGATTCCAACTGAGCTGTTCCCCACCGAATTCAGAACAACAGGCCACGGAATATCGGCATCCTCCGGCAAACTGGGGGCCGGGATATTCACCTTTATGATACCCGTCATAGAGGCATTATACGGCCTCCCCACAGTTCTTGGCGCCCTTACTCTTATTGCCATCACGGGCACTGTGCTCACGCTTCTGACAATAAAGGAGACCAAGAACAGGAGCCTAGAAGAGACCTCCCTGGCAATTAAGCCTCCATCATCATCCCTTAACCCGGGCTCCAAGCTGTGAAGCCTTCAGGTGGCGGACTGCCTGTATATATCAAGAACTGCAGACAGGTCCCGGTGAGCCAGTTCCGGATCAAATGGAACATCTGTTCCACTTTCAACTGATTTCAGGAAACCATCAAATTCTTTCTGAAACACGTCATATTTCGGGATATCCATTCTCTTCCCGTTCATCACCAGGTCACCGTAAGCCGTTGTCCTGGATGGTACCTTGAAATCCTCATGCGACCTCGTTTCAGGATCCTCATAAATTGACCCCTCCGATCCAATTATTTCCAGTCCCGGTACCTCAGGAGGATTCCTGTATGCCCACGAATAATACAGTATGCCTGTTGATCCGCTGCTGAAGGAGAACATGGCAACGGTGTTGTCCTCACCCTGCAGCGATGAACCGCCATGTACAGACCTGGCAGTAACTGAATGGTAGGGACCGCCCAGGTTAAGCATTGTATCAACATAGTGTATACCGCCGTCTATGAGGGCACCCCCACCCATGGTGTTTTTCACAGCCCTCCAGCCTTCCTTCTGGTATACTCTCTGATCTCTCACAATTATTGTATGGACTTTCCCGATCTTTCCAGCCCTGATGACGCGCATTGCTTCCTGTACGGAGGGATCGAAATAATACTGCTCAAGCACCATGAACTTCACGCCGGCCTTCCTGGAGAAATCAATCATTTCCCGTGATTCATCAAGTGATGTTGAAATGGGCTTCTCCAGGGTCACATGCCTGCCTTTCTTCATGGCCGCAATTGCCATGTCCCTGTGAAGATTGTGCGGAACCGCCAGATCTATGATCTCTGCTCCGGACTCCAGGGCCTGTTCATAGGTTTCATAGGAATGTGCCACCTGAAATTGTTCCTCAATCTCCTTTCTTATTTTTGGGTCACGTTCCACTATTCCGATGTCCGCTCCCCTGATTGATCTTAAATGAACCTTTCCGAATCCCCTGCATCCCACAACAACTATTTCCATGGGGGATCATGCCTTAGTCCTTACTTAAACATGCATTATTTATGGGTGGGGGGCAATTCCAAAATTCAAAAATTTAAGATTTGATCAGGAGCGGTCCGATTCACTCCAGGTGGAATTCCACTCTCTTGTTGCGCTTTCCCTTGCTTTCTATGCGATTTAGAACAAGTTTTCCTATTTCCGTGGTGTTGGATACGTGTGTTCCGCCGTCGGCCTGCATGTCCAGCCCTTCTATGACAATCAGCCTGACCGTATCAAGTGAGTTGATCAGTTCCCTTCCGGGAAGTGTTCTGGCAAGATTCTCCATCTTCCTGGCCTCCTCTCCGGGAACCTCCTCCTGATAAATCCGGTGGCCTTCCTTTATGAAGCTGTTGCATTCATCCAGTATCTTCTCAACGACCTCCCTGCTGAAATCCTGCATGTCCAGATCAATCCGCGCCCTGTCCTGATATATCTGCCCTCCCGTGAGCAGCCCCTGATCCCCATGCCTGGTTGTCACTATGCCATCCAGGACGTGTATGGCAGAGTGATACCTCATATGGGAATACCTCCTGTCCCAGTCTATGATGCCATGAACTGCCATTCCGGCTGATAGCCCGTCTGCAGATTCCACGACATGAATCACGTGGTCGCCAGCCTTCCTGACGCCCGTAACCCTGTACTGCCCTCCTTCATTCTTCAGAAATCCTGTGTCACATGGCTGTCCACCTCCGGCAGCATAAAATGCAGTCCTGTCAAGGATGATTTCATTTCCATCAACCGATTCCACACGGGCATCAAATTCCCTGAGGTTCATGTCTTTCCAGTACAACTTGTCTGTCATCGGGACATTAATGCTTCATCCTAAATAGTTTAGCTGTTATGTCAGGCATATACCATATAATTCCTGGCTTCTTCAAAGGTTCCAGAATGGATTTCCTGTTCATATTTATCCGTTTCAATCACTACAAGAACACATGGTTACCTTCATGCCTGACAACACTTAAATAATAATGGAAAATTACTAAGGATGCCATTAATAAGAGAGGAAGACAAGAAGTTTCTTATGCAGGAATTCGAGAAACATCTGAAGGATGATATAGATCTGGTCATTTTTACCTCTGAGAGTCCGGATTGCAAGTACTGCAAGGAAACTGTAGAACTTGCTGAAGAGGTTTCAGAAATCAATGGAAAGATCCATCTTCAGAAGTACGATTTTGACAAGGACAGGAAGGATGCTGAAGCATTCGGCGTTGAGAAGTTCCCTGCCACAATTGTGACAAAGCATGGGGAGAAGAACGGGCGCGTGAAGTATTATGGTATCCCATCTGGATATGAATTCGGTTCCCTCATAGAGGACATGAAGAACGTTTCAAATGGCGAAGTTGAGGTTTCCTCCAAGGCAATGGAGATAATCAACAAGATCGATAAGCCGGTGAGCATAAAGGTCTATGTAACACCAACCTGCCCGTACTGCCCCAAGGCAGTTGGCACCGCGCATAAATTTGCCATACTGAACAAGAACATAACCGGTGAAATGATCGAATCCATGGAATTCGAACAGGAAGCTGAGGAAGTTGGAGTTTCAAGCGTGCCTCACATAGTCATAAATGGAGAGGTGCAGTTTGTCGGCGCCTATCCTGACGATCAGTTCGCAGAATATGTGATGGAAGCCTACAACAATCACAGCAAGGCCTGATCAGGGCCAGTATTTCCATCTTCTTTTTTATTATCAACATTGTGCCTGGATCTTCCAAAGAGCCTGACTTTGCTTGTTTTTGGCGGTCTTGATGATGGCCCATGCAGCCTGACATTCAGCATATGGTATACTGAAGCTGCCGCAAACACTGCCGCCGCGATCTCCATGCTCTCGTATCCCAGGAATGCGAAGAAGAGGCCTATTGTGACGATGCCTGCAACCGGAATCAGGAAAAACCAGTCGTGAGCCAGAAGCATTCTTCTGCCTGTCCCCCGGTATTTAATATGCGTGCGCAGGGCAGCAACATTTATGATGGCATAGGCAGCTATGACGCATGTGTTTGATGATTCAACAATGGTGCCAAATGATGCAGCCGGCATCATGGCTACTGCAAGAATCAGGGAAACCAGTATTGCAACAATCGGCGTGGAAAACCTGTCCAGCCTGGATACCTGTCTGGGAAGCTCACCGTCTCTTCCCATGGCGAACATTACCCTTGATGTTCCAAGGATGCCTGTAAGTATCACTCCTGAAGTTGCCACCAATGCCCCCATGGAAACCAGGATCACAAGCCAGCCCATTCCGGTAACGGATGATGCAAATGCAAGAGGGGATGCAGACTCCGCAAGTCTTGATGCTGGAGCAAGTCCAAGGGTTGCAAGGCTTATGAGGAAGTAGAGCACCGCTGATATCATGATGGATACGAGTATTGCAAGTGGTATTGTCTTCTCCGGATTCACAACCTCCTCAGAAACCGTTGTGACCCTTGAGAAACCTGAGAAGGCAAAGAAAATGATGGCCGCACCGGATATGATTCCACCTGGCCCCTTTGCAAAGAAATCATTGAAATGAGACGGGTGGATGAAAAACAGTCCAACAGCCGTGAATGTAACCAGTATAATGACGTTTACTGCAACGATTGCCCTGAGAGTCCTTGCAGAATTCTTGATGCCCATGGCATTAAGCAGGGCAAATGATGCAACTATGGATATGGCAATGAATATGTCCGGAAACCTGGAATTGAGCACGGCATCCAGATAACTTCCAAAACTTATGGAAACCGCAGACAGCGCAATTATGTTCCCGAATGTCCAGAGTGACCCGCCAACGAATCCGGCGTAAGGTGACAGGGATTCCTTTCCATACTCGTAAACTCCACCCTCCTTGTCAACATGCCTTGCTATCTGAGAGAAACTTATTCCGGTAAAAATTGCCACCATGCCTGCAAGTGGTATTGAAACGAGAACTGCCGGGCCAGCTGCTCCTGCAGATATTCCTATTATGACAAATATGCCAGCCCCGATTATTGCTCCAAGGTTTATTATAACGGCATCCTGGAATTTCAGGGTCCTGGTCAGAGTTTGGGGCATGTCAGAGTATGCGCCAATTGTAGATAACACTTGGTGCACTGACCAGTGCACAAATGAAAATAACAGGATGGGGCGGCCTGCGCATAAATTATTTTACTGGTTTCCGACTCTCCTTATATGACATCGTATGAAGTCATGAATGGAATAGTTGCAAAGGCAGCCACTGAGGAGAGTTTCCGGAAGGATATTTCTGGGTTCAACAAATCATTCCAGTTCAAGCCGTCAGATGCAAAGCCGTACTATGTTGAGATATCAAACGGATCGGTATCACTGAAGGAAGGCGAACTGCAGGGGGCAAGTGCCACAATTTCCGCTTCAGACCAGGCACTCACGGATATTTTTACAGGAAAGCTTGACGCCATAAAGGCTTTCATGCAGGGCCAGCTCAAGGTCAGCGGTGATATTTTCAGCGCACAGAAACTCACAGGCATAGTGTCAAAGATAAGGAAGTGATGGAATGCAGATAAAGAGGGTCACCGTAATTGGAGCTGGCATAATGGGCCACGGAATTGCAGAAGTGGTTTCCATGGCCGGATTTCCAGTCATTCTGGAGGATGCATTCCCGGAAGCTCTCAAGAAGGCCGAGGCATCCCTGAAGGCCAGCCTGGAGAGGATGAAGAAATCAGGCAAGATAAGCGATGCGGCCTACTCTGAGATAATTGGACGCATAAGCTTTTCAGGCAAAATGGCTGAAGCTGTCAGGGATGCTGATCTCATCATTGAGGCAGTGCCGGAAATACCCGACCTGAAGGTTTCAGTCATAAAGGACATAACTGCAAACTGCAGGGCAGATGCCATAGTGGCATCCAATACGTCTAACATCAGGATATCCACACTTGCTGATCATGCAAAATCGCCGGAACGCGTCCTGGGTCTCCATTTCTTCAATCCGCCCGTGATCATGAAGCTGGTTGAGGTCATAAAATCTGACAGGACGGCACAGGATGTATTTGATGCAACCTACGAGTTCTCAAAGAAGATAGGGAAAACTCCCATAAAAGTCCTGAAGGACAGCCCCGGCTTTGTTGTTAACAGGATCAACGCACCGGAAAGCCTGCTCTTCTGCCTCCTCCTGGACAGGAACATGGCCAGGCCCGAAGAGGTAGACGCATTTGCAAGGTCCCAGGGGCTCCCCATGGGGCCATATGAACTTATGGACTATGTTGGCATTGACACAGTTGTCCACTCGCTGGAATACTATGCGGACACCCTTGACAGGGAATACGGGAAATGCACCTATTTCAACAGGTTCATGAAATCAGGGAAACTTGGGCTGAAATCCGGAAGCGGCTTCTACGTATGGGAAAACGGGCATGCAAAGATTCCTGAGGCAAAACCGGCAACTGTCCTTGACCTTATGGATATACTCTCCGTTGAGATCAACGAGGCCGTGAAGATAATCGAGGAGGGTGTTGCACAGCCGGCTGACATAGAAACAGGCGTGAAGCTTGGAATGAACAGGCCATTCGGGCCCATTTCTGTTGCAGAAGGACTCACCAATGCAGAGATAAAGAAGAAGCTCACCACCTTGAGCCAGAAATTTGACACAAAGATTTTCTATCCCGCAAAGTCCATTGAATCTGGAAAGCTCAGGGAGGTCATATCCGGAAAAACCAGGGGGGCCGAAGCTCCCAGGGCTGCAGAAACCCATGCTGCTGAACACGCCGAACAGTCCGGAGAACCCGTCAGACTGGAACGCAATGAAAAGACCAGGGTGGCCCACCTTATCCTGAACAACACAAAGAACAACCTCATCAACTCCGAAGTTCTTGCATCCCTTGAAAAACACCTCAAGAACCTGTGGAATGACCATGAGATAAACGTAATAATTGTCAGGGGAGAGGGCAACAACCTATCTGCCGGTGCTCAACTGACACAGTTCTTCAGCGGGCCTATGGATTTCTCTGAAAATTCAAGGGTAGGAGAGAGGGTGTTCAGGCTTCTGTCGGAAATCCCCAAGATCACCATAGCAGAGATGAAGGGATTCACTCTTGGCGGGGGATTTGAACTTTCAATATGGTGCGACATAAGGGTTGCAACGCCTGAGACCACAATAGGTTTCCCTGAAACAACTCTGGGCCTTGTTCCTGGATGGGGCGGAAGCCAGAGGCTAAGCAAACTGCTGGGAATGTCCAGGGCAGCGTACCTGATCCTGACCGGTGAGCGCTTTGACGGGAAGTACGCCCATGAGATCGGGCTTGTCTCCCGGGTCTTCGACAAGGATAAGCTTGCAGAAGAAACCGACCGCCTTGGTGAGGAACTGGCCTGGAAGATTGCGCCTGTTTCGGCCGCAATGGCCAAGAAACTAATCTACAAGGGAAGTGAGATGGGCGCAGATGACGGCCTTGAGATGGAATCCGTTGCCATGGGCCTTCTCTATGGCACAGATGATCTCAAGGAGGGCATTTCAGCTTTCCTGCAGAAGAGAAAGCCGGAATACAAGGGAAGGTAATTACCTGAAGCAGGCCTCTGAAAGGAGGTCTGCCATATCCCTTGTTTTTTTCCCCTTGGAAAGGTTTGCCAGGCATATGGGGCAGGCAGTTATGATTTCCGAAGCTCCTGTGGAAACCAGTTCCGAATACCTCTCATTTGATACTTTTTCCGACAGATCTGGGAATATGAGCTCATCCGGACCCCCACAGCAATTATTCCTCCTGCCGTTTCTGGGCGCCATGACTGTTTCGGCTGCCCTGCTTATGAGTGTTAGCGGAACCGTGTAGGAATCGGCCCTCAGGACAAAATGGCATGGTTCATGATACACAACCTTTCTGTCAATTTTTGATATGTCCAGTCCAGAAAGGAGATCCGCATAGAATATCACATCCAGATCGAAGCCTCCCACATATTCTGGATAGGTGTGCTTCAGCAGATCATATGTGTGCGGATCAACCGTTATGATCCTTCTGGCGCCTGATTCCTTGAGCATTCTGTATACCCTGTTTGCATATTCCCTGAATTCCTCAAGATACCCCAGATCATAGATGAATGTACCTGGATATGGCTCCCCGGGACCGAGATATGAAAAATGATTTCCTGCAGCCTGAAGCAGCCTGACAATGTTCCGCAGAGAATTATTCAGCTGTTTCTGAAATGATCTATCCCTCTGTGAGGTTGACACTCTTATGGCCGAAGGATGACCTGCAATGATTCCGGCCATCATCTTTGACAGGCGATGGCCGGCCATCTGCCTCACCCGGTTGAGTCCTCCTGTATAGGCCATTAACTGGTACATGTTGCCAGTGTACAGCAGATCAGGGGAATCCTGATCAAACTTCAGTCCCTCTGCCCAGTTGTCGGAAGATGCTGGCACTCCCAGGGGGTTCATATATTTCATTGTGGCTGCCACAATCATCCTTGCATAGGGATTCTGGTTCTCCTTGATCTGCCTCTCAACTATGAGGCTTCTTGCCAGGTGGCTCACAACTCCGGCATTCACGCCGGCAGGACATACCTGAAGGCATGCAAAGCAGTCCAGGCAGGAGTAGAAACTGTCAGAAATGTCCAGCTGCCCCGCCTTTCCCTCCCTCACAGCGTTCACAAGCTCATGGCCCATAATGACCCGTCCCCTTGCACCCTTCCACAGGTCATATCCTGATGCTGGCAAAGTTGGGCAGACACTTTCACAGAAGCCGCAGCTTATGCACTTACCAACCTCATCCTGAAGCTTGTCCAGAACGGATTCAGTCAAACATCTTCCCCCTGTTCATTATTCCCATGGGATCAAAGCTCCTTCGTATGGTTTTCATGATCTCCATCACGTATGGGTTGCCGCTGGAATCCAGTTCCATCCTGAGAAGTTCCTTTTTCTCCATCCCGATGCCGTGTTCAGCGGAAACACTTCCGCCGTATTTCAGGGCGATTTTTCCCAGATCCATCTGGAACCTGTCCACCTTCTTCATCTGCTCTACATTTCCGGTATCTGCGAATATATTCGCATGTATGTTGCCATCAGCAATGTGGCCGAATAAGGCTGCCCTGACTCCATCCTCCTTCAGCTTCTCCTCGCTCTCTTTCAGTGCCATTGGAAGACTTGATGCGGGCACAACTATATCCCCAATTACCACCCTTTCTGTGGGGGAAGACCTTTCACTGAGCAGGGATGCGTAGGCACCCTTTCTTGCCTCGTATATGCGAGCCATTTCTGCCGGATCTGTTGTAACAGTGATGTCTGTTGGAGAGAACTGCCTGAGCACGGCAACGGCTTCATCAAGCTGCCGCTGCAGGCTTTCCCGTGTTGATGATATATCAACTATGAGCATGTAGCGTGCAGATTCCGGGAAGTGCATTCCTCTGGCCTTTTCCAGGGAATTCATCGTGATCCTGTCCATGAATTCCGCTATTTCGGGAGTTATGCCTTTTTCCTTCATGGTGGAAATGGCCATCCCGACTTTCTCTATATCCTGATAATATGCCAGGATCCGGCCTTTCGTTTCAGGTATTGGCCAGATTTTCAGTATGGCCTTTGTTATGATCCCAAGGGTTCCCTCCGCGCCAACAAACATTGCAGTCAGATCATAGCCGGCGGTTCTTTTCAGCACCTTTCCTCCAAGGTTCACTACCTCTCCGTTTGGAAGCACAGCCTCCAGGCCAAGCACCCAGTTTCGGGTTGTACCGTATGTTGCGGCCCTCAGCCCTCCTGCATTGGTGGAAATGGAGCCGCCGACAGTGGCCGCCATGGAGCTGGCCGGATCCGGCGGGTAGAAGTGCCCTGTGTGAGACAGGTTTTCATTAAGTGTGTCCAGCCTTACTCCGGGCTCCACTATGGCATACCTGTCCTGAGGCTTCACCTCAATTATCCTGTCGAAACGGGACATGCTGATTACCACGAATCCATCCAGTGGCACGGACGAGCCTGTGAGTGAAGTACCGCCGCCCCTTACAACAACTGGAACTGAATATTTCTGGCACAGCTTCATTATCCTGCTTACCTGGTCGACCGTTTCCGGAACCACCACTGCCAGCGGTTCGCTGCCCTGAAAATACGATGCATCTGTTTCGTATGGAATTTTCTGCTCATGCTTCTGGATAAGCACGCTGCCCACGGATGATTTCAGCTCTTCCAGGAATGCCATAACTGTTCAGTGGATTGTTGTTCATTAATTGATTGGTTACTCCCGATACCACCAAGTTTGACACAATAAAATCTCCTTCTTGCATCATTCATGCAAATCTGCGTCTCAACAATGCCTGCATCCCTGAGAATCCTTATTGAGTAAAGTAGAGTGCGCTTGGGTAGGCCTGTTCTCTCCTTGAGGTCCTCAAACCTTGCAATTTTCATTGAAAGCAAGACGTTCAGCACCTTCTGTGCCGATCCCGATAAATGAAGGTCCAAAGCAGTGCAGTCCATTGGAATCAGATAATGACCTGATGAATAAAGTGTTTGTATTCAAGAATGATTCTCTATCATACAAATGAAACATTAACTTATTTCCATTGAAAGGTTTATCTTATACCAAATATTAGCCCTCTGGTGCCACTGTAGCTCAGTTGGTAGAGCAGCTGACTTGTAATCAGCAGGTCGGGGGATCGATACCCTCCAGTGGCTCTTGTCCTACTTTCCGAAGCCACATTAATTGAGAACGATCCAATTTGCAATGAAATTTATTGTATATTTTACTTAAAATTCAGCAAACCCTTAAAACGTTGCTGAAGCAGATAGTTGTGAACCCGGATCTGAGGGAGAGGGTCCAGAGGTAACTGACGAAGATTAAAAATTGCTGTGTTATTGCTTATTTTAGGTCACTAAAAATACTTCTTTAATTATTTTTTATGTTCATCCAAAAAACTTTGGCAGCGGTTCTAGAATTTCTTAAGCATTTGAGTACATTACCGGATCATAATCCTTTGAATACCGGCAAACGGCCTATCGTTGCTGATTTTCATTCTCTGAGATCTCCGTATCCAACGTGGGAAGAATTTTTCCTACCCGTTTCCACTTTAACTGCAATTTTGTTACTTAGCTATGGTACCGAGGACTTACGGTGATTAATCCTGCAGGCAATCATAACGATTCCACCTGAAACAGACATCAGTAGTGCGACACCGATAAACACAGATCTAATATTCAACGCGCTTGCCAATATTCCCACAAAGATAGCGCCGAATCCATAGCCGGAATCTCGCCAGAGCCTGTAAACACCAAGTCTTGCACCCCTTTCGGATGGTTTGACCTTATCATTCACGGCGGCGATGAGAACAGGATACAGAAACGCCATTCCGAGACCTGCAAGAAAACTCAGCAAGCCAATAATTACAATTCCATGAAAGAAGACGAAACCTACCATGGCAGTGGAATCAATCCAGAAGCCCGTAATTATAAGCACATTGCGGCCAATATGGTCCGAAAGCCTTCCAGTTATAATCTGGAGCAAACCCCATGTCATCTGATAAATTCCAACCAAAACAGCTGCAGTAAACAGGCTGAAATGAAGTGAAAGAAGGTATAATGGCATGAGCCCCCAGAATACAACATCCACAAATTTCTCAATGAGACCGGCCTGTGAATAAGAAAAGAGGAGCCTGTTTGACCATGATGTATCTGTAAACATCTTCATGAATGAAACCGAACTACCCGTTTGGTTTATCCCGAAATCTTCTGATCTGGCAAAGCCGACAGTTTCCCTTATTGTAAGTGCAGTGATTCCTATTGCCACAATTACAACCACTATTCCGAAGAGGAATGACGCTCCCCTTAACCCATATGACGCAGCCATATAGCCAGTAATGACTCCCGCAGTAGCCTGACCTATGTAACCAGCTGCCTCGTTCAGTCCAACAGTAAGGCCTCGGGATGTACTTCTGCTCAGATCCAGTCCGGCGGTTACTGTCATAGTCCATGCGAATGCCTGATTAACACCTACCCCGATATTGGCAAGTACAATCATATTCCAGCTTGTTGAGAAGTAGAATATGAAAGGGACTGGGATAGCCACCAGCCATCCTATAAGCAGCAGTTTCTTTCTTCCAATGTCATCTGATATTTTTCCTGATACGAGATTAAGTACACTCTTTGTGAAGCCAAAAGCCACCAGAAATGAGAGTATGTATAAATATGATGAGATATGATATATGTCCTTAGCCATTGCAGGGACGAGAACACGCTCTATCCCCAGAAACCACCCAATGAAAAGGGTCAGTAATAGGAGGATAATGTACTGTGTACCGTCATGTGTTAATCCTTCTGATTGAGCACCGTTTTTTGTGAGTGCCAAGATGAATCATCCTTTTGGGCATGCAGGCCTGGATCTGTCCCACATCATTTCGAAATGTTCTCTGGACTGCAAAACGCAATTACTGCATGGTTCCACTATTCCATAGATCTCATGGTCTTTCTCCATGGAAATCATAAACGAGGTCTCGTTGTCAAAAACATAGTACCTTGAGTTCAACCTGTCAGATATTCTTGAGAATGGTATGAGATCTTCTGGAATTTCTTTCAGGTCACCGGTGGAAAATATCATTTTCAACTGAACATCCGTCTTAGATTTGAAAATTTCATGCAATTTGCTGTCGACTGTTCTGATCCCCGGATCCATCACATAGATTGAACGCCGTGCTTTTTTTACCATGGTTTGGAGGTAATACCGTACCTTACTGGAACCAACTATGTTCCATGACATGTTGAGATCATCCGATTTGTTTACGTTCCTCCTGACAGATGCCAGGTAATTGGTTATATGACCCTCAATCTCATCGATCCTGGATCTGACCTCATCACACAGGACGCCAATAACAATGTCCGGTTCAGGGATTGAAAACAAGGATGGACTGCTTGATACCCTCTGTACCAGATTAAGTTGGTTCAATTTCTCTAAAACAGCGTATACTTTTGTGTAAGGAATCTCAGTTGTTTGGGCAAGCTCCCTTGCCGTCATCCCCCTGAGTGATAGAGTGAGAAATAACTCAGCCTCATAGTGTGTAAGCCCAAGATATTCGAGCTCAACCAATATTTTGGACCGTGCATCAGCATTATCTTCCTTGTCTGACACCTTAATTTCCCCTGATATTTATCTCCCTTATCTTTTCCTTTTCAGGTACGGGTTGCAGCTGTATTTCACCGAGTTTTTTTCTGAAATCACTATATGACTCCGTCTGAAGGAGAGGATTGCATAGCCGTTCATACCCAAGGGTTGAAGAGGCTTTTGGGCTCATTTCAGCACCGCAGGTGGAGCCCGAATAGTGTGCAGGCATTAATTCTACAAAGTCCGGCAGACGCAATATTTTTTCCGTTATGCTTTCGTATAATTCATACGAGGTGTCCATTCCAGAAATATCTGATCGTCCAACATCGCCAACAAATAGCGTGTCTCCTGTGAAGATTGTTGATGGAGTTTCAGGATTTCTCTTATCATCGTAATACACCAAGGATATGCTCTCCGGTGTGTGCCCTGGTGTGTGTAATACCATTATCCGTGCGTTTCCTATTTTCATGGTATTCCCTTCCTTCAGTGGGAGGAAACCAAATTTCACCTTTGCATCTTCAAACATATAGATGGGGGCACCTGTAGCTGTATGTAATTTCTTAGCACCCGATATATGGTCGGCGTGAATGTGGGTTTCTATTATACTGTCTATCTTCAGTGCCAGCGAACTAGCCATCTGAATGTATGTATCCACCTCGTATTTAGGATCGATTACAAACGCTTTTCCAGAACTGGGGCATCCAATAATGTACGAGGCACACGAGCGTTCCTCATTCAGGATCTGTCTTACAAGTGGCATAAAACATTATTATCCAAAGGATAATAAATTCTTCGACTAGCTTCAACTTTTTGAATGTAACTTTAATTCACAAAAGACCAGACTCATCAACGCATTTTATCCTTGATGTGCTATGGGCTCTTTTCACAGCATGGTATTTTTCATTCAGCCTGTTAAAAACTAGATTGAATGAATATAACTGGGGGAAAATTCTAAGACCGTTTTAAAGCAATATTCTCAGCAAGGTCAAGTGGAGGATTTGTGGAAGATCGATTTATATCTTACAATGACAAGGACTGCTATGGATTGCATTGAGTAGCGGATTTGTTTAAATCTATGTGTTATCTATTATCATTCCATGTAGGTTTATTGAAATTGTCAACGATATATCGACAGCAGTATATAGGAAACAATAATACTCTAATGAGGTAAAAACAAATGTATGGAATGAATAAAAACAGGTGTGGATGCGACAACGAATACATGGAATCCAGAATGGCCAGATGCGGCCAGATGTTTCGGAACCGTTCTGAAAAGGATGTGGCTGAAGATCTTGAGGACTACAAGGAACAGCTGGAGAATGAGATATCTTTGTTGGAGAGGAAACTGGCAAGGATCAAGTCGCACAAAAACGAGAATGTGGAGTAAACTTAACTCCACAAAAATTGAGAGTTAGTAGGGATGTTGAAATGTGCCGACTGTGGCGAACCTGTAATGCCAGGTAAGGAGTTTCCGTTTGAAATAGACGGAGTGGTAAGACTATACGGTTGTGAACTCTGTGCACTGCATCATGCAAAAGTTCTTGAGATAGAAAAAATAGAGAGACTGTATTCAACAATTGCTGCAAAGAGGGTAGAATTGGAGGAAATTGAAATCCAGAAAGAACTACTAAGAAAGGAGGTTGGAAAGTAAGTGGATAAAAATTGCGCCTGTCAATGTGGCCCATTCAGAGTAAGTCTTATCCCACCAGGAATACTCAAGCCTTTGATACTTAAAATTCTTGAAAATAAGCCAATGCATGGATATGAAATAATGAGTGAAATTTCCCTGCGCACACAAGGTTATTGGAGGCCCACCGCTGGTTCCATATATCCCGCCCTTGGCTCACTGGAAAAGGATGGATATGTGGAAAGGCGCGAAATAATGCAGGGAGAGCGGGCAAGACAGATGTATACTATTACGGATCTTGGAAGAGAGGCCATAAAAGATATGGCTCAGTTTTCCGAGAGCTGGAAGAACGGACTTAATAAGCTTATAGGATTATTATAATAGATACTAGTGAAGAGAAAATCACACGCAACGATATGCCTGTGTTTTATGAGAGTCCTTCTTTTTCATCCCTATTAATCGGCAGACGGGCGGTTTCAAATCCTTCCAGTGGCTCTTTTCCTACTTTCCGAAGCCACAGCCAGAAGAATAGCCATATATTTACTGATCATCTATTCGTATTTCTCAATGAATTATCTCAGACTATTTTAGTATGTCTGGCAATCAAGATTTCCCACACTTTCTTTTTATTGTCATCAATATTTTTGTCTATCATTGATTATGAAAAAAAATAGAATGTTGAAATATATATTTCTCAGAGATGAAGAGAAACCTAGGAAATGAACAAAGCCGTCAAGCCCGATTACATTGCACATGAAATTGCCGTAGATGTAAAACATCATAACATATTCGGGGAAAAGCGAGATGCCTCTTGGATTGTGCAACATATTTCTTCAGCGTGAACCAAGTGTGTTGCACAATTCAATAGGCATATGTCATCTCTCTTAGAACGTTGTAATACTGCACCTTCAGTGCAATCTCCTGAACTATGTAATCAGGCCTGTTGGCCTTGATTACCTCACCCATTGTCCTCTTGAGTCCTGAGAAATATATCTCCACATGCCATCTTTTTCCATAACCAACGGATTCCTTCCATTCCTTTTCTGAGGTCCTCCGGATCTGTCTGACTATTCTTGCCCTGGCAGGTGATCCCCTGCTCCTTGTGGATGCATTCTTCCTTGGGGGTATTATTGTATTCTCCCCGAATGTATTGTATATTGACTTTGAATCATAACCCTTGTCTGCAAATATCCTTCTGATCCTTTCTTTTACAGATTTCAGCAGTTCCTTTCCAGCCTTTGCATCATGCACATGTTCATCTGTGATGGCAAATGACATCACTGAAACTTCATTTATGGATATGACAGCATGAAGCTTTGACCATCCTCTCCTTGCTTTCTTCCATTTTGATCCAAGATAATCACCCCTGATGGTGATCTTGAAGCCTGTGGAATCTATTGCACAGTCCACAGGCTTTCCCTGAGAATTGGGAATTGAAGGCACAATCTTTCTTATTCTTCGGAATATGCTTGTGTAGGAGACAGCTGTTATTCCGGTGATCCTTGCAAATATCCTGGCAATTCCCTCCAGTGACCTGAAGGGAATGCTGTACATTGCCCTGAGTTTTGCAAGGAATGTTATGAATGCATTTGGTGTCCTGTAGGGATGGCCTCTCTTTCCTCTGTTGTTATCTGCAAGGAGATTCCTCCAGTTCATGAGAAATGATGGGTCCATTAGATCCTCAATTCTATTCACAAGAGATCTGTTGTACCTGTCATACCTTCTGTCCGAACCGATCCAATATCTTCTTTTGCTTCTATTGCCTTTAGCCGTGATTGGCTTTGGTGTCATACAAACCAATCACCCCCCTGTATTTCATTATACAGGGGAATTATGCAACACACTTGCGTGAACCAAAAAAAATTAATCAAACAATTTAAGCTAACTCTGTAAAATTAGGGAATGTGGATGGATGAGAAGGTATTCATAGATCTTTTTGCAGGATCCGGTGGATTGTCTGAAGGATTTTTGATGAACGGATTTACACCAGTTGCGCACATTGAGAAAAATAATGACTCTTCAAACACGCGGAAAACCAGAGCAGCGTTCCATTACCTTAAGGAAACTGGGGAAATTGAGTCGTATAATGAGTATTTAAGAGGGAAAATAAATTTTGATAAACTATTAAGCAAGGTCCCAAAGGAAATTCTTGATACCATTATTAATGCAGAAATTACAGAAGAATCATTGCCCTCCCTGTTTAAAAAAGTGGATGAAAATTTGGCTCTAGCTGGGCATAAGGAAGTTGATCTGATTGTTGGTGGGCCACCATGTCAGGCTTATTCACTGATTGGCAGAGCTAGGGATAAATATAGAATGAAAGATGATCCACGTAATTACTTGTACCGGCTCTATGCCAACTTTTTAATAAAATATAAACCAAAAGTGTTCATTTTCGAGAATGTAATGGGGTTGTTGTCCGCTGGGGAAGGAAAACTTTTTTTGGATGTACAAAATTATTTCAGGAAAGCTGGTTATGATTTGGATTACAAAGTCCTCAATGCCAGAGATTATGGGGTGCTACAAAACAGGAAAAGAGTTATACTGATTGGGTGGTCTATTGGTTCTCACCTTAAGTACCCTGCAATCAAGACAACAACCAGAGAATACGTGGTTAACGATCTTCTCATCGATTTGCCCCCGTTGAGTGCTGGAGAAAGTCCAGAAAATGTGGAGTATGCAACGGCACCAACTGAATCTCAACGTGGCCTTATAATACAGAATAATGATACAATTATGTGGTAAGAGAAGAGAATTACCCGTATCTGGTTGGAAAATACATAAAATGTGTAAGTGAAATCTCCACTTATAAGTCAAAAGGTAAGCTAGACTTAGAGCATAGGGATTGGCTTACACCATCAGAGATACTCTTGCTAAGGGATACCATAACTGAAGCAAAACAAAACAAGAGTTATATCCCTCCAAGGAATGGAGAAGTAAGAGGATATCTCGATTACATAACATCCGAGACAGCTAATGGAGTTTCAGAAGAATCCAGCTATATACCATTTTCAAGGATTGATAACTCCAACGCAGATTCTATCGCATCAAAGATTACCAGAATGATAGGGAAGAATCTGAATGATAAGTCTCTTCAGCCCTGAAATACAGCATTGATGAATTACTGGCAAATGTAACAGAGCATTCTCAGTACAAAAACTCGTTCATTATGCTCCAGAATTATCCCTCCAAGAAAAGTCTTGAATTTTCATTGATGGACGATGGTATATCTATTCCAGGAAATTTCAGGGCTCACGGAATCAGTTTTGATAAGGACTCTGACAGTCTCATAAAAGCCATTAATGGAGTATCTACAAAAGACAAAAATGGAGAAAGAGGATTCGGACTTCACTCGGTATTTCGGCTTCTGACAGAGGGCATGCATGGCGAAGGCATTCTAATCTCTGGAAGAGGTATCCTGAGCAAAAGATTTAATGAGAAGTCAGGAAACGATACGAAATTATTCGATTACGCCAGTGATAGTAATGAGGTTGCAGTATTCAAAGGGTGCTATGTTGCTTTTAATGTGAAAACCAACCTGTCTCCAGATTTGTACAGTTACCTTGAATATTGAGGAAATCGAGCAAATTTGTTGAAGAAAAAAGGCTAAACACTCAATAATAAAACATATATATGGTTAATGGCAATAGGTGTAATGTGAATCTAAAGGTTTGTCAGATTGTTGGGTCAGATCTTGCTACAAGAAATGGTTGCGACAATATGTTTAAATTAATAGAGCAAAGCCAAGACGCAAATATAACTTTAGACTTCAGTATGGTGTCTTCTATTAGCCGTTCGTTTGCCCATGAATATATTACGAAAAAGAAACTTTCATCAAAGACAGTCTCAGAGGTCAATGTTCCCGTCTTAGTTGAGAAGATGTTGAAATTTGTTGATAGCAAACAATATCAGAAAAAGCCTGTTGAGAACAACAACATTAAAACAGTAACAATATTATGAATCAGAATAGACAATCTCGATTCTAGCTTTTCTTTAATCGCATGATAAAAATAATTTCTTGGTTGAGGCAAGAAGACTTGGAACTGCTTGTCTTTTTCTTGCTTCAATGTTTCTGAAGACTTTCTCTGGAATGGATGTATTCCCATCCCCATTCACATTTTTCATAAATGCATTTAATCCTTAACTCAAGCTTTTTTACGTAATATGTCAAGATCAATCTTCAGATCCGACACCAGGTCCTTCGCCTTTTTGTAATCGCCAGTTTGAAATTGACCCCCCTTATATATAGCTTTCAATTCCTTTTCACTCCTTCCTCATTGTTGGCAGTGAGTTCTTCTTCCTGTCCTTCAGCCTGTATGATTCACCCTTTATGTTTATGACAGTGCAGTGGTGCAGTATCCTGTCCAGGACTGCAGAAGCCATCACTGAATCTCCAAGTATTTCGCCCCATTCGCTGAAAGATTTGTTGCTTGTGTAGATCGTGGATCTCTTCTCATACCTGGATGAAACAAACTGGAAGAACAGGTTGGATTCCTCCCCTGTCAGTGGCAGGTATCCGATCTCGTCCACTATCATGAGCCTGAACCTGGAATATGTCTTTATCCTGTATTCCAGTCTCTTCAGATCATAGTCTCTCTTAAGTGTCTGCACCAGTTTCATGGCTGACACATAGTATACCGGGATATCGGACATTATTGCCCTCATGCTCAAAGCTATTGAGAGGTGCGTTTTTCCCACGCCTGGTGGTCCCAGGAATACAACATTCTCTGTGTTGTGTATATACCGCATAGTCATGAGATCATCAATCACAGACCGGTCTATGGAAGGCTGGAATGAGAAATCGAAGTCATCCATGGTCTTCCTGAAGGGGAATCCTGACCAGTTGAGCATGTTCTCCGTCTTCTTTGAAAGCTTGTGCTTCAGCTCTTCAGATAAGAGGTGGTCCAGTATCTCCGCGACCGGTCTGTCATGGGATGTTTCAAGGTATGAATCAATGGTGGTCAGGCCAAGCCTTGAAAGGTATTCATGCACTCTTTCGTATGAATCCATCATGACACCTCCTCATATCTCTTCGGATCTCTTGTCTCGACGACCTGGGAATACACAGCTGAATTCTCCTCCCTTATTGCTTTTAGAAGGCCTTGGAAATGTTCCCTCTTTCTGGATATCCTCCCTGTTCCTGCCAGAATAGGATGATCAGCAACAACAGTGGAATCGATCTCTATTTTCACCAGTGCTGATTCCTCAATGATCCTGCACTCCCTTCCGGCATATCTCCAGGGGACGGAATACCTGTTCCCCCTGTATGAAACATAGCAGTCCCTTGAGACCTTCCTGATCTCCTCCTTCCTTGTCATATAGGGAGGCACACTCGATATTGGATTGAGTTCCTCATCCTTCAGCCTCTCTAAAGGTATCTCATGTGTTGTTCCATGTACCTGGGCATTGACCTTGTTCAGCCATTCCTGGCACTGGACATTTATGTCTGAGAGAGCATCAAAGGATCTGCCTGTCCAGAAGTTGTACCTGAGATACTTTATTGTGCTCTCGATCTTCCCCTTTGTCTCCGGTCTGTATGGATAGCATAAGCGGATTACGATGCCATAATATTCAGCGAAGTCCATGAACTTCTGATTGAATCTCGATTCAGAGGGCCTTTATCTTCCTGTCTGTGAACCCGCCAAAGAAGGAGAATGCGTTCAGATGCATTTTGATCACGTTTTCAGTGGATATGTCTGTTGTGAATTCCACATAACGCATTCTTGAATATCCCAGTATCATGGAGAAGGCGTAGAGTTTCCTCCTTTTCCCGTCAATCTCTATGTAACCTAACTCGCCGAAGTCAACCTGTGACTGTTTTCCCGGTTTAGTCTCATAGCGGTATACTGCCTGTATCCTGCGATCCTTTCTGAGGTCATGGCAGTATTCCTTCAGTATTGTGTATCCGCCATGGTATCCCATCTTTCTGATTTCCTCAAGTATCCGGACAGCTGAAAGGTTGTGTTCATCTATGAGTGCCCTGATTCTATCCCTGTATGGATCAAACTTTGATCCTCTTTTCCTGTTCTGCTTTCCCTTCGGCTCAGATCTGAGATGCTTTCTCATGCTGTTCCTTGATATGCCAAGTTCCCTTGATATTGCCTTTATGCTCATTCCCTTCTCCCTCATGTTGCGTATCATTCTCCACACCTCCAGACCGTACAATTGAGACCACTGTCCTGGCATGGACAGGGGTCAAAATTAAACCGGCGAGGGGGGTCAATTTTATTCCGGCGAAAATGCACAAAAATCAACCGGCGTTTACATCTGGCATTTAAGCGATGAAACCCTAGATTCCATTTCAAATGCCTCGCCTGGCTTCAGAATATCTGGCAATTTAGATGCTTTATCCCTATTAATATAAGAACCTGCGACTTTTGAGCCGTTTTCTTTACAATTTGCCATAACGAAAAAAAGTCCTCTTCACTAGGATTTTCGCCATAATCCTTCGGTTCTATTTCCATGCACACTATCGTAGTCTCATCCGTTTCGGATACTTCCACGAATGTATCTGCTACCTGTTCAAGCTTCCTCAGGTATTCTATCCTGAAACAGGAAATCAACTTGGAGAATGATACCAGAGCTTCAGATATACGTGGAGTTCCTGGGAGTTGAAAATGAAATGGAGAAAATACCTGCCTTTCTCTATGAATGAGTAGTTCAGGACAACACTTTGGAATCCAGATACCGCAAGATTTAGAACATTCTCATGCACAGTGCTCAGTTCTGACACATTCCCTCGGACCTGCCAGAGACCATCCTGGAATTTTGCTTCCACGCCGTTAAAGAAAAGTGATATATTTTTGTCTTTTCAGATTTAGCCGGAAGAAATAGGTTAAATGACACTTTTCCGTCCTGGAGGCTTATCCCAACAGGCGCCCTTAAGTTGAATCCCAACGTGAACCCAAGTCTGGCTTATGTTGTTGTTTATCAGTTCTGTTTCTAATCTGTTGTCATTAATTTTGATAAGATCCACAAGCTTACTCTGAAAGAAGTGATACAGATTTAAGCCCATTTTTTCTGTGCTTCCCGGATTATCTTCTGCAGGCGAGACCCTACCTGTTCCTCCTCTGTTATTTTTTTGAACCTCATTAACAGAGTCACCAATGCCCTGAGAGATCATCAGCATCGAGAAAATGGAATTTACAAATCAGTACTGCTTTGAGGTACGGCAAAAAAGAGAGATGAAAAATAAAAATCA
Organism: Cuniculiplasma divulgatum; assembly: GCA_031200235.1. Lineage (NCBI taxonomy): Archaea > Methanobacteriati > Thermoplasmatota > Thermoplasmata > Thermoplasmatales > Cuniculiplasmataceae > Cuniculiplasma > Cuniculiplasma divulgatum. Next base: position 960,018 of record CP133595.1, on the reverse strand, counting down.
GGCAGACTGAACCGTAAACCCCACATTGGGGGTGAAGATCTTCGCGTTTAAGTTCATATCCTGGTTCAGGTTGAAATCTATCATGATGTTTTGCGTGGAATGGGCACTGACTTTGAATGGGTGGTTGATGAACGCGAATGGTGCATTAAGCGTGAAATTCACTTCGATTCCAAGCATATCCACTGTGACGTTTGTTATGTAAAGCCTTATCATTGTATACGTGGCAGGATGCAATGATATATTTGCCAGAAGTGATGCATTAGTGGCTGCAAGATTGAGTATGTCAATGGTATGCGTTGAGACAGAGTAATTAACCCATCCACTGGTGTTGCTATGTATGCTTACGGCACTGAAAGTAATATACACACCACTTACTCCTGGCATTGGTGCGTCGGCAACTGATATTGCCACATGCCCGGTGTTCTGGGAGTTTTCGTAATATGTATACCCGAAATAGGCGCCGCCGGCTATGAGTATTATCAGTACAATAATTACTGCTCCAATTGTTTTCATTTAGTGAGTTTATAAATTTTCTTATTAATCGTTTATGGTACAGTTTGAATGGTCAAAATTCCAGAGGCAAGAGATTCCGGGCATAATGCAAAATGGGAGACATTCTTAGGTAATATGTTCATTTCTAACCCTGTAGGATGGCTACTCGACGACGTATTCTCAGTGTTGCAGCCAGGTCCCTGACCCTGATATTTGACTTATAGAAGACAAGAATGGATTATTCCCCCGCTGAACTTTTCTAGGGGCAACTTAACACCTTTTTTCAGTTCTCTTATCTTCCGAACGACTTACGTCCTCAATGGTACCTTTCATATCCTCCTTCTCCTGAAACCTGGCAGACCTTTTCCTGAGACTTTCCATTATATATTCAAATTTCTTAGGGCACATGTTTAAACCTACCAGCATAACAGCTTATGGCTATCAACTCTGTAAACCTATGGAATATTATTCCTGAACCAAATGCAGCATCCCTTATTTTCTTACCCAATCACCTGGAACGTCTCGCCATTCATTATTCTATTCTCCGTGGTCATTTTCCAATTGAAGTGGAAATACCATCGATCTGGGATCTAAGTTCAGAATTTCCTTGTAATGACCGGGACTATCATCTCCTCAAGGCTGAACCCTCCGTGCATTCCAATCATGTCAATGTTGGACCACTCAGGATCAAGAGTTGAGAGCCATGTGTCAATTATGCCGCTGTTCTGAGCAGGGATTATGGTGTAGTCAGAGAACATGTCCATATCAAGGCCCGTGGAAGATGTCCTCCCAAAGAAACCTTCCCGCATAAGTTGCCTGGAACTGACTGCGGTGTGGCCAGGATATTGCTTCTCAATATGTGCAAGAAAATCGCCATCCTTTGTTTCCCTCACCCTTATGAATGGCGCCCTTTCATCTCCCGTGGCTGGAGATATCATCATTCGCCTCAGCTTTCTATCTCTTGAAATGTCATGAACTCTGTCCTGATTCACAACAGTGTGCCCGTGATCGGCCGAAATGACCACCGTTGTGCCGGAACCTGCCACGTTCTCACCAAGAACATGCCTTATGAAGTAGAATATTGAATCAATATCTTCAGCTGTCTCCTGTGTGTACGGCCCAATCTTGTGCGATATGGTATCAACGGAGGAGATGTAACAGAAATGAAAACTTCTCCTGACTGTGGAGAGAATGTCATTCTTCAGGTCAGTAAACATATGGGAAAGCGAATGGTAAGGCCTGAGAACCGAGCCTCTTCCCGTTATGCGTGTCAATCCGCTATTTCTTATATTGTACGGCATGTACAGGAAAGAATCCATTCCTTCCCCTGATATCTTTTCGTGTATGGTTCCGTGCCTGCTAATGTGCGAGAAAATCTTTGAATTTTCCACCAGGGATCTGTTTCTCAGGCCAAGCGGGCTCAGGGAGATCATGTTGCATACAGAACCCACGTCCTTCAGGTACTGTATATATCCTATTATACCGTGTTCCTCAGGATCCATGCCCGTGTGAAGCGTTACTGTAGCAGTTGATGTGGTGGAGGGAAAGATACTGGTGGCCGGTACATACACTGATTCCTTCCTGAATGCTTTCAGGTTGCCGAGCCGGCAGTTGTTAAGAGCATACTGGAATGTGCTATGGCCAAGACCGTCAATCAGTATGAATACCGTGTGATCAGCTGGCTCAGAGATGTGGCGGAGCGATTCCGGCACCCCTTTGCCGCCATTTATGCCCAGTGACTCAAGGAGTGCCCCCGGTATATCTGCTATGGAACCTCTGCCGAATGCTGGCCGGTAAAGCCCATCCATGCCCTTCCATCCGTAGCTTGCAATAACACCTTCCACGTCGTCATCCTTCATTTTAACATCTGCTCCCGCCAGTGTTGATTGCGTATCATGCCTTAAACCATTTCAGGCCACTTCATGTTCACAATTCTGTTCCTGCTTCCACTGCATAATTATCATTTATCAGCTGCCTTCCCTGAAGGAAACTGTGCTGCCACTCCCCTGTTCTCCTTGCCCCTCACAAGGGAGAAGATTGCAGCTACCGTGAGTATTCCAAGTGAAACGTAGAGGGCAGCATGTATCCCACCCATGAAGGCTGTGGAAACATTGCCAAGAAGCTTGCCAAGGCCTGCAAAGACCTGGAATGCCACGTATCTTGGAACTGATATGCTGGCTATGGATATGGCCACAACAAAGCTCCCCAGCATCCCTATATTCGCCATTGTCCTGAGAAAACCTGATGATAATCCATAGAGTTCCTTTGGAGAGTTGGCCATGACGGCGCTGTTGTTGGCTGGAAAGAACATGGATGAACCAAGGCCTGTGAGGAACGAAGCAACCAGAACAATGTATAGGGATGATGTAGCGGTAAGTGTTGAATAGACAAGAACGGAGATACCCATCATTGCAAGGCCGGATGTGGCCGGAATCCTGGAACCAATCCTGTCAGTGAGCTTTCCAAATTCAGGACCCATGATGCTACCAACAACATATCCTGGGAGAAGCAGAAGCGAACTGTAGAAGGGTGACAGCCCCCTTATTCCCTGCAGATACATTATAATTATGAAAACAACCGCAAGGAAGCCAAGGCTCTGAAAGAATGAGGCCATTATTGAAAACGTCAGGATCCTTATTCTGAATATTCTCATTGGAAGAAGAGGCTTTGCAACCATTCTTTCTATGAATATGAATGCTATAAGAACAACTATGCCTCCAAGGATGAGGAAAATATTGAGTGATCTCACACCGTACGAAGCAATGTCAACTGCAGCATATGAAATAAGTATAAGGGCAAGGGCCAGTGTTATGGTGCCGGGAATGTCCAGCTTATTCTCCACCCTGTGTCCCTTCCTGATGTACCTGGTACCGAAATAGATGGCGAACGCCCCAATTGGCACGTTTATGTAAAAGATGTACCTCCACCCGATGAAAGTTGTTATTATGCCCCCAAGAACAATGCCCAGCATAGCCCCTGCATTATAGCCCACGGCCGTGTAACCAAAGACGCGCCCCCTCTTGTTTGGAGGAAAATTATCAGCCACTATGGCACCGCTGTTAGACTGAATCATTGAGGCACCGCATGCCTGTACAGCCCTGAATGCTATGAGTTCAGTTATTCCGCTTGAAGCTCCACAGAGAGCAGAACCAACTGTGAACAGGCCAAGACCTGTATTGAAGATCACCTTTCTTGTCATGATGTCGCCGAGACGGCCAAACTGTGTAGTGCCAACGGCTATGACAAGCAGATAGATCATTATTATCCAGATGGAATAGGACAGCTGCGTATTCAGGTCCACAGTGATGGTTGGAAGAGCCAGAAGCACTATTGTGGAATCAACCGCTCCCATGAGCACTCCAATGAGCAATGCTATTATGAGCCGGCTGTCGCTGTCCACATGCCATTATGATGACCAACTAAAATACGGTTTCTAAATGCTTGACCCAACATAAATTATACATGGGCAATGAAATTCAGCCTGTCCCATACTGATATCTGCAAATGGACCATGTGCTTTCAATCCATGCAATCATGGTAAATCTTTAATAGTGTTAGATAATGACTATCACGATATAAATTGTTAATCATACCAAAGGACAGTGAAAGCAGTGAGGTACTGGGTGATTTGCTTCAATCATCATCTGCATCTTTCAGGAAAATACGTCTCTATGATCGTGATGTGATCCTTGCAGATCACCATGCAGGCATAGATACAGGGTCACTGGGCATAGCTCTGACAGATGGTCTCACTTCCAGGAAATTCAAGCCAACACCGACCACTGTACAGGTCGGTGACCTGAGAATAGGCCCTGACAGGCTTGTCATTGCAGCAGGACCCTGTGCCGTGGAATCCAGGGATCAGATATCTGCCATTGCAGAAGATGTGAAAAGATTCGGTGCTGACATCCTGAGGGGTGGGGCATTCAAGCCGCGTACCAGTCCATATTCTTTCCAGGGTCTTGGAATACAGGGCCTGAAACTGCTGAAGGAAGCTTCCGATGAAACCGGTCTTCCGGTGGTATCTGAGATCCTTGATCCGTCACAGTTTCCATACTTTCAGGACAGTGTTGACATACTGCAGATTGGAAGCAGGAATTCCCAGAATTTCTCCCTGCTCAAGTTTGCAGGCACAGTGCATAAGCCTGTGTTACTGAAAAATGGAATGGGCAATTCCATAAACGAGTGGCTTGGATCTGCAGAATATGTCCTTTCCGGAGGGAATCCCGATGTCATAATGTGCTACAGGGGAATCAGGAGCTTCGAGGGAATCACCAGGTTCACCATGGATTCCGGCGCAATTGTGGCCCTTAAGGAAATGACCCATCTGCCCGTATGCGCTGACCCCAGCCATCCTGCAGGCAGGCGTGAACTGGTGGAACCGCTGGCCCTTGCAGCGGTTGCGGCCGGTGCCACCATGCTTGAGATTGAAGTTCATAATGATCCTGACCGGGCCCTCTCCGATGCCGAACAGCAGATCACCCCTGACCGGTTCCGATCCCTGAGCAGGAATGCCAGAGACCTGTTCCAGCTCCTGCATTCCACCTCCGCAGCTCCTTTCTGAAGGATCATTTCCCATACCATGAGGTGTCATCTGCGATCTTCCGGGACCCAGTTGCCATTGGGCCGGTCTCCCTCATTGCAAAACTCACCAGAAGCCCCATGATGGCAAAAATACCGAAATACATTATGCCCGCCCATGGGCCATATAGGGCGGACAGGATGCCGTAGCCGAGAACGCCTGCAAGGCCTCCTGCACGCCCTATGGATTCTGCTATTCCCTGCCCTGTTGCCCTGATCCCGGTGCCGAACTGCTCAGCTGGTGATATTACAATGGTCTTGTCCGGGCCCAGTGCTCCGAAGAAGTAGGCAGCCAGGAGGAGACCTATCTCAAGGAAGCCGTATTTTCCGCCGAAATATAACATTATCATGGCCAGTGCCATGAGTGGCACGGCCCTTCCAAGGAATCCTGAGATCTGAAGAGGTTTCCTCCCAATTCTGTCTATGAGGATGATGGTCACAACTGCCGCAGGGATGGTAACGGATTTCACAAGAAGGCTCCCGTATGATGATATTGAATTGTCCGTACCAAGCGTGGTTAAAAGCAGCAGTGGAAGGAACACGGATAGCCCCTGGTCGCTCACCTGATACGAGAACCAGGCTGCAGACGCCACAGCAATATTCCTTAAGTCCTTCCTGTTGAAGCCTGCAAGTATGTCCCTTACGTGTGGAAGCCTGGATCTTTTCCATGCCACCGATTCACTGATCCTGCTCCTCATGAATATGACCGGGACTGCCATCAGGCCTCCTGCAAGAAGAACAATTCTCCATCCCTGTCCTCCTGCGCCAAGGAACAGCCCTCCCAGTCCATAGGCTATGATCATTCCGAAGTTTGCCGCCATCATAACTGTAGCCATATTCCGGCCCCTGGTTCCGGCAGATCTTATCTCGGAAATGTACGGGAACACCACGGCAAAATCCGCCCCTATGCCGGCACCCACAATGAAGCGGAAAAAGAAGAGCCACGAAAAATCAGGGGAAAATGCGCTCCCGATGGATGCTGCCACATATGCAATGAAATCTCCCACCAGCATGGCACGCCTGCCGAACCTGTCGGCAAATATTCCGGCAGTGGCCGATCCAGCTATTGCACCGAAAAGTGCTGCGGATCCCAGAAGCGAGAGGTCAAATCCGTTCAGTTTCCATGCTTTTCCCAGAACAAGCAGTGCAACAGATATGGCTGCCAGATCATATGTTGCTATGAAGATCCCGGAACCGGCAAGAATCGTTTCCATGACCCCGCCTTCCTTTTCCTTAATCCGATTCAATCAAAGCCACCTCATATTTGTAAGGATATCCTTACATTTTATCTCTTTATTTAAGGGTTCACTGATCCCGGATGTAACATTGCGGAAAATCCAAATCTTTCTGCACTGATAACATTATAATATGGCTGGATATTGCTGGAAATCGTCCTCCAGGTCATGTTATGTTCAATAAGACGCTGATTGCCATACGGTCATTTGTTGTGGCTGTGGGGGCAACCGCTGCAAGTTCCTTCGTTGGAGTTTTCGGTGTGTATATAGGCGCCACTGCCGTGGACATGGGCTGGCTCCAGTCCACTGCAAATGCACTATCAAATGGGGGACAGCTTCTCTGGGGCAGGCTCAGTGACCGTGTTGGCAGGAGGAGGCCATTCCTCATTGCAGGAAGCGCCATTCTTGCCGTCCTGTGGTACATGATGGGGAGCATACGGACCCCGGTGCAGCTCGTTGTTGTATATGCGGCAATCTCCCTGTTTGCATCACTGATTACTGTGAACTGGTTCTCCCTCATTGCCGATCAGACTGATACCACAACCCGGGGCAGGTTCCTCTCCATAATCAATATCCTGAGCTCCCTGGGCACCATTGGATCCCTGGTGGTGATGACATTCCTGTTCCAGGGGCAGGTTACCAGGGACATCTTCATTCCATTTTCTGCTTCAGCCGGTTCATACGTGATTTCCGGAATCCTAATGGCGATGCTGAAGGAACCTGAGAAGCAGAAGGAACTCACCGGAAACATCCGGAAAACTCTGAAGGAACTCAAGAAGAATCCACTGTTTTACAAGTACTTCATGGCCATGAATGTGCAGGGGCTGTTCTGGTCAATGGCCTGGCCCATGTTTCCCATAACAATCGTGCTTGTGATGCACTTTAACCTGTCTGATGTTGCCATACTGACCGTGGCATCCCTTTCCATGTCTGTAGTGGTCCAGTACCTCCTGGGAAAGGTTACTGACAACATAAACCGTGCCCCGTTAATACTTGCAAACCGCATGATGCTCAGCGCAATACCTCTTCTCTATGCTTTCTTCACCAACTTCTGGGAATTCATCATAATGGAGCTGTACAGCGGGGTGCTTGGATCCATACAGAATGTGGTGATGAATTCCTACCTGCTGGATATTGTTCCCAACGGTCACAGGGCAGAGTACATATCAATAATAAACGGGTTCAATGGCATTGTATATCTTGTGGGAGCCCTGGCTGGTGGATACCTGCTCCAGATCATGATTGACCACTTCCCGCTGCACCTTGCGCTTATATTTTCATATTCAGTAGTTTTTTCCGGAAGGTTCCTGTCATCCCTGCTCTTCATGGGCCTGAAGGAGCCTGAGCAGAAGGGCAGAACCCCACTTCACCTCTATTCCATGCTGTTCAGGTATAAGCAGCCGGGCAGCCCTTCTGGTGGAACCATGAGATTCCGGTGACTTCACTGAGCTGGAAGCTTCAGGTATCTTCCATCCGAAAGAATCATAACCCTCACCCCAGTATCTATTTTACCGGAAATTATGTTCCCTTCCATGTTTGACTTTAACCAGGAGACAAGGTCAACCATATTTCCTTTCAGCCTGATTCCGTTTCTGTCAGCCTCGTCTATGATCGCCCTGGCGGCATCCAGTATGTGTATTCCAGCCGGTATCCCCGTTACGCATACGGTGCCCTGGACCTCAAGCATCTGCAGTGTCATGGCGGCCTCCTCTATCTTCTTCACTGCCCTGCTTTCAAGTATGGCTATATTCTGCCTGGTTGTTCCAAGGCGAGAAGCTATCTCGCCCTGTTTCATTCCATCTTTCCTCAACCTGAGAATCTGCATCTGCCTCTCCGTGAGGAAGCCATAACGGCTACTGTCTTTCCTGTTCACCAGGACCATAGTAAAACAATATTGTTTAATTTTTGCCAATTTTCAAACTATTTATATTTACAGGACAGATCAGCCACAGGTGCGGAAGACAGTAATTGCAGTCATACTTGTTGTCCTGATCCTGGTAAGCGTGGGCATAGGACTTGAAATTGACCGGCCCTCAACAGGCCTGGTCGTTTATACTGCAGATGCATATGTTGCGGAGTCCGATGCCCTCATGGCAAACTTCCACAATGCCACAGGCATTGCTGTTGAACCGGCAAAGGGCGGAGGATCCTATACCCTGGCAGAAGAGATATCACAGGGTGTTCCCGCCAGTGTCTTCATATCGGTGGCACTGAGCACATATGCAAGATCATCTCTTGGACAAAGGTACAGCGGATGGGCAATAGCGTTTGCCGCAGACCAGCTTGTCCTGGCGTATGCCAACAGCGCAAATTCCACGGTTGAAAAAATAGTGAAACTCTTCTCTGAGGCAAACAGCACAGAGAATGCGTCCCAGAAAGATGCAGCATACAGGGACGCATTCATGAACCTGACCGCTGGTAGCGTAAGCATAGGAATATCCAATGCAAGCAGCGATCCAGCAGGGCTCAGGGCATACCTGTCCCTTGAGATTGCAGGATCGCTTTATGAAAACAATCAGTCATTCTTCATCAATAGGATTGCAGACAACAGAGGAGTCAGAACGGATTCCAACGCTGCAGAGCTTGTTTCACCGCTCATAAGCGGTGATCTGGGATTTCTTTACATTTACAGATCTGCTGCAATATCCAAGGGCCTGAAGTACATTGAGCTTCCAGGCCAGCTCAGCTTTGGAAATTCAAGCATGTCTCAATTCTACTCCGAATTTCACTATAATACAACGGCCGGCCAGCAGTCCGGCGCGCCCATATACCTGTATGCCTCAGCCCTTGCCAACGGGACAGATCCTGCAGCTTCCATTGAGTTTGTCAGCTATATCCCGGGAAATGATTCATTCCTGTCCAGCTATGGAATGAGACCCCTGAAAGAGCCTCTCCTGTTCAACAACACACAGCCGCCCGCCGGGATCATGGCACTGATTTCAGCAGGGAGAATTGTATATGGGGGACCAATCCCTGCATGATATCAGCGTAAAGCGGAGCACTGAATTTCAATGAGGAAGAGGAAAGACCTCCTGTGGGTATTTTCGGCCGTTTCAGTGGCAATCATTTCCATCCCAATAGTTCTCATCCTGATCTATGGACTGGCAATTTATCATGACCGGCAGGGCTACGGAATAACAGTCATGAAGGCCATAGCCCTGACCCTGTTCACATCCATTCTGGCAGCGGTTCTTGTTTTCATAGTATTCACCCCTCTTGCCTACGAACTTTCTTCAAGGGTGCACAGAGGAATGGAAACCATAGCTGATATACCTGCCTCCATACCGCATCCCATAGTGGGCATAGCCATACTCATCCTGGGAAGTCCCTTCACGCCCACGGGGAAGTTCCTGGAATCCATTGGCATAGACTTCTTTGACACCATACAGGGAATGGTAATAGCCCTGGCATTTGTTTCTGCGCCCATCTACATCAGGTCCATGCAGTCTGCCCTTTCCTCCAGGAACATATTTCCGGATTTGCTTTCACAGTCCTTCGGTGCCTCCAGAATCAGGACACTTTATGGCGCTGTGCTTCCCGGAATGCTCAGGCAGGTCATTTCCTCGATGCTCACATCCATGAGCCGGGCCATGAGTGAGTTCGGGTCCATAGCAATTGTGGCATATTATGTGACCCAGTATCCATTCAATGGTGTCAGTGCGGCTTCAGTCCTCATATACCAGTACTATGGATACTTCGGGCCCGGTGTCGCAATAACAGCATCTGCCATAATGATAATTGTCTCCCTTGCGGTCCTTGCCGTGGCCAGGATTGCGGGCGCTGGCCGACATGCAGGAGTTGAGGCATGACCATTGAGGCCAGCATAGGCATGTCAAGAGGCACATTCAGGATCAATGCCCGGCTTTCAGATTCAGGAATCATATTCATGGAGGGGGAGAACGGATCTGGCAAAACCACATTCCTCAGGGCAGTTGCCGGGCATTTCAGCCAATTCACAGGGCACGTCATTGTGAACGGCAGGGATGTCACCAACGTTGAACTGCAGCGTCGGGGCATCATATATCTCAACAGCGAAACTGTTCTCCTGAACCTTGACGTGGATTCCCACATCACCTGGCCACAGAACCCCAAGAGGTACAGCAGCGACATAAGAATACTCAAGGATACTATGGGAATAGATTTTGCAGGAAAGGCATGGGAACTTAGCTACGGCCAGAAAATGCGCCTTGCGGCTGCAGGTGCCATATTTCACAGGCCGGATCTCATAATTATGGATGAGGTGACATCCGGAATCAGTGACAGCCCCGGTTTCATAAAATCCGTATCCTCACTGGCCAGAGAGAAGGGCATTGACATCATATTTGTGAGCCACAACCCCGGTGATGGGGCACTGGCAGACCATGTTTACAGAATGGAAAATGGTTCCCTTTCAAGGATTTCCTAGGTTATCCAGGAACCTGTCCACTTCCTCAAGCATTTTCCTCTGGTTCTCGTATGTTAATGATTTCAGGGCGTCCTCATACTTCATCCATACAAAGCCAACATGTTCGTGTGATATGGTTGGCGATTCATGGTCCATTGCCCTGCCTGCAAACATGACCACCGTCTTCTTCACCTTCTGGTCCCTGTGGCTGAAAAGGTACTCCATCTCGTGCCTGAAACCAGGTATTATGTTCACATTCATGCCTGTTTCCTCAAGGGTTTCTCGCCTGGCCGCGTCCATTTCAGTCTCACCCTCCTCTATGTGTCCCTTTGGGAAATCCAGGAATCCCTCCTTCCTCACCAGAAAAAGGTACTCCCTCTTTCCGTCCTGGCCGATCCTGTAGACCATTATGCCGCTGCTCATCTCATTACTAAGTTCGTTTTTCATATGGCTTTCAAATGCCGATGTCTCTAATAAAGAATCATCTGATTCGGTGCAAGAATTTTTATTGAATGATATGCTATATCATGTCATGTGTTACGTGGAGAGTGATTCAATCAATGGAAACAGCCCATAATGAGGAACTTTCAGGATTGCGTGCTAAAATTCTGAACAATTCCATTGCAATACTGCGCCTGTTCTCTGAACGCATGGATCTGTCCTCCCGTATAGCCATGATCAAGACTTCCAGCGGTCTGGATCTCAGGCTGAGGGATCGTGAGCTTGATGTCATAAGGAATTCTGGCATCAATGACGAAGTTCTCCGATCCATTCTTGTAACCCTCTTTGAATTTTCCATACGGACTCAGGAAACCGCAATCTCAGCAGTGAATGCTCACAGAGGAAGCGAAGTCACTTTCAGGGGAAAAACCGACGATCTGCTCTCAATGCTGGGAACAGTGATGGCAGCTCCGGGCGTGGAGTTTGTGACACAGATGGATTTGCCGGAATCCCTGAAGACGGCCATACAGATGAAGGGAGGGCACATTGTCATGGGAAAGCCACCGGAAAGCATTCCAGAGATATCCATAGGCCATGAATGCCCTCGGGACATTGCCAGCATGCCTGAGGATGGTCTTCTGAGATTCAGCACATTTCCTCCTGATCCATCCAGCCTTAACATGATAGCAGTGGTGAAACATTGAGGATTGCTGTGGTTGGTTATTCAGGCAGGTTTGGCTCCGCTGCAGTGAGGATTCTGAAGGATGCGGGGCATGCCGTTATTCCTGTACATGGCCCTGATTTCACCGGCGAAATGCTTGATTCTGTGGATTATGCGATCCTTGCTGTGCCCATCCGGGTTGCGCTGAACATGGTCAGCAGCTGCAGTGATCCGGGCAAGCTTGTTGAGATATGCTCCGTAAAATCTCCATTCCGTCCTTTTGCCGGGAAGATTATGAGCATCCATCCCCTCTTTGGGCCATCATCCATGAATTCACAGAATCCCCGGAACATCATCTACATAGATGATCTCTCCGTTCCAGGTTCCATTGATATTATAAAGCAGATATTCCCGGGAAGCTCCATAAGAGCCATGTCTTCGTCACAGCATGACAGGGCCATGGTTGATCTGCTGGTAAGGCCCTACATTCTATCCCTGCTGGCAGATTCCTCAGGAAAAACTCAAACTGACCTCACAACCAGAAGTTCGCGAATGCTGTCCGAATTGGAAAGCATCAGCAGTGACGAAAACAGGGAGGTAATGATGGATACAATTGCAATGAATCCATACAGCATGAATATCCTGGCTAAAATCCGTGATGAACTTGACAGAATCATTGAAAATGCTGAAACCAGCCATGCTGCGGATCATTCTGTTCCTGCGGGAAACAGAAATGGATAAACTTAATGAACTGCATTGGATAAGTGCCATGAATGGATGTAACTGACAAGAGGATTCTCTTCAGTATCCTGAAGGACGGGAGGATCTCACAGAGAAAGATTGCCATGGACGTTGGAATATCAGCCCAGGCTCTGAACTACAGGTTGAGCCGGCTGATTGAGGACGGCATCATCAGGGGCTTCACCCTCCATGTCAGCCCCAGAATCAATGGCTATCTTGAGGCCTTTGCAGCTTTCAGGACTGAAAAGGATTATGACGGAGATGTTATCTCCAGAATAAAATGCCTGGAGGAAATAAGCCTGTACGGTTTTTCCGGAAAGGATCAGGCGGATATAGACAGGAAGCTTGGCAATGCCGTGTCAAAGCTGGGTAGCCCCGTTATGCAGTATGTACCAGCCATGGCTCCACTGGGAATGAACATAAACAGCACCGATCTGGAGATTATAAACATACTGAAGACCGATCCGCGAATGTCTGTGACAGATATATCCAGCCAGCTTGACATTCCATACATGACAGTCAAGAGGCGGCTGAATCTCCTCATGAAGAACCATATAATAGGCGTCATCACGGAACTTGACCTGTCGGGCGGCGATATTGTTCTGTATTCCATTTTTTCCACTTCCGTGGACAGGGCCAGGGAAATACTTGCACCCCAGACCATATTCTCCATCTCTGACAGCAGGGCCGGCGTCTATACTTGCTTCTCAGAGAGCCTGTCAAATGCCAGGGGGAGCATATCAAGAATCAGGGAGGTTGATTCCTCCGCCAATGTTATGATTCTCTACGACTACAAATTCTACTCCTGAGGCTTTATTCCGCCCTCCCTCTTCTTAGTTTCCTGATCCATGATGCCTCTGGCAATCTCCCTAACAAGCCTTATGAGAAATGCCATCTCTGGGCTCCTTGCTTCCGACAGAAGAGCCAGTGTTCCTGGCCTGGATGACGGTATCTCCACCTTCTCCATTCCTTTTCCCACTGATTCCATAACCGCCAGCAGGAGTGAAAAAATGGAGTTCCACGAAACTTCCTTTATGCCGGTTTCAAACTTCTCTGGATCCAGGTCCCCCACTGCACTGCTGACCAGTGGAATGAACCTGACCAGGGCGGAGGCAGTTCCCAGGAGATCCATGGTGCTTGCATAATTGAATAGAACGTCGGACTCTTCTGCCAGCGCATCCAGTATGGATATAAGCCCGGATTCCTGCAGTTTTTTCACCGTCTTAAGCGTGGGCTCAAGATCCTCAATCATCCCCAGGATCCTATCTATCCTTTCATCATCAGGGCCTGCCATCAGTACCAGCCTCCATATATGCTTGCCAGGAAATATTTCTCGTAGATTGCATGGGCAACCTTCAGTAATCTGCTCCTCCCCATGGACCTGCAGTCCGGAAATGGAGTTCTGGAATCGGCAATCTTGCTCTTGAAGTCGCAGTAAGCGATCCATCCTGCGTCGCCAGTGTCAGATGCGCATAGCCCTATTGTGTTGTATGGTATGGGATCATATGATCCAATTATGTCCCCAGCAACGTACGATGCAGCAGTATCGGCCTGGAAGTGCGCAAACACTCCGGCCATGCCGATTCCTATGGATGGTGCTATGGCGTCACCTATGGCATACACGTCATCATAGCTCCTGTTCCTGAAGTTCTTTGTATTTGAATCCAGCCAGCCGTTTCTGGATGTTAGGTCAGGGTTACCGGAAATGAAGTCGGGTGCCCTGTGTGGCGGCGCCACTATTGCCAGATCATAATCCACGCTTTCACCGGATTCCCCCACCAGTTTCTGGCCTTCCCCGTCAATGCTGGCAAGCTTGAATCCGTTTATGCTGTTGATCCCCTTCTCCTCCAGCCATCCGGCCACAGGGTCTGATATGACCGGGCCAAACATGGCCATTGGTTTCTTTGTCCAGTGGGCAACTGTGATTTCAACCTTGTCCCTCAAGCCCTTTGCCCGAAAATACTCATCCAGCATCATGGCCATCTCCCATGGGACAGGCGGGCATTTGTACATCTGAGTTGTAACCCCAATCACAATCTTTCCCCCACGGAACGCTGAAAGCTTCTTCCTGAGCGCCATGGAATTCTCCATGTCCCAGAAGTGATAGGCGCTATCATAACCGGGGAAGGACTGTCCATCGAACTTCACTCCGGGCGAGAGGATGAGAGTATCGTATGATATCTTCTCAGTTCCAACGGACACTGTGCGATTCCTGACGTCCACTCCTGTTACTTCTCCCTTTATTGATCTGATGCCAATTTTTGCAAACCTGTCCATGCTTACGCTTATCTGGGACGGGTCCCTGTTCCCCAGTGCCACCAGCGTGTAGGATGGCTGGAAATCTGTTCTTCCTGTTTTATCGATTACGGTAATCTCAGCTTCACCTTCCGGCACCATCTTCCTCACCCTGCTGGCTGCCAGTCCTCCTCCGGCACCTGCCCCAACAACCACGACTTTTTTCGGCATGCAATATCGAATTCAGGCATGGGTAAAAATTTTCCCATGCGCTTTCTCACATAAAAGCAGGAAAACAGGCTGTTTTCCAGAGAAATGAACGAAGGACAGAATCTGAAGCCGGATCGGGCCCCATCAGCCAGTGAACATCAGCACTCAGCTGTCCTTTCATAGGTGATTCCGGGCGCCCCAGTGCTCATGGACGCCAAATGTTAAAACCCCATGGAGGCTCACATGCTGCATGCACAGGGGCAGTATTCTCCTATCGGTGACGAAATCCACAAGATCCTTCATATTTGCATCACTTGCAATCAGTGTGCCCTTCTTTCTGTCCGCTCACGGATATTCGCCCCTGGACACATCCCTTGTCATATTTGCCAGCATTGGGATTTCCACTGTATTTCTTTACACATATACTGCCCTGACATGGCGCACAAAGACCAGGCTTCTCTTTCTTTCCTCCATCCTTCTTGCGGCAATGATAATTCTATTCCTGGGCCGCAGCCCTCTTGCCCTTATTGCTGCCATAGTTGTGGGAGGGGTGTCCCTGGGGGGCCGGGATTTCTCGGTTAACCAGTCCCTGGAGCAGTTCACCATCAGCTCGTATTCCGAGAACCAGAAGGAGAAGAATGCCATGTTCACCCTCTACAATTTTGCTTCCTATGGGAGCGGTGCAATTGCCTCATATTTCCTCTTCACCCTTGGGGCCAATGACTTTACCCTCATATTCCTGGTTGATCTCATCCTTGCTGCATTGCAGATAATTCTCTACATCCCGCTTAAATTTCCTGATGTTGTTCGGCATGAAAAAGGAAAATCCATTCCCGATCCTGCTGTCAGGTCTGATGTTCGAAGGCTGATGATTCTCTTTTCTGCCGATTCCCTGGGGGGTGGCCTGGTGAATACAGCAGTAATTTCCCTGTGGTTTCAGGAAGTATACCATATTACGCTCTCCCAGGCAGGCCTCATATTCATAGCTGTGAACATAATCACTGCCCTGTCAGTTGTAGCCTCTGGATATCTTTCAGGAAGGATCGGGCTTGTGCGGACAATGGTATACACGCACCTCGTAAGCAACGTGATGCTTTTCATGGTGCCGGTTTTCCACATGCTGGCAATAAGCGAGATGTTTCTTTTCCTCAGGCAGAGCACAAGCCAGATGGACGTTCCTGCCAGGGACAGCTTCGTGAACACCAGAATCCCCATGGATTCCAGGGTTTCCGCAAATTCCAGCTTCCTGGCGGTAAGGAACGGATTCCAGATTCCGGGACCTGGAATAGCCGGCGTATTCATGGAATTGTTCCCGCAGGGAGTGTTCTTTTCAGCTGCCCTTGTGAAGATTGCTTATGATCTGGCGTTTTATCTGGGATACCGGGACTACAGAATCTGAAAGACCGAATCCTATTTGAGAGCCAAGAGAATAACAGCATGAGTGAAACTGTTGAACGGGAAACATATTTTGATAACTGGCGGAGCTGGCTTCATAGGTTCCAACATGGTGGAAAAGCTGGCTGAAAGCAACCGTATAACTGTTGTGGACAATCTTTCCAATGTGGATGAGAGATATATCAGCAAGTACCTGAATAAGAAGGATTTCAGGTTTCTCAGGGCGGACATCTCATCCCTTCATGAACGCAACGATCTCACGGACGTTGATGTGGTTGTGCATCTGGCTGCAAACTCGGACGTGAGAAACGGCTCCAACGGTCCCGAGGTGGATTTCCAGAACAATGTTGTGGGAACATTCAACCTGCTGGAATACATGAGGAAAAACGATGTTGGAGAGATCCTTTTTGCCTCCAGCTCCACAGTATACGGAGAGGCGGCTGTTCTACCCACCCCTGAGAATTATGGGCCGTATATGCCCATATCAAGTTACGGTGCCTCCAAGATGGCCGGGGAAGGCTTCATAACTTCATACTCACACTATTACGGCATAAGAGGAACCATATTCAGGTTTGCCAACATAGTTGGAAAGAACTCCACGCATGGCGTTATTTTTGATTTCATCAGGAAGCTCCAGAAGAACCCTGAGGAACTTGAGATACTTGGAGACGGGACTCAGAGAAAATCGTACATGCATGTCCAGGACTGTGTGGGCTCCATGATACACGTGCACGAGAAATCTGCAAAAACCGACATAATAAACCTTGGAAACAGGGAGACAACGTCTGTGACAAAGATTGCGCATACTGTTGCCGAAAGGATGGGCCTGCCGAAGGTTAAGTTCAGGTACACCGGCGGCATCGATGGAAGAGGATGGGCAGGGGATGTGAAGGTTGCGCAGCTGGACGTGAACAAGCTCTTTTCCACAGGGTGGACCAATAAGTATGACAGCGACGGATCAGTGGACGTTGCTGTTGCCGAGACCCTGGAACAGATGGGCTGGAGGAAGTGATTTCCATGTTTCCTGAGGACATCAGGCTTCTGAGATGGATTGAGGAGAAAATGCACCTTGCCAGGTACAACCTTTCCCTCAGCGGGCTCCCCGAGCCTGATTTCAAGAGCATGGGAGTTGATACATCACTTGAGGACATGAAGCGCGATGCGGACAATCCTGAGGAATACTTCAGAAACATCCTTTCGGATCTTTACGGCTATGATCCAAGGGAGATCTTCCTGACAACAGGCGGATCCGAGGCCATTTTCCTCATCAGCCTTCTGGCAAAGTCCATGGATGCAGATGTATTCACGGGGGTTCCTGAATATGAGCCCATATTCAATGTTCCGGCAAACATGGGAGTCAGGACAAGAACTGCGCCCTTCCACAGGCTTCCTGGAATGATATCTGCCGCCCATGAAAGAAAGGCCGTTTTCATGTCGAATCCAAACAACCCACTGGGAAGCCTTCATGACAGGAAATACCTGGAACAGATCAGGGGATCAGTTTCCACTGGAGATTTCGTTTACGTGGACGAAGCATTTCTTGAGTTCACTCTTGAAGACCGCCCCACAAGCGTGTATGATGGCCAGCAGGACCTGATGGTCAACGGCAGCATGACGAAGTTCTACGGCTTTTCCGGAATGCGTGTTGGATGGATTGTGACAACACCGGAGAGGATCAGGATACTTGAAAGGTTAAGGGACATAACAGGGACAAGAAACCCGTCCTATCCACTCTGGATAGCCGGCCAGTGCCTCCTTAACAGGAAGAGATTCCAGGAAAGGGCAAGATCAGTTGTGGAGCCCAACCTCAGGGCGCTTTCTGCAGTTGTTGAAAGCAGCCCTGCACTCTCATGGGTTCCGCCAAGGCACGCGCCCTTCGCGCTCATAAGATATTCCGGAAACATTGATTCTGTTGGCCTGTGCACCACTGCACTTGAAAGATACGGCCTGTTCCTGGATCCAGGCGACTATTTCGGCCAGCCTAACGCCTTCAGGCTGTGCTTCACAGGGGCACCGGATGAGTTCAAAAAAGCCATGGAGGTGTTCTCAGGGTTCGTCAGCAAAACCCTGGGGTGAATATTTCCTGAACCATTTGACGGTTTCCTCCATATTCATGATTATATGTTTCTTTTCAGTAAATCCATGCCCCTCACGGGGAAAGAGAAGAAGCCTTACCTCTTTTCCAAGATCCTTTAATCCCCTGTAGAACTGCAGGTACTGCCCTACTGGCACACATGGATCATCAACTCCATGCATCAGCAGAACAGGAGTCCGTACCCTGCCCAGATGATCCATTGCTGAAAACTTCCTGTATGTATCTCCGCTGTACGGGGATGCATCGTAATGTATGCTGTCCCAGTCCGGTATGTTTGTTGTTCCATGGAAACTGAACCAGTCCGATATGCCAAAGAGTCCCACTGCAGCGGAGAAACGGTCGGTCTGTGTTATGGCCCAGGATGTCATGAAACCCCCATATGACCCACCTGTTATGAACCACCTGGCGGTTGATGTGCGGCCGCTGCTGACAAGGAAATCCATGCCTGCAAGGATGTCCTGCAGGTCCATGCCGCCCATGTCCCCGCGGTTGGCCTCGGCATATTTCCTCCCCTTCCCTATGCTTCCCCTGTAGTTGGGCAGAAATACCGAGAAACCTTTGGAAATCAAATAGGTGCTTCTATCAATGAATGCAACGGGTGAATAGGATGTGGGGCCGCCATGGACATATACCACAACAGGCCTGTCCTTTCCAGCTGACCTGAATATGCCATAAATGCCTGTGCCGTCTGAGGATTCCCACCTTATGACCTCGCTGGGATACGCCACGCATTCGCGCAGTTTCTGGTTCTCGGATGATACTCTCCTGATTTTCCCTTCTGCTATCCGGTAAAGTTCCTGTGGTGATCTGGCATCCTGAATCACCATTGCGTAACCCTTCCCCAGAGGCTGGAATTCCGGTGCGAAGACCGGCATTACAGTTCCTTCCTCCATCATCACATCAGTGAAGCTGGTTCCACTGTATATGGATATGCCGTAGCTGCATTCCTTCGTCCACAGGGTGTACAGGCTTCCGTCCTTTTTCCAGAACATATCGCAGAAACTCTTCTCAATCCCATCGGTAATATTCACAGGGGCTGATCCATCCGTGTCGCAAATGAGAATGTCCCCGGCAGTTACACCACGATCGCTCCACAGGGACTCCAGGAATGCTATCCTCTTCCCGTCATGGGATATACGCGGCCTTGCAACAGCCCTCCATTCAGGCTTATACAGATTCCTTATGTGCCAGTCATCCCTGCTCATTACTGAAATTGAAGTGTGGTACCATGAATACTCCTGGGGCTTCTCTGAAGTCACCATGGCAACCAGTTCGCTGCCCGCAGTGAACTCCCATACCTGTACTCCCCTGGTGATCTGCTGAAGCCCGTATCCTGGCCTGTAGAGGAAGATTGATGTGAAACGGTCCTCCTCCTCGAAGTAGAAGCCGTCATCGCCATTCTCTTTCCTTTCATGGATTTCCGCTGGTTCGGGTTCCGTCATCAGTATGTACAGTGAGGAAGAATCCGCCCACTGTAAGTCCTGGGGATTCCCCTCAAGAACCAGCCTTTCCGCCTGTCCCGTATCCAGATCGGATATGACCAGTTCATTCTTTTCTCCAGTTCTGCTCAGGTATGCAATCCTCTTCCCGTCAGGGCTGAATCTTGAATCATGGTTTCGCGACCCGTCTCCGCCGAATCTTTTGATCTCGCTGCCCGTTTCAGCATCAAATATAACAACATCAGATGCAGTTGGTTTCTTCTTCTCGTGGTATGTGGCAGATGACATTATCGATATCATGCGTCCGTTGCCTGAAACATTCACGCCCGAAATGGATCGCATGTCAAGGTAATCCTGTGGAGTCTGTTCCCTAACCATGGGGACTTATTTACATGTCAGTATTATATTTGTCTGAATCTCCCAGAACATTGGGTGTTTTTTTGGCAATGCCAGCACAGAACCATAAGAATAATCATACTGCTTCCCTTAACCCATCTCCATGGAAAGCGGAAAATGGGAGGAGATCATATTCACACAGGACGATATACGCACAGACAGCCTTCTTTATGGAGAGAAATCCTACCTGCTGCTTCCCCCTGACGGGCAGGAAAACCGCTTTCTCGCAATATCCACCCATACATCAAGAAGGTTTTTCATATACAGCACCTCACAGGGAGGTCTGGAAAGGCTTCACGCATTCTTTTTCCGCCTGTATGGGGCGATGTTTGAGGAAAGTACCCCTCCGGACGTTTTCAGCAGCCATATTGTGCTGACCAATGCCCGTCGTGACAGGCGGATCAGTGACTTCTACCATCCAAGGTTCGTTCGCAATATCATGGATCTCAGTGCTGTGGACATCGATATAACAACCGCATACTCAGTGGCCCTGAGAAAGCGCACAGGCAGGCGTGGCAGGAGAGGCTACAACTTTGTTGCCTCAATATCGTTCCGCAACCCGGAAGAAATGGATGCCTTCAGGGATGTGCTCCGGGAGGAAATATGGGCCCTCAGGCTGGAGACGGGATGGAAGATTGCCACAAAACCACGTGGCAGGGTCAGCAACAGTCTTATGAAAAATACCTTCCAGCTCATCAATTTCATACGCATACCTGCTGAGAGCGATTTCATAATCTGATGCAACTGCAGATATAATCTCTGACTTCATTGCGGGTCTTCCCGACAATCCAGCACCATGATATCCTGAGATTACTCCATGAGCGGATCAGTTCAGGCAACGTTAAGTGTTGCCGGGAACACAACTCATGAGAACTGCACGGCAATGCAAACAAATTATTATGCCCATGAACTCCCCTGCAATGCAGGTTTTGTCCCCTGTGAATATCTATGGTGCAGTTGTTCTGGTCATAATGATGATATTCTACATATATGAGAACAGGAACAGGGTCTTCACCCTCATGTTCGGTGTGATGTGCTTATTTTCCTCGGCATACGGGTTCCTTGCAGGTGTATGGCCCTTCGGGGTAATTGAAATAGCCTGGGCCGGATTCAGCTTCAGAAAATATGTAATGGTGGGAAGGGAAAAGAAGGCCTGATCACTTCTTTTCCGGATCCAGGGTGTATGCCGGGTTTGTATACTTTCTCTGTGTCCTGAAGGGCCGGAAAATCTTCCCGTTACCGTAATAGAATTTTGAGAAGAATTCCACATAGATCAGCCTTGCGCCCTGTATGCCGGGCTCGAATATGGCAATGACCAGGTTGAAAAGCTGCCCCAGGATCAGTATTATTATGCCCACCACGGCAAGTGCTGGAGATTTCATCACACCTTTCATGAATATGAGGTCAATGACCTGCGCCAGAATCACCGAAGCAAGGAGTATCCCCAGTATCCTGGTGTATGAAAGGATGTGGCTGATTATGGATGGGATTTCAACAGCTCCCCGCGTACCCTCGGATACTCCAACCACAATTATTCCTGCCAGAAATACCAGGATGGAGAGGACTGCACTTGGATCCGTATGAATGTTGAATGAAAGGCCACTGTGCTGGTGTATTAGGTCCAGCCCGAATATTGCAATGCCCCACGCCATCATGAGCCACCCAATCTTTCCTGCAACTCCCTTCCTGTGTCCAAGAGATGCCTCATTTACAAGCCCCAGAATGAGGCCGAATGAGACCATTGCCAGACCGATGTATCCGGTGAAGAGCAGGAGTTTTGGTATCATGAAGGAGACATGGAATATGACAGTGGGAGTAGGAGGGAACGCCCCAATATGTGCTCCTGAAAATCCTGTGCTGGTCTCGAAAACTGTCACTGGAAGCAGGGGGAATCCGAAGAAGTTGTTGAAGAGAAGCCCAACAGCAATGGCCACAATTGAAGCGGGAATAAGCGTTTTTCCAAGTATCAGGAGCGGATTGCGGCCGAATATTGTCATGGCGAACCTGGTAAGCGACTTTGGGAGAATCGTACTGCTACCAGGCCTGGATAGTTTCCTCACCATCCATATTGCAAGGGCAAGTATGGCAAGGCCGTATCCCCAATCTCCCACCATTATGCCGAAGAATATTGGGAATATGATGCCGAAAATCATTGTGGGATCAAATTCGAACTCCTGCGGAAGGCTGTAGAATCTCACGAAAAACTCGAATATCCTGAATTTCTTTGGATTTTCAAGCAGCGTTGGCGGTACATCCTTTGTTTCAACCTCGTTGATAAGCACGCTGCCCTCAGCTGCCCTGGTCACCAGTTCCACTGTTGACCGGAGATATCTCTTTGGAACCCAGCCCTCCATCACGAAGGCATCCTGGGTGGAAGCCAGCTTCTCGGAAACCTCAAGCTTCTTGTTCTCGATCTCAAGCTGTTCCCTTATCTGGGCAATTTGCTCATAGTAGTCGGCTGAGATGTGGGCCAGTTCAGCGTGTATCCTGTCCAGGGATTCCTGATCTTCCTTCCTCTTCTGGGTGAGGTAGCTGAGGTAGGCTTCAGGTGTCCCGGTCATCTCCGGGATATGGATTATCCTGAATCCCATGTCGTTGGCAATCCTTGCAAGATCAGAATCCCTTGCAGCCGGAATTGACACGATGTACACCTTCCGGTTTATCTGTATTATTGATGCATCTGGAATTGTTGCCTTTATTGCCGTGACCGGATCCTCGGCATCCCAGTCCTTCAGTATGTACGATATGATTGATGTGCCGTTGAAGATTGAAAGATCATATTTGATCCCCTGGAGGTCCTTCACAACAGAAAGCCTGTTGTCTATCTCCTTAATTCTTGCCAGGAGATCAGTTTCCTGGTCCTTCAGGGTTCTAAGGTGATCCTCCAGATCAATGCTGGAGGCCTCCTTCACAAGCTCGGAAATGGAAGTGAAAGTTTTCTTTGTCCTGACTTCAGACGGAGGAAGGATGTTCTCGTAACCCCTGAACCTCTGGAGCAGTGTGTTTACTGTCCTGTAGTTCTCCCCGGGTTTTGCCTGCCCCAGGAGCTTTGACACATCAGGCGCCACCTGTTCCAGCTGTATTACGCCGGCATCGTGAAGCGCAGTGATTATGGAATCCTTGCGCATGTTTGATCCGATGATCCTTATCCTGATCATCTTCTCCGGCCTGATTCCCATATTAAGCCTCCAGGTATTCCATTATTGCTTCGTGCACGTATTTCTCTATGTCCTCATCCTTAACTGTGAGGGTCAGTCTTGAGGATCTGTCCATTGCATCCCGGATGAGGCTTTCAGCCTTTGCCTTTGCTGAACGGAGGGCCTCGTCCACACTCTTCTGCTTCTGTATCTCCAGCTCTTCCTCCTTCGCCTTCAGGATGGCATCAAAGCCAGCTTCAAGGCTGCTGATTTCCTTTTCCTTCTGTTCCTTGATCTCCTGAATCCTTGAATTTATGGAATCCTCCTTTTCCTTTATGACCTTAAGTGTTTCAAGATCGTCCATCATATAACCCCCAGTGCAATCATTGAAAGAACCACCACTGAAATTACCGGGTTAACCACTGCAAAAAGTATCCTGATCCTCCTGAACAGCCTCAGGTTCCGGTTGTTCCTCACCTCAACAGGCGTAACTATATGCTGTTTGTATTTCATCAGCGGCTGCTCCCAGTATTTCATTTAGGCCGATTCCTCCCTTCTTCCCATCTTCCTCTTTATCATCTTCAGTGTGGTGAACATATCTCTTTCGATCTCGTCCAGCCTCATCCTTATGAACTTGGCGCTGGACGTCAATTGGGGAATGAGTATGTTCTCAATGGCGTTGGATCTTCTCTTGGTCTTATCTATCTCATGCAGAAGTTTTCTCATGGAGTTTTCCTTCTCGGCTATCTCCACAAGCTGCACGTATATTCTCTCGAATGTCTTTATGGCATCATTTATTGGTGTAGGCACAGATATTGCCCTGTACTGGTTTGACAGTATTGTCTGGTTGTAGCTTCGGCTCAGTTCTGGTATCCTGACTCCCATGACATTCTTCATGTTTACTGCCACAGTGGAATCAGCTGACATGTACGCAATTCTCTCCAGTTCCATTGTCCCGGAGATTATCTCTGCCATCCTGACAGTCTCGATGGCCTCCCCTATGTCTCCCCTGAGGTTTTCCCTGAGGCCCTTCACTGACCTGCTGATGGAAAAGAACTCCATGACCAGTGAGGAACGCTTCATTTTCAGGAGATCAAGGCCGCGCTTGGCAAGCTTTATCCTCCTGTTTGTCCGAATGAGTTCTATCCTGGTTGGCTTAATATCAAGCTGCGACATCAGTCCTCCTTATTCCACTTCCCGTATCTGTCTATGAAGTCTTTCTTTACCCTTTTCATGTCGGATTCCGGAAGCTCAGAAAGCAGATCCCAGCCAATGCCCAGGGTATCCTCAATGGATCTGTCGTCGTAGAAACCCTGGTTCACGTACCTCTTTTCGAACTCATCTGCAAACTTCAGGTATTTCCTGTCATTTGGACCCAGAGCCTCCTCTCCAACTATGGCGCTCAGGGACCTCAGATCCTTTCCGTTTGCGTATGCAGCATATATCTGATCTGCCACGCCGCGGTGATCCTCCCTTGTCCTCCCCTTGCCTATGCCCTGGTTCATGAGCCTGGAAAGCGACGGCAGGACATCAACTGGAGGATATATTCCCTTTCTCTGGAGGTCCCTGCTAAGAACGATCTGGCCTTCTGTAATGTATCCCGTAAGGTCTGGAATCGGGTTTGTGATATCATCACCAGGCATGGTCAGTATGGGAATCTGTGTTATTGATCCATTCTTGCCCCTTATCTTTCCGGCCCTCTCATAAATGGTGCTCAAATCTGTGTACATATATCCTGGGAAACCACGTCTTCCCGGAACCTCTTCCCTTGCAGACGATATCTCACGGAGCGCCTCGCAGTAATTTGTCATGTCTGAGAGAATGACCAGTATGTGCATTTCCTTCTCATAGGCCAGATACTCAGCAGTTGTGAGGGCAACCTTTGGCAGTATTATCCTTTCCATGCTTGGATCCGATGAAAGGTTGAGGAATAGCACCGATCTTGAAATTGCTCCTGTCTTGGTGAATTCGCTCACGAAGTAGTTTGCCTCTTCGCTGGTTATTCCCATGGCGCCGAATATTACAGCGAAATCCTCGCTGCTGCCCAGCACCTTTGCCTGGCGTGCGATCTGTGCTGCAAGGCGGTTGTGGGAGAGGCCTGCCGATGAGAATATGGGAAGTTTCTGTCCCCTTACCAGGGTATTCATCCCGTCTATGGTTGAAATGCCGGTTTCAATAAACTCGGAAGGCTCCTCCCTGGAGTATGGATTCATTGCGTTTCCGACCACTTCCACCCTTTCCTTGCTCACTATTGGAGGAAGGCCGTCGATGGGTTCACCAAGCCCGTTGAATATACGGCCGAGCATTTCATCTGAGACGGAGACCCGGGCTGTGCTGCCCAGAAACTTCACCCTGGTGTTGCTTACATCCATTCCTGAGGTTGCACCGAACACCTGAACAACGGCCAGTCCTCTCCCCGTGTCAAGAACCTGCCCTGATCTCTTCTCCCCGTTTCCCAGGGTTATTTCAACAAGCTCGTTGTATGCCGCATTCTCCACCTTTTCAACAAAAACAAGCGGACCTGCAATCTGTGATACTGTTTTATAGCTAACCTGTGGCATTTTCAAGCCTCCATCAAACTTTCAATCTGTCCTGTGATCTCTGACAGCACATTCTCCAGGTATGCAGGGAATTCATCTTCCTTTACCTCCTTCATCCTTGAAATCATGTCACGTGCCCTGACACTCTGCACCTGCACCATGGAAAGCCCCTTCTCAAGAGCCCTGGACTGCTCCTTTCCAAGTGCAAGGATGGCCTTCAGCATTCCGTACTGCTTCTTTATGGAACAGTACTGGTCAACCTCGTCGAAAGCACTCTGCTGCAGGAAATCCTCCCTGAGCATTCTTGCTATGTCCAGGATGTTTTTCTCCCGCTCCGGAAGAGCGTCAAAACCAACCAGCTGAACAACTTCCTGCAGTTCTGCCTCCTTCTGGAGTATGCCCATGGCCTCGTCATACATGTCACCCCAGTCCTTTGCCACGTTTTCATCAAACCATTTCCTCAGGTCAGGCTCATACAGGGAATAACTGTTGAGCCAGTTTATTGACGGGAAATGACGTCTGGATGCCAGTGATGAATCAAGTGCCCAGAAAACCCTTGTGACCCTGAGGGTATTCTGAGAGACCGGCTCTGATATGTCTCCGCCTGGTGGTGAAACTGCACCCACAATTGTTATTGATCCTATCCTGTCATCGTCCGATGTGACCACGGCGTTTCCGGACCTTTCATAGAACTCAGAAAGCCTTCTTCCAAGATACGCAGGGTATCCCTCTTCACCGGGCATTTCCTCAAGCCTGCCAGAAATTTCACGGAGGGCTTCTGCCCATCTGGAGGTACTGTCTGCCATGAGTGCAACTCCGTACCCCATATCCCTGTAATATTCAGCAATTGTTATACCTGTATATATGCTGGCCTCCCTGGCCGCCACAGGCATGTTTGAGGTGTTGGCTATGAGCACTGTCCTTTCCATAAGAGGCTTTCCAGACTTCGGATCAGTAAGCTCAGGGAATGTGGTGAGGATTTCTGTCATCTCGTTTCCCCTCTCGCCGCATCCCACGTATACCACTATATCGCTGTCTGCCCACTTTGAAAGTTGATGCTGCACAACTGTCTTTCCGCTTCCGAAGGGGCCAGGGACGGCAACGGTGCCGCCCTTTGCAACCGGGAAAAAGGTGTCAATAACTCTCTGCCCTGTGATGAGCGGGATTTCCGGAGCAAGCTTCCTGATGACCTTTCTTGCAACCCTCACCGGCCATTCCTGCTTGAGCCTTATGATTTCCTCGCCACTTTCCGTCTCCACCACTGCAATCTTGTCTGAAACCTTGAATTTGCCCGCCTTCAGGCCCTTTATGATCCCAGAGACTCCAAATGGAACCATAATCTTGTGGCTTATAATGCCTGTTTCCTGCACAGTGCCGACGATCTGGCCCTGGACAACCTTTGATCCGTCCTTTATGACCGGAGTGAACTCCCACAGCTTTTCTTCATCAAGTGGAGCAGCAGTGAATCCCCTCCTGATGAAATCCCCGGTCTTTGCACGGATCACGTCCAGTGGCCTCTGTATTCCGTCGTATATTGACTTGAGCAATCCGGGGCCCAGATCCACGGAAAGCGGCTTATGGGTGCTCTCCACCTTTTCACCGGGCCTTATGCCGCTGGTATCCTCATAAACCTGCACTGTTGACCTGTTTCCTGTTATTCGTATTATCTCGCCAACCAGGCCAAGCTCGCCGACCCTTACCACATCGAACATCCTTGCATCTTCAACATCTTCAGCAACCACAACTGGCCCTGAAATTCTTACTATCTTTCCCATAACTCACCTACCAATCTCCACTCCAAGTACCCTTCTGGCAAGATCGTTGACCGATTCCAGGTCCTGGCCTCCTGGAAGCGGTATGAAAACAACCACCGGATCAGTTGAAGTTTCAACAGCCCTGAGTGTTTTCTGATCCATGAATGACTTGATGCTTTCAGATATCATAACCAGAGAGAACTTCTTTTCCCTGATCATTTCCTGAAGCATTTCAACGCCCTTCTCCTTCTCTGCAATGAATGAGTTTTCAACCCCGACCAGGCGGAAACCCAGAACCAGTTCCCTCTCGCCGATAACTGCAATATTTCCTACTTTTTCTCCCTTTATCATGAAACCACCCTAAAATATCAGAGACTTTATCCGGTCCTCGCTGACAGAATAATACTTGCCAAGAGAAACTGACCTGATTCTCTCACGCTCAAGCTCAGACCTCAGTATGAATGCGAATACAGACCCCACAGAAAGAGCCTGCGAATTGAAAATATCAATGTATCTTTTCAGGATATCAGACCTTATTGAGCTCTCCAGGGATTCAAGCCGCCTTGTCTGCTCATAAGCCTGCGCAGCCTGTTTCATGTTTCCGTATGAACCCAGCTTATCTATGGCCTGCGTGACTGAGCCCGCCGAGAATATCTCCTGAAGCCGTCCCATATCCATTGTGCCGGCCGGTATCAGGCCTTCCCTGATCCTTTCAAATTCTATTCCCAGATCAAGACTCTTGAGAACTATCATGAGGTTGCGCAGATCGATCTCCTCTGAAATGAAGGCTCTCAACGGGCCCTCATCTCCATTGTAGAATTTTACTGATTCAACAAGCTGCGAGTAATAGTAAGTATCAAGAGCTGAGAGGAGGAGGCTGATATCGCCTGATTTCCTGAACCGGTCCATGTTGAGCAGTATCTGCTGTCCGTATCCGAAGTTGGAAAGATAATTCACTACTGAATCCACGGAACTCTGTGACATCATGGCATTATAGTCATCTCTTGTGAGGTTCCCGCCGAATATACCGATGGGAACATCCCTGAAACTAACAAGGAAGCTTTCTGTTTCCTTTATGCCATAACCCAGGTACTTGGATGATAGAACGGATTTTATGTTTGAAATATCCCACTTGGAAAGGTATGCCCTTATTACATCCCTGCCGGGTACCGGAGCTGCAAAAAGTGCTATCTTGTTCCTCAGTATCAGCCTGTGGTTCAACGAGATGCTGATGAGGTCAATTCCCTTGTAGACTGCCGTAAACAGCTCCATATCCTGCCTGTAGAACGTGCCGAAGAGCTCAGAGACCATTTCATCAATGGTCTTCGTGGCCATTAGCCTTCTGATGAAATCCTCCGGCAGAAAATCGTTGCCGTAGACCCGAACTCTTCCAAAGGCACCGGTGTAGGTGGGGTCCATATGATCATTCCCCCAGGTGTTCTGAAATTCTGGAAATCAGTTTCTCCTTTATGTCCTGCATTATGGATGTGAGTGTCAGGTCAATCTGCATGGAGCCATCGCTGGATTCGGCAATTATTCCTCCATACGGATCAACTTCCTCCTCCCTGATAACCAGATCCTTGGATTGCGGTATAAGACTGGAATCCCTGGCTGATACCCGTATGGTAAATTTCTTTCCCAGGCTGCGGCGGGCTGCATCTACCATTTTCGCCATTATTTCCTTATAATCTTTTGAGTTCCTCAGTTCCTTCAGATATATGGTAGCTTTCCCCATGGCCTCCTCAATCAGGCTGCTTTCCCGGGATCTAACAATCTTCAGGGCTTCCATTTCACCCGAGCTTATTGTTGTTCTCTCAACGGATCGCACTTCTTCCTCGGTGAGTTTTTCATACTTCTCCTGAAGATTCCTTAGAGCAATATCCTGCTTCTTCCTGATTTCTGATATCTTCTGTTCATAGTAGTCACTAAGCGTTTTTAATTCGCCATCTCCCCGGGATTCTATGTCTTTCAGGATATCTTCCAGCGTCATATCTTACCATCACAGGATATGAAGCAGCAGAATTATTCCAAGGACAAACCCGATTATCCACAGTGTCTCCGGGATAACGAAAAATATCAGTACCTGCCCAAACTTTTCCGGCTTTTCAGCAATAATCCCCATCCCGGCAGCTCCGATACCCTGCTGTGCCATACCTGTGCCTATAAGTCCGCCAGCTATTGATATGGATGCCGCAATGGCTAACAATGCTGATGTATAGTCAATTGTCATGCGCTATGCACCGCAGGATCATTGTTGGAGTATATATAAATCTGACACGTTACGCATTCGCCTTGATGGCTCATCCTTCATGCTTGAGTGTTATGACTCTCCCACTGTTTATGCGGCTTTTTCCCATGGGATCATCAATAACGAAGGTGAATAGCTCCCCACTTCCCTGGATGATTCCTTCAATCCTTTCCCTGATTACCCTGAGATCTTCGGGAGAGGCATCCTCTTCGTCAAGGAGCTGCAGCTTGTCCAGAATCTGGCTCAGTATACCCTCAACTGTTGTTATCTCTCCGGTGGATATTTCACCGGGCTCTATGTCAGCTTCCAGTTCCGGTATGCTGATTCTTGCTTCTGGAGACCTGTATAGAACCGTTCGCAGATCGTCACGGTTCCTGACCTGGAATACAAGAGTTTTTGGTTCCTGACGATCTATCTGCCTTATCTGTGTACTCTCATACAGGCATTTCTTGCAGAAGAAGGTCTCTATCTCCACGGCCTCCTCGTACGTTATCTTTGTCCTGTAGAATATGAAGAAAAGAGGTTCCCCGCAGGAGGGGCATGGAGTTTCGGTCACGAATTCCTTTGGAATGTCATCATCATACTGTTCATCTGCCATAAGCATCAACCCATGATCGTAATGGCTCCCTTATGAAGTGCCTGGCTTTCTTTAACTTTGCAATTGATGAGGACCCTGTAAGGAACATTGCAATCTTCAGGTCCCTGATTATCTGAAGAACCGTTGCCTCAATGTCCTGGGCAGAGGAATCGGCGCTCTTCAGAAGCATCCTGGCGAAACCCCCAGCATCTGCCCCCATGATGATTGCCTTTGCAAGGTCCAGGCCGTTTCTCAGACCGCCACTCCCAATTACAGGGATTCCAACATGAGAGTATTTTATGGACGCAGGCGATGGTATTCCCCAGTTCCAGAATGATTTTCCGGAAGTCATCTTTTCCAGATCTCCGGACTTACGTGCCCTGTAATATTCTATTGCAGCAAATGATGTGCCGCCCAGTCCGCCCACATCTATGGCCCTTACGCCAGCATCCTTCAGGGCAAGTGCCGCCTCATGTGATATTCCGTTGCCTGTCTCCTTGGCAATAACAGGATAGCTGCCGGCGATTTCCTTCAATCTCCGGAGGATGCCCACCGCATTCCTGTCGCCTTCCGGCTGTACCATTTCCTGAAGGAAGTTGAAATGTACTATGAGATAGTCGGCTTCTATCAGACCCATTACATATTCTATATCTCTGTCTGTAAATGCGGGTTTTCCCTGTTTTACAAGCTGAGGAGCGCCAATATTTGCTATCCTCACCGGAACCTTGCTCTGCAGGATTACGGAGAATGTATCGGCAAGTTCCTTCTTCTCAACCGCTGCCCTCATGCTTCCAACCCCCATGGGTATGCTGAACTTTTCGGCAACGGTTGACAGGTTGAAGTTTATCTTCTTTGCCAGATCCGTTCCCCCTGTCATTGATGAAATGATCATTGGATGGGCAATTTTGTGATCCAGGAATTTCACGCTGGTATCGATTGCATCAAAGTCCACTTCCGGAACAGCTTGATGAATGATCTCAACGTCATCCCAGTAATTATGGTCGGTGGTTACGTTCTCAGTCTCCGCTATGCGTATATGTTCCTCCTTGCGGTTCTCTATCAATGTATCACCGTACCGATGAAATCCCGCGTCCCCATATTCCAGATCCTCTCCGGATGCCTCCCGTTGAGGAGGTATACAGTTGTTCCAGTTTCTGCTATCTTCTTCATTATTCCCAATTTTTTACCCATTCCGCCTGTCACGTCCTCTCTGTTCAGCTCAAACGCCTCATTTCCCTTCACCTCTTTCCTGAGTTCGGCATCTGGGTGAGTCTTTGGATTTCTGTCGAATATTCCGTCAACATCGCTCAGGAACATCACTCTTGTTGGCTTGAAATGAAGCGCAAGGGCGAGCATCAGGTCGTCACCGGATACAATACCTGAATTCCCATTCCGGATATATACATCACCAAAGGTCACCGGAAACAGCCCTGCCTTCATGTAGGATTCAATCAGCTCGAAGGGGGGAATGAAAGGGTCCGGAAAAGATGAGGGGGCCATTCCAATGCCTGGCATGCTTTCGGATAGCATCACACCAATAATCCTCTGATCAAGTTCCATCATATCCCTGTGCACTATTGAAATTCCACTACGTGATGAGGATGCCGGGCTTCCGCTCAACTGGTATTCGCTGGCCTTTATGTGACCGAATGATCCGCCCCCGTGAACAAGAATTATTTCGTCATCAATTTTTTTAAGTTCGTGCACAATTTTTCTTGTTGTCTGCTGGAGAAAATAACGATATCTTGATTTGACGGTTATGACGCTCCCTCCGAGTTTTACCAGCTGCATCATTGGGCGAATTGTTACATGGATATAAAATATAAGACCCTCAACCAAGACTCTCTTCCTCATGGAGACACCATTCACTTATCACATTAGAATACGGGATTCTGCCTGCCACTGAACCTGTTGCGTATTTTACACCATTGGAAAGTTCATGGACTCATTTTTCGCTGTGGAAAGTCGAAAAAATATGAAGTTACATTAATGTGCAGAAATTTTTAATAAATGTTAAAATTTACTGGTAATAATATAATTATTATTCTCGCTGTGAATCACATTGTGTGCTTCATAAGTTATTTCATCCTGAATCTGTGGCCATCGTTGGAGCCTCTAATGATCCGGGAAAAATTGGAAATGTGATCCTGAAGAACCTGATTTCATCAGGGTATAGAGGCAGTATTTTCCCGGTTAACCCCTCACAGGATGAGATAATGGGGCTGAAATGCTATCCTGACCTAAAGTCCATAGGCCATAGTATTGATTTATGCGTAATTGCCATTCCTGCCAGATCATCTGTTGCAGTGGTGCAGGACTGTGTTTCCTTGAATGTGCCATTCATTGTGATGATACCGGGAGGTTTCGCAGAAACCGGCAAGGATGGCAAAGCACTGCAAGACAGAATAAGTTCCCTTATTGAGGGCACAGAGACAAGGATAGTGGGCCCCAACACTGTTGGGATATATGTACCCGGCAGCGGGCTCAACACAACCCTGACTCCAACCGACAGAGTCCAGTTTCCGCCTGCGGGAAATATAGCATTCATATCACAGAGCGGTGCACTGGGACTTCTCACCATGGATACAATATCTGAATTCGAAACAGGCATACATTCATTCATAAATGTCGGTAACCGATCTGACCTGGATGAACTGGACATTTTGAAATACCTTGCCTCAAGAAGTGAGGTGAAAGGCATAGCCCTGTATCTTGAGAGCATACCTCGGGGGAATGACTTCTTCAGGATCATGAAGACTGCGGTGCAATCCAAGCCCATCGTGATACTCAAATCCGGCAGAACTGAAACAGCGGCAAAGGCGGCATTGCTGCATACCGCCTCCATGGCCACTGATGATAGGGTTACAGAAGGCATATTCAGGCAGCTGGGCATTGTCAGAGCCCAGAACGAGACCGAACTCATGGACTTTACAAGAACATTATCCTACTCCAGAAATGCCCATGGTAACAGGGTAGCTGTCGTGACCAGTGCTGGTGGAGTTGGCGTTGTGACCACGGACCTGCTGTCGCTTCCTGCCCATCCTGATCTGAAAATGGCTGAATTCTCTGAACGTACAAAGGATGAGATCAGAAAACTGATTGTGGCCTTTGGATCTGTGCAGAATCCTGTGGACATAACGGCTGATGGCAGTGTTAGCCAGGTTAACGATATCCTGGCAATACTGAATGAAGCAGATGAAGTGGACCTGATTATACTTTATGCACTTCCACAGACACCTAAAATGACCATGGATCTGGTTGATGTGGCAGTTAAATGGCAGAGGTCAGGCAAGCCTCTGCTGGTTGGAGTTCTGGGATTCAAGGAAGCCAAAGGAATGCTGCTTTCCCTTGAGCAGCAGCACGTTCCATCATTTCCAAGTATATCAAGAACGGTACGATCGGCTGAGGCGCTTGCCAAGTATTCTTTTTACATGAGGAGGATGAAAGATGCTGCTGTATGAGGATTATCCCGGAGGGGTCATGGACGAATTTCAGGCGAAGGCCCTTCTAAGGAAATACAAAATAAGAACGCCACTGGGTATGCTTATTGAGGGCAATGCCCTGCCGGATGATATATCGCTTCATTATCCTGTGGTTCTCAAAGCCGTAGGGCACGATTTATTGCATAAGTCTGATTCCGGTGCTGTAATCCTGAGAATTAATGATAGAGATCAGCTTGATTCGGCCTTCAGACACCTTTTGACCAAATTCCCAGAACACAATTTCCTTCTTGAAGAGATGGTTCAGGGGAAGGTGGAGACAATACTTGGCGTGAACAAAAATCCCACATTCGGACACGTCATTATGCTTGGAACAGGTGGCATCCTGGCAGAAATTTTTGATGATGTCTCATTCAGGACTGTAAATATATCCACTTCTGATGTCAGTGAAATGATAATGGAAACATCCCTTGGAAGATTTGTAAGGGGATTCAGAGGCATAAGAATAAACGAGAAAAGCATTGTGGATACCGCGATTTCACTTTCGCAGCTGATACAAGACGAAGGCGGAAATATCAGATCACTGGACATCAATCCCCTCATACTAACGGAAAGTGATGCTTTTGCCGCAGATGCCAAAATTGTGCTTTCCAAATAGTGCGTCTACAATGCAAATCATTTTCCTGTATCAAATACAGTTGAAAAGAGTGGAAACAGCAAAAGTATTTTTAGCGTTTTAATACTCTCAGGCTGCTTCATACCCTGGGTAAACCAAGGGCCGGTAGATCAGCGGTAGATCGCCTGCTTTGCAAGCAGGAGGCCTCGGGTTCAAATCCCGACCGGTCCATATTTAAATTTGGTCCAGATGATTAAATATATCAAGTGGCAGCAGATACATACCAAATCGGATAAAGAGGTTCTTTGGCCATGGGGAAGATAGTTTTGTTGTCTACACCGGCCAACTTAGGGTTGCGTCTACCGGAAGTTTCTAGTGTACCCGGATGCTCGAAGGCTCCTGAAGCGCTGAGGGAAGCTGGGCACTACCGATTCTTCATTGAAATGGCAGGAATAGATGGTGGAGCGACAATCCCTGGCCAATACTCTGATAAAATTTCAGCTGGAAGAATACG
This sequence comes from Cuniculiplasma divulgatum, assembly GCA_031200235.1. Lineage (NCBI taxonomy): Archaea > Methanobacteriati > Thermoplasmatota > Thermoplasmata > Thermoplasmatales > Cuniculiplasmataceae > Cuniculiplasma > Cuniculiplasma divulgatum. The sequence continues at coordinate 924,887 of CP133595.1, read as the reverse complement.
AAATGAGGACGAAATACTAAAATATTCCAAGAAAATTCAAGAATGAATCACAGGAATATTAGGGAGTGGAAATACTCCTCACGTAATTGGTATTGACTGTAGCCTTCTTCTCGGGATCGGGCTAGCACTCAAGAGGCGAGGTAGCTATGGGCTTGTCCACATCGATGGCCATACTTATTTTCGCCACCCGGGTAATTCTAGCAAATGTGCGAGCTTAGCTGGCGAAGATTTAGCCGCCGTAGTAGGACTCCACTATCCCGAAATATCCAATATAGATGGCACAGGTCCATATTTTGAGCCGAGAAAGGTTGTACACTGTCGTTGCAGAGATAATGACGAGCACCTTTTAGAAGTATCAGAGAAACTTCGACTAGTGATTCCGGCGAGCAACGTCATTGCAGATGGAGTGATAGAAAGTGGCAAACGCATCGTGAGTGCGCTAAAAGAATCTGGAGCACAGCCCTATTGGCTTCATGTTGATCTTGATGTTCTTGATCCCAGCGTGATGCCTGCTGTTGATAGCCCTGATGAAGGAGGCTTTGAAGGTGAGCATCTTGCTGAGTTGATGAACTTCTTGGCACCGGGCACTATTGGTGCTGATGTCACTATCTTTAATCCGGATCCCGACCCGGATGGAAGATATGCTATTTATGTAGTCAAAATTATTTCTGAAGGATTGAGGTACCTCGGCGTGATGCACGTGTGATTTGTTCTGAATGTGTGCACAGGGAGCACTAATATCCCTAAAGAGGCAATGTTCACGACTGGAGCGGCCTCAAGACCTGGTAATTGGTCTCGCAAAACCAACTGGACCGTGAGGGATGAAGACGAAACCGAAGCAAAGCTGAGAACCTCACAATCTTCAGCTGTGGGAGTATGTCAGACCTGTTTATAGCTGTCGAATCTGTTCTCGGTTAAGAACCAAATTGGTAGAAAGACTTAATACGGTTTACCATATATACGGCTAGATGGTTAAAACCAAGATAACCGTATCAGTAGAAAAACCAGTTGTGGACAACGCAAAGCTGGCCCTATTGAAAAAAGGAAGGACCCTAAGCGACTACATCGAAAAATCACTTCGTTCCCTTTCCACAGCGGAGATCCTAAGTGATCTGTGCAAGGAGCTTAATCTCGACTGCGGATACATAAGCGGGGAAGATGTAGAGAGGAACAGGCCTGATCTCACTGGTAGAGTGTACTCAGAAAAAGAAGTCAGGGAAATGCGAAATGAACGTATCTCACGTCTATCTTGATACCAGTATACTGATCAAAAGGTACGTTAAGGAGGAAAACAGCACCCTGGCTGACAGCTACTTTCATCAAGCCCAGCGAGGGGAGACAGTTATTTGCCTGTCTGAGATCAACCTTGGCGAGGCGGCTGTTGTTTTTGACAAATACTCAAGGAAAACGGGTATTGACGCGAGAAACCGTCTCCAAGCAATGCTAAGTGAGTTGGGCTTACTTGAAAGATCCTCCTCGGTTGAAATATATCCTGTTAGTAGCCAGATAATCAGGAAAGCTGTCGAGACAGTTCTTGAACAACACATATATATTGTAGATGCAATTCAGCTAGAAACCTGTATTGAAGCCGGGACGACTGTGTTCTGCTCGGCTGACAGGGGACTTAATGCAGCAGCCAGGAAGCTTGGTATAGAAACGGCCCTGTGAGTACCGTAATATGCTTTTTCTTCTCTATTTGCGAAGCTGCTAATCAGGCATAAGTATCAATCCCAGGTATAATGCGAGAACAGCAACTCCCTTCTTGTCCCAAGAACCTTCAACGGTATTCCCTTAAAACTTTAATCAAATCCCGATCGGTCCATTCCGAGTTTTCCTAATTCTGTCAACTGCCTCTAACTCAGCCGATGATGGGAGTTACAACACGATTAATCTCACGATCATGATCTTTTTTCTGACTTCCACTTACCATACGTTATGAATAATCATGATTCATTTCCTTTACATTATGATAACAGATCCTTTAAATTTTCTCAACCATTATTTCATTATGCAGGAAAAAGTCTTTTACGCCATTGTTTCCGCGATAGTGATTATAGGGGGAGTGGGAATTGGTGTTGCTTATGACCATCAGGTCGCCGTCAGCAGTAGCCAGAGCAGTAATCAGCAAAGTAATGGTGGATATCATCTTGACTTGATAGAAGTCATGGACGCAAACTACAACAGTTCGATTGGAGCTCAACCCAGGTACTATGAGGTTATGAATGGCACACTTCAATCCACGTCGAATATAACCCTGCCTACACACATAAAAATAACCATCACCATCACTTCGTACGATATGGGTAACACATCGGTACCTGCGCAGTATTTGACTGCCAGTGGGGTTCTAAATGATCAGGTCTATGTCATAAACGGCACTACGGCTATGGGAAGCAATACTTCAAAGTCATGGTCTACCAACATAACATCATTCCCAGCATCAAAAGTATTGCATACTTTCACTATCTTACAAGGTTCGAGCACCGTTGTTAACATTCCTGTAATAGCGGGATATACTGAGGTTGCTTCTTTTTACTTAAACAGCAGCGGAAGCTATGTCTGGCAATGTGAGGCTGCTTGTGGTTCAGGACCAACAGGATGGGGAGGCGCAATGTCCACTCCTGGCTGGATGACAGGAACTATTTATGCCCAATAAATTATAGGACATAATGATTTATGAGAAACACCAAAGCCATTACCCTCGCAGAATCTGGGAGACCACAGGTTACAAGACGGGTCATATTCTATGGCATATCCCTCTTGCTCTCTCTCCTTATCGTAGTCATATCCGTTACATTTTTTGTGGTCGTTGTTTATCTTGAGGGGAGAGTTACTGATGACTTTTTCTATCTTTTTACGGGGATAGTAATTGTTAATCTTGTTATTTCGGCACTCTCTGTAAAAGGGCTAATGACGCTATATCCACTGATTCAACCTGAACATACAGAGTACAAAACCATTGTCTTATCGAAACTGGATGGGTCGTACCCATCTGGTAATACTGCCTCACCGATCAGAATTAACCCGGAACACTTTACAGATTTAGAGCTTGAAATCATAGATCTCATAAACAAAAATGGAAATAAAATGCTTCAAAGTGATATAGTGACAACAATTAATGCCTCAAAAGCCTCCATATCCAGGACCCTGACAGCATTGGAGAATAAAGGGGTGGTTGTGAAGATGAGAAAAGGCGTAACAAATGAAATAATCCTTACTGAAACCTATTCAAATTAGTTTCATGAAACATGTTTCAACCAAGAATTAAGTGTCTTTCCACCATATATGAGTACCATGGGTAAACATTTTGAAAACTTGATGTGGTTCATTGTGGCGCTTGTCTCTGTAGTTGCGGCAGTTACAATAATTGTCTCCATTCTGTTTGGAGGCAACTATTACAATGGAACCTATGGCCCATATGGGATGATGGGTGGCTTCTATGGTATGGGAATAATAATGCCGATCATAGGTGTGATATCGGTAATCTTGGTGTTGGTGTTCATTTATTTCATATTTGAAGACGTTCGAACCCCTGAACCGCATCGACCTGTTGATCGGATGGCAAGGGCAGAGGAGATTGCGAAAGAAAGATTCGCAAGGGGAGAAATATCTGAGTCAGAATACCGTCAGATGATTGAAACCATAAGAAGGTGAAATTTTCTATGAACAAATATAAAGCTATAGGAATTGTGGGAGTTGCTTTCCTTACTGTCGTGCTTGTATTTTCGGCTTTCTACTACTACGGTGGATACAACACACCCAGCAGTTCCCAGCACCTGACGCAGTCACAGCTTGAAGGTTTGAATGTAACAGAGCCGGGAGTTTATGCTTCACAGACTAACTCGACTATTTACATAAACAGTTCCAGCAGCTTGCTTGTGATGACTGGACCCATGAACGGACCGAGCATGTACAGTTTTGAGATACTAGGCATGTACAACCCAACGATAGTGATCAAAGAGGGAGTGACTGTTCATTTCACAGTGGTAAATATCGATACCGATTCTGAACATAATTTTGTACTTAGCAATCAGGGTCCACCATATCCCTACATGAGCGGAATGGGTTCCATGGGATCGGGGGGATACAGTTCGATGACATCCATGAGCTTTCTTCCACCAACAAATTCGGGTTATTTCTATTACTACAATATGAGTTACAGTTTTTCGCAATCCGGAACGTACTGGTACCTGTGTACCTATCCCGGTCATGCTGAAAACGGGATGTATGGGAGGATAGTTGTAGAACAATAATTATACGGGCAGCAGCAATGCTGCCTATCTAACTTTTTCAATTAGTTTGAAGTAAACATCATTGCTTTGCGGCGGATTTTTGATGTGCCTGCGAAATAAGCGAGTATTTTGAGCCAAATGACAGGACCAACTAAAAGGATGAAAAACAATAGTTAACGATAAAACCAACCCTGATGGGTCGCTGCCTCTCGTCGAATGAATTCGCACAGGCAAATATCCATTCATGCATTTTATACCATAAGGAAACAATCTCTGCAGCAAAATATTGGTGCGCCAGGCAGGTTTCCCGCCTGTACCTGGGCCCATTTAACGATTATATGAGTGAGTCAACAACGATTTTGAGCTTTGTTTCAACCTCATTTAGAAAGGCCGTCTTCTGTTCCATCTTATCTGTCTGAATGGTATGGAAAATTTCTGCAGGCATTTGAGCAGATATCTCAGCACCGTCTTCCACTGATTTTACTATCAGATGGCATGGAATGAGCGTCTCTACCTTGTGGTCGAAGGAAAGGGCTTCATGTGCATATTCAGGATTGCAGATATCAAAGGTTGTGAAATTAGGATATTTAAACCCCTTTGACCTCAGGATCTCGCCTATCCTGATCTCAGATAGTATAGAGAAACCGTTTAGAGGTACAATCTCTCTAACCTTGTCACACGCTTCATCAAAAGAACGCTCTGTTTTGACTCTGTATTCAGTTGCCATTTCTTCACCTGGACAGAATTTCATTCTTCATGCTTAAATACTCTTCTTTTCCGATTTCTCCTCTTGCATACCTCTCATTCAGTATTTCCAGTGCAGTTTTAGTGTCATCCGCTGAGGAGTTTTCCTCATCGCCATGGCTGTGCATTTGATGCTTTCCCATGTGGTTTCCCGAATTCTTCATACATCCACAAGACATAGTTATGAAATCTTGTTAATGTATAAAACCATACTTTATTCAATCTGTAAAATATGATCACCAGAAACGTACATAACGATAAGAATCACCCTGAGGTGAGATCACACCCCATAAGATGGTGTAAAAGAGCATGGGCGTATCAGTAGGTTAGTGAGAAACCCTTCACGATCAGACTGCCAAATCGTCCTTTCCTGATAGAGATGTTCTGCCTGCCCCTATCTATGGCGCGCCAGACAGCTTTGCTGATGGCTATTGTGAACCTGTCTGTTTTAATCATTTCATATAGGGATGGATCGTTGATGTCATAAAGAATCCTTGCAGTGATTTTAGCTTCCAATTGGCACATATTATCGGGGCAAGGCCCTTTTTCTTCAACCAGTTCCAAGACTAAAAATTTCCCTTTAACAGCCTTTATTACTCCCTTTCCCGATTCAACTTTCCCTTTCCCAACAGCAATTGAATCTGGAATGTTTGAATTCTTGTCCGCCAGTTTATTTTCAGCCACGCCAGATGATGAGTCCACTCCGTTAGTTAAATCTCTCACTGAACTCATGGTAGATTATAATTCATCTCAGTTATTTATAATATCTCTGACCAAACTGTCCAGGCAGCTCCAATATATTAGACGTTATGAGAATGTTTGATTAGAACTGTAGCATCCCTTTTATCAACAGCATCTATCCGTACATGCTAGTGTCTGGAATCTTCTTCAGGAATCATCTCCCCTCTTTTCTTGAGGTCTCTCTCACAGTTCGGACAGCACACGTAATATGTCTTCCCCCTTATTCCTACTGAGATCGGACTGTCCTTGATCTCTTTTCCGCAGTAATCGCAGTGGATATTTTCTACCCTGTTCATGTTTTCATACGATTCTCTTGAGGTTGCTATTTCAACTCTTTTTATGCTAGCCTTCTTTAACTTTATGAGGTCCTCATAGTAGAGGATCACCATATAGGATCCGTCTATGAGAGAGAAGCGCTCCAGGATAATATTTTCCGGTATGTTCTCTAAATTGTCAGTGTATACGAGGACCATATCCTTTTCTTCATCTGCAATGGAGATGGTGAATTTCTTGATCCTTCCGCTTGATATTATGGAGTCCAGGGCTTTCTTGGCCGTAAGCCTGCTGATGCCCAGCTCACTTGCCATGTCCACTATGCTCATCCTGGAATTTCTCTTGAGCAATAATATGAGCCTCTGTTCCAGTTCAGAAAGATTTCTTCTCATAATGTAATGATTTTACTCATCTACTTTAACATTATGGATAGATATAATATATGTATATCAACACAATTCATAACTATGGCCACAGATGTAATATGCGGAATGAAAGTGAAGGAGAGCACTGACCTGAAGAGCGAGTTCCAGGGAAAAACGTTCTACTTCTGCAGTAGCCACTGCAAGTCAGAATTCGACAAGAACCCCCTGAAATACAGTAGGTAAGGAGAACATAAATGCCAACTGATCCCGTATGTGGAATGTTTGTACCTGAGGATACCGATCTGACGTCGGTAGTCGACGGGCAAACGTACTATTTTTGTTCTAAAACCTGCCAGCAGAAGTATAGTTCACCGGAAAAAGAAGCGACTCGCCTAAAAAGGCGACTTGTTCTTGGGTGGGGCCTCGCGATACCGATCATAATCATAAACTACCTGGTTCCAGGAAGCCTTTTTCTTGGACAGGCATACAAGGATATTGCCCTCTTTATGCTGACTCTTCCGGTTCAGTTTTACTCTGGATATGGATTCTACGAAGGAGCATATCATGCTATCAGGAGCAGATCCGGAAACATGGACCTCCTGATCTCAATGGGAACACTTACTGCATTCATATTCTCCAGCTATGTTACCTTTTTCCCAGGTAAGATACCGGCTGCAGACGTCTACTTTGACGCGTCTGCATTCATCATTACACTCATACTCACGGGAAACTTCATTGAGAACCTGACAAAGGTTCGTGCCAACAGGGCTGCCAGTAAGCTTCTGGAGCTTATCCCAAATGTTTCGCACGTGATCACAGAAAATGGAAAGGAAGTTGACACACCAACAGACGAACTCAGGGAAGGCAACATTATACTTATAAGGCCTGGCGAATCCATCCCTGCAGACGGGAAAATCTACGACGGTTCGGCTGAAGTGGATGAATCCATGCTCACCGGAGAACAGGAACCGGTATTGAAAAAGAAAGGCGACACAGTTTCATCCGGCACTTCCAACCTCAATGGCGTCCTTAAGATCAGTGTTACAAGGACTGGAAAGAACAGTACCGTTAGCCAGATATATGAACTGATCCAGAGGGCAATTTCAGGAAGGGCAAAAGTACAGAGAATTGCAGACGTGTTCTCAGCAATATTTGTTCCAGTGGTAATTGCCGCGGCCCTGGCTTCGGGACTATTCTGGTATTTCTACCTCAATAGTACAGGTTTTGCCCTTCCCCTGGAAATTGCAGTCCTGGCATTTGTCTCGGTTGTAGTCATAGCCTGCCCGTGTGCCATCGGACTTGCCGGGCCAATCACATTACTCATATCCTCGAATTACGCCTCCGAGAACGGTATAATAATAAAGAATACCAGCGCTCTGGACAGGCTGTCAAAGGTCAATATGGCTGTATTCGACAAGACTGGCACACTTACGGAGCCGGATCCGGCTGTTACTCACATTCTCCCTGAAAGCGGATGGTCAAGAGATGATATGCTGCGTATGGCAGCTTCCGTTGAGAGATCTTCCAACCATCCCATAGCCAGGGCCATAATAAAGGAGGCTGGAAAAGCCTCCATTTCGATCGATGAGGCGCAGGGGGTCAAAGAGATGCCTGGTATGGGAATATCGGGCACTGTTGATGGCAGGGAGGTAAAAATAACTAGGGCCAGTCGTGCGGGAGGATCTGTGGTATCCGTTTACGTGGACGGTTTGAGTATAGGAGATATAACGCTTGCATACACCGTTCGGGAGAGTGCAGTTGCCACAATAACAGAACTCAGGAAGCTCGGCATAAGAACTGCCATGGTAACGGGGGATTCGAAATCTGAGGCCGAAAGGGTTGCCAACATTCTTGGAATCAATGATATCCACGCGGAGGTTCTTCCGGAAAACAAATCAGAAATTATCAAGGAATACCAGGCGAAAGGAGACTTCGTCATGTTTACAGGAGATGGTATCAATGATACCGTGGCACTTGAAACAGCAGACGTTGGTATTGCAATGGGCTCCGGCACGGATATCGCTAGGGAAAGTGGTGACATTATACTCATTAACAACGACCTGAGACAGCTCATACTGACCAGGATCATAGGAACCAAAACCATCACAAAGATAAAGCAGAACATCGGGTGGGCTGTGGGCTACAACACGCTGCTGATGCCAATTGCTGGCGGGGTGCTGGTTCCCTTTCTCGGATTGTCCGTCTTCTCTGTGCTTCCGATCCTCGCTGCGTTTGCAATGGGCATGAGTTCATCATCTGTGGTGATAAACTCTCTGATGCTCAGAAAGAAGATGAGCAAGGAATGGAAAAGAAGGGACCTTCGCCTTTACTCAAAAACGGCTCAGCCCCATCCTTCGGATTGAAATACAGGCTTAATAAAGCAGATATCACACTTTTTATTTTACTTCGACACACATTTACAGACCGCCAAAAAGCCATGCAATCGTTATTCCTGCGGTTAGCGCCAGAATTGATATGGATGCCATTATCAATATGATCCTCCTACCAGGAAGAGATTCTTTCATGTGGTGCATATCTATATGCTGGCTTGTCATATTTTCTGAATCGTGTGTTTTAGGCCTGACAGTCATCATGCCGTGCTTAAGGTGCCTTGACACCAGCCACCAGTTCATTGGGTAAGCCATTCCTAAGCCTCCCAGGAGAGCCATGGAGAATATAAACCAGAACACCACTCCTAACGGGTTATGACCTTCAGGAAGGTTTGCCAAGGAGATAGTGGAAATGGGAATCATTGCAGTCATCAGCAGATTCATGGAGAGCAGTTCCGGTATAAAAGTCGAAGCTAAAGAACGCCTGTAAGAACCACCTGCCATATCACGCATGAACAGTGACTGGAATATCGCCCATCCAAAAAGAAAACCAAGAAAATATTCAATGGGCACATCAAAAAATGGAGAAACGTGTATTACAGAACTAATTACCGCACCCACTAATATTCCTATGCCGTCTCCTGCGACGCAGTGGATTGTCGACCCGAGTACCTGTCTCCATCTTGCAGAAACGTAGCGTTCATGAAGACCAGGTAGAGGCTCTCTGCACCCTACCACATAAAGGAAAGCCCCTATAACTCCTGTATAAGCTGTTACCAAGACAAATCCCAGTTTAAGGATTGGGTTCTCCGGGGTGGAACGTATGTCCAGGATTACGAATATAAGAAAGGGAAATGCAAGCGCAAACCAAAGCAATATCACCCCTTCAAGAACTGAGGTATACATTTCACACAACTTCTTCTGGGTCTTATGGTCTATTATGTTAGACTATGTGAGTTCTTAACTCTTTTCTGGTACTGTAGGTGGGTATAAAGTATTTCCAATTTCACCAGCAAAAGAACTTAATACAGTGATATCTTAGAAGGTGTAGTACGCCGTATGCCACCATACAGAAAGCAACAAATGCTTTGTTTTCACTACAAAATAGATTCACATTGGGTTTAAAAGAATTTATGGTGTTCCCTTAAAACTTTAATCAAATCCAGACCGGCCCATTCATCAAACTAGATCTCAATAACTTGGATACCAAGCTTTTTGCATTGCTTTTGCAGTATTTTATCAAAAGTGACTAAAGGTACCTTTCTCGAATTTGCATCATACGCTATTATCCAGTCATTGAAATCTCTGAAACTCAGCTTGTTTTCAGCCATGAAAGAGGATACTTTTTCCATCATCTTTCCAGAAAGCCAGGAGACTGTGAAATAATCACTTTGCAATAATTCCTCTATCTTCATTCGAACACTTTCATTATCTATTCCATACCTTGGAAGCACAAAACCAAGTTCAACAATTGACAGCGAATTTATTATGGGATCATTTGACTCATCGATAAGCTCACTAGCACTATCATGATGCGGGGAATTCTCTATGGTATCATACACCAGAACACTGGTGTCAACTAGGACCGTCATTTATTGCTTTCCTCCCATCCCTCCCTTATCTCCTTGTCCGCATCCAGAGATGAAAGATTCTCTTTTGCCTTGAAGGTAATTCGCACTTTACGTTTCCCTGTAGTGTTCATCCTGTTCCTGAGGCGTTGGTTAATGATCTTCGACATATTCTTTGTGCTGCCATATTTTTCTATGGATTCCTTGATGATTTCAGCGTAGATCTCTTCGTCCAGGTTTATGGTGGTTTTGACCATGAATGCTAATCATCACACCATATGAACATTTAACGGTAAACTGTCATGGATACAGTTCAAACACTCCCCTTCAAAAGCGCACTATATTTTTCGTCTGGAAATCATATTTCAGAATGTTCGCTTAGGACTTTAATCAACTCCCATCCGATCCGTTGTAAATTCCAATTCTCTCATATTCTGTGTATAACTTTTCCTCCTGCCTGGTATGCTATTACCTATTCAAAGAACGTATTGATAGCAATCAGATTCCATCCGATTTCCTAAAGGATGCTTTTCTCTTCATGTGAATGGTGCTTCCTCTGGCCTCGGTATAGTTGGTAATCTCAATCCTTGCACCACATTCACAGTTTTTTAGTTTATTCATGGCGACATACCTTACTATCTTCCTTCCACAGAATGGGCAGGTCACTTTATTCCTTGCCTCTAATTCCAGTTCTTTCAGCAAGGTTTCTTTTAATTCTTCAAGAGTGCCTTCAAACGAGTCGAGGATTCTACGGTCTCCAATGTAAACCTTGAACCAAAAAAAATTCTTATTTATGCACTCAAAATCAGCGACAGTGTAGTCAATCCCGTATTCCAGTCCAGCATCGCTAAGATATTTTTCGAGTTCCTCCCCTAATTTGTAGTAGGCGTCCTTCTTGGAGATTCTCGCATTAACATTTTGAAGAAGACTTTCTTTTTCCGTGAATGTTTTCATGGTATTCACTATATTCTCATTGTCTATGGTAAGTCCCGAACCCAGATCCTTGTGCGCAATCTTTGGAAAAAACTGAATCTAGTCGACCAATCCGTCATATGTTTTTGACGTGTAGCTATAATCGGATAGATAATCAGAAAGAGCGCTTTTAAGATCGTTCTCATTTTTGCTGTCAGTTAAACGCTTTCTGATTTTGTATAGCAAAATCCTACGTTTTACTTCTTCAGTGTCCAGTCCCTCCTTTAAAATCAACTTCGCAACATCGTCTCCTGAGGTCCAGCCATAAGGAGTTGCAATCGAATCCGTGTTCCCATTCAGAATGCTGATAAACTCCCTTATCTCTTGTGTTGGATCCACGTTTGGATCTATGTAAAACAGCATTTGAGCTGTGGCGATTGCAACAGCCTTTTTGCATTTAACTTGCGACTTACTCATGTGAAGCATATTGTAGGTACGCGGTTTATATTCATTTAGTAATTGACTCTCATGATTACAATAACACACATATTAAAAACGAGGCTGGTCACTTGTAGACGTTCTTTCTATGACCCAGTGATCTGACAACTATCACTCTTCTATTTTCTTCAATATCCGCAATCACTCTATAGTCACCAACTCGCAACTTGTATTCTGTTCTTCCGACTAACCTCACAAAGAACCTGTGTGGATCGCTTCTTGTGCTTTCAATTTTCCGGATAATCCGTTTGGCTACAGGAACTTCCAGACCCCGAAGCTGGAAAAGGGATTCCTCCGAATATTCAACCTCAAAGTCTGTCACTGGATTCCCAACTGTTTCTTGACTTCTTCCGTGGTGTGGATCTTCTTCTCTTTCACATCCAGGAGCCCTCTAAGTAGAGAAGCCCTGAAATCCTCAGTGTAAAATCCCTCCTCATCGCCCTCAGGAATCAGTGACATGAGTGCATTCAGCAACTCATCGTACGTCATTCTTTTGTGCGCTCTTAGTCCATTCAATTTCTCTCTTGTAGATCGGCTAATCTGTATGGTTGTGTAATCCATGTATATCCATCATATAATTAATGTATAACCACAATATAATAGTTTTCTTTCAGCCCATTTAGACATGGGTGTCGAGTAATATTTACTCATTGTGAGATAATGAAGTGTTTCCTATTTTTCAAGTACTGCAAAATTATTCGCTTAATGTTTTGAGCGAATCCCGACCGGTCCGTTCCACATTAATGTTTAGAAACCTTGTGATTTATAGAGTCAACTTAGAGGCTTAGATTGTTCATTCTCCTCGTAAGTTCTATTCCGTCTGGCATTTTTATCGGAATTGTGTATCTCCTTGGTCCACAGATAGACGAGTACAAGCGCAGTTATCGAAGGTACAAAGATGCCAATCACCCATAAATGAAATGCCGTATTACCAGCTTACCACGTAGGGAGTTGTTTTCCATCATCAGACATGTGGTAATGGGAACGAAAAGCGGTGGGTGCCATCTTTCCACGTTATTCCTGCATTAGTATCTGAGAAGCTATTTAGTTGATCATAGTTAAGGTCGAAATCGTTACCACGTTTATGGCATTTCAAATTATACTCTTGAGCCATGCTGCTCTACCATATTGATTATTTTTTACGAATATATATGCAGAAATACGCAATTCGCTTTACAAGTTGAAGATAATGCCATGTTTTATTGTGTATGAGCTCGTTTAGAACTTCTATGGATCCACAAGGACGAATGAATATAAGGTAGTTTGAGGTTTTAAGTATCCCAGAGGTCAGGGTTGAACAACAGAACTCTATACGACAAAACTTTATACTATCGAACACTATAGACAACTGTGACTATTTCAACGATCCAGATAAAGGAAGAGACCAAGAAGACATTACAGTCAATGAAGCTGCATCCAAGAGAAACTTATGAAGAAGTGATCGAAAGGATGCTGGAGGATCTTCGTGAACTTAGTGAAGAGACAATAGCAGATATAGAGGAAGCTAGAAAGGAAATTGAATCTGGCAAGTTCGTCACACATGAGAAACTGAAAAAGGATCTTGGCCTCTGATGGAATACGAAATCATATGGTCAATCAAGGCTGCAGATCAGATGAGAAGTTTAGACCGATCCATTGCCAAAAGAATTCACGAGAAAGTGGGTCAGCTTTATCAAAACCCTGAAAGGTTTGTCGAGAAACTAGTCAGATATCCATATTACAGGCTTAGGGTTGGAGATTATGGCGTGATTCTTGACATCAAGCACGAATCTGTTAGAATACTGATCTTAAAGGTGGGACACAGGAGCAGAATATACGAACGATAGGTTTGTATAGTGTTCCCTTAAAACATTAGCCAAATCCCGACCGGTCCATTTTTGACTAATACGGACCGTTGAATATTAAGGAATTTGCATAAAGATTCTCCTCTATATTATCACCCTCCTTACGTTTCCACTGTTGGTATGGATATTTTTTCATAATATTGTAGGGTGTCTCGCAATTTAACAACTGACGATTTTCATTATCTCCCTTGGCCTATTTCCCATTTTGATGTTTGATACAATCATGAGATTGTATGCAATTGTCTTAAGACCAATTGCAGTATCGAATGATCTGTTCCTGACATACCAGATATCCTCTGTTTCCATTATCTCTTCAAGGATGGAGAGTGTTCGCTCAATCTCCCACCTGAGGGAATACAGAGAAGAGTATTCCCTCCTGAGATCAATGCCTATTTCCCTGTTCATGGACAATCGTTCAGGAATAATTCCTCTCCTTCTGTTTGTGTCAATCACAGGAATGGAATGTGTATTCTCAAACACATAATCGTATATGTCAGATGTATCATATGCTGAGTCTGCAAGAATATAGGAGAAGTTTCTGACAGAATCCACCATGTCATGGGATACACGTGAATCATGCATGTTTCCTTTAGTAACAAGCCAGTCCATGATCAGGAGGGAATCTATATTCAGTGACATATGGCACTTCCTGCCATAAGACCATCCCTTGGTGGTCTTGGACCATCCTGATTCAGGATCTTTGTAATTTCCCCAGTGTTTCCTCCTCATTGCAGTGGAATACTTGCATGTGTGGATCATGAAGGAATCCACTGCTGCGCATTCCTTCATGGAATAGAGGAATGTGATCTCCCTGTTTATTGCATGGAGATCAAATTTCCTCGCCCTCCTTGACAGGGTCTGGAAGCTTGGTATTTCCTTAAGGCCCCATCATGGTCAGATATTCCTCATGATTGATGAGGAATACCCCGGCAGATCGATACGATATTCCGAATATCTGCAGCAGCACAAGAATCTTCAGAATCTGCCGATCTGTATATTTTCTTCTCCTTTGATCGGGCGAAACTATATTGTCTATCAGTTTCATAATCAACGGGATATGCTGTGTGGGCATATCCCAATATTCTCATTCTGTTAATAATGTTCGACATCTGTCTGACTCTTCATGAAATACGAGACACTCTACATAATATTGACTAATTCTCCTCCACCTCTCAGATGGGTAGCTATCAAGATATACTGTGTTACCGAATGAATTTGCAGTCCAAAATAATTCAGCTATAAAAAAATTAAAGTAGGGTATAGTGTAAGTGTCTTAACATGCGACTATATTCCGGATCCAGTGAACAATTTATTGACGATGTTTACAATAACAAAATTGCTGACAAACTAAAAATCAGTTTCTTCGAACAGTTTCATTATAATCCAAGCCAGTCTGAGGTAAATTCCTGGCAGAACTCACTGAGATCTGTTTCCATGATATTTGATCGAGCTAAATTGAACGACCATGGAGTTATTCTAGAATATAGGCTCCCTCAAACTTCCAAACGTTTGGATTGCCTTGTGTGTGGTAAAGACGGTCAAAACAAGGATCAGGCAGTAATAATGGAATTAAAACAATGGCAGACAACCAAACCATCAGATGGGGAGCGTGAGTTAAAGACTATCTTAAATGGTGGGTTTAGGGACGTGCTTCACCCATCTGTGCAGGTAGGACAATACAAAGAATATCTACAGAACTACCACACTGCCTTCTACGAAGGGAGATCGCCCATATTGCTCAATGCATGCTCATATCTGCATAATTATCCATACAACCCAGAAGATGAGATTTACTCGGTAAAATTTGAACCTTTCATTTCCAACTTTCCTATCTTCACGAAGGATGAGGTCAAGGAGCTTGGTGATTACCTGGTTGAGAAACTGTCAGGCGGTGATGGAATGAGAGTGCTCAGCCGCGTTGAAGGAGGGAAAATTAGGCCCAGCAAAAAGTTGCTTGACCACATTGCAGCGATTATAAATGGTTCAGATGAATATACATTGCTGGATGAACAACTAGTTGCCTTTGACATGGTAATTAACGCTGTGGAAAAGAGTTTTAAGAATGGAAAGAAAACAACCATTATAATTGAGGGTGGACCGGGAACTGGAAAATCAGTTATAGCTATGAATCTGATGGGCAAACTATCTGGACGACACTATAATACACATTATGTAACCGGTTCACGTGCATTTACTGGTACTTTGAATAAAATCTTGGGAAACAAAAGTTCCTTGCAGTTAATGCATTTCAATAAATATGGAAAAACTGAAAGAGATGCAGTTGATGTTGTGATAGCTGATGAAGCCCATAGAATGTGGCCTAAAAATCTCGATAGATTTACAAGAAAAGAGGACAGAGTTGACACTCCGATCGTCGATCAGATAATAAATGCCGCAAAGGTACCTGTATTTTTTGTAGATAATCTTCAGATCATACGCCCCAATGAGGTGGGGACCGTTCAGTATATTGAGGAACATGCCAACCAAATGGGGTCTAATGTCCTCAAATTCAAGCTGCAGGCACAATTCAGATGCCAGGGGTCGGATGCATTTGTAAGCTGGATTAACAATACACTTGGAATTGAAAAAACCGCAGACGTTATCTGGTCTGGTAATGACAGTTTTGACTTTAGGATTTTTCAGTCTCCGGAATCCCTTGAACGCGCAATTATGGAAAAATCTGAAAGCGGTAAAAAAGCCAGAATTGTAGCTGGCTTCTGTTGGGAATGGTCTGATCCAATGGAGAATGGACAGCTCGTTCCAGATGTTTCTATAGGTGACTTTAAAAGACCATGGAATGCAAAGTCAGGAGTCAGTTCACGAAGATTGGGAGAGGGAATTCCGAAGGAGACCTTATGGGCCCACGACCCAAATGGAATCCATCAAATTGGATGTGTGTATACAGCACAAGGATTTGAGTTTGATTATGTAGGGGTAATTTTTGGTCTTGATCTGAAGTACAACCTAGACGGACAAAAATGGGAAGCCCATCCTGAGAATTCAAAGGACCCCGCAGCGGCCCGATCAAAAGAAAGATTCATCACCTATGTGAAAAACATATACCGAATACTCCTTTCGCGAGGTATGGAAGGATGCTATGTCTATTTTGTCGACAAAGACACCGAGAGGTTCTTTAAGACACGAATGGAGTGATTTTTACAGAAACATATGAGAACCAATAAAACCTGGATTTCCAATTAGCAGCTTCAAAAGCAGGAGACCTCGGGTTCAAATCCAGACCGGCCCATTCATCAAACTAGATCTCAATAACTTGGATACCAAGCTTTTTGCATTGCTTTTGCAGTATTTTATCAAAAGTGACTAAAGGTACCTTTCTCGAATTTGCATCATACGCTATTATCCAGTCATTGAAATCTCTGAAACTCAGCTTGTTTTCAGCCATGAAAGAGGATACTTTTTCCATCATCTTTCCAGAAAGCCAGGAGACTGTGAAATAATCACTTTGCAATAATTCCTCTATCTTCATTCGAACACTTTCATTATCTATTCCATACCTTGGAAGCACAAAACCAAGTTCAACAATTGACAGCGAATTTATTATGGGATCATTTGACTCATCGATAAGCTCACTAGCACTATCATGATGCGGGGAATTCTCTATGGTATCATACACCAGAACACTGGTGTCAACTAGGACCGTCATTTATTGCTTTCCTCCCATCCCTCCCTTATCTCCTTGTCCGCATCCAGAGATGAAAGATTCTCTTTTGCCTTGAAGGTAATTCGCACTTTACGTTTCCCTGTAGTGTTCATCCTGTTCCTGAGGCGTTGGTTAATGATCTTCGACATATTCTTTGTGCTGCCATATTTTTCTATGGATTCCTTGATGATTTCAGCGTAGATCTCTTCGTCCAGGTTTATGGTGGTTTTGACCATGAATGCTAATCATCACACCATATGAACATTTAACGGTAAACTGTCATGGATACAGTTCAAACACTCCCCTTCAAAAGCGCACTATATTTTTCGTCTGGAAATCATATTTCAGAATGTTCGCTTAGGACTTTAAGCAAATACCGACCGATCCACTAGTTTTTATTCATTGAATTTTTATCACTGATAGATATTTAAGATATCCCCATTAAGTGATAGTTATCAGTGATATATTAATAAAGTATCACTGAATACAGATACAGGGATGAATGAAAATCTAGAACCAATCTATCAGTTTATACTTGAGAAACTCAAGATCTCACCTTATGCAAAAGTAGACCGGTCGTATCCGATATCTGTAGGAGAAAGGGAATTGCTTATAGATTTGGCAATTGAATCGAAAGATACTATGACTCTTGTAGAAATTAAGTCTAGAATAAATGAAGACACCATATACAGAATATATGCCCTTTCACACTTAATAAATAAACAAGCGGTGGGTGCGAAGGAGGTAAGACTGGTTTGTGCCGGAAAGACAATAAAATACAGCATTCAAGAGCTTGCTAACAAGCTTGGTGTAGAAATATTACTTGTCCCTCCAAAATTGTATCAGTATTTGTCAGAGATGGCAACTGGGTCTGGGTTGAACGCTTCTTCCCAACACGTAAAAACGGGTCCGTTAAGGCTTACTTCCGAAAAGGCGTGGAAAATTGTCTGCTCATTACTGGCTGACAAGCCATCCAATATCCTTTCTATTTCTAGAAAAACCAGTGTTTCATATGGGTGGGCAAATTACGTAATTCATAGGTTAGAAAATGCCGGAATAATAACTGTAGATTACGGTTTGAGAGTAAAAGATCTGGACAGACTTTTCAATGTGGTCTCGTGGGAAAGAGCCCTTGATGGCCTGCTCGTGGAGACTATAATCACGAATTTCAGTACAGCAACCCAGTGTATAAATGAAGTCGCGCTTAATCTCAACAGGCTTGGAATTGATTATGCTTTCACTGCCCATTCGTCTGCCGTTTCATATGGTTCATCAATAATGAGAGAGGATACTGCATATATCTACCTAATAAATCCATCCGACAGGGGGGTCATTAGATCCTTTTCCGATGGGAAAGCTGGCGGATGTCGCTTGAAGGTGTATGTACCGGAGAGAGATATCATGAAATCCACCACCATGTTTAATGGCATACGGGTTGTTGATATGTGCCAGAACATACTGGATCTTGCAGGATTAGGAGCAGATGGGCGTATTGCCGCAAGGGATCTGGTGAATAAGCTTGGGCAATGAAGGAGCCGAAGATATTACTCTGGCCAGAGGCTCCTTCGAATAGCTCAGGTACATTTCCGACTAGAGCATTGCTAACAGAAATTACAGGCAAGGCGACGTCGTCCTCATAGGTGGTTGGGCAGTCCATTCGTTTAATCCCTGGAAATATTCACTCGATATCGATTTCATTGCAACTGGTCGTTTCAAAGACACATTAAAGAGACATCTGTACTCTGCCCGTCATTACAGCAGAGAAAGGGATTCTGCAGGAAACATACTATATTTAAAGAATTTTGGTTCTGGAAAGATTTATCTTGACTTTCTGCCAAAGAAAGATCAATTCCACGGAACGAGTAAATTGCTCAATTTTCTGGAAATAGAATACGAGACTGCTCCAAGGAATATTTCATACTCATTTGAGCCTGAGTTCAAAGTCATAGTACCAGAGATCTCAATGCTCCTCCTGCTAAAGTTAAAGGAGGCATGGGATAGACATTATGACTTATCGCTTGAAAATATCCCGGACAAGGATCACTTAAGTGAGAAATTCACCAAGGATTGTGGTGATATCATTGCGTTACTTCAGAGTGATGCATTTCAGTTTGCCAGATTTGATTTGTTGTCTTCAGTCATATCCGGATTTGATTTCTTGCGGGACTTCTTGGAGTGTGGGATTATAGAGGATAATTCAACTTTTGACCGCATTCCTCATAGGGAAGGAAAAGCATTGGTCAAAAAATTATTGTCTCTTATTTGATGAAACAATAAATTGAATGGCCATAAGGTTATTAGAGAATATCTGAAAGTATTCGCTTAAAACTCTAACCAAATCCAGGTCGGTCTATCAGACATAAATTATCAATACACATTCTTTCTGTGGCCAATCTTAATTACAAGAATTATTAACTCGTTGTTTTTGATCTGATAGATCGCCCCGTAGTCCCCAATCCTAAAGACTCCACAAGCCTGTCAAAATTGAGGTCAGCGGTTTCCCTTTCTAAGGTTCATCTTCGAGCTTTTGAAGCGATTTGATAATCCTGTCTCTGGCAGCTTTGTCAGTTTTCCTGATAAATTCCTCTGATTGTGCTGAGAGGACGACTTCAAAAGGCAATATCAGTATAGCTCCTTGCTGATTTGATCGAGAGTCTTTACCCTCCCTGCCTTTATATCTTCTAGCCCTTGAGCAATTCCCCTCATCATTTCCGGATCAGAAAGAATCTCGAGAGTCTCGATCAGTGATTCTCTACTTGCTACTTCGGGAGAGTAAGAGTCTACCAGTCTGGAAATCAAATCATTGTAAGATTCTCTTGGATGTATTTTCAGGCGGTTAAGTCTTTCTTTAAGCTCGTTGTCAATCTGAACTGTTGTTACCATAGGCAACAATGGGTAGCAATAGTTATTAAACTTTAAGTTGATTAAAAGTTTTAAGAGCTAAATTGGAATCCGTTTTCTCCATTCTCTCATTTCCACAAATGTGTTCTCGGAATAACGGCGCCTTAGCTTTCTAAAGCTTCTCAAATGTGGTATGCTCACACAGCATATATTTGTCCAGTCATTTTTATTGTGTGATATAAGTTTATGTCAATGGCATGAGTGAACTCCACTTCGAAGACCTTACCGCACCTAAGAAAAAGTAAGTTAAGGAGGTTGCCTTAAATGATCTTGTGGGGGATTCCAGTCAGTATCCCACTTATTTATTGGGCGGACAAAAGAAATAATTTTACCTGTAAATCCTGGAGGTTCAGTATTCGCTTAAAGCTATAATCAAATACCTACCGGTCCATTCTGTTAACTTAGTTTATACCAAGTTTGCCCCGGATTCCAGAATTTTTTTAAGGTTTATCCTCGGGTTCCAACCAGAGGGTATCGTCATAGTACTCACGTTCTCTCTTTATCAGACCATTTTCAAACTCAAATATATCAACTGATCTTCTTGAGCGTAGTTCAAGCTCTGCAATCACGACTCCACTTTCTATGTCTGAAACCATGTTCAAAACACTGAATCTTTCTGGTATGTTCCGATAGGCTCTGATCATCGTCTTGATATAATCCTTTTTTCCGGACACAACCTTTCGTTTGGGGGGACCGTATGAAATCCACTGGACATCTTCCGAGAGAAACGATTCATATAGTTTCCAGTCCCGATCATTTTCTGCATTGAAGAAATTTGTGAGTTTCTCTTCAAGTTCATTTTTCTGAGTCATCTTTACACCCTTGGCCTAGCACTAGTGCTTGCGTCAGAGTTCCTCAAGAAAATCTCTGACATTTCTCACCTTCCCATCCTCGATGTCCAGCTCGCTTTCATTGATTTGATTCATGACATGTTTATTCAGAAGTGTTTTCGTGGTGACAATCTGACTCTGAATAAAAGAATCAAGATAACAGTGAACTAGCTTACAAATCATAAACGTTCCTCCTATGACCTATCCTTAACACCAGAATAATCAATTTCTCTTTGTCCAAGTCCAAGATCACCCTGTAATTTCCCACTCTAAGCCTGTATCCCTCGTCACCAACGAGTTTCTTGACATAAGCGTCGGGTCTTACCCTGATCCGTTCGATCGTTGCAATTATTCTCTGCCTGGCTTCCTGGTCTAGTTTTCTAAGTTGCTTTAAGGCCAGATCTGAAAAAAGCACTTCATAGGTCAAAGTCCCAGATCCTTCTTGACCTCTTCTATGGTGTGATATTTACCTTCCTTGATCTCCTGTCGAGCCTGAGCTATCTCTTTCTTAGTTTCTTCATCAAGCTCCAGTGCATCTTCCATGAGGTCCCAGATTACTTCTTCGTAAGTTTCCTTGTCATACATTTTACGCTTGGCAAGTTCTTTTTGCAACTTCTCACTGACCTGTATTGTTGTAGGCATTTGGAACCACTATATCACTCTATAATGCACCACAGTATTTATGATTTTTCATCAATATCTTCAGAAATTTCAGGTATTCCCTTAAAACTTTATCAAACCCTGACCGGTTCATTCGAACCCCCTGTGAACAGCTTGAGACCATCCGCTGTAAAAACTTCAAAATGTTCATCCAGAGTATAAAGTGAGCAGCCGTTGTTAATTGCTATGGAAGCAATAATGGAATCCATTCTTGGAACTGCTTTTCCTTTTCTTTCCGCGCTCAACTCCAAAACAGCTGATAGTTCGCTATCTTTTTTAGTGAAGTCCAGAGTTGGTATTTGCAGAACCGGACTGGAATTTTTGGAGTATTTTTCCATACCGTAAAGAACCTCATGCATGTTCACTGAACTCGTGCAGTATTCTTCCCCGCTTTCGATGATTTTAAGCATTAGTTCATCGCCTTTGTCTGATTCCCTATCCAGAATTTCTATGATGACGTCAGTGTCTAGAAGAATCAATTTCCTTTCTCCCACCTTTTCTTTTTTAAATCCGTAAGTAGATCATTCTTATCTTCAAACTCAATGCTTCCCCTTAATGACCTGATTAGATCTTTCTTACTCTGTGATTTAACAAGCCGGTCGAGAAGATCACTAAAACTTTCATTCTCTTTCTTGAACCTTTTCAATTCATCATACACTGACTTTTTGATAGTTATAGTTTTAGGCATGGCATGTGTTTATGTTTAAACACATTATTATTTTTTCCAATATTATAGATGAGATTGTTTCATTGTACCCTATTTATCTTGTTTGTCAGAAATATTAATCAATCCTGAAAGAGATGTAATACCTACCGATTATCCAGCACAATACAGATATTTAGTAACCATTTAGTATTAACTTAAAATTTTAATCAAATCCGAACAGGTCCACTCTGGCTATAACTGAATTTGCTTATAGGTAAAAGCATAGACTGAACGCAGGCTTTTCCTTTGAACGTGTTAGTGATTCAAAATAGAATTTATAAAGCGTGATTTAAGGAAATCAGGTTACTTGAGGTCGATTTATATTCCATATAATTCAATGACGAGTCTTAATGTACTATATTAGAGGGTATAAATCATTATACACAAAATATAGATAGCACATAGTGTCAAGATCAGGCATAACAACAATTCAACTGGATAGGTCGGTTGTAGATGAGCTTAAAAAGTTTAAAAGATATCAGCGGGAGACCTATAGTGAGATAATTCTCAATCTTATAGAAAGTGTGAGAGAGAATGGTGAGTTTGAAACATTTGTGCAGAAGGCTCAGGAAGAGAGGATGAAAGAGCTATGGGGAGAAGGCGGCTACTCAGGGTGGGAACATGCCTGAGCCTGGAGATGTCATATTAACAAGAGTAAAATTCACTGATTCAGATGACTTTAAAATTCGGCCTGCACCTCATATTATTCGAGGAACTTGGCAACATTGTCATTGCCGGGATAACAACCAACACCAGGATGAGTGGCATAAGTATATTGAAAAGTGAAGGAGCTGCCCAGGATAGTGTGATTAAATTACACTTTTACCATTACAAAGGAGGCCATAATCAAAACGGTATTTCGATTGAGCACTGAAAAAAGGAATTTGGTTTTTGATGAACTCACCAAGAAGCTTTCCCTCCTTAAGCCGCTATAATAGATTCCCACTCTACTATAATGACTCTTATCATCTAACTTCACCTATCCTACTTATATCAGACTATTTGTACAATTTACACGTATATCTGCAAATAATTGCATTATCGCCATCGATCGAGAAATCGGCGTGAGGTATGAAAGGTAGTGTTCACCTAAAACATTAAACAGTACGTTTCGGATTCACAGTATGAAGGATATGTTTTGACTTCTATGAAAAAAGTTCTATGACATTCATGTCATGGCATTGGCCTTATTTATCTTTCCTTCATTGCCATTTCTCTTCAGCCTCTCCTTCTGAACATTCCTGAGCACATTCATGCGATCTTCCAGGGTGATGGTCTGGGAGGGCTTTACTGCCCTTGATCTCATGGATGCTATCTTCCTCTCTGTCAATGTATCTATCTGGTCAACGAAATGCTCTCCCTTCTTCAGCATTGTGTAAATGGTCTCAAGCAGTATCCTTGCAATTGCAACAATTGCACGGTTCTTCCCCAATCTCCGTACAAGGCTGAGATACTTCTTCCTCATCCGTTCGCTGTACTTGATGACAATATGTGCTGCATTCACCATTATGAATCGGAGCATGGAGGGTCCATGCTTGGATATGTGACCCTTTATGTCACGATTCCCGGATTGGTCCTGCCTTGGAACAAGGCCGGCATATGATGCAAGCTTCTCCTTTGAATCGAATCTGGATATGTCATCTATCTCTGACATGATTGCAGCTGATGAATATATGCCCATACCGGGAATTGTCATGAGGAGATTCACGTTCCTGTCATTCATGACAGATCTGGATATCTCATCCTCCACCATGGTCTCTTTCCCCATCAGGTATGCTATCTGATCCAGCAGATCAGCGAGGACGAATCTCTGGGCAGTGGAAATGCTATCCACTGATCCCAGAATGCATTTCATCCCCTTCTTTCCGAATATGTCAGTTGCATCAATGCTTATGCCTGCAGATGCCAGGATGGCATGAACCCTGTTCTTGATCATGGTTATGGCCTCTCCAAGTGACCTTCTGTACCTGACGAGTGATCTCAGATCATCAGAGTACCTGGAGGGGAGATGCACCTCAGGGAGTTCCCCTAACCTCAGGAGCTTTGCTAATTTGTAGGAATCCTCCCTGTCGTTCTTCTTCGCAGTCCTGAATATGAGTGCCAGTGTGGACGGATCTGCCATATGTGTGTGGAATCCCATGTCCCTGAGCTTCCGGGCAACATACTTCCCAGTTGTGGATACCTCCAGGGCAATCTCAGTATCCGCAACAGCATATCTTGCCCTGAACCCCTCCCATGATGATGCGCTGTTGCCCATATCATACTGTTCATTCACATTCCCCTCATTATCCATTTCCGTAACAGATACGGTACGTTTATGTATATCAAGTCCTATGTATATCCAGACCACCTCCAGTGGTTTGTGTGGGAGCATGAGTCGGAGTAATCTCGACAGCCTTCTATTCACCCTTGTTTCAGGGTATTATGTCGAGGCGAAGGGCAGCAAATCTAAGTTGCGACCTCGCAGGTCAAGTCTAAACTCTGCTGCCTCTCCGGCTCTCACGCTAACATCGTCATGAAAGCGTGGCCAAAAGAACTTTTTTCATGACATCTAAGAAATTGCTATTGTAATTAACTCCTTTAACCTCTTACAAACTTCATAGTTCCACTCAACTACCGCGAATGCGTTAGGCCATATGGTCCCGTTATCAAGGTTCGCTTTACCACTAAAACCAACGGTGGCATATCTCGTTTTAAACTTACGTCTTTCCTGAAAAAACAAAAGAACTGAACCATTTTTCTCGTAGGCTGGCATACCGTACCATGTTCGCGGAGTAAGTCTTGCATCTATCTCCTTAATTAAAGCATGCAAGTTTGTTGCAATTGTTCGATCGGGTTCACCCATTTCTGAAAACTTTAATAGTACCTCTTTTTCAGAATCCTCAAGATTCGGTTTAGATACCTTCTTTCTGATTGAAGCCAGCTCCTTTGCTCTCTCTGCCATAGCCAATTTTTCTTCATCCGTGAAGCCAGCGTTGACCTTGTCCTTTTTTGCCATAGAATCTTCTATTTATAAATTGCACAAATATACAAGATCATTCCGTTCTTATGTCTTAAATTACGGTATTCGCTTAAATCGCTAAGCAAATAATGACTGGCCCATAGTTGCGATCATGCACAATTATCTCGTTAAAAAATCAGTAATAATGGACTAGTTACAGATCCAGGCTTTTTCGCGTTGTAACTTTCAAGCTTGCAATCTTATGCAGTTTCAAGTCGTCAGTTACAAAATCGTATCCCGATTCGATAGCAGATACGAGATATGATGAATCGTAGAATGTCAGACCCTCCTCTAATGACAAACTCAACACAGAAGCTGGTGGTGACACGATCTGCTCCATTGAATCAATCAATTCAAATAGAACAGTGCCAGATTCCATTGCTTCTTCCTTTGAAATTCTATTTCTTATTTTATGACTCTTCCAAAGAATGTTCCCTATCTCGTACTTGGCAAGAGGATTCGTGGCCCCGTTTGTGAGTGCACTGTACTTACCACTTTGAAAGAGGTTGAAAATTGCGGAAGCGTCCAGCAGGTTCATCTTTCCCTGTCTTCCCTGAGGTCTGAAACTACTTCATCTAACTTTAATTTAGAGATTATAGGTGCTACCCTTTTCATTTTCTCAATTAGATCTTTACTTCTGGCTTTCCTGATTTCCTCCTGAACTGCCTTTCTAATAATTGCTGTTGGATTCAGTCCAAGTTTCTTTAACTCCTCTCTCTCTTCTTCTGATATCTTTGCAGAAACTGTGGTATACGTTTTCATACTATATAATAGACTACGCTTATTTTAAAATTATGTATTGCAATTTGTAATCCAAAGTGAAAAAAAATGGAATTCCTAGAGGCGAGAGACCTTTACATCTGCTAGAACTGCTATACACATCACCTTCGTATTCGTTCAATTCTCCTAATCAGATCTGCATAGACCCTATTCTGGGCATGGCAACACGTTATAAGATGTGTCTGTTTTGAATCTTAAGTCCGCCCAATCTGGATATTGCATCCTATGAAATATAAACTGATTGCGGAAACTATCAGAACGCTGACAGCACTCATAGCCATTCCTATGGACCAACCGAAGAATTGTCCGGACATCAAGAAGAGTATTCCATTTGTTATTGCTCCTACGACTCCAGCAAAAATGACGATTGCACATATTCTCAAGGACAAGAACTGAGTTTTATAAGAAAGGAAAAGAATTGCAAATGAAGTAACAAGAATGGCGAATCCAGTGACAATATGAGCAAGTATGAAACCAAAGTGATTTTCAAAATACGCTAGGGACTGAACTGCCCCAAGATATTTTACCGGAATGTTTACCTCAAGATTGATCGTCATACCCAGCCATAACTGTGTGTAAACGCCGGTCAAGATTTGTGCAAAATCGCCAGGATAAAATTGATCCACCCCATATAACTTTTCACTCATTCTTTTCACGTCTTCTTTCTGTCTGTAAAGAATTCTTTCTCCTGTCCTTCAGCCTGTATGATTCACCCTTGATGTTTATGACAGTGCAGTGGTGCAGTATCCTGTCAAGGACTGCAGAAGCCATCACTGAATCTCCAAGTATTTCGCCCCATTCGCTGAAAGATTTGTTGCTTGTGTATATCGTGGATCTCTTCTCATACCTGGATGAAACAAACTGGAAGAACAGATTGGATTCCTCCCCTGTCAGTGGCAGGTATCCGATCTCGTCCACTATCATGAGCCTGAACCTGGAATATGTCTTTATCCTGTATTCCAGTCTCTTCAGATCATAGTCTCTCTTAAGTGTCTGCACCAGTTTCATGGCTGATATGTAATATACCGGAATATCTGACATGATTGCACGCATTCCAAGTGCCACCGATAGGTGTGTCTTCCCCACGCCTGGTGGTCCCAGGAATACAACATTCTCTGTGTTGTGCATGAACCTCATGGTCATGGGATGTTTCAAGGTACGAATCAATGGTGTTCTCAATGGTGGTCAGGCCAAGCTTTGAAAGATACTCATGCACTCTCTGGTATGAATCCATCAAGCCACCTCCTCGTATCTCTTCAGGTCGCGTGTTTCCACCATCTGCCCGTATATTGCAGAATTCTCCTCCTTCACTGCTTTCAGAAGGCCTTCAAAATGTTCCTTATTCCTTGATATCCTTCCTGTTCCCGTGAGAATGGCATGATCAGCAACAATGGTGGAATCGATCTCTATTTTCACAAGTGCCGATTCCTCAATGATCCTGCATTCCCTTCCGGCATGTTTCCAGGGAACGGAATACCTGTTTCCCCTGTATGAAACATAGCAGTCCCTTGAGACCTTCCTGATCTCCTCCTTCCTTGTCATGTATGCCGGTACTGTCGACAGGGGGTTGAGCTTCTCATCCTTCAGCCTCTCTAAAGGTATTTCATGTGTTGTTCCATGTACCTGGGCATTGACCTTCCTCAGCCATTCCCGGCACTGAACATTTATGTCTGATAGGTATTCAAATGATCTGCCTGCCCAGAAGTTGTTTCTCACATACTTTATTGTGCTCTCTATCTTGCCTTTTGTCTCCGGCGTGTATGGATAGCAGAGCCTTACAACAATACCATAGTACTCTGCGAAATCCATGAATTTCGGGTTGAACCTGGATTCTGAGGCTTTCAGTTTTCTGTCGATGACAACCTGCTTCATGTTGTCATACAGTATCGTGTCTGTGAATCCTCCATAGAATGAGAATGCATTCAGGTGCATCCTTATGATATTCTCAGTGGATATGTCAGTGGTGAATTCCACATACCGCATACGGGAATATCCCAGTATCCTGGAGAAGGCATACAGCTTCCTTCTCTTTCCGTCCATGTCAATATGGCCGAACTCACCGAAATCAACCTGTGACTGTTTCCCCGGATCTGTCTCATAGCGGTATACTGCCTGTATCCTGCGATCCTTTCTGAGGTCATGGCAGTACTCCTTCAGTATTGTGTATCCGCCATGGTATCCCATCTTCCTGATCTCCTCAAGTATCCTGACAGCTGAAAGGTTGTGTTCATCTATGAGTGCACGTATCCTGTCTCTGTACGGATCAAGCTTTGATCCCCTCTTCCTTTGCCTGTGGTTCGCCAGTCTGGTTGTCCTCAGCAGTTTACTGACTTTGTTCCTTGATATGCCGAGGTCCCTTGCGATCTCCCTGTTGCTCATTCCCCTATCCTTCATATTCCTGATCATTCTCCACACCTCCAAACGGTACAATTCAGACCCTCTTCCAAATGAGGAAATGGATCAGAATTAAACCGGCGATCTGGATCACTTTTATTCCGGCGAAAATGCACAAAAATCAACCGGCGATTACAAAGGACAGCCCTTCTTGCTCTGTGATTTGATCAATCTGTCCAGAAGCTCGGAAACTCTCGTTATCCTTTATGAATGCTTTTAATTCATCGTACACTGACTTTTTGATGATGATGGTTTTTGGCAAACATATGTTTTTGTTTAAACATCATATAACTTTTCACAAAACCAACAGCAAGATTGCTTCGTTATTCTGCCTATTCAATGCGTTCATTTAAAACCTCAGTCAAATCCCGACAGGCCCATTTGTGTAAATGGCAGGTGAATTCTGTCCAGTTACGTTTTCTCATCTTTTGGCGCAGAAACTTACAGGTGAAGAGACATAATACATCTGACCTTTAAAACAGGAAGTTTCAATAAACTTCTTAGAGATTGCTTTTGCTCTTAGCTGTTCATCAACTTTTACTGGTGATACGGCTACCTCTGTCCTCAATTTACTCCCACTCGTTTACACTATATTAATATGGAGTTATTCTATTGAAATGAAGTGCTTAAACCCGGAATCTATGAACAAGTAATCAACCATCTAATACATGATGAAATCGAATCACAGAGTGCAAAAATCATAAATAAAGCAAAAATAGAAGGAGAAGAGGCCTCGAGAATGCTGGCCTCCTATGTGGCTGAAACCATTGAAAAATATCTTGAGGTCCTGAGAGAAAAAGGCGCGGGCATCAGCGACCTTGTTTCTGTGCTGAACAGATCACTCGAATCCATGAATCTCCAGAAGAATGGGCTTAAAATGGATGAGTTCCTGATTCATGAGCTAGGAGAGAAATTACTGTCCGTTACAGAAAGGATCTCTGAGGCCGACGGAACACCAGAGAATCATGCAATTGTAAGGCCAGAATCGTCCATCTCCAGGAGTTCCATTTTCACGGGATCTCTTGGTGAGCCCAGCCTTTATTCAGAGCTGAAAAGGGAGATACGGTCCTGCGATTCCGTGGATATGCTTGTTTCCTTTATAAGGTGGAGCGGTCTGCGGCTTATTATTGATGACCTCAGAGATTTCACAACCCGGGGAGGAAAGTTGAGGGTAATAACAACCTCATACATGGGTGCAACAGACATAAAGGCCGTGGAAGAGATCAGCAGACTCCCAAATACAGAGATTAGAATTTCCTATGACACCCAGAGAACAAGGCTGCATGCCAAAACTTATATATTTAAAAGAGAAAATGGCTTTTCAACAGCCTACGTGGGATCATCAAATCTTTCCAATGCCGCGGTGTCCAGTGGGCTGGAGTGGAACGTTAAGGTTACTGAGAAGGACATGGCCAGCACCATGCAGAAGGTCAATGCGACATTTGAAACCTATTGGAACTCAAAGGATTTTGAACCGTACGGCCCTGAAGACCGATCAAGATTCATCAGGGCAATAGACGCGGAAAAGGGCAGAGAATCAGGAACTGCTGCTCCATTCCTTTTTGAAATACATCCATACACATATCAGATGGAGATCCTGGAGAAACTGGAAGCTGAGAGGCTGGTGCACAACAATTACAGGAATCTCGTGGTTGCTGCAACCGGCACAGGAAAAACGGTCATATCCGCATTTGATTATAGAAAATTCCGCAGTGAAGTGAAAAATGGGAGGCACCGGCTCCTTTTTGTGGCACACCGTGAGGAGATTCTCAGACAGAGCATTGATTGTTTCCGTGGAATTCTCAGGGATTATAATTTCGGAGAACTGATGGTGGGGAATTTCAAACCATCCAGCCTGGAACATCTTTTCGTAAGTATCCAGTCATTCAATTCACAGGAGCTGTTCCGCCAGGCAGACCCATATTATTATGATTATATAGTGATAGACGAATTTCACCATGCGGCTTCAGCAAGCTACCAGAAGCTTCTAGAATATTATCATCCGAAGGTCCTCATGGGACTTACAGCAACACCGGAACGTATGGATGGCAGAAATATACTTGGCTATTTCGGGAACCGCATCTCTGCGGAAATCAGATTGCCGGAAGCCATTGACAGAAAGCTGCTGAGCCCTTTCCAGTATTTTGTCATAACTGATCCTGTGAGCCTCCAGGAACTGCACTGGACAAGGGGAGGCTATGACAGCTCTGAGATTGAAAAACTCTACACTGATGAAAATGGGTGGGGGATTACACGTGCAACACTCATAATTGATTCTGTGATGAAATACATCTCAGATATAAGGACCGTCAGGGGTCTTGGGTTCTGTGTCTCCAAAGTTCATGCTGCCTTCATGGCCAGGCAGTTCAATGAAGCAGGAATTGCCTCAATGACACTGACTTCAGATTCATCTGATGATGAGAGGTTCACCGCCAGAAAGGCTCTAACATCAGGGAAAATCAGGTTTATTTTTGTTGTGGACATTTACAATGAGGGAGTGGACATTCCTGAGATAAACACAATTCTTTTCCTCAGGCCCACGGAAAGTCTGACCGTTTTCTTGCAGCAGCTTGGGCGTGGCCTCAGGATCACCGAAGACAAAGAATGCCTGACTGTTCTGGATTTTGTTGGGCAGGCAAACCACAGGTATGATTTTGAATCCAAGTTCAAGGCCCTCTTAGGCAAGAGTAGCAGGGGTATTGTAAATGAGATAAAGAACGGATTTCCTGGAGTCCCAACAGGCTGCTATATTCAACTTGAGCGAAGGGCCACAGAATTTATACTGAAGAATATAAAGGAATCCATCGGCACACTTTCCGGTATGATATCAAGGATTTCATCATTCCATGATAGCACGTCACTGGATCTTTCGCTGGAAAATTTTCTCAGTTACTATCACATGGATATCCGTGAAATTTATGGAAGGTACAGTTTCTACAGACTTAAGGAAAGGGCTGGCATAATTGAAGATTTTAATGAGCCACTGGAAAAGGTCATGACCAAGGCTTTCTCGCGCATATGTTCAATAAATTCAAGGAAGTGGCTTGAGTTTCTCATCAGCGCTCTTGATGATCTGGATTCTCTCGACGTAGAGAAGCTTGAACCTGAGAAATACAGGATGCTCATGATGTTTCACTTCACAGTATGGCAGAAAAGCCCCGGGATGTGTGGATTCACTGACGTAATGGACGGGCTCATTAAGATAAGGGACAACAGCAACATGTTTGCTGAGTTACTGGAAATCCTCCGGTACAACCTCAACAGCATTGACTTTGTGGATGAGCCTGTCGACCTTGGATTTGAATCGCCACTGTATCTCCACTGCAACTATACCAGAGACCAGATTCTTGTGGCCTTTGATTATCTGACGCCTGGAAATGTCAGGGAAGGAGTGAAATACATTCCAGACAAGAAAATTGACCTGCTGTTCATCACCCTGAACAAATCGGAAGAGCACTACTCTCCGTCCACCATGTACAGGGATTATTCCATAAGCGATTCGCTATTTCACTGGCAGAGCCAGAGCACAACTTCAGAAGATTCAGCTACGGGGCAGAGGTATGTGAACCACAGCAGGAACGGTGGAAAGATTGTTCTCTTTGTGCGGGAAAACCGGGAAGATATGGCAGGTGCCTCTCCATATACGTTTCTTGGAACTGCCAGTTACCTGAGCCACACCGGAAGCAGGCCAATGAATGTTGTGTGGAAGCTTGACAGACCAATTCCAGCAAGATTTCTTGCATACACCAACGTCATGGTGCCGGCCTGACACAGGCCAGAACTGGTCAAGAGATGTTGTGTAAGCTAACACTGTAAAGATTAATGGCTGCTTACCCTAGGACGTATGCTCATCTACGAGGTTTTCTGAGGGCGTGACTGCTTGAATCTGACCACCTTCTCCGAAAATTTTCTGGAAAATGTCATACCCAAAGCTTGTTGGAATTGGATCGGCCTGAATGACCCTGAATGTGCGTGTTCCATCCTCGAGCCTCTCTGCTCTGAGAAAGGTTGGTCTGTGCACATTTCCAATGTATGCTTCTGCAAGTTCGTTGAAATGTGTTACAAATACGATCTTCATTCCTCTGTCCAGCATAGCGTTTATAATCTGCATGGCAAGTTCAGAACCTTCTCTCACGTTTGTAGACGAGAATGATTCGTTGAAAAGCAGTCTGCTTCCGGGATGTATGTTGTCAATTATTTTGCTCATCCTCTTGAGTTCCTCGTCAAATTTTCCCATAGCCATACTGGAATCCTCCTCTCTCTTGAAATGCGTAATGATGGCACTTGCTATGTATGTGCTAAATGATTCTGCGGTAACAAACATCCCGCACTGCATCATTAGTTGTGCCTGCCCAATGGCCCTGAGGAGTGTTGATTTCCCACCTCTATTGGCGCCGGTTATGAATATTATGCTGTCGTTCTCTGCAATAAGCGAGTTTCCCACAGCAGCCTGATCAGTCCTGAGGGTCAGCGCCACATCATATAGGCCCCGGTACACGGTTCCCTTCCTGTGATCGTCTTCAGGCTCGGGAAATGAGGCTTTTGCACCCAGGAACTTCAGTTCATTCCACAGATTGATGCATCCCAGATAGAATGCCATTTCCTCTTTCAGCCTGTCAATGAAAGACAGGACATTTTCTGCGGATTCGCTAACTATGTGGGATGTTTCCATTATGCTTCTTGTGCGCATCTCGGCAAGTGCCTGGGCTCCACTTTCGTCACGGTCAGGAAGGGTATAGGTATAATGGGGTTCCCTTATGTGGACGATCTTTTCCATAAGTTTGTCTGGCCTGATATCCGGCACCACCAATGTATATCCAGTAAGCGAGCTTCCCATCCCAATTTCGCCACGAACGTATATTCCCCTGGGAAAACGAAGGTTTTCCAGGTGTTTGGAAACCATATCTATGTATTCTTCGTCGAATTCATTGATTATCATGGTGAAGAGCTGCCTGAAACCTTCTGAATGAAGCGATGGCAGCGCTGATCTTCCAATTTCCCGGATCTTTGTCAAAGCAGAAAGATAAATCTTCAGCACAGAAATGGATTCGTGGAGAACAAATTCCGGATTTGATCGACTTATCCAGAAATGCTGTTTTCTGGCTTCAGCAACAGCATTGACAATTGTTGCATATATATCTCTCACCAGTGCTTGGTTTTCTATGGCATCCTTTGCTACCTCCTGGCGGTACATTATGGTTTCACGATCTTTGAGGCTCCCCAGGACTGTTTTCTGGCATACATCAAATACATAGCTGTCATTATGGGCCATTGCGTTGAATATGGTTTCAAGGTCCAGATCCTTTTCCAGGTCCTTGTTGTTCCATGGAATGCTTTCTAAGTTCGAATGATCACTATTCCTGAAAAGCAGGTTCACCCTCATTCTCTGATCCTCCCCACAATCTTCTCATATGTGAGCCCGTACTTCTCTGCTATGGCTCTAGCATAGGCAAGGCCATTTGGTTCACTTCTCAAGACTCGGAATGTTCTTAATTCAGGCATAGATGGATCAACATGGCTCACCATGCTGACCACACCATTTAAGCGGGCAAATTCATCAAGAAATGTCACATAAACACATACGGAATTCTTCTTCCTGATGAGGTCAATAATTTTTCTTCCTATCTGAATTGCATCCTTTGAAGTTGTTGAACTCAGCATTTCATTTATGATAATTATGCTCCTCTCAGTGGCGGATTCCAGGATCCTACGCATTCTCATAAGATCATCTTCCAGCTTTCCCCTTAGGTTCTCTGGATCCTCAGATTTCTCGAAATGAGTGTATATATTATCCACAAGAAAGAGTCTTGCTTCCCTTCCAGGGATTGGGAGGCCAAGTGCAGCCAAAAAGTGCGCCTGTCCAAATGATCTGGCGAAGGTTGTTTTTCCGCCGTTGTTGGGACCGGTCACAACAATAGTGTTTTCATTTTCGGATAATCTGAAATCGTTTGCCACCACGGGCAAGCCTGATGATGAAAGTTTGTGCGCAAGAGCAAGATCGAATGACATTATGCAATAAATGTCCCTGTCTTTTCCAATTTCGGGTATGCAAAATTCCAGTCCTGCATTTTTGACAGGCTTTATGTATTCCAGATAAGAGATGTAGAATTGTGACTCCCTGTATATGCGTGCCATAACAGGTTCAATGAAACCTGTGTGGTTTTCATAGAAGCTCATGAGCGCCCTGAACTCTTCCGAGAACAGACGTGCAATCAGTGCCAGAACTGAGATTTCGACATGGTTCATGGAAGGATCGTTCAAGTGCTGCCGGTTCCCTGCTGATTCTTTGACTTCCCTGAATTTGCTGAAGGCGTCATGCACAATTTCATTGTAGTTCTCCCTGCCTCTGTCTTTCCTTACCGTAACCCTTGACGATCCTATGGCCATCTCATAACGGATTGAGGATAAACCTGCTTTGACACGCCCTGCCTCCTCTGAAGTTTCCCTGAAGCTTTGGGAATCCACATACTCTTTTACATAGTCCCTCAGTGATCTCAGGCCCTGGGAATCAAGGTCTGCGCTTTCCAGTCTTGCTGCAAAATCCCGCACTGCATCAAAGTACATCAGGGCGGCGTCCAGATGCCAGCCCTGCTTCTGATATTCAGCGAGCTTTTCTATTCCGGAAAGTCTCCTGTTGACGCTCTTCATTCTTGTGGAATAATCTCTCAATGCTGCTAATGTCTCCATGTTCTGGAGGTCTCTGAAAATCTCCTGCCTGTATCTCACAGTTTCAATGCTTTCAGGTATTGTATCAAATAATGGTCGCAGGTCGTAATCTCCATATGCCGCCGTTATCCCGTTTATGATCTGATCAATATTGAGATCAACGAAGAAATCAGGATCTTCCTCTGCAAGATGACCTGTTTGGCCCTTTGTCCACAGAATACTGTTGAAAACCATCACCTTCACTCCTGCCGCAACCCTCTGCAATCATCAGTTGCTCCTCAGGAGTTATCAGTCTCATGGAGACAATCATGGGGAACTCCATCCCTCTGGACCACATACTATCTGACTGACACTCAATCTGTGTATTTTATTTAAATATTACCGAGAATTTTCAGGTTTCTACCTGACACGTTCACTGCCCGTATCGGGAATACTACCACCCTGAACATTCCTGGACAGATATTCATAATTTCTCCGGTAGACTTCTGCTTTTTCCAGAGCCAGCCTGATGGCGGAGACCATGCTGTCCTCCCTTGCGATTCCCCTTCCCGCAATATCGAAGGCCGTGCCGTGATCCACTGATGTCCTGAGGAAGGGTAATCCAGGGTTCATGCTCACAGTGCCATGGAAATCCAGCATCTTTGCTGCAATGTGGCCCTGATCATGATAGAGTGAGACAACCGCATCAAATTCACCCAGAGAAGCACGGTAAAAAACGGAATCAGCGGCATAAGGCCCCGATACATCAAAATCTGCTGATGCAGACTTAACCGCAGGACCAATCATCTGAATCTCTTCAATCCCAAGAAGTCCGCCGTCTCCGGCATGAGGATTCAGGGCTGCGACTGCTATTTTCCGCCTCTTGATTCCAAGAAGCTTCAGCGACATGTCCGCAAGTGAGATATATTTCGTGATGAGATCGCTGTTGATCTCCTTTATGGCCTGGGCTAGGGGAAGGTGCTTGGTTGCGAATACTATCCTGAGTTTTCCTGTCTGAAACATGGTGACCACATTTTTTGTTGATGTCATATGTCCCAGCATCTCAGTATGATCTATGTAGGGCGATCCGGCCATCTTTATGGCCTCCTTGCTTATGGGTGCAGTGCATATTCCCTGTACAGTTCCATTCAGGCACATCCCGACGGCCTTTTCAATGGATTCAATGGCAACCTTGCCTGAAATCTCCGACGGCTTGCCAATTTCAATATCCCTGGATTGGATATCAACAGTATGAAGATTCCTGAGCACATTGGTGTCTAAACCCAGTTTTTCCATGGTTTCCGCGAAGACTTTCCTGTTTCCAACTATAACGAGATCATCTGCACTGGATTTCAGCTTCACAACGGCCTTTGCAACAATTTCCGGCCCTATGCCTGCAGGGTCCCCCATTGTGACTGCGATCTTCATGGCAAATGTATGCTGTTGTTGGATTAGACATTATCTGATGGCAGTCAACAGCACAGAGTGTTAAAAATTGGCTGATTATGCGGCCCTGTTGGCGTTCCCGTCCTCCATTGCACTTTTAATGGCCTTTTCCCTGCCAAGCTCCACCCTGAGCAGAACATACAGGACCACAACAACCGGTATGATTGACATGAAGGCGTATCTCAATCCCAGGGTGTCAACCAGGATGCCGGACACAAACGGCATTACTGCGCCAACAAGCATCATGAGGGAAAAGAAGTAGCTGTTTGCAATGTTCCTCTTCTCAGGGCTTATGCTCCTCGATATGGATATTATGGACAGTGGGTAGGTGAAGCCATGAGGAAAACCCAGAATGAGGAAGCTTATGGAAAATATCAGGATGTCCCTTGACATGCTGAGAACAACAAGACCGGCACCTGTGATTATGACCGATATGGTCATGAGTACCCTGAGGTTATTTGGGGGCCTGAGAGTGAGCGCAAGCCTGGATGCAAAGGAGGTCAGGAAGAACAGGCTGAATAGCAGTGTTATCAGCGAATAGGATGCGTTCAGATATTCCTTTGCGAATATTCCACCGAATGTCAGTATGAGTGCGAATGGAATGTTGTATGTCATTATGTTGTATATGGCCGCCCTGAATCCATGATTTTCCATGACCTCCGCCCCACCGGTGATCCTTTTACCTTTCTCATCCGGGAACTTTATACCGAATGCTGAAACGAACACAACAGCGGGAAGGATCGAGAAGAAGAGGAAGGACTGTTCAAGAGTGAAGAATCTCAGTATTTCAGATTCTATGGCCGGACCAGCAACCAGGGATATGCTCAGGGTTAATGTGTACAGTGAAAGTATCCTTTCACGCACCTTCCTGTCACTGAAAAGGCTGGCAGAAGTG
The DNA here is from genome assembly GCA_031200235.1 of Cuniculiplasma divulgatum. Classification (NCBI taxonomy): domain Archaea; kingdom Methanobacteriati; phylum Thermoplasmatota; class Thermoplasmata; order Thermoplasmatales; family Cuniculiplasmataceae; genus Cuniculiplasma; species Cuniculiplasma divulgatum. The sequence continues at coordinate 887,461 of CP133595.1, read as the reverse complement.
ATTATGTTTGGCATTATGGCTCCAAGAACGAACCCTGCAATGAGGACAAGGGGCCAGATGACAATGGCCGATGATATATAGAACAGGGGAAATACAACCATGTAGGCGAATGATGAAAGAATGAACACCCATCTGCGCCTGGTTGATGTCAGCCTTGCGTTGATCATGGCGCTCATGATGAATGTTCCCGTTGCTCCTGCCGTGGATATGAGGCCAACAAGGAACTCTGAAAAATGAAAATTATACCTTGCAAGGAGAGGGAGCGTTGTCATGAACATGTTGTTGCTGGCTCTCACCGCAAAGGTAGCAGATATTATCACAATTACGGTGAAAAGGAATGACTGCCTGCTGTTCATTTAACCATCAGCTGAATCTTCTCACAAGGTCAGCGAATTCCCTGTGTTCCTGGGTATCTTTCACAGAGGTGTCAGTCTCAAGTATGGCCTTTTTGATGAAGTTCGGGTCCGTTTTGCTGGGAAGTACTGACGCAACATATTTTGCTGTTCCCTCCGGATCTTTCCTCATTTTTTCTATTCCGTTGCTGTAAGCCTCCACAAATGGTTTCCTGACTGAATCGTCAACCTTTGCTACGCAGCTTCCCGGTGTGCTGATTCCATGGGATTCCAGGATTGCTTCAAGGGATATGCCCTTTCCAAAAGGTGCTGGGACAATGGCAGAATCAATGGTACCTTCCTTCATCATGCTTTCAATTGATGCCGCGTCCTCTACTGTAACAACATCAACCTGCTCCTGTTTCAGGTGCATTATGGCTCTGACAAGAATCTCATTGGAGCTTCCCCTCCTCATTATCCCAATCCTCTTTCCAATTCCTGGTGAGGCCACAGCGAGTCCCCTTATGAGTGAAACATTTGGTGTCAGGCCTCTCTTCGCCATGGATACTGAAGAATCCAGAATCACAGGTGCATCTCCTTCCTTCTGGAACGTTATGTTGAATCTCTCATCCTGCGCTGCAATCAATGGATAGCATACAGGACCTGGTGCTGCAATTACATTTATTTTTTCCATTATACAGTATTTTACTTATATATAAGTAGTTTACCTATGAGTTTACGTCAGATAGAATTATATATTGCATAATTAGAATCAAATGATGGACAAACATTGATTGCCGGCCAAGGATCATTAAAGCAGCGTGCTTCTTTTCTGGAAGCTACCTACAATTGTGAGTTTTACATCTGCAATGGATATGCTAGGATTCATTTCCATTGGATCAGTGAATCCCAGAAAGCATTCCGGGTACGGGTATTGAGTGCAAAGTATATCCGTACTGATACCATTGGGAAAGAATGACGCGATGCCCCGTATGCATGGTGCAGCTTAACGATACCATAGCAAGGCTTTCTGACCACTTCTATGCCCTCCAGCTGAAAAACGATGCTGACCATATAATGTGGCTCAACCGGTATATTGGAAAGCAGCGGTTTGGGCAGGATGAACTGGAGCTGAAGTTTGAAAAATTCTTCAGGACAGCTTCCCTTAAAAAGTGGATTATTTCTAACTTTGTGAGAAAATTTTACGGGGATCCGCCTCACATGTTCATTCTGGAGATGCAGCACCCAAAGGAATATGTGCTGAAGGGATACGCCATGGAACATCATCACTTCCTCAAGCAGTGGGTGAGAAGCTGCGCTTCAATAATATCCAATACAGACATGGAGGATGTTCAGGCATTCGAGATTGAGAATATTGTGTCAGAATGGTACGGTGCAGGCGAAAATAAACCATCTCATCACGAGCTCCTGCTCAGGATGGGTGAATCTCTTGGTGTTTCCAGGGATGAAATATACAGCAGTGAGCCACTTCCTGCCACAAAAAGGGCCATTGAAGCATGGAGCATGATGAGCAGGGATTTCACATTCGTTGAAGGGATGGCAGCCATGCATTCCCTTGAGCTTGTAGCAAGCAGGAATATCAGGGAGTATGGAGCAAGCATGGGATATTTCGATCCGGTGATCCTGAAGGACGGCAGCATAACAGAGGAGGCTGCAAACTTTCTGGGAGAAGGTTACAATGCAGATGTTTCACATTCTGAAACCGCTCTTGACCTCATAGAAAAATATTCTAAGGAGATGAGGAACACTCAGGACTGCCAGGCAGTATTCCTTAAATCAATTGAAGTCTTTGATGACTATCTCAATGCGAGACTTGAGAGGGGGATGATGCTTGAAGACAAACAACAGTGAGGGGTGTGCCCTCTGCAATGCCACATGGGGAGAGTACTGGCGTGAAATAGACGGTGAAAACATGCTGTTCTGCTGCAACATATGCGCAGATATTTTCCAGGAGATGGTAAGGAAGGTTAAAGAAAACACCGGATGGGAGAAGATTGACTATGTCAATCTTCAAGGCAATTACTCAAAGGGCAGGAATTGCACTGCAACAAATGGCGACAGAAAGTACAGCTATTATTTCAGGACCTATTCAGACGGAAAATTCATCACGTTCCAGGAAAGATAGGGGGAGAGGGGTGTATTTCCTATGGAACCATTTTCGGCCTGGATACCATGGCATTGAGGTCCCTGTCCCTGACCTTTATAATAACCGAGCTGCCAGGTTTGGCAAATTTTCTGTCAATAAATCCAAGGGCTATTGCCCTGTCCAGAACAGGTGAAAGGGTTCCGCTGGTGATATTTCCAACATGGTTTTCCCCACTCATTACTGCATTGCCTGCACGTGGGATGATCTTTGAATCCGTGATGAATCCCCTGAAAACCTCCCTGACAGGATTTGATAAACCCTCCTTTCCTATGAATTCACCATCATTTGTAAGAATGAATGTGATGGCACATTCATGAGGATTCCTGTCTCCATGAAAATCAGTTCCGGAGAGAAGCATCCCCTTTTCCATCCTCAGTGTATCCCTGGCTCCAAGCCCGCAAGGAAGTCCTCCAACTGCTTTCACTTCTTTCAGGACGGTTTCCCATACTGAAGCTGCATCTTTTGAGTTGCAGAGTATCTCTATGCCATGTTCACCTGTGTATCCAGTTCCTGATATTATGGCAGATTTCCTTCCTGTTATTTTATTTTCCGAAAACTTCAGCTTCCCGGAATCCATTTCCTCAAACCTGAATGATCCAGGATCCTTTATTCCAAGTGAAGCCATAACCTTAATACTGTCTGGACCCTGAAGGGCTATACAGGCAATATCACTGGAATAGTCTGATATATTGACTGAGTAGCCGCTGGAATTCTTCTTCACCCATGATACTATTGTATCAATCATGGAAGCGTTTGGCACGAAGAAGAATTTGTCATTTGAAATTCTGTAGACTATTGTGTCATCTATTATGTTTCCCTTCTCATTGAGAAATGCTGTATAAACAGCATGGCCATTTTCAAGATCTGATATTTTTGTAGGGAACATGTGGTCCAGGAATTTCTCTGCATCTTTTCCCTGAACAACAACATCACCCATGTGTGACACGTCGAATATTCCAGCGTGCTTTCTCACTGCCATGTGCTCGTCCATTATTTTTGTGTACTGGAGCGGCATGTCCCATCCATGAAAATCAATTATTTTCGCATTCAGCTTAACATGCTCTTCATACAGCGGTGTTCTCTTATTTTCTGACATACTCATTTTCACCTTCCAGAGGAAATATACCCCTCCCTCTCCATGAGGCCAAGGAAATATTCATGTATTCTGGTATCTCTTGTGAGCTCAGGGTGGAACGTCATACCGATTATATTTTCCTGCCTTACCATCACTATCTCATCGCCTCTCCTGGCCATTACCCTGCTTCTTCCCGGTGATGATATTACAGGAGCGCGAATGAATACGGCCTGAAACTCTCCTATTTCATCAATATTGATATTCTCAATGAATGAATTTATCTGCCTGCCGTAGGCATTCCTTTTTATTTCTGTGTCAAGGATTCCCATTCCAGGCACTCTCTCATCATTTGTTTCCCTGGAAATGAGAATGAGGCCGGCGCATGTCCCCATCACAGGCACACCGTCATTTGCCATGGCCTTTATCCTGCCATAGATGCCGTAGTTCTGAGTGAGCTTGTATATTGTAGTGCTCTCTCCACCCGGTATTATTATGCCTGAAACACCGTCCAGCTTCTCCGGTTTCCTGACCTCAACAGCCTCAACATCGATTCCACCTCTTTTCCTGATTGAGTTGAGGACGTCAATATGTTCTGAAACATCTCCCTGGAATCCCACCACTCCTATTTTTTCAGGCAATAACATCACCTGTAGAGTTCAATGTATTCATACGGTTTCAGGTTCCCGAAGCAGTATTTAACCTGAGTGAAACTTTCCTTCAGTTCCTTCATCTCAGATTTCACCCTGTCCGACTGCCCCTTTTTAATTACCTCAGCCATGCTTCTTGCAACCGTCCTGGCATCTGATTCCCTGAAGCCAATCCTGGTTATTTCCTGTGCCCCGACACGTATACCACTTGGATTCTGCGAATTCCTGTTATTGTCTTCAGGCAGCAGGTTCTTGTTTGCAACTATGCCGGATTTCTCAAGGTTCTCTGCCACAAGCTTGCCTCCCCCAAATTTACTGACATTCATTATGAAGGTGTGTGATTCCGTGAAACCTCTTGCTTCCCCAAGCACATTAATGCCGTTCTCACTGAGTTCAGAGGCCATAGCCCTGGCATTCTTAATGATCTGTCTGGCATAATCTTCACCAAACTCAAGGGTTTCCGCCAGGGTTACACCCAGTGCAGCCATGGCATTGAGATGGTGGTTGCTCAATGTTCCAGGAAAAACACCCCTCTGGATGCCCTTCCACTTGTCGTCCTCTGTGTTTCCAAGAATTATCCCATGCTGAGGCCCAGGCAGGGTCTTATGTGTGCTTCCCGTAATTACATGTGCACCCTCTCGGATGGGGTCCTGGAACCGCCTGCCAGCAATCAGTCCAAGCACATGGGCACCATCATACCACACTGTGCAGCCTGCTTCCTGGAAAGCATCAGCCATCTCCCTCAGGGGAGCCGGAAACAGGAACACAGACTGGCCAAAGAGGCAAACCTTTGGTTTTTCCCTTATTATGAGCTTTGAAGCCTCGTCCGGGAGAACACTCATTGTTTCCGGATCATAGGGATAATTGACAGTGTTGAGTCCGCGAAGCCCAACGGCCCCGAATTTTGCGGCACTTATGTGCCCCCCTCCGGAAAGATCAGGGGTGGCGATCTTGTCGCCGGGCTTCAGAAGCCCATAAATGACCGACATATTGGCATTGGTTCCCGATACAGGGCGAGGGTCGCTCTGCTTTACATTGAAAACCCTGTTGGATAGGTCAATAACCTTATCCTCTATCTGATCCACATAGAAGTTTCCCTGGTAGTACCTGTGATGAGGCAGCCCTTCAGCGTACCTGAAACCAAGATCTGTTGTGAGCATTTCCATGGCCAGCGGGCTCATTATGTTCTCTGAAGCAATCAGGGGAATGCTCTCCCTGAAAAACTTCTGATGTTCCATCGCCAGTTTCCTGAGTTCCAAGGCATCTTCAAGCGCACTCATGATTACACTTCGCAGTTGAGTAGTCCTTTTCACAATAAGAAATTATGCTGTGACACATAATTTATGTTCAGCAGCAGGGAAATGGAGAAATTCAATTAGTGTTTAGCATTGATGATAACATGTTTGAGAAGGATCTGCTGAAGGGCAAGGTTGCTCTTGTCACCGGAGGAGGAACAGGAATAGGCTTAGAGATGTCCAAAAGATTTGGAAGCCTGGGGGCATCCATATGCATCATCGGACGCAGAGAGAACGTTCTGGAAAAGGCCGTAGAGGAACTCAGGAAATCAGGAACAAGTGCCGAATACCACAGATGTGACGTGCGGAACCCAGCCGAAATAAAGGAGTCTGTGGACTATTTCATGCAGAAATTCTCGCACATAGATATCCTTGTCAACAATGCTGCAGGAAATTTTGTATCCCCAACGGAAAACCTCTCCCCGCATGCTGTTGATGCTGTACTGGGCATCGTTCTGCACGGTACACTCTACATGACCCTTGACCTTGGAAAGCGCTGGATCAGTTCAGGCAGCCACGGGGTTGTTCTGGACATAGTCACATCGTATGCATGGACCGGATCCGGCTTCGTCGTCCCGTCAGCTGCTGCCAAGGCAGGTGTACTTGCAACAGTCAGGTCACTGGCCGTTGAATGGGCGAAATATGGAATAAGGCACGTTGCAATAGCTCCAGGCCCTTTCCCCACCGAGGCCACCAGGAAGAATCTGTTTCCGCTTCCCGAAGTTGAGAAACTTCTGACCGAGCGTGTTCCCATGGGAAGAGTGGGAAATATGGAGGAAATCGCGAACCTGGCCTCATTCCTGGTTTCCGATGAGGCAGGTTTCATCAATGGCGAGGTAGTTACAATTGATGGCGGAGAATGGCTGAAGGGAGCAGGTGAATTCAACAACCTTCTTGACCTGACTGGTGAACAGTGGAAACTAATCAGGGAAATATCATCGAAAAAGTCTTAGCTGGAAAACGGAAGGGCAAAGGATTTCAGTTAAAGCCATAAAAAATGAACCATATCACCGGGAAAGTCAGCATTCCATAGAGTTCGCTGCCATACTCTGGATGTTATAAAAAATGGCATGGACAACCCACGCACAGGCTGTTCCCGGATCACTTTTCTATGTTTATATCTTCCTTGAGACCCTTTCCCCTGGTTTCCTTCATGAGGAATACAAGCGGTATAACCACTATGAAACCAATAGCTGTATATGCCACGGCATGCCCGAATCCTACAACTAGGGCAAGAGCTCCAATGCCGAATATTACAGCTGCAGCAAAGAATCTGCCCATTGATGTGACAAATGCAAACCCTGATCCCCTGAATTCTGTTGGGTAAAGTTCCGGAAGCCAGAGAGTGAATACTGCAAAATCAGCCCCACCCAGCCCAAGCAATGGGACAGCAAGGAACATTTCAAGAAGCGATCCAGTGTAGTATACAACATCATAGATCAGAAAAACGCTTATGGCCATGAGCACCAGGAACGTTATCTCCGTTGTGCGCCTGCCAAGTTTTTCGGCAAGGAATGGCATTATGAGGCAGCCTATGACTGTGAACAAAGATACTTCGGCACCTGCAGCGGCAACAAGGTCTATTGTGGGATAAGCCAGATGAGGAATCCTCGAAATTATGTTTGTTGTCACGTCAGGCACGTACACAGTTCCTCCGTAGAGACCCACAATTACCGCAATGAGAACTATGGATCCCGCTATGGTTGTTCTCCTGTACTCCTTGCCGAAAGCTGACAGAAAGGACTTTTTGGCTGAAATATCGGCTGTTTTTTGTACCTTTTCCCATCTCTCAGGTTCCCTGGTCCTGAATCCTAGGTAGGCTACAAATACCACCGGAAGGGCACCCAGCATCAGGAGCCCCCTGAATCCGATGTATGGGAATAGTACAAGATATGCTATGGCAGCGAAGAAGAATCCAAAGTAGTATCCGGTATGGAACATACCAGCACCCATCACTCTCCTGTTTTCAGGAAAGGCCTCGGCCACGGCGTTCCCGCCGGTGAACCATACTGAACCTATTCCAAGCCCCACTATGAACCTGAACACCATGAACTCGTAGGCATTTGTGGCTATGCCGCTCAATATTGAACCAACAGCGAACAGTATCACGCTGATTGCCAGTGTCTTCACTCTGCCGTATTTATCTGACAACGGACCAAAAATTACAGATGCACCCCATCCAAGAAGGAAGACCGCGAAGAACGCCTCAAGGAAAAAATCCTTGTAGGAGAGGCTGATTCCCGTCGCCTTGAGCAGATACTCCGTGGTAACCACGTTCACGAATGCGTAAATGAACGCCGTGAAACCGTCAAGGGTCCACCCTCCCCATGATGTATAGAATATTTTCCAGTTTACTCCTTTCCATGAACTTTTTGCTGGAATTGTTTCAGCCATTCTAAAAGCTAAACGCTTAATGTATAAAATTATTGTCATCATGTTATGATGGTCAATATAAGATTATCCTATCAGTCAGGATAGTTGGCCTTTGATTCCCTGGAAAATCCTGGAGCAGCGAACCTTTGAATATTGAGGTTGTAAACCGGATCACTTTTTAAACCATGCCCGGTTTTCCATCCATGGAAGGATCAGGCCCTTTAAACGGTTTGAGAGTTCTGGATCTGACACAGGCAATGGCAGGTCCCATGGCAACAATGACCCTGGGGGACCTTGGGGCAGAGGTCATCAAGGTGGAACCGCTTTCAGGGGATCAGACAAGATCCTGGGCTCCGCCATACATGGACGGGATGTCCTCATACTATCTCAGCGCAAACAGGAACAAGAAGAGCATTGCAATTGACCTGAAGAATCCCGTTGGGCAGGAACTTCTCAGAAAACTGGCCATGGATTCTGATGTGATCATTGAGAACTTCAGGCCCGGCACAATGGAGAAGTTCGGACTGTCCTATGAGGAAGCAAGGAAACTGAACAGAAAGATCATATACTGCAGCCTTTCGGGATACGGCCAGACCGGCCCTTCCAGGGAATGGCCAGGCTACGATCTCACAGTACTGGCCTACAGCGGGCTTCTGAGCCTGAATGCAGAAGAGGGCAGGCCTCCAATCAAGTTTGGCGTGCCCATAGCAGACATAACAGCAGGCCTTTTCTCCGTAATTGCGGTGCTTGCGGCCCTGCACCACAGGGATGCAACCGGAGAGGGGCAGTTCATAGACATGTCAATGCTTGACGCCAATTTCTCAATACTGACGCACCAGGCACTGGGATATTTCTCCACTGGAAAAAATCCAAGGCATCTTGGGTCCGCGCATTCCAACATAGCCCCATACCAGGTCTTCAGCACCGCAGATGGTTACATAGCCGTTGCAGTTGGAACAGAAAAGCTCTGGAAAACCTTCTGCAGCATAATAGAAAGGGATGATCTGACCCGCAATCCAATGTTTCTCACCAATGTTGACAGGGTTCAGAACAGGGAAAAACTTGCGGATGAAATAAACAGGGCGTTCTCAGCATTCAGAACGCAGGAACTCTTCCAGAAATTCCTGGATTCCGGGATTCCCGCGGCCCCATTAAACAATGTTGATCAGGTTGTGAATGCGCCGCAGATAATGGAGAGGAATATGCTTGTTGATATGGATGCACCCTATGGGAAAATAAGGATACTTGGCACGCCATTCAAGATGTCAGAAACGCCGGCATCAGTCCGTTTGCACCCGCCAATGCTGGGGGAAAACACGGCAGAGATTCTCCGAAACATTGGATACAGCCATGAGGAAATATCAAACCTGGTTGAAAAAAGGATAGTCAATGGAAATACCGGCACTGACAGGAAAAAGGAATGAGGTCTGCCTTTCCGGAATCAGGCTTTCCTGCATATGGGGCCAAGTTCATCATCCTGAATGTCGGCCTGGGATCCTTCCCTGAGTTTTTCCTGTGAGCGACAGAATACCTTCACGTCATCAACATCAAGGAGCACAAGGTAGTACCCGTCCGGATACGGGTCAGGAGTTGCGATGAGCTCCACGGATTCCAGGACTATGCCGCTCCGTGCCGGAACCTTCTCAAAGTCCTCCTTCCCGCATTTGGGGCATACGGACCTTGCAACCAGAAATTTCGTACCGCAGTTCCTGCATCTGTTTATGTTCATGATGCACCTCCGTAAACTATTGCAGTGGCATTGTTGCCGAAACCTGCCATGCTCAGGGAGAAGCCCAGGTGGGCATCCTTTATCTGCCTCTTCTCGGCCTTTCCAGTGATCTGGAGGTATATTTCACCTGCCTGTGCCACACCGCTGGCCCCGATGGGGTGGCCCTTTGAATTGAGTCCGCCGCTGGTATTGATGGGTCTCGGGCCGCCTATTTCGGTCTCCCCGTTCATGACAGCTTCCCAGCCATGTCCCTTCCTGAAGAAACCTGCGTCCTCGCTCTCTATGATCTCCAGTACTGCAGCCATATCATGCAGTTCAACAACATCCATGTAATTGGGAGTAAGCTTCGACCGGCGGAATGCCATTTCTGAAGATCTCCTGACACTTCCTATGGTGGTCAGGGAATCCCTGTATGACAGCGATGATGTCCCGGATGAATAACCCACCCCCAGGATTTCAACATGATGGCTGCCGAAGGAATCCCGGTTCTCGTCTGATGTCATCAGTAACGAGACAGCGCCGTCACTCACAGGGCAGAACTCGAAAATTCGCAGAGGATCGGCTATGACACGTGAAGCCATGACTTCCTCAAGGGTCACCTCAGACTGGAAATGCGCATACGGATTCAGGGACCCATTGTGGTGGTTCTTCACAGCTACACGGGCAATGCTCTCACGTGGTGCGTCAAACTCCTTCAGGTAGGATCTGGTCATGAAGGCAGCCAGCGACGGAAGTGATATTCCTGCAGAACGCTCCTCTGGATGAAGAAGGGAGGCTATGATCCTGGTTGATTTCTTGGTTGGATAGCCGGTCATTTTCTCAGCGCCTATGACAAGCACATTGCTGGCATTTCCAGACCTTATGAGAGAATCAGCAACCATGACGGCACTTCCGCCGCTTCCGCTGGTGTTGTCCACCCTCATTGACGGCACATCGTCCATGGAAAGCCTGGTTGAAATGAGGTTATTGACGCCGGACATATCGTTGAATTCCCCCGAGTATGAATTTGAGAAAACAATGAAATCAATATCCCTGCCGTATCTCCTCACAATGGGAAGGGCCGATTCCGCAACCAGATCCAGCAGGCCTTCCGGCCTTTTGCCAAAACGTGTGAAACTCACATCCGATATTACTGACATCATTTTCTGTACGGCATTTTGATTTATTAAACTGTCACTTTTCAGAGGCCATCTGGAATCTGCGTTCCGAACCCGGAATCCACCTCAACGATCTGCCCTGTAATCTCTTCGCTGCTCATGATCCACATTACTGCAGATGCAATGGGATCGGCACTGTGCCGGCCTGTTTCCAGCAGATTCTTTACGTCTGATCCCCCACAGTTCTCCTTGGATATGAAACCGGGAGCCACGGCATTAATCCTGATTCCCCTGGGGGCAAGCTCTCCTGCAAGCTCATGAACCATGAAGGTCACAGCTCCCTTTCCCGCTGCATAGCCGGCATGGCTGTTCATGTACACGTGCCTGGCTGCAGTAACTGCAGTTATGGAACCATGTGACTGTGAGAGATAAGCCAGGCTTTCCCTTGCAACGTTGTAAAATGTCTGGGCATTGTTCATCAGCGCGGAGGCAAAGAGATCATTATCAACATCACCCAGTCCCGATTTCCTGAAAAACCCCCCCGCGGTATGGACCACATGATGGATGCTGCCCGCGTCATGCAGGATGCTGGAAAACACTTCATGAACTGAATGAGGATCCCTGAGGTCTCCAGAATAGTGCCTTATTCCAATGTCTGCAGCAATTTTCTCGCCAGCTTTGCTTCTGGAAATTGCATAAACTCCACATCCACCTCTGGCCAGAGCCCTTGAGACGGCACACCCCATTCCGGGCCCAATGCCGCTTACCACAACGTTCTGCATGATCACTCCATCCGGGATAATTTTTAACCTTTTCGCCTGCAAGCCCTAAATGGCTACTCTTAAGAATGAAGTCCTATTCTCTGCGGGATGAATATAGGAGAACCAGGTTCGATTGGAAATGTCCCCATAAGGAACAGGATAGTCATGGCGCCCATGATATCCAACCTCGCAGATCCGGACGGCAATACCAATGAAAACCACATTGCGTATCTTGAGGAAAGAGCCAGAGGCGGCACAGGCCTCATAATAACAGAATACACATATGTGGACAGCGAAAATTCCCGTGGTTCAAGGAATGAAGCCGGTGTGTACAGCTATGACTTCATACCTAAATTCAGGAGGCTCACGGAGCGCATCCACATGCATGGAAGCAGGGTGTTCATGCAGCTTGTCCATGCCGGCGGAAAGGCTTTTCTGGACACAAACAGGGAATCCCCCATGGCTCCATCCGCAGTGGATTATGTGGGATACACTCCAAGGGAAATGACAGTAAATGACATAGATTCGGTAGTGTCATCCTTCATCAGGGCTGCCGGATTTGCCAGGAGGGCTAACTTTGACGGAATTGAGCTGCACGGGGCACATGGTTACCTGCTGCAGGAGTTCCTGTCGCCGGCGCTGAACCTCAGGTCAGACCGGTATGGCGGATCATTCGAGAACCGCCTCAGGATCGTCCAGGACATAATTGACGGCATCAGGCAGCAGGAAGATATTGCACTTGGCATCAGGCTGAGCCTCTATGAGGATGATTCGGACGGATACGGGCCTGATTATGGCCTGAAAATTGCTGAATCCCTCAAAGGGATTGACTACGTGCATTTCTCCGCGGGCCGTTTTGCCCCACCCGGATCTTCGTCATCATTCTACAGCCCCAGAACACACATTCTGGAAAGGTTACCCAGGAAGGCAAACCTGACCACCATGGTGGTTGGGTCCGTCACCAGCCTGCAGGACGCGCAGAAGGTCCTGGAGAAGGCGGACTTTGTCTCCGTGGGTAGAGCTGAACTGGCTGATCCGTACTTTGCTGAGAAGCTGCTGAATGCCCCCCATACACTGAGGCCATGCATAAGGTGCAACCAGGCGTGCAGGGACCTGGGTTTTGGCGAAGTCAGGTGCACAGTGAATCCCGATACTGGCCTGGAATCTGTCAGGAAGCCCGCAATCAGGCTATCAGGTGATATTGCAATAGCCGGAGCCGGTGTCAGCGGCCTTGAGGCGGCCCTTACTGCTGCAAAATCCGGCATGAAGGTTACGCTGTATGAAGCCAGTGACAGGATCGGGGGGCAGCTTCTGCAGATCTGGGACAGATGGAAAAAGTTCGAGACCGGAAGGCTTGTGGATTATTACAGCACGGTTCTGCAGAGGATGGGCGTGGAAATAATAACCGGGGAAAAATTCAGCGGGGACGGCCTCTACTGCCTGCCAGCCACGGTTTACCCTGATTTACCGGATCAGGAGGAGATAGTCATAGATTCAAACATATACCGGTACCATGACGACGCCCTGAGGATCAGTGCCAATCATGAGGTCATAATGACTGAAAGGAGCCTGTCAAGCCTGGATCGCGTCAGGCAGGCAGCATACAGGGACATAGCAGAGAAAGCGGGAATAAGCATAGTCCGAAAGGCAGACAGGGACCCTGATGTATCAATAATGCAGAGGCACCAGTATGACATACTGCAGGCCATGATGTGGGGCAGGGAATCATTCCGGAAATATGTGGAAGGGAGGTCAAGCGATTATCTCTAGCATTGTTCCGGATCAGTGTATGCCTTAAATGTTAGAACCGCCTGTTATAAGGAGCAGACAATTCCAGCCCATGTGAAGATCCTTCCCAGAGAGCACGGGCTCATTGTAACATGGTCTGCAACGGTAATCCTTGGAGTTCTGTATGCATCCCGGTACCATGTGTACGGCCTGATCCTTCTGGCATCAATGCTGCCCGGCATAAGCATTTACGATGCAATCCTTTCATCCCTCAGGGAAGCGCGGTCCTCCCAGCAGGGATTCATGGCCAGTCTGGAATCCCGCATGGAGCCTGCCCAGTGGGGCATACTTGCCCTTGAAGCTGCAGTTCTGGCCTTCGGCATCATTGCGGGATACCTCCCTTTCATGCCGGTGCTCATATTTGCGGCTACACTGGCGATGTTTTCATGCACGGAAAGGTTCACGGCTGAAAGGGGCAGCCTTAACAGGGGATCATCAATGGTGGCCATCACATCCCAGTTTCCATTGATAAGCAGTGCCCTCACAGGAAGGTTTACCCTGACTGAGGTTGAATATTTCAGCCTGTTCTCCGCCCTGAACATCATCCTTGCCATAGGGGCTACAGCCATCATGTCGGCAAGGGCACATCGGGGGGATTTCTTCCGCACATGGTATGCTGTGGAAGTCCCGGTTCTGGCATCCGCAATAATCATTGCTGCAGTTCCAGGCATACTTGATCCTCTGCCGGTGATCATCATGGGGACGGTACTGTCAGGCGCGACAGCCGGGCTCCTGCTGATGCGGAAAAGCGGCATAAAAACACTGGGAGCCTATTCATCATCATGGATACTGGTGACACTGGTGCTCATCACGCTGCTCAGTAAAATCATTCCATGACTGGATGGAAACAGCCAGCACAGACCATCCCAATCTTTGTGAAAATGCAGGGAGATTACTGGGAAGAATCCCTGTTCATCCTTCTTTCCATTCGTTCCCTCACCTGGGCGATTTCCTCCTTCTCCTCCGGAGTGAGCTCAAAGGTTTCAGATATCTTGCCTCCAACGAATTGTGGCGGAATCTCGCCAACCAGGAAAACATCCTCTGTTGCCCTGTAGACAGGGTACCCTGCCTCTTCCAGCGCAGCAGCATCTATATCAACAACTGCAGGCGAATCGATATGGAACAGACCGGACACGAAGGCCTGGCGGGCGGTGAGTGACAGGTGTATCCAGCTCTTGTCGGAGGGGCTTATTCCTGTTTCCCTTATGAACTCAAGCTCCTCGTCAGTGGTCTGGTAATAAAGCTTTGCCGGCACGTCTGTTGGCATATCGTCCACATTGATGGGGATGGTGTGGCCGTATGCGGCCCTGATCTCTCCGCGGTCGTTTATCTGGTACCTGCCCTTTGGATCGGTCATCACCAGCGCCTCCACATGGAAAGGCGTGAGCCACCAGAAGTTCCTTTTCTGAGCCCTTATAACTGGAATAATGGTGTATATCTTCACCCAGCCGTGGTCATTGAGGCGTATGCCGTAGTTCTCAGGGAAATGCCTGAGCATTCCTGCAAGTATCCTTCCCACTCCCTCAACCTCGTTCTCATGCATCAGCACCTTTCCCCTTGCACCACAGACAGGGCACTGGCTTCCCCTGAAGGGGCCATCCCTCTGGCATACCCTGAGTTCCTCGCCCATTTTTCATCTCTCCAGCGATCCGGCAATGGTGCCTGCAATTGAAATGGTGCTGTAGGGGCCGTCGATGGTATCGCACACTGCAAGTTCGTCAACTTCAGAGGATATGATCCTGTCGGAATCCCTGGCAAACACACCATGGACAGCAGCTACGCTGATTCTTGAGGCACCAGCCTGTCTTAATAGCTTGATGGCCTTAATAATTGTTCCCCCCGTTGAGATGATGTCGTCCACCAGAAGTATGGTCCTGCCTGAAAAGTCTATGTCAGGGAGCTTCATCTCAACAGTCTTTGGATCTATGCGCTTCTTGAAAATATATGCTGCCCTCGTACCTATGCTTTCTGCAAGCTTCTTTGCCCTGTCGTATCCTCCGTCATCCGGGGAAAGAACATAATCAGGGACATGGTTCATGAAATGATCAGTCATTGACCGTTCAGCGCTGAGGTTCCGGAACGGCTTGCTGGAGAAGCTCAGGGTCTGCTCGTCGTGTATCTCCACGCATATTATCTCATCACTGGAGTTATCCAGAGCCTGGGTAATGACCCTGGATGATACGGGCTCCCCGTCCTTGTAGCGCATATGCTGCCTGGCATATCCGAAGTAGGGTATGACTGCAATGACCCGCTTTGCTCCGCCCTCCCTTGCCGCATTCAGCAGGAGGAGCATCTCCAGGATATCAGAATCCGTGCGTGTATTCCCCAGAACAGCAACATCCATGTTCAGGGTTTCTGAAAGAATCCTGACATACATCTCGCCGTCAGGGAACCTCTTTCTTTCAACATCCGACAGGGTTGATCCGGATATTTCTGCCACGGACTTTGCAAGTTTCAGAGACGACGAGGATGGCACTATTAACATGATAATAAAGGCTATTGCAACGGTGTTAAAATTTTTACCATGAAATGCCTGAATCCATCAGGATCTATCCCACGTACTGTATCATGAGATCCGGGATGGCGTGAATCATGTCAGTGACGCTGTACCAGAGTGATTTCTGCCTCTGGCAGAAGTCGCCAGCACTCTTGTTGAGGAATGAGGCCATGCACGAGGCCCTGAAGGGGTCGGCAGTCCTGGCAGCCAGACCAGTCACGAGTCCCGCAAGCAGATCGCCGGTTCCGCCCATGGTCATCCTGGGGTTGCCCCCCTCAGTGAATCTTGTGGCCTTTCCATCGGTGACGGTGTCCACAACGCCCTTCAGGATCACGCAGGATCCTGTGGATCTGGCAAACGCAGCTGCATTTTCAGCGGTGGGCTCCAGACCTGAGATGCGCCGGAATTCCCCGGTATGCGGTGTCATGATGATGCGGCTGCCTGGAGCGGCTTCCCTGATCTGCCTGTGGAAGTCCAGCCCTTCGGCGTCAAGGACTATTGTGCCCGTGAATCCCTTCACCAGGCCTGTTATGAAGTGAACATCCTGCCCCTTCCCCAGGCCGGATCCTACCAGTATGGAATCATTGTTCATGACCTCTTCATGGGGTACTTCAAGATCCAGGTTCCTCACAATGATGCCCGGATCGTATGAGGAAATGATTGGATAATTGAGGCCAGTGGTGTAGATCTTCACCAGATCGGAACCTACGGCCATTGCTCCTCCGGATGCAATAACGGCAGAACCATGGTAGGTCCATCCGCCTATTATTGCGGCCCTGCCGTTCATGCCCTTGTGGGAGGATTTCTCTGATTTTCTGAAATAGACAAATTCACCGGGGCCGTTATGGGTGAAGACCTTTTCTGGAATGCCTATGTCGGCGACAACTATTTTTCCGGAGTTCTCGGGTGTCATTCCTGTCTTGGAATCGGAAAAGGTCACTGTGGCATCCGGCTTCACAGGGAGTGATGATCCAAGTGCAGATGGAACGTCAACGGACACAATGTATACGCCGGATTCATTGATCTTCCTGATTATGGTGTCATACGGGGGCCGGGGTTCGCCTGAAAAACCGGACCCGAAGATGGCATCGATGATCACATGGTAGCTGGATGCTTCCTCCATGAAAGACTGCATGTCCATGAACCTGCCCCTGTAATCCCTCATGGCATGGCGGGAATCCCTGGTCTTCATTCCATATGGCCCGGAGATGGGGAAGAGGCTCACGGTGTTTTTCCCTGAAAGCAGCGTTCCCGCCACAATGCCGTCCCCGCCATTGTTGCCGTTCCCGGCAACCACCAGAACTTTCTTTCCGTCTCCCTGGGACGCTGAAACATATTCCGCCACCCTGGCTCCGGCATTCTGCATGAGGGTCCACAGGTCCCCAACAAAGTATTCATAATTCCTGTCCGCCCTGGCAACATCATCGTAGGACATCATAGAATTGCATGCACTATCTGGTACAAACAGTTTGCCGGTACTTTACTTTATCAGCTTTCCAGTGGCAATCTTCCACATGTAGAGGTCCAGGATTCCCGGCTCGAGATTCAGCGATTCCGCCAGGGCCAGGAAGTACTTCTCCATTTCCAGATACCTTGAAGGCGAGGTGATCTTTGCTCCCCCGCCATCCGGGAAGGCAGAGGATAGCATCCTGATGATATGCTTGTCCAGGATGGCAAAACGGAAAACCCCAACATTCCTCAGGAAATGTGATGCCTCCTTGTACCCTATGCCCTTGACGTTCTCCACCAGGAATTCCCTGGCCTCCCATGGGTCCATGCTCCTTGCAATGTCCGGAAGCATGTACATTACTGGTCTGGCTTTAACTATGAAAGAGCTCCTGAGGTTGTAGAACCTGTACTTCACCTTCTTCAGTTCATCCCTGAGTTTTTCCTCCGGGTAGTTTATGAACCCGTGGTTCCCTATATACAGCTGGGTCCGGAGGCCCATCTCGGCAGAGGTGTTTGCAGCAAGGATGCAGAAACAGAGTTCCCCAAAGAGATCTTCCGCTGACTTCTGCCCCATGCTCCTGAATTCAGCGGCCTTAGCCTGGACTTCCAGCGAGAACGGGGAATTCATCAGATCGGCTATGCCCTCAACAGAGGGCCCGAAATCTGATTCACGGAAAGGCAGGACAGGGGTTTTCTCCATTCTGCCTTTGTATCATGAACCGGTTAAAATATTATTGTCTGCGACTGAACAAAAAAAAGGGGATTATTTGAAAATTTCATACATTTTCTTGGCCTTTTCAAGCCTCTGTTCCACATCTGACCACTTCACGTTCTTCAGGAAGGCGTCCAGGTATGGAGCTCTCTTTGGTCCGTAGTCCGTGTAGTATGCATGCTCATAGACGTCCAGGGCAAGCACAAGTATGGCATTCCATATGCCATTGGTGTTGTGGACATCGGCGCCGACATTCCTCAGCTTTCCCGTGTTAAGGTCGAAGACGCAAAGGCTCCAGCCCCTGAAAGCAACTCCAGTTGCCTTGAAATCCTCAACCCACTTCTCATAACTTCCGAAGTCCTTCTCAACCTGCTTCTTGAAGGATTCAGACACGGGAGCGTGTTCCTTTGCGAGGTTTGCAAAGTAGGTTTCGTGCAGGAGTGATCCATCAAAGTTGAAGGTCTCCTCCAGCTTGAGTTCCCTGAATTCACTGTAATTCTGGTTCGCCTTGCTCCTGTCTGCGTTTGGGAGCTTCTCCCAGATCTCGTTCAGCTTGTTCACATAGCCCTTGTAGTGGGTTTCAAAATGGTAATCTATCTGCTTGTCAGAAATTCCATCCAGCCCGCTTGGCTTCAGTTTGTCTTTTATTTGCCAGTTTTCAGCCATTTTTTCACCTGTTTCTTCATTGAGTCTTAATATAAAACCTTAATGACGGCTGTACAGTAATGTTTTTAAGAGGAAAACAGGCCGGTCAGTGCCAGAAGAACACATCCAGCTGGAGCAGGTTATGGTGTTCCGAATAAAGATACATTGGTTTTGTGTACCTGACACGGTCAATCCACTCCTCCATGGATTCATCGTCCATGGTTCTGGATCTCCCTATTTCACGGGAGCAGGTGGAACAGTACATGCCGCCGTAGATGAGGTCTCCGCATATAAGGCAGTGATGTTTTGCTCCCATTGTGGCTACTATTGCCATGGGATTAAAACATTTTTGCAGGGGCAGGAGGATGGCTTAAAGGATTGGCATAATTCCGGCAGCCCCCTTTAATAAGGATCGTGATTCGGTTTTTTTTAAAATGCATAAAATAATAGAAGAACAGCTTTCAGTCGTCCCTGTACATGGTATCGGTGTCTGATCCCCCGGTGAAGAAAAGCGACATCTCGCTGTAGATGTCCTCGAAGCCGTACATGTCCTTTGCAGAAACGGGGAAGATCTTGCTGACCATCTGGCTCTCCTTGAATGCGTTGAGCACAGCGGAGAAGTAGTCCTTCACCATCTCCTGCTTCTCGTCCATGAGGGCATCCCGGAGAAGATCAGGAGAATCCTCCCATCTCATGACCGCCTCCAGATCATCATCGGTGATGAGATCGAGCTTGTTCAGCACGAACAGCATGGGCTTGTAGAATCTGGAAAGGACCGATCCGAAGAGCATCTTCTGGGATATGAATCCTGATGGGGAGGCAGACAGCACAGCATCAGCTATGAATGCAATCATTGCCTTCCCGTTGCTCAGGCGATCCACCAGCATTGGGCTCCCCGGCCTGAAGCTGAACAGCTCGATCTGGCCAGGCGTGTCGAAAATCACGTAATAATCCTCAAGTTCCCTCAGCACCTTTGTAACAGGCTCCGTATTTTCCAGAAGCAGATCCGCGGCAACAATCTGTGCGCCGTTTGGCCCAAGATTGTATTCCGACATGATCTGGCTCAGGGAAATGGTCTCCCTGATGTCAATCTCCGCCTCATAGGGGATGTATTCCGAACCGGGATCAAGGTTCACGATAGCTGCGTCGTAGCCGTTTGAGATGAGCCAGTCCTTGTATGCTGCGCAGAATGTGGATTTTCCGGTTCCTGCAGGTCCGGTCACAAAGAGTGATCCTATCATTCCTCATCATCCTCCTGGTAACTGTCCAGGTCGCGATCGGCCTGAACTGTGGCAACCTGCGGCCTGTCGTCATCAAAGCTGCTCAGGTCATGCTGAGGTTCCGGCTGGGCCTCCTCATCAAAATTGAATGTTCCCTTGATTGTGCGGACCAGATTGTCTATGCGCACGTTCAGGTACCATGGCAGGTTGAATTCCCTGGATATCTTCACTGTCTCATTCATGTATTTTATGACACTCCCCTTGTGTATTGTCAGGATCAGGTTATGGTTTCCGCACTTCAGGCATTTCCCGGACAGGGGGACCCTGCGGTACTTGGTATTGCACTTGGTGCACCTGAACTCCTGGGAGAAGAATTTCCTGAAGTTGCCGTACATGTCAGGCAGGAAATGGGAGTTCAGTACCCTGGCAGCAACATCGTCCTCGTCCACTCCCCTGAGCCTTCTGGCCAGCGAAAGCTGCCTCTCTATCTTCTCCTCCATTGTGTCAATGGTCTTGTATGAGCACACCAGCACTCCTCCGTTTATGTCTGAGGTGCCTGTTGTGAATCCTGATCCCATGAAACTGCCTGTCTTCTTGATGCGAACGCTCATGGTCATCATCAGTTCCTCTATCTCCGATGGAGCACGCCTCTCCTCCATTGCCCTGTAAAATTCCAGCGGATATTCCCAGAGGGTATCCACGTTCATGGCCTCCTTGTCAACTTCATCCGGGTTCAGCTGGACAGTGAGCACCAGCGGTGCATCCATCAGGCCGCCCCTTGTGGACGGGAGATATTCCCTTGAAAAATTCAGGAGCCCGTCCATTAGAAGGAGGATGCTGTCCTCATCACCGTCGCAGTTCCTCCTCTTTGCCGCATGGAAGAACGGATGGGCATAACAGCCGCTTGCCTCCGAGAAGCCGATGATCCTGCCCAGTATTCCTCCTGAGGTGTGTGGAGCAAGGCCTATGACCAGTTTCCCTATGAGATCCTCCGGCCTGGAGCAGAGATAATGTGGGGCCATCCCGTAATACCGGACCAGGAGATCGTCGATGAAATTTGCCACATTGATAAGGTATTCCGCTGACTTTGACGGTATTATGACGTCCTGCGGGAATATCTCATTATACTCCTTCTCCGGATCGTATCCAAGTTCCCGCAGCCTTTCCCTTGGAAGGCCTATTTCTTCTGCCCTGAAGTGTGTTATTGGTATATCGGACATATCGTACCTGCAGGTGCCGTCCTTGTTGGTGGACACATCATGCATGGCCCTCAGGAATCCCTTCTCAATGGGTTCGCTGACCTTGTCCTTTGACATGAGCTTCTTCACGCCCTTTATCTCCAGCTTTTCTGGAAGGTCTATTCCAAGCCGCTCCATGGACCTCTCCATGAGCTGGTCAAGATCAACTGTAATCTTCCGGGTCCTGCCCGTATCAACGGTGACGGCGCCGCACAGGTAGCATATGGGCTGTGCAGATTCCTCCCCGCATCCGGTGCACTTCCTGACCCTTACTTCCACCCGGTATCCGTCATGTGCGTTCTTCCTGGCGTTTTTCAGGGACCTGCGGGCATCACCGTAATTCTCCACCGGGAAAAGCACGTGGACCTTTGGCTTCATCTTCCTGTCCCCTGCTTTCTCCGGCCTTCCAAGCCTTGATCCCACCCTTGTGGGAGATCTCGGGAATAGGCTGTAGCCGGCAAGGGAATTGATCAGCTTCAGTGGATCTTCCGGGGTGTCATCCCTCTGCATCTGTACTATGGCACCATTCTGAACCTCAAGGCCCAGGCTGGTGATCAGGGGGTAGTACTCATCAAGGGCAAGCCCATCCGCCGTGGCGGAGAATGGGATTCCAAGCCTGATCAGCGAATCACGCATCCTGTTGTCCAGGATCAGGTGTGTTCCGGAGAGCCTGCTGCTGGACACGCTCCTCCTGAGATCAAGGATTTCCGGCGTTCCCAGATCATGCCAGAAGTAGTCGTAAACCGGATGTAGCGGAATATTTTTCTCACGTGCAAGTGCCACTGCCTCAAACTGGTCCGGCACGGAAGAAGCATATTTCTCTCTTAGTTCAGAATCAGGAAGATACAGCTTCCACCAGTCATGGTTGAAGGAACCCGGCACCAGCCTGTAGTTGTTCTCAAGAAAGTCCCCATAGGCAATGAGTATCTCCCCAAGATCAGTTATCTGATCTATATCTGGAAGGAGCTTTGCAGCCTCATCCTGGCTTCCCACCCTCACATGGCTGCCGTTCTTCAGGAGCACCATGGGGCCGTCAATGCCATCGCTAGGAGTCACGGCCGCTGCCTTCCCTGGCAGTTCCACCTTGATCTGGGAGCCGATAGCTATGAACCTGTCCACTATGAACATGCTTGCAGGGTTTATGGAAGCGGCAGCAAGTCCGTTGACCCTTGACCTGCCGTAGCGCAGCCTGAATCCCCCAGGTCTTCCGGGATGGGAAAACACGGGCCTGCCGGCCACAAGGTCCTTGAGGAATTTCTCAGAATTTTTTGGTGCAGGTGCACTCTCGCCCTGTGCCGGCTGCTGCTTCTTTCCAAGGAAGTTCCACTCTGTCAGGCCAAGTTTCTCGGTATGTTTCAGGACCTTCTTGGATTTCTGTATGAGGCCCTCGCAGAGCACCAGGCACATTCCTCCCCTTATCCTGTTTGTGCGGATCCTTTCCATGTCCCTGTGCCCGGAAACCTCTTCCTCCTCGCTTCCCTCTCCGTCAATGCACACAGGAGAATTCAGTATCACCTGCTTTATTTCGTCAGGCGTCGGAAGATACTGGAGATGCTTGATTCTGTTGTATGCCTGTATCTCCTCAATGTAACGTTCTATTTCATCATCCGTTGCATGGAACGCCCCGATTCCAAGGTCCCTTCTCACAACATCCGCAATCAGTACGCTGAGGGCCTGGGCAGTTCCGCCGGCTCCCCTGATGGGACCTGAATACACAACGGAAACATAGTCCGTGCCGTCGTGGTTCCTGTCTATGGTCACATCGGCTATGCCTTCAAGGGGGGCCACAAGTATGCCCTCAGTGAGTATTGCAAGGCCAACTCTTACAGCTTTGTCAACAGCCATAACCTTTCCCTGGGGCTCGTACATCTTTGCCACCCGCCTTGCAATATCGATGGATATTTCCTCCCTGGTCCTTGTCTTTGACAGTTCCCTTATCTCGCCAGCTATTCCCCTTATGTCAATGAGTTCCTCTATCCTGTCAGCCATATCGGAAGCCAGGGGTATCTCCACGCGGTCTGTCACATCCTTTCCCAGCTTTCGTGCCCCAAGGGCCAGATCGTATTCCTGCCGTACAGCAGTCCATAGAAACTGGCGGTATGATTCAATGTCTCCTGCTTTAATCATTTCAGAAGCTCCGCCATGAGAAGCTTGTCCAGCAGCGAAGCCTTTATCTTCAGCTTTCCCGAAGAGTAAGCCTCCATGGGATCAAGCTTTTTCTGCATTATGCCAAGAACATCATCGGTGGAGGCAGTGATCACAATGTCAGGTTTCAGGTCATTACTGGCTATGGCAACCCTGCCATTCTCAATGAGGAACGTTGTGCCTGTTTCACCTGCATCCCACCTGAGAACTTTCCTGGTTGCCGCCATTCTTTTGCGTGTTTTTTCGGAATTCTGCAGTCTTTCATTCACCTTTTCAAGAAGCATTGACTGGATGGATATCAAGCCGCTGCCTCCATGGCTTCCTGCATGTGCTGCAGTGCCCTGAGAACAAGATGCTGGTGGATCTTTGAGGGGTTCAGGGGGCGGGATTTGAACTCGCTGTGGTACTGGGATGCAATCATGTTCTCGCTGTCCCTGAATTCCGCAATCTCCATCCTTATTCCCTCATCATCAGTTCCGGAGAATATTAAACCGGCTTTGGCGAACTGATCAATGTATGATGGGTTCACCTCGTACCGGTGCCTGTGTCTCTCATAAATTTCTCCCTTCTGGTATATGCTGAATGCCAGGGTATCTGGCTTCACAAGCACCTTCTTGGATCCCAGCCTCATGGTGCCGCCCATGTCCTTCACACCATTCTGTTCCGGAAGAAGATCGATCACTGGATGCTGAGTTTTACTGTCAAATTCCGTGCTGTTTGCGTCCTGGAAGCCAAGCACATTCCTTGCGAACTCTATGACTGCAACCTGAAAGCCCAGGCATATGCCAAGGAATGGTATGTTGTGTTCCCTGGCATATCTGGCGGCTGCTATCTTTCCCTCTATGCCCCTGTAACCGAAACCACCGGGAACAAGTATGCCATGCACATCGTCAAGCCTGTCCGTACTTGCCTTCAGATCATCTGAGTTGATCCACTTTATATCCACAGCTATGCCGGTATTCCCGGTGACATGGAGAAAAGCCTCCTTGTGGCTCATGTATGCGTCCTGAAGCTCCGTATATTTGCCCACCAGGGCAATTTTAACCCTCTCCCTGGGATTCTTAAGGTTCTCCTTGTAGTTTCCCCAGTCGTCATGGTATTCCTTGCATCCCAGCTTGAAGCGGCCAATGATGAAGTCCACAATACCCTGCTTCTCCATGAGGTCTGGAACAAGATAGGCATTTGGGGCGTCACTGATGCTGGCTATGCCGTCAAGGGGCACATCGGTGAAAAGTGCAATTCTCTTGCGTGTTTCAAGGCTCAGGGGATCCTTGGAGCGGCAGAACAGTATATCCGGCTGGATGCCTATTTCTCTGAGGGCTTTTACACTGTGCTGTGTTGGTTTGGTCTTCTGCTCATTCATGGCCCCGATTTCGGGCACAAGAGTCACATGGCCGAATATGACAGAACCTGGCGGCTCCTCACGGTTCAGCTGCCTCAATGCCTCAAGGAACGGCATGGATTCTATGTCGCCAACAGTTCCTCCCACCTCAATCAGCACAACGTCGAAGGCACCCTTTGAGGCAACCATCCTTATGCGCCTCTTTATCTCGTTGGTAATATGCGGGATTATCTGGACTGTGCTTCCCAGATACTCACCTCTTCTCTCCTTCTCAATGACTTCCTTGTAGACCTTACCTGTTGTTATGTTGTTGTCTCCGGCAAGATCAGAACCGATGAATCTCTCATAATTTCCCAGATCGAGATCAACTTCACTGCCGTCATCAAGGACAAAAACCTCCCCATGCTGGTACGGATTCATTGTTCCGGCATCATAATTGAGGTACGGATCAATCTTCAGCGCCGTGACGCTGAGACCGTGGGACTTCAGCAGGTGGCCAAGGCTGGACGTTATTGTCCCCTTTCCAAGGCCTGAAATCACGCCTCCAGTAATAACTACGTAATGCATCAGAAGGTAGAGAATTAAAATTAATTAATCTTTGCTGGCATGGCAATCTTTGCCTGAAAACGCCAGCCGGGAGGGACAGTACTGCCGGATTCCAGCCGCTGATGTTATTATATTAGCAACCAGGTAAAGGCAACTCATTCAATGCCCCAGAAAATCCCGCAGGAGTGACACTAAGGCTTAATTCAACGATTGCATCACATTCCCGGCTGGGAATGATATGCAAGTGTTCCTGATTTACCTGCTGTGGGCGGCCATGGCTGCTATGGCTGCTGCAATGGCCTTTGCAATATATGCAGCCAGCAGGGCAGACAATCCGCTGCGGAAGCTGGTGGTTTACCTCATCCTTGCAATGATGAACGGAATGCTTGTTGGCCCCTTTATCTATCTTGCATTTCCCGGCATTCTCTCCGAAATCGGTGCCATAGAGGTTGCCCTTGTTGCCATGGCAGTGGAAATCATCCCGTTCCTGGCGCTGTTCATGCGCGATATATTCCTGGAGGATCAGAATGCTTCAAGAAGATTCCTCATGGTTTTCACTGCGTCCTTTGTGATCCTGGACGAGGTCCTCATGAGCCTGGTATTCAACCTTGTTCTGTCGCATCAGCAATACCTGTCACTGATGACTACCAGCCCCGTAGGTGCAATATTCCAGTCGGTCTCCAGCTACTGGTTTGTTTTTCCCATGAGCATTGAGATGTTCCTGAGCATAATTCTCATGAGAAGGGACCAGAACTCATGGGCTCTTGTTCTGTTGCTGACGCAGGCAGCAATAATGTTTCTGGCGCCCCCCGCGGTTGCTGGATATGGCTGGGGCCAGTTGACGGTCTATCTGTCAGGGGCTGTCATGACCGGGTTCTTTGTATTCCTCTTTGAACACCTCTACAGGGCACAATCGGTCAGGAGATCAATGGGATCATACATCCTCATCCTCCTTGCGGTTTACACTGCCATGATGGCGGGAGTTTTCCTGTGGCAGGTTTATGGAAGCATCTACATCTTCTCCCTGGCCATGATAGCAGACATGGTCCTGTACCTGTGGGGCACCATCCACAGGGGCATGCTTTCAACAGGTCCCCGCACCTACTGGCTCGCAAACAGACCATGGTCCTTCGGTTTTCTCCTTCTTGTTTTCGCGGCTGAATTCTTCATGGGTGCAGCCTTTGACGTCCAGTATTACGGGGCTGTTCCGTTCATTGCCTCCACAGGAATTGTGCCGCTTACAGGGAGCATTCTGGCAGTTGCAGGGAAGGCTGTTTTTGATTTCTTCATATTCTTCGGCAGCGTGAGCCTATCCTCATGGTTCCTTGTAATGATGGGCATTGAAATGGGATCTCTTGTTGTTTTCAAGATCAGGAAAACAAGGGACATGGAGACTCGCATCAGGCTTTCACTCATGCTTGTGGCGTACGGCATTTATTCAATACTCCTCCCATCCTTCATAATACAGAATCCCGCAAGTGTACCATTCATCGGATGGTCCATGGGCATAGGAACTGCCGGCCCTGTTTCTCCCCTGCTGATCCTTCCCATGGTGCTGACATATGTCATAAGCGGCATCCTTTCGCTCCTGTTCGGTTCCAGGCAGCTGTGTTCAGTTTTCTGCACTGCACCGGTGATGTATCAGGGGACATTCTACGATTCCATGAAGAAATTCAACACCTCGTCCGGCATGAGCAGATCACTCACAAGGGCGGATCGCACAGGAAATATGGTTTACAGGATCGTCTCCAACATGGTATATGTCTCAGTGATAGCTGCGGCAGTCATATCGTGGCTCGATTCAACAGGCAGGCTGAATCTGACATTTTACGGCACAGATCCAGAATATATGCTCTACATTTTCTATTTCGGCTTCCTCTGGTACGCCGTATTCATACTCATGCCTTACGTGGGATCATACGGATGCATCAACACCGGATACTGCCAGTGGGGCAACTTCAACAGGTTCATCTCAAGATTCGGCTTCTTCCGCCTGAAGGTCAGGGATCCGAACCAGTGCGCGACATGCCCCACCAAGGACTGTGCAAGTGCATGCCCTGTGGGGAATTACGGGCAGCCCGGCAGTTTCATCACCACAGGGGAATACAAGGACAGCAGGTGTGTGGGCATAGGAGATTGTGTTAATGCCTGCCCATATGAGAACATCTTCTATTATGATGTCAGGCACTGGGTAAAGGAGAAAATTTCCAAAAAGTGATGTGTCATCAGGAGGCGACTGGATTTTCGGCAGCTAATGGAACCCTGTCCGGTACAGGGGTAAACATTCCCAGTATTATCTCGAAATAGAGAACCATGGAGGACATCATGGAAACTGCAAATACGAACCATGACAGCCCGAAAGGCCCGTGAACCACAATGGGCTCCAGGAGGCCAGCTGTTGATAGTGCGAATATGAATATGAACCAGCCAACAAGCCTCCGGGACATCCTGTCAATGGATCTGCGGTTGCCATAGACGTAGCTGAATGCGTAATAAACAGCAAATATCATGATTATGGAATATGCAATGAGAAGCGGAATCACTGCTGCGGAATCGCCAAGGACGGCAGGATCAGCCACCTGCATGAGCAGAAGGGCTGTGGAAATTCTCCTTCCCAGGCCAGGGGAAAGCCTGAATGCTATGAAGAAGACCATTTCCGCAATCATGGGTGCAAGAAAGAGGAAATTGGTAATTGAAAGCCCGAAATAGGAAAGGTATGCAGCCAGCGATGCAACGTCATGAAAATAGTAGCCAAGGATTCGGAGAAACAGTGCCATGGATACCTCATTCCATCCCAGAATAAGCGCAAAAGCAAGTGCCATGCTTCTCTTCATGGAATAATCTTTTTCCTTCACTGCAGTCCAGAGGATATAGACAATGGCAATGGCCATGGCGATCATGGAAATGTTTGCGGCAAGAACCACGTTGAAGAAAGTTTTGGGCATTGCCATGTAATAAATCAGGGAATCGAACATGCTGCCCATCATGGATAGAAGGATAACGGATACAGAGAAACTTCGGAGTGTGAGACCCCGGGAATGTTTCCTCAGGTAGGCTATGATCCAGATGATGAATGCGGTCATAACTACCTCGGTGATGATGACCCAGGGGAGATTCAGCATGCCCCCCCATCAAGGTATGATATTATAATCTTCCCGGAAGCATGGAAAACTCAATGTGCGGGCCATCCATACGGGATGGA
The DNA here is from genome assembly GCA_031200235.1 of Cuniculiplasma divulgatum. Taxonomy (NCBI): domain Archaea; kingdom Methanobacteriati; phylum Thermoplasmatota; class Thermoplasmata; order Thermoplasmatales; family Cuniculiplasmataceae; genus Cuniculiplasma; species Cuniculiplasma divulgatum. The sequence continues at coordinate 859,201 of CP133595.1, read as the reverse complement.
TGCTGGATGCGGACGATGCCATTCAGAAACCAAGAATCCTTTTCGCATACCTGGGCGAGGATGATCCCACAAAGTCAACAATGCTGAAACTGAAGCGGTTTGGACTTGCAGAAAAAACAGGCATGAAAAAGATATCACAGACGCTTTCCCTGACACCTTTTGCTGATGTCTTCGTGACTCCTGCTGATAGCGCCATAATCCTGGAGAGGGGGATTTCAGTGATAGACGGATCATGGGCTAAAATAGAGGGCATAAGGAATCTGCGTCTGAGGTTCCCAAGGAAACTTCCACTGCTGGTTCCGGCCAATCCTGTGAATTTCGGGAAACCCGGAAAACTATCGTCCGTGGAGGCCATTGCAGCTGCACTTTACATCTGCGGTTTCAGAAGTTCCTCCACACTGGTGCTGTCCAAATTCAACTGGGGAATGCAGTTCCTCAAGGTGAACAGGGAGCCCCTTGAGGAATATTCCTCATGCAGCAGCCAGGAAGACGTGACGAAGGCAGAATCACTGTTTTTCTGATTGGTGCCATGCCCCGCCTGTATAAGAGTATGAAAGTGGCGCATACTGGCTTATTATCCTCATGATCCCGTCCCTGTAGGAGTCCGGCACGTGCTGGAAGAGCTGATGCTCATCAGGCAGGAGATGCATTCCCGAGACGTGCTGTAGCCTCTCCATGTCGTCTGCCTCAATGAAGCCCAGTTTCGCCTTCATGTAATTGAGCTCGTCAGTGTCCAGCCTCATCCTTTCCCTGGAAACGTTTTCCTTTAAATTCTCAATTGATTCTGTTGAATACAGGATCTGGTGGGGATCCCCACCAGCGGAAAGAATGAACATGAGTATGCCCAGGCACTTTGAGCACTTTCCGCAGGGAACAATCTTGCCATTCACGCTCCTGCAGGAATGGCATGATCTCTGAAGCCTGAACAGGTCTGGATATCTCTTTATGAGTATATTCTCAACCACTCCTCCTGTTATGGGGTAGACAGCGCTCCATACAGTGAAGTCAATACCCTTGGAATGAAGATATCCGCTCATGTACCTGTTGAAATCCAGTGTCTGGTCATATATGCCGTAGTAGTGCCTGATTCCGTGGAAAGGCTGCATATCGGAAGGATCATCGAATTCATCTCCAAGTACTGCACCCCTTATGCCGTGTTCAATGGCCACAGGGATCATTGACATCACGTATACGGGGAAAATGAACAGCTGAACAGGGTAGGTGTCAGTCTTCATATTCATGACGCGCTGATCCAGTATCCTCATGTTCCTGAGCACGTAGCGGTAGAACCTGTCCACATTTGACCAGACCTTGTGAACATTTGAAAACTCTGCGCTGTAATAATCATAGGCAGTCTTTGCTGTTAGCCAGTGTCCGCCTGATTCATTGAAATAGAAAGCATGAGTGTCCGGATCAATTTCCTTCAGCATGCCGTAGGAGAGCAGGCTTTCCTTGCCGCCTGAGGAAAGAACGGCATTACTGCCTCCCTGAATCTTTCTGGGGGTATCCACATACTGGGATGTAGCGGAGACCAGTGTATTTCCATTGGAGTTTTCCTCAGTTATGTCCTCATCCCGTGGGACATACTCCTGCCTGAAGAACTCGTATCTTCTCCTTGCAAGCTTGTTGATGAAGACCTCGCGGTTATTGATCCGGACAAACTCTGAAATGGCAGCAACATCGGATTCTGACGCCGGAAAATTAAGGGTGAGTTTCTTTGAGAAAAGAGTGAAGTTGATGGCCGGCATTGCAAGAATGAGCCCTGCCAGATTCTGGTCCGCCTCTATTCGATCCGAGTAGGAGAATATGAGATGAAATTTCAGGGTATCTGTTTCCCGCTCAAGACTGATGTCGCCTTCTATTCTGTGGTCGTCATAGGAGGTCGGGGTGACGGTAATGTTCTGGAATTCGGATATTTTCTGGAGATAGGACATCTACGGGTAATCAACTGCCTCAATAAGCTTCTGTGGTTGTGAATTGAGCGGATCAAAGACAGGTATGCCGAATCTTGCCTCAAGTTTCATTATCTCTTCAGCCACCTCGTTATGGTTCATATTTTCCCTGTTTATTGATATGGCAATAACTTTCCTGTCAGACAGCATCTCCAGTATCCTTATGTATTTCTCAAGGTCCGGAATGGGATATTCTGGGAACCCGTCAAATACAAGTCTCCTGGGTGCATGCTGCAGGATTATCCCGTCGGGCTTCAATGCACCAATGATCTCAAAGCTGCCTGGATAGGCCGGATGCAGGACTGATCCCTGTCCCTCGATGAACATCACATCCGGATGTTCCTGTTCCCATGCCTCAACTGCAACTTTCTCCAGCCCGCCAGGAATGAAGTCGTTTATCATGGAATCTATGACAACTGTGTGGTCGAATCCCTGCATCCAGGCTGTCTGGCCTGTTCCCACCATGGATGCGGCTATCCCTTTCTGCTTCAGGGTGTTTGTCAGTATAACTGCGGTTGTTCTCTTTCCTATGGCACTGTCAGTCCCAAGGACAGCGATTCTGCGGGCGCCAATTTCCCTCACACGACCCGTATATGGCGGCTTCATGTCCCTGAACATCTTCCTCACATCTGTTATCCTGCATCCCTTCTTTGCGGCAGCTGCAGCAAACTCAGGATCATCGCTTATGAATTCATGCAGTCCGCTAACAACATTCAGGCCCGAGGAAAGCGCGTCAGTTATGAAATGCCGGTATTCAGGAGGAATGTATCCGCCATCAGTGGCGATACCCACAACAAGAGTATCCGCACCAAGCCTGATACCCTCACTGACACTGCTTATGATGGGTATGTTGTTGGGCACACCGGTCAGGACTGCGCCTGCGTCCTGTCCGTACTTCGTTGAATCTATGACGGATGTAACCCTGAATCGTCTTGTATATCTTACCAGGCCGTTTGCGGTCTTTCCATAGGTTGTGCCAAAAACGCCTTCTGCAAGTACTACTGCGTTGTCCATGTCTTGTTTCTCCCCGTAAGTACCACAACTATGTCTTTGGGTTCGGATTTCCTGCTTATTACATGATCCACTGCCGCAAGGGAGGATGCAGACGCCGGTAGCACAGACAGCATCTCAAAATGCTCTATGAGCGTGCTGTAACGGTACATCTCGTCATCCGAAACGTAGGTTGCCATTCCGTTGCTCCTGTACAGTGCATTGAGTGCTTTCTGCCCATCGTATGATCTGTATGCCACGAGTGGTTCTGAGGCCTTGGTCTCCCTGATTATGGATGGATCAAGCTCCATGAGCGTGTGGTCCTTCCTTTTCCACGAAGCAACAATTGGGTTGCCGTTCGGGGTGCTGGAGCCAATGAATCTGGGAATCTTCCTGATGACGCCTCTCCTCTGCATTTTCTCGAAGCCGGAAAATATGCCTGCCAGGGTTGTGCCATTCCCCAGCGGGACTGAAACGTAACCGGGTGATCGGCCCAGCTGTGAGACTATCTCATAGGCTATGGTCTCATATCCTTCCATATCTATCTCAGAATTCACGGATCCAGGGCTGGAATCATACCATGCCTCGCTGCTGGATTTGTCTCTCATGAATTCCACAAGATCCTCGTACTTGGCCGGGACCTCAAGTATTTCGGCACCATTTCCCCTTATCTCGTCATTCCTGTCTCCGGAGTAATATTCCGGTACAGCCACCACGGACTTCATTCCGTAGAGATTGGCAAAATAAGAGATTGATGCGCCGTAATTTCCGCATGTAGCCAGTGAAATGGTATCATAACCCTTCTCCCTGGCCTTAAGGACATGCAGCTTTGAGATACGGTCTTTCTGGGTTCCTGTTATTCCCGCCCCTTCAAACTTTATGTAAAGGTTCTTAAGTTTGAGGGCGTGTTCAAGGTTTCTAGCTCTAAAAAAAGGTGTTTTTCCAGGAGGTTCGTCCTCTTCTATTCCTTCCATCTCTATTCACTCAGGACATATGCCTGATTGAGTCCTGTTAGAAAATTGAACTATATAAACATATTGCATGACATTTTAATCAAAATGTTCGTGGCGGAATCTGAATTTCCCGGTGTCCACTTAAATCATATAATTTATATACAATAACTTTTATAGCAAGTGCGGCATAGTCAAAAAATGCACAGTTAAATTCTTATTACCTCCAGGCCAAGAGAATCCGCAACGGATAGCACAGTTTCCCTCGCCTGGGACTTTGTGCCCTTGCGATCCATGATGAATCCGCGGCAGCCAGGCGTTTTCTCAACGCTCTGTCTTATGAGGTCCTGGCTTATGTTCTCCAGGGCATGCTTTGAGATCATGTGGCCCATGGCAACCGTATTCTCAACGGAATATTCCGTTATTTTGGGCATATAGTGGCCGCCACCGATGCCAACAAAGGACCCGTTAAAGTTCCTCCTGGGGGCGAAAATACCTCTGATTATGGTGTCCTGAGCCTCTGGGTTGTTCCACTGGGCTTCTGTTGTTCCTATTTCCATGTAAAAGTGGGGCATGTCAAGGGCTGGCCCGTGATGGGTGGCCTCATAGGTCACCTTAAACTCATCACCCCTGTATGTGCTGTGCATCTCCAGCAGGGCAGAAGTCATATCTGCCGGTGCCGTTGGCGAAAGCCTGCCCACAATTCCACCAAGTTTAGCCTCGCTGAAATTTCCCGTGGGATGCACCGTAAGGCTCTTAATATCGGCAGCCGAGGAATGCCGTGAAAGGAATATTACCACATCAATTGCCTGTGAGAGCCCATTCAGGCCGGCATCAAGATTATCCATGTACAGATGCCTCTTCTGTATGTAGCTGAACAGGAAATCTCCGTGCTTCAGCACACCGTCCTGTCCATCAAATGGCCGGAAATCAACAGTGTCCAGGAGCCTCTGGGACATTGCTACGCTGGCCTGGTCATCCTTCGATCCTATTATGAGATGCATTTCAATCAGTGATCAGGAAACGCGAGATTCTATAAAATCAAAGTACAGCCTGTCAGCCTTGGCTACCATGGCCGATTTCTCCGATCTGACAGTTTCCAGCAGGTTTGCTCTTCCGGTTTCTTTTATTTTTCCAGCTACTCTTTCGTATTTCCGAAGGGAATCCGATTCAGTTTTTGATATGAACAGGAGTACGCTCTGAAGGTTGCCAAGATCCAGCTCTTCATTCCTGGAAAGGTGGTCTGTGGCGTGTATGTTCCTGTATCTGCGGGTCTTCTGCCTGATATCGCTTTTCTTAACCCTGCTTTCTTCAAGGTAAGTTGCTATATTTTCATGACCCTTTGCAAAGGTGCTGAGAAACATCTTTATGTTATCCAGTGAGGCCCTGCTCTCAAGGTCTGAATAGATCCTGGCAAGTTCCTCTTCGGATTCTGCCAGTTTCTCAAGTGAATATTTCTGATCTGATGTCATTTCTGATTATGACTATTCAATAATAACGTATTAACATTATGTAATGCAAAATTCCAGTACCTTTCTATAGTTTTGCAATTTGACCTCTCAGTAAACCCATTGTTGACCTGTATGGATTCCCCATGGATGCGAGCAATGCTTCCAGAAACTCTTTTCCACCCTTTTTCCATGGCCCTGAACAGATCAACCAGAATCCAAAGTACCATTGACCTGAATCTCATGCCGGGTGTACCTTTCCCGATTTTAAGATGGGCATCCATGGAACGTATGGCAGAGATTTCCAGAAGCAGCTTACCCAGGGTACTCAGCTTTGCCGTACCAAGCAAGCTTTCATGCGTCCTCTGGTAGAGATGACTTAGGCAGTCCTGCTTCAGTTCCCTGTGAATAACCTCCATGTCTCATCTTTTGAGATACAGATCTATCACCTTTTTCGGCTTCCAGTCAATCCTGTTGGTGACAAAGAACTTTTCCCACATTCTTTCATCCCTGCTGTGATTGATCTCTTTATGACAGCCATCTGCATGGCTATCTTGGACAGCCCATTCTTTGCCTTGAGGTCCAGGTTCAGGGGAAATATCCCCTCCCTTCCAGATATGGCAGCAGTGACATACTGCATTCCCCATACTGATTTTCTCTTTGTGTGATCAAATACCCATGATGCCCTCTCAATATGCCTGCCATTTCTTTCAAGAATTGTGTCGTCAATGACCAGTACGGAATCTGATGAATAACGGTTGATCATGCTGACAGACTTCCTGAATATCTCCAGTACAGGGATATTCCTCAGGAACCTGTTCAGGTTGGACTGATTGGTATGTTCCATGAATATGCCGTTCAGGTGTGCCACTGAACGGGTTGGTGATACCTATGAGGATGTGAGGTATCTTGAGAACTGCCTGAACTGCCTCTTGTCAAAAAGACCCTGAATTCAGCAAGAAGTTCGCTGAGGATGTCGGGAGTAATCAACATGGGGATCCCAATCAAGATATGACACTGCCAGACACATGAATAAATCTTACCAAAACGCAAAACTATAGAACATTATAAGAAAACTGACGGAGTTCAGGAGAATCACTGACAACACAAATGGGATATCAAAGGGTCCAGTTAAAAGCAACCTCTGAAGTTTATTGATAGGATCACTTTTTGATGTCAAATGAACTCGGTGAATTGTTATCTCGCCATTTTTCCAGTTTTTTCTCTTTATTGAAAATATTCATTGAAGCAAAATCCCTCAAATCAGATTTCGTAAGACCATATTTGCTCTGGAAAATTGGAAATGTCAGCTTTTGAATCGACAAAATAGAAAGAGACAACCAAAGATATCCACCAAGGAAAAACACTAAAATGGATATTACTGGGGGAGACCATCCTATGATGTTAGACAGAGATGGTCTGGTTAAGTATAACGCAGTTAATGATACTCCCAAAGAAACTAACGAAACCAAAGTTGGAATTGTAACAGCCTTTATTATATATTTTCCACTTCTGTCATCCGCCAAAGCATAAATTAAGAAAACGATATAACAGGCTATGGTCATTGCTACAAACACATACGTTAATATGTTCATTCAATCACATTGCCCCGAAATCGAGTGCTAGATTTGCCCACTGTGGGGGGTTAGCCAAGTACTTTTCACTATTTATCCCATATACGTCCTTGACATTATTGAAGAGAGTTATGAAGTTCTGTGCAGCCCCTGAAAAGGCAGGCAATATCATCAGTAAAGCCATAAAAGTAACACCTAAAAACTTTGGGTGTGTTGTATTTATCACGCCTTTTGGTGCTTGTGATCAATCATAAATATTAAAGTCAATGAATAAAAGTAAACTCAGCCGCCCTGGTTATTCAGAATCTTCGTAAGCTTGTCAAGTGCTTCAGGGTTTTTTGACGCTACTATATATTGAAGACTCAGAGTCTCTAAGAGGAAGTGAGAAAATGGAAAATACGTAGGGTATATTGGTTAGGTCCCCTAATTGGAGACCATATTGTCCTATAAGAGTTCAAGAGATTTGAAAAGTTAAGACAATTTCAAAAAAATTGAGAGCTCATAGTGCGCACCACATTTTACAGATTTGTTGAGGGCCTTTTCGCTGCATAACCTCGATCAGGATCGGCTTACTTTTTCTCTAGTTCAAGGGCTCTTCTTCTCTTGATCTCTGCCTTCATTTCATTTAGACGTTTTTCACTAAATTGGTATGGATTTATCCCATACAAGCGAATTATATTTTTGTGGCCAGTTCTAAGTAGTTTGACCATATAAAGCATAATAAATGCTGCATATGATACAAATTCAAGAATATCTATAATGGATGATGGATAAGCTCCAATCTTCCATATAAGCAACATATAACCAGTTAATGCACCATCTATGGCAAGAGTTATGAGCGCAGGGACTATCATAGATGCGAGGAACTGCCTTCTGTTTAACTCTAGCGTACGCTTGCAGTAATGCAAGAAGAATATGAAAATGATCATAAGCACAAAGGCGAAGAATGTACCTTGCAAACTGTATAGAAAAACTATAGGAAACATTGTTCTTTCACAACCTTAGAGGGCAGGTATCACACCTGCTGAGAGTAACTTCTTCTCAAATGATGCCCAACTACCTGGTCCATCAAAGGCGTGTTCCTGGTTAACTCCGTAATTATAATGATTGACCAGGGAATTGTACATCGACTCGAAATTCCCTTCTGCACTGGATTTTACCCCAATGCTCCTAAACACCTGGGTAAGTACAGGAGAGGACCCTGTCGGATATTCATATCCCCACCACGAGAATTCCGGAGTAAGCCCCCAATTCCATGCATTCAATGTATCCACGAGCTCAAACTGAAAGTCAGAGCCTGTTCCAAAATGAAGTTCCTGACTTAGGAAAATAGCATTGATATTTGCAGCCATTGTTCCTGGATCACCTGCACCAGAAAGAATGTCATAGATTGAAAAGGCAATAGAAGCAATTCCTCCGACTATTGCCCCAACGATAGCTCCCTTTAATTTACCAATTTCAACACCAATGACGGTGCCTAAAGCAGTAGCTGCTGCAGCCTCTCCAACTATAACGAACAAAGCCTGAACCCAGCTTTTAACTGTGAGTGAGGATACCAGGAACTGTTTGAAGTTGTATGCATTTTTAAGGTTTGTGAATGTGAAGTAAATATTGTAGCTTTTTCCAGATATCAAACCGCCCCATCCCCAATGAATTGTGAACGCGTTTAGCCTGATATATGGATCTACTGGTTTAATTGTCCCGTTCTGATCTATTAATCCATATACCAATGATTTCTTGCCGTTTGTGTATCTGTATGTTAGAAGATTGGCACTTTGGTTGTCATATACGGTTGTCTTGTTGGAAACCAGATGGCCAAGGTGGTTGTTTACGACATAAGAGGTATTTATCTGGTTTTGTATTGTGAACTGGCTTACTTCATAATTTGCAACTGCCTGAACGTCCTCCATTGCATTAGAGCTTTCATTTTCCCACATAGGAAGAATTACGCTGGCATTTTGTGTTGTTATTCCCCTATAATTGGAGGGGATTTGGCTGTAGTTGCCTAAATACCAGTTTATAAAATTTGAATCTGCCTCGAATTGCAATTCGCTTAGTTCATTCGAAGAGATTCCATAATGAAGATAGTTATAGAGAACAAAATGGTAGAGATCATTTATTTCGGATCTGTTTAGCATAATTCCGTTATTTTGATGCTGATATTTCGCAATATCAACAAAATTTGCTTCCGCTTGTGGTTCATTAACATCTTTTCTTGATTGGATGTGTGTGATAATTCCAGTAAATGCGAGCAATAACATGACTGATGTCACTATTATTGCACCTAAAATTTTTATTTTTTCATTCATGTGAGAAAGATACACTTATGAATATATATATATATATTGTAACAGTAATAACTAAAATCTTCAAAGGGCATTCGAAAGTAAATCTGATGAGGCTCAGTACACAGGATGCATCCTTCGTCACATCTGATCATGGAAAGCATGGGAGGAAGAAGCCTCCCGCACCGGATATGCCTGATTTGTCTGAGAAACCGGTGCCGGCGGACAGGGAGGATGCTAAGAGACAGGCCAGGAGAGCCAGGGAGGAGAAGAAACGCCTCAGGAAGGATGAGCGCAGGGAATCCATGACGAGAAGATCCAGGGACGGATCGTTCGCGCAGAAGGATGGGAAGAACTTCTTCGGATACAAGCAGCATTCATCCCATGGTGTTGATATGCCCCTAGTACGGGAATCTGTCATCACCAGTGCCTCAGTGCATGATTCACAGGTTGATCTCTCCATCTCGGCGATTTTGCACAAATCTTGACCGGCGTTTACAGGATGCCCTGTTACAGGGATAAAGGATACCAGGGTGCCTCCTGCCGCGGCATCAATGCAACCATGGATCGTGCATACAGGAACACTCCCCTGACCATGAAACAGGTACACAGGAATCTCAGGATCTCAAGGAAGCGGACACCCGGAGAACGACCGTACTCAGTGATCAAGAGGGTGCAGAATGGTGGCCATACCCTTGTGACCATGGTGAGGAAAGTCATGTTGAAAATGACATTCGTTAACATGGCATACAATCTTTCAACGGTTGTTCACATGAAAAGAAGGGGTATGATAGCGTGAGCGCTCTAAAATAAGGAAAAAGCCAGGAAAAGAGTTGCAGACAGAGGGAATAGCTGTGAGTTTTCTGCCAGAAATTGACTGAATTTGCTGGAATTCCTCATCACATCAATGGAACCCTGGAAAACTGCCAGTTAAAAGAAAACGTCTGAAGTTAATAAAAAAATGAAACATCAAGTGTGAGTGGCATAACGGTCCAGATCTGCCACCAATGAAGCCAGTTTGTTGACAAACTCCGAAGATCTTGTGAGATGGTAAGCTTCCTTGAGATCATCATAATCAGCATGTACCACATAAACTGTGCTGCCTTCCTGGTAAACCAGAACCTTTGAAGGAAGTTCAAGACCTATGTCTGGATTTTCCTCTATTAGGTGCGTTCCAACAAGGGGAGACCCGAACATTATGACCTTTTCCGGCCTGAGGTTGAGCCCAACTTTCACAGCATTTTCATGGTGATCAACTGTTGTGAAAACCGCCACGTTCCTGGATTTAAGGAACTCATATACTCTGTTGCAGGTTTCGTCAAAACTAAATGTGCTTTTTTCTTTATGCAGATTTACCATTTCTTTTCTTGTAGTTATGATAATTTGCTATATATGTTTTGCAGAAACACTCTGTTTTTCAGGGCCAGATCTTGCAGGTAACCGGCTCACTTTTTCCCGTGAATTGCTGAGGCTTCCATGGTGGGTATGAAAATGGTTTTAATTGTCAACATCCTAACCAACAGAATGGATCTAGACATTCCTGCCATGGAAGCCAGATGGAAAAAACTCTGGTCTGAAGAATCAATTTATGCCACTGAAATCGGCCACAGTGAACGGGAGAAGTGTTTCTCCATAGATACTCCACCACCCACAATATCCGGTAAGATGCACATGGGGCATGCCTTCTCATACCCTCACCAGGATTTTATTGCAAGATACAAGAGGCTCAAGGGATACAGTGTATTCTATCCATGGGGGTTTGACGACAACGGACTTCCCACGGAAAGGTATACGGAAAAATCCCTGGGCATAAAGGGTGAAAGAACAGACCTGGGGGAGTTCATCCGTCTCTGCATGCAGGAAAGTGCAAAGGCAGAGGAGGAACTGAAGAAGAACTGGATGGATCTGGGAATCAGCGCCGATTTCTCACACGCCTACAGGACGTTTTCTGAAACTTCAATGAAAATATCGCAATCCATGTTTCTGGACCTGGTGGAAAAGGGGAGGGTATACCGGGAAGAAGGTCCCACAATAAGATGCCCAACTTGCAGGACGGCAATTTCTCAGATTGACCTGAAGGACATAAACCAGTCCTCCGAGTTTGTTTATGTGAGATTCACGGGAAGGGACGGAGGCGTTCTCATTGCCACAACAAGGCCTGAGCTGATGGGGGCATGTGTTGCAGTGGCAGTCAACCCATCTGATGAGAGATATTCAGGTTTCATAGGAAAGAAAGCAACTGTCCCAGTATACGGATACACAGTTGATATCATAGCTGACGACCTGGTCGCAATGGATAAGGGTACAGGGGCTGAAATGGTCTGTACTTTCGGAGACCAGAACGATATTTACCTGTGGAGAAAGCATGGGCTGTCAACCCGCATCATCCTGGACGATTTCGGGAAATTCAAGGAAGAGGCCGGCATAATCAAAGGTCTCACGGTCAGGGAGGGCAGAAAGAGGATCATAGAGGAACTGGAGCACCTGAAGGTCGTTGAAAAGATAGAACGTGTCAAGCACTCAGTCAATGCGCACGAACGCTGCGATACGCCAGTGGAGTTCGGCATCAGCAAGCAGTGGTATGTGAAAGTCCTTGACATAAGGGAAGACCTGAAAGCCTCGGCCCACTCGGCACAGTGGATACCGATTCACATGAGGGTCAGGATCGACAACTGGATAAACGGCCTGAAGTGGGACTGGGGCATCTCAAGGCAGAGGTTCCTTGGAGTGCCTTTCCCTGTATGGTACTGCAGGAAATGTGGCGAAACGGTATATGCCGGCAAGGATGATCTGCCTGTTGATCCCAGAACATATGCCGGAAAGATTGCCTGCCCAAAATGCGGCTCTTCCGATCTTGATCCGGAGACTGACGTGATGGATACATGGGCCACGTCGTCCCTGAGTCCCAGGCTTGCCCTTATACCTGAAGGGCTCTTTCCCAGTCTTTACCCCATGGATGCAAGATTCCAGGGCCATGATATAATTTCCACATGGGCTTTTACAACCATTGTCAGGTCATTCATACACGACGGCATTTCTCCATGGAAGAGCATCCTCATCAGCGGAAATGTATATGATCCGCAGGGCCAGAAGATGAGCAAGAGCCGGGGAAACATAATCGAGCCGGCGGACCTTGTGAATGAATACGGTGCAGATGCAGTGAGATACTGGGCATCCACGGCCCTGCCTGGCGAGGACATAAAGGTGCGGGAGCAGGATTTTGTCCGGGGCAAGAGGACCGTCATAAAGATATTCAACGCCTCAAAACTGGTTGCAATGCTTTCGGGGGGTAGCACAACACCTGCAGTGCCCGAAGCAAAGCATCCAATAAACGCAGGGATAATTTCCGGGCTCAATGACCTCATAGTAAAGGTAACGGACCTTATGGACAGCTACCAGTTTTCCAGGGCAAGATCTGAAATAGACAATTTCTTCTGGAACATATACTGTGACAACTATCTTGAGATTGCTAAGGGAATTGTGAACAGGTCTCAGGAGATTGGCAGCGATACAAGGGAGGAGTTCGGGCGGATACTCAGGTACGTTCTCCTCCAGATAATGAAGATGTACGCTCCTGTAATGCCATTCATTACCGAAGAGGTCTATCATTCGCTTAACCTCGGTTCCGAAAAAAGCATTCATCTGGAAAAATGGCCACTTCCTTCCGGAAACATTTCGGAGAAGAGTGGTGCGGCCGAGTTTGGATATATTCTGCAGGTCCTGTCTGCCGTCCGATCATTCAAGACATCGAAAAAGCTATCAATGGGCAGTCACATTGATTCACTGACCATAATGGGGGATAAGGCCATACTTGAAAGATACAGGGAAGAGGTAATGGCCGTGATGAATATCGGCAGCCTCAGCTTCCAGCAATCCCAGGAAATTCAGGTCAGGGAAGGGTAAGAAATGTTCAGGCCCGTAAGGAAAAGGATAGTGAGAATAGCCGCCATAATACTCATAGTTTCTGTCATTCTCTTCTCGTATTCTGTCTATTCCATTGAGAGCAACGTTTCCACTCACCGTAATGTATCAGTTCTGCCGGGATCAGCGTCATCCGTTTCCATCAGAGAGGATAATGTGCAGGCCGGCAATGATCTGGAATACATCATAGCATCACATAACGGCACTGACATAAATATCACGGCTTACATGCTTTCTCCAGGCGGTGTTCACAGCGGATCTCTCTCAATAACCAACATAAACCAGGGATCAAAGGTTTTTGTGGCAGATTCATCGGGCAACTGGACACTTGTCATAACCAACAATGCCCACACGTCAGCTGTAGTGGATGTGACAATTACGAATATTGGCTACCTCTATCTCATAGGGGCAATATTTGGTTTCATTCTCCTCATAGTGGGAATAGTAATGATAGGGCTGAATTCATACGCAAGATTAGCTGAAAGAAGAAGGGAAAAGAACAGGGGATTCTCTGAGTGAAAGGTCAGAGAATGGGCAGGTACCTGTCCAGTTCCCATTTTGTGACATAGGATCTGAAAGCATCCCACTCCCGCTGCTTCACGGTTATGAAGTTCTCAAAGATATGCTCCCCGAGGATCTCCTTCATTAATTTGCTGTTACGGAAGTGGTGCAGAGCTTCCCCAAGGCTCTCAGGCATGGACTGTATGCCATGCTTGACGCGCTCCTCTGCGGTCATGTGGAATATGTCTTTTTCCACGGGGTCAGGCGGCTTTATGTTGTGCTCAATGCCGTCAAGGCCGCATCCAAGGATCACGGCAAACTGCAGATAGGGGTTCCCAGCAGAATCCGGGCATCTGAGTTCCATTCTCTTCCTCATTCCGTTTCCTGCAGGCACCCTGACAAGTGCCGATCTGTTCTTGTTTGCCCATGAAATATAAACCGGTGCCTCATAACCAGGGATGAGCCTCTTGTATGAGTTTACCCAGGAAGCAAGCACCGCAGATGCCTGATTCACGTTCTTGAGTATGCCTCCAAGGTAGTGCATTCCAAGATCGCTGAGGCCATATTTCGTTCCCGCATCATAGAAAAGGTTCTCCTTTTCGCCTGTGGACATTATGCTCTGGTGAACATGCATGCCTGATCCATTGACCCCGTTGATTGGTTTGGGCATGAACGTGGCATACATTCCATGGTTCTGCGCAACATTCTTTATGATGCTTTTGAGCATTGCAACCCTGTCTGCCATTACAAGCGCCTGGCCGTATCTGAGATCGATCTCGTGCTGGCCGTAGGCCACTTCATGATGAGCAGCCTCAGGCTGATAGCCTAGGTTGTACATTGATCTCAGGATATCCTGCCTGATCTCATTCGCTGCATCGATGGGGGTATTGTCGAAATATCCGCCATAGTCACTTGGAATTGCAGTTGGATTCCCCTGGCTGTCCCTTTTGAAAACAAAGAATTCGAACTCTGGCCCCACAAAGAAATCCATGTCCTTCTTGTGGAGCTTCTCAAGCACTCTCTCAAGGGCATATCTTGGATCTCCGGGAAATCTTGTGCCTTCAGGAGTGAATACATTGCAGATGAATCTTGCAGTCCTGACATCCTTTGTACTTTCAGGAAGGATAGCATATGTATTCAGGTCCGGATGGGCCCTCATATCAGATTCTTCAATCTGTGCGTACCCTGCCACCGAACTTCCGTCAAAAACAACACCTTCTGTCAGTGCGCTCTCGAAACGGTTTTTAGGAACAGTCAGGGTTTTTACGGCCCCAACTATATCCATGAACTGAAGTTGCAAAAACTCAATATTATCCTGCTTTAGCCGGTCAAGGGCGAATTTAACATCCTCTTCCATGCTCAAGCTAATTTTAGGTGAACTTAAATAACTTTAGTTTCAAGCCGGTTAAA
This sequence comes from Cuniculiplasma divulgatum, assembly GCA_031200235.1. NCBI lineage: Archaea > Methanobacteriati > Thermoplasmatota > Thermoplasmata > Thermoplasmatales > Cuniculiplasmataceae > Cuniculiplasma > Cuniculiplasma divulgatum. The sequence goes on along the minus strand of CP133595.1, from coordinate 844,170 downwards.
TTTGTGAGAAATTTCTTCATTGCTTCGACATAACGTATACCGCCGGTATTATGTGAACGGCGTTGGTTTTCCGCGAACAGGAAATATGGGTTACAGTATTTCCACATTGTGAGGGTTGAATTCGGACAGGCCGCAGATTCAGTCATGATCATTTTTTTCGCACCTACATAAGTTATCAGGTGAACCCGCGGAAATCAACCCGGAAGGCAAAGAGTGTCAGGAAAACCTTTTCACCCCAGTCGCAAATCTATATTTGAGGTAATTAAGATGTTTGGAAAGCTTAAGATGAAAGTAGACGAGATTGACATACAGAAGATAAAGGTCAAGACCGAGCTTGGTGCCGGATCGTACTGTGTAGATTAATAATTCCTGATTTTTATAAATTTATCCACCTCTTCTTCAATTTCCAGTTTTTTCGTTAAGGACTGAATATAAGCCATCTTGTTGTTTAGCACCTTTTCAGGATAGTTGTAAAGTGTCAGCAGCTTTATGTAAACGCTGAATGCTTCCGCTATGAGGGAATTCTGTTTCTTAACCTTGAAATTCTGGATCATCTTGTCTATATCCTTTTCAGCCGCACCAAGATCCTTTGTGGCAAGATCATATGACATATAGACTTGGTACACCTGCCCCAGTCCGTTCGTGTCAAAATTCCTCCTGAAATATTCAAAGGCCTTTTCAATATATTCGTAAGCGTCTCCCGGCCTCTTTGTGTAAATGTATATCATTGCAATGTTGAGGCCGGATAGGTGCTGGACCCTTTCATTGCCTGTCTTCATGGCCAGGTGATTCGCCTCGATCACAGATTCTATTGCCGCATCGTACTCTCCCATGGCTAAAAGTACGGAAGACTCGTTCTGGTAACAGTACTGAAGATGATGGTCATCCGACCGTGATATGAAAAACTTCATGGCTTCGTGATTCAGTGTGAAGAATTCTTTCATGTTTCCCTTCTTAGCCAGTGTGAAGGCCTCGTTCATTTTCACCTGGTTCATACCCGTTTCATCACCCACTTCTTCGAAGAGCAGAAGAGCCTTCTCGAAGTACTGCATTGATGATTCCGGATCCCCCTTATATCCAAAGTATGATCCGAGCCCAAGATGTGCCTTTGCAGAAGTTAAAATGTCGTCTGCTTCCTCTGCATAACGTATTGATCTTTCGAAGTGGTTCCTGGCGAATTCAATGTCCATGCGATAGAGGTTTATCGATCCATATATCTGGTGTGCTCGTCCAAGCAATTTAGCGTCTTTGTTCTTGGTTCCCATATCAATAAGGCTGGAACCCAGATCAACTGCACGGTTGAAATTGCCAGCCTTCAGGAAATAATCTGCAAGTATGTAAGTTTCCTCAGATAATCCCTCCTTGCCGGCAAGGTAATTCTCAAGATAGCCTCTTATGAGTTCAATGATCTTTTCATTGTTTTTCATGTAGTCCTTTGTCAGCCCGTTCTCAAAAATATCAATTCCGAGCTTTGTGGGCTTCAGGCTTATGCGATCTCCCTCGTCGTATGAAATGTATATCCAGTCCAGATCCCTCATGAACTGCAGGATAGGCATGGATTTCTGGTCACCGTATACATTGAAATCCAGATCTTCAAGCTTCTTGAACTCCTTTTCCGGGATCAGGTGCCTGGCCAGAAGTTTGATTCCAGCGGGCGCAGATATATACATAGCAACGTGCATTAAAAGTTATATGAATAAAAAGATTGCTATAATAGAAAATTTAAGATGCGAAATTTTTCAGTTGGCTCTGAGGATTTTTCCCAGCACAAACTGAAGTATTCCGCCACTGGCAAGGTATTCCGCCTCAACAGGGGTATCAACACGCAGCGTAACTTCTGTGGTTTTCCTGTCGTTGGATCCTGTCGGGTAATACCTGAATGTGGCCTTTCCAAGCGGCTTGATTCCCTGGTCAAAGATGATATCCATGGGCTTGCTGAAGTCCACCTTAAGGCTGACATAGGTCTCTCCCTGCCTGAACTGCAGGGGAACAATACCCATCCCAACCAGGTTGCTCCTGTGGATCCTCTCATATCCGGTGGCAATCACTGCCTTCACGCCAAGAAGGAACGGCCCTTTTGCTGCCCAGTCCCTGGAGCTTCCGGTTCCGTACTGGTCACCGGCAAGAACAATTTCCGGGACATTTTCCTTCATGTACTGCATGGCAACATCGAATACGCTACCTTCCTTTCCGTCAGGGAAATGAACAGAGAAGCCCCCTTCTTTCTTCACCATCAGATTCTTTATCCTGTTGTTTGCAAAGGTGCCCCTCATCATCACCTCATGGTTACCTCTCCGGGATCCATAGGAATTGAAGTCTGCAGGCATTACACCCCTTTCCATCAGGTATTTCCCTGCAGGTGTGTCCTTGCTGAATGATCCAGCAGGAGAAATGTGATCAGTGGTGACAGAATCACCCAGGACCAGTAGGGGCCTGGCGTCCAGTATTTCGCTGTACTCAATCTCCGTGTCCGGGTTGAAGTTGTCGAAGAATGGCGGCTTCCTTATGTAAGTGCTTTTCTCATCCCATGCATATGTCTTTCCGGACGGTGCCTCCATGGCTTTCCATTTCGGGTTGTACTCATCCAGATTCCTGTACTTTTCCACGAACATTTCCCTGCTGATGGAACCCTTCATGGCAGATAGTATCTCATCTGATGTTGGCCATATATCCTTCAGGAAAACCGGCTTTCCATCGCTTCCCAGCCCAAGAGGCTCACTGTCCATGTCGATGGTGACCCTCCCTGCCAGGGCAAAAGCAACCACCAGAGGAGGAGACATAAGGTAGTTCGCCTTCACGTTCCTGTGAATCCTTGCCTCAAAGTTCCTGTTGCCTGAAAGAACGGCAGCAGTGCTCATGTTATCGCTGACGATGGCACGTTCAATGCTTTCATTCAGGGGGCCGCTGTTTCCAATGCAGGTTGTGCAGCCGAAACCCACAAGCTCAAAGCCAAGCTTGTCCAGATATTCCTGGAGTCCGGCCTTTTTGAGGTATTCCGATACAACTCTTGATCCGGGAGCAAGGCTCGTTTTCACCTTTGGGTTAACCCTGAGCCCTTTCTGGACGGCCTTCTTTGCAAGAAGTCCCGCGCCAAGCATCACGTAAGGATTGCTGGTATTTGTGCAGCTCGTGATGGCTGCAATGACCACATCCCCTTCCGTCAGGGTCTCGTCTTTGCCATTGATCTTAACAGGGGCTGATTTCAGGACGACCTGCTTCTGGGATCTGCTTCCTGTCTCCATGACAGAACCGCTCTGCTCCATGAATGCCAGGAAATTGTCCCCAATCCTTCCGAGATCAGTTCTCTGCTGAGGAAGGCTTGGCCCGGAAACACTGGGTTTAACTGTACCCAGATCAAGCTCTATGACCCTTGAATATTCAACATCGTTCTGTGAGCCAAAAAGACCCTGGGCCTTGAAGTACTTCTCTATGAGATCAACCTGTTCCTCATCTCTTCCGGTTAGTTTCAGGTACTCAATGGTCTGTTCGTCCACCGGAAACATGGCAACAGTGGCTCCGTATTCAGGGCACATGTTTGACACTGTGGCCCTGTCTGGTATGGTCAGTGACTTTATTCCATCACCGAAAAATTCAAGGAATTTGTCAACGACCTTGTTCTTCCTGAGGAGTTCAGTTATGGTGAGAACCATATCGGTTGAGGTCACGCCCGGCCTGAGTTTGCCTGTGAGCTTTACGCCGATGACCTCTGGAGTCTTGAAGGTGACGGGCTGATCAAGCATGGCCGCTTCAGCCTCTATTCCTCCGACTCCCCATCCTACAACTCCGAGGCCGTCTATCATTGTTGTATGTGAATCCGTCCCAACAAGGGTGTCAGGATATGCCCAGAGATCATTGCCTGATTTCCTTGTCATGACCACCTTAGCCAGGTATTCAAGGTTCACCTGGTGAATGATGCCTACTGATGGTGGCACTATGCGCATGTTGTGGAATGCATTCTGTGCCCACTTCAGGAAACGGTATCTTTCCCCGTTCCTCTCGAATTCCTTATCCACATTCTCCTGGAGTGCATTGGGTTCACCGTAGAAATCAACCTGGACCGAATGGTCAATGACAAGATCAACAGGGACCTGCGGGTTGATTACCTCAGGGTCTTTCCCGGCAGCCCTGGCGGCATCACGCATTGCCGCAAGATCCACAACTGCAGGTACCCCTGTGAAATCCTGCATCACAACCCGGGCAACCTTGAAGGGAATTTCACTGTCTGAGGGCTTTGCAGCATTCCACTTCAGCAGGTTTTCCACGTCGCTCTCCGTGACAGTCTTGCCGTCGATGTTCCTGATGAGTGATTCAAGAATGATCCTCACGGGGTAAGGAAGCCTGGAAATTCTGTGCCCATCCTTTTCAAGTTCCTTCAGAGAATAAAATTTGTATTCTTTTCCACCCGCCTTTAAAACCGATATTTTCTGGAATTTAGAACTCATGAATATCCATTGATAATCCATTCACTCTAATTATGATTTTCCAGCGGTTTCAGGATAATCTGGAAATATTTTCATGAAAACATTATAATGCATGATCAATGTGCACATCTGTCCATGACAGAGCTGGCAATGGGTTCAATGAATGAAATAGGCTTTTTCCTGATATGTTTAAGTACCATCCCGGTGATTCACTATTATGGCATCAAAAATAAAGAACATAGAGGTTCTTGAGCTTGGGGAAAAGGGAAAGGAAATTTCTTCGCCCTGGAGTTCAACAATACTGCTGGTGAAGCTGACATCGGACGACGGGCTCGTGGGTTATGGAGAAGCACCCACAACGCTGATGACGCTGCCCGTGAAGGAGAGCATGGAGGAGGTCAAAAGAGTATTCCAGGATGCTGACTTCTTCAACGTGGAGAAGAACCTGAAGGACTTTTACAGGAATTCATTCTATCTGTCAAAGTCCATGGAAGCCACCTCAGCCTTGAGCGCATTCGAGATTGCCAGCTGGGACCTCATAGGGAAGGCAGTTGGCTCACCGGTCTATAAGCTTCTGGGTGGTGAATTCAATCAGGACCTCAGGGCGTATGCCAACGGATGGTATTCAAATTGCGTGACGCCTGAGGATTTCGTCAAGAAGGCAAAGGAGGCACATGCCAAGGGATTTGACGCCTTCAAGTTCGACCCATTTGGAGACAACTATGACAGGTTATCCAAAGAGGGCCTCAAGAATGCCGTAAATATAGTGTCAGCCCTCAGGGATGAATTCGGGGATTCAGTTGATCTGCTCATTGAATGCCATGGAAGATTTTCAACAAGGGCAGCCATAGATGCTGGAACAGCACTGGATGAGTTCTCTCCCCTGTTCATGGAGGAACCTGTCCATCCCGAACTGGAAGTGGGCCTTGCAGAGCTGAAGAGATACATACGAACGCCAATAGCCCTGGGAGAGCGCCTCCTTAACAAGACGGACTTTGCCAGGTACATATCTGAGGGATTGGTAGACATCATACAGCCTGACCTCACAAACTCACTTGGAATCCTGGAAAACAAGAAAACCGCTGCCATAGCAGAAGCATTCGGAGTTCCTGTTGCATTCCACAATGCTTTCGGCCCCATCCAGACAGCCGCAACCCTGAATGTTGACAAGACACTCCCCAACTTCCTCATACAGGAAAGTTTTGAGGCATTCTGGCCGGACTGGAAGCGAAATCTTGTGAAGACAGGATATAAACTGGAGAATGGCAGATTTACGCTTTCCGGGAAACCAGGGCTCGGTATCGAGGTCAATGAAAAAATACTTGAGTCCAGTAAAGTTGATGGCATGGAGCCCTTTGATCCGGTTGAGCCTCCGTGGGTGGTATCTGGGACTTACAAGAAACCCAAAGCCTAACCCCATATTTGCATGGCGACCGGCCCTGGAAGCAGGTCTTTCAGCATGACCTGTGTGAAGAAAGGCAGCTGCCCACTGGCACTCTGGATGCAGGGAACCGCAAGAGAAAGGATATATGCAGGGAGAGGAAAAGGAGGAACAGGTGCAGGACAGGGAAGACCTGCTGCATCTGCGAGCAAAGCTTCTGGAACAGATAGAGCAGTCTACCAGGCTGCTGGCTGAGGTGGACAGGTCTCTACAGGCAACTTCAGTTCCTGCGAGGAAACAGCGTCCAGATTATCCTGCAGCCCCAGCAGTAAGTGGCAGGGCGGCAACCGGCATCTCCAAGCTTGACGATCTCCTGCGGGGCGGATATCCAGTTCCGTCAAATATTGTCCTGAACGGTCCACCCTTCAGTTCCAAGGAGATATTTGCGTCACAATTCATAACCGAATCCATTGCGGAAAATTATCCAATCATAGTTCTCACACTGGACAGGGAACCATCATCCATAATGTCCGCCCTTGGGGATTCAGCAATGATTGATCAGTGGCAGAAGTCAGGAATCCTCACAGTTATTGATGCATATTCCCGGTTTGTGCAGGTTGAGCCCATGGATGCTTCGGCAATAGTCATAGACGGGAGCTCAAACATCAGCAATTTCATGAAGAGCATAGACTCGGTGTGCAGCCGGATCATGGCACAGGCAGGGAAGTACAGGATGGTTGTTTACTCCCTGACCGGCCTCATGACGCAAACTGATGAGAAAACATTCATAAGATCCCTTCAGCACATTTCCCAGAGAAGAAAAGCAGAAGGATCGGTTTCCCTGTATCTCCTGGAGGACGGCATCTTCGAGAGGAAAATATACGAGAACGTCAATTATTTCATGGATATTTCACTGGAGTTCCGCACCGAGGCTACCACTGAATATCTCAGGGTTCGGGGTCTCCCGTCGGCAAGGACAAGGGAATGGGTCGAAATAATCAGGAACGAAGGATCTGTGGATCTGGGCTCATTTGACCTGAAAAGGGTAAGATAATCACAATTTATTTTTCAGTAAAGCGCCACAGCCAGTATTATGACCGCCATGAACGCCACTATCATGTACACCATGTACCATGCTATGGAGCTGTTCATGAATTTCCTTGTTGCTATCATGCACATTCTCCTGTAACCTCTTCCAAGGGAGTTCATTGCGAACCAGAAGACATCTATTACGGAAACAGGCTGGTTGTCATTTCCCATTCTGGTTCTGAGCACCCTGCGCAGCATGAGCCTTATGTTGTTGGCATAGGCAAACGAAGTATATTCGCTGGAGACTGATCTGCCGCTGTTCCATACCTCCGCTGTCCTGGTCTTTGGTTTCCTGAAAACGGCATAGGCTGCAAGCGAGAATACTGTTATGAGTGCTATGACATAGTCCGGTGACAGCAGCCCGAAATCCGCAGCGGAAAACCTGGATTCTATGGTGAACCCGTTGAATACAAGCACAGACGGTATGCCTCCCCTGAATACTGCTGGAACCAGCAGCACAGAAATGACAAAAAGTACCAGTATTGTGGCACCCACACTGAATACAGTCACTGTCTCAACCCTGCTGGCATGTCCTTTCCTGGCCCGGAACAGTGCTGAAAATGACAGTATCTTCATCATGGCGCCAGTGGCCATGCCTTCCGAAATTGCAATAACAGACCCCACTATTATGGCTATGATGCCAATATATCCGCCAAGATACGCCTGCATGAAGAAGGATTCAAGAAGCATCCATACTGCAAGCCCCCCAATGGCAGGGAACAATCCGGACAGGGACATAGTTGAAAGCAGGGTTCCCACACGCATCCACCTGTCCTCCGGTGCCCTGGCCTCCCCGAAATACTCGCCTCTGGTGCTCCCAATGGAAAGGAAAAGGCCAGTCTTTGACACTGCGTGGGACAGCGCGAAGATGATTATGGTAACCAGTTCAAACTCACGAAGGATGCTGTTCCCGGATACAAGGTAGAGGCCGAAGGCTGCAAGAATGGCTGCCTGGTTCTCTATGGTGCTGAAGCCCCCAAGCATCTTCATGTTCTCGGATATGTAGGCATAGATGGATGCAAACAGGATTGAGATGCTTCCTATGATCAGGAAGAGGATTCCTATGTAAACCAGTGCAGGACCTGCTGCACTCAGGAATATCATCCTGGTTATGAGGAAGACACCCATGAGCGTCATTGTTGCACTGAATACGGCCGATGCATTTGCGGGAGCATTCCCATGGGCTATGGGGAGCCACTCGCTGATCATGAATGGTGACATGCCCATCTTTATGAGCGCGCCGAATGAAATGAGAAGGAGCGGGACAAATGTGGCCAAATGGATGAAGCCAAAGGAGGAATTCCCTGATGCCACGAATGATGACACTGCGCCGGCAATGATCAGGACAGTGCTGAATTCACTGAATGTCATGAATGTGAACGCCGGCCCCTTCTGCGACCTGTTCAGGGCAACTATGGCATATGAGGGCACAGACATTATCTCCCAGCCAGCTATAAGTGCAGGATAATTGTTTGACACCAGTATGATGGACATTCCCAGAACTGTGAGTGACATCAGGGAAGCCAGCCATCTGCCGTACTTCTCCCCGTAAGATAATGAATAGATTCCGGCAAATACCCAGACAATTCCAGCTATGATGGAGTAATAGGAAAGATAATTCCCGTATACAAACTGGGTGGCAGCGAATACAATGGATGAAGCAGTCAGCATGAGGTACGAGGCTTTCCTGTTGAATATCCCCAGGAGGGCTGCAATACCGAATAGCACTACTCCAAGGTAAGGAAGCATTTTCAGTGCACCTCCGTACTTTCCCGTCCTGAATCCGTGTGGCCGTTGATGCCGCCTCTTGCAGCGTTGAGAGCAGCCAGCACTGTGTAGGGGGAAGGAGGGCAGCCGGCAATTTCCACATGATATTTCTCCCTGTCCAGCGGGGCATCCCCAACAATGCCACCCGTTACTGCACAGGCTCCCAGGGCTATCACAAGCCTGGGTTCTGGCATAGCCTCATAGGCCCTGTCCAGCGCCTCTTTCATTCCAGGCGTCATGACCCCCATTACGACAATTGCATCTGCATGCCGCGGCGTGTTCACCATGAATATGCCAAGTCGATTTGCATCATACTGTGGGGAAAATATGCTGAGAAACTCCATGTTGCATGAACCGCAGGCACCGGAATCCAGGGGGAAGACATGAAAGGACTTCCTGAACATTGCCTCAGCCTTCTTCACCGTGAATATGCCCTGTTCTCCCGTGGGCTGGTAATCTGGCAGGCACCGGCGGCAGAATATGCATTTCTCCATGATCCAGCCCTCCGGTGTTATTGCATCAACGGGGCAGTTGCCTGCATCAATTCCGGAGAGGCGTGACGGCCACAGCGGCGCGGCAGCAGGATCAGCGGAAGGATACCTTTCGGTCTTTATTCCCTTTTTCACGCCATTGAGGAACCATATGCTGCTCACTGCATCACCACCGCAAGTTCAGATATCCAGATGCCAAAGCTCTCCCAGTTGAAGTGGTAATCAGTGAAGATATTGCCTGCCATGGATTTCCTGAAGGCATCAATATTCAGCAGCGATGGAGAGGACATCTGAATATCATCAATCCTGCCGTCACTGATCTTGACGTAGTAGAACAGATCCCCCTGCGGGCTCTCAATCCTGGCTGCGCCTTCACCATTCATTCCAGCAGTATCGGCCTCCGTGGAATTTTCGCTGTTCTCCAGGGCCTCCAGGATCATGTCAGCGGAGGCAAGTATCTCCTGGCTTCTCACATAGAAACGCCCGAATGCATCTGGCTCATCGAATATGAAGGGTCTGAAGCCAAGTTTCCTGTATGGGATCAGTGTTTCGTCCAGCCTGGCATCCACGTTCATGCCGGCAGCCCTTGCCGCTGGCCCAAGCAGGCTGCCTTCACTGATGTTTCCGTTGTTCTGCAGTCGGTTAAGGAATATCTTGGACTGCAGCAGCGCATGGAAAATCTCCTGGAATTCTTTCCTTACGCCACCGATTCGGGTTTCGATCCCTGATTTGCTGATCTGGCAGCCTCCTACGGATGAAGCTGAAAAGAAATATCTGTGCCCTGAAAGCCGCGATATGATCCTTGCCACATTCTCCCTGAGGTATGCAATCTGGTTCTGTGGAACGCCAAAACCGGCAGGTTCACATACACGTTTCACAACCTCCAGGTTGCTTCTTATCCTCTCAAGTTCAAGCATTATGAGCCTTGAATACTGAACCCCCTCAGGCACGTCTATATCCAGTGCATCCTCCACTGCCATCTCGAATGCCACAGCATTTGAGGCCGCATGAAATCCGTTGATACGCTCCACCATCAGGAGAGCGTCACGCGGTGTGAGCCCCTTCACTTTCAGTTTCCTGGTCTTCACGTAGGGGTCAACCTCAATATGCTTGATGACTTCGCCGGGGGTATGCATGTCAAAGGCCACAGATTCCATAAGGCCTCCCGTTGCCGGGCCGTATGCAAACGTTAACTCTCCCGGGAGGTTCTGGTATGTTTCTGCAGGTATTTCATGCCTCTGTTCTGATATGACCTGTTCATACACGGAATACTTTTCCGTATTTCCCACGAATCTGCCCTGGGGACTATCGAATCTATAATATCTCAATGTACACCACCAGATAGAAAATTCCAATGAAAAGCGGCAGGACAGCAGAAAGCATGGAAAGTGCCGGCATGAGCCGGTCCTTCTCCACGTTGGGCTGGTTTCCGCTGAATATCATCCCGGTCACGTTATAGTTCATTGATATGAAGGCAGCGGCCAGGAATATGATCACTATGATGAACTGCGCATACATGTGCAGTGAGAGTATATCTGCAAGGATCAGGAACTCTCCAAAGAACGTCCCGAAGGGTGGCGCACCTGTCACAGCCAGTGACGACATCAGCAGGGAAGCGGACGTGTAGGGCATTGAAGTGCCCATTCCACTGATCTCTGCAATTTTCTTCTTTCCCGTGAACCTGAGCACATTTCCCGATGAATAGAAAGCCCCTGCCTTTCCGAAGCTGTGAGAAAGCAGTAGCAGCAGGGCTCCGGTAATTCCAAGCGGTCCCCCGGCAGCGATCCCTAGAAGTGCAAGATTCATGTTCTCCATGGTTGAATATGCGAACATCCTCTTGTACCTGACCTGGTAACCCAGGAATATTGATGCAGCCACTATGGATATGACGGCAAACCAGACATACAGGTCCCTCACCGGCTCGATTTCGTATACTCTGTAAAGCACGTAGAGTGCTGTTGGCAGCAGTACCCCCGAGAACATGGCACTCACAGGGGAAGGTGCCTCGCTGTGAGCATCTGGAAGCCACGTATGGACAGGGAAGACGCCAACTTTCGTGCCGAAGCCTATGAGTGCCAGCGAAACAGCAAGGACCATTATCCTGGAATGCACGTGTGAGGATATGGCAGCTGAAACGGAAAGGGTGCCCAGAGTATAATATATGAGAATTATTGAGATGAAAGCAAATGTTACTCCTGCTGAAACTATCACTATATATCTCCACGTTGCCTCAAGGGAAGTTTCTGTTTTCTCCGTGATGAGAAGGAGAGCAGATGAGATTGTGGTGGCCTCTATGCCGACCCACATCAGTCCATAGTTGTTTACCTCCAGTGAGAAAAGCATTGAAACAGTGAAGAGGTTCAGGAGAAGGTAGTAGGTCGGTTCGCTGATGCCCATCACCTCCACGCCCTTCAGGTATCTCGTGGAATATACTGTTGACAGCAGATATACTGCCAGAACCATTACTATGAAGACCATGGTGGAATTCTGGATGAAGAAAAAACCCACCTGGGGGCGGATGAAATACATTATGCCCGCAATGGCCAGATCAACTGCACCCCCAATGATGGAAGCCTGCTTTATGCCGGTGCGGTACAGGATGCCGGCAGCTCCCGGTATCAGTATGATAAGCACTGCAAGCAACTGGCCCAGAATCATCCTCTCAGCTCCTCCACAGGCTCGTGGGTGAATTTCTCCAGTACAACTATCGATGATATGACCACAAGGGCAAGCACATCAAGGAACACGCTGGCCTCAATTATGATTGGTATGGGAAGAAGGAACATTGCGAATAGAACCAGGGAATTCTCCTCCTCAACGTAGCCTATTATCTGGGTGAATGTGGTCCTGCGCGAGGCTATGAGAAAGAGCCCCTGGAAGAAGAGAGTGAGTGGGAAAACAAGCACAGCTGAATTTCCGGAATTCCCAAGGAACGAATGCAGGACTATTCCGGAGAATGCTATGGAGTATATTATGAACACAGATATTACGATGAATATGAGGTCAAGCAGGAACAGGTAGGAGAGGCTCACCTTCCTCTCATACAGGTAAACCTTCTGCTTCGGTATTCTTTTCTGGAGGAAGTAATTGACAAGAAACGCCCTGAGGACTATTATGAGCGCACCCAGGATGAAGAAATCATAGGACCTCTCCTGCCAGCCTATTATGAATGCAACAACTGCTATGAGCACGGACTGGACGGACTGTCCCCTTATCATTGAAACGATGAATTCCTGGCCCTGGATGTAAAATGCTGAAATCGCAATCAGGCTGGAGATAAGGTAAACCACAGTGTCGATGCTGTTCATGGTATCACCTCAGCAAAGATGAGGAAAAGTATGGAAAATGTGAAGGCGGTGGCAAGGTAGTCCATGACCCTGAAGAGCCTCAGCTTTGCCAGCGTCGTTTCCACCACAAGGACAATCAGTATGAGGAGCATCCATTTTGCAATCATGACCGGAATGTCAAGCAGGAAATACGGTGATGAGGAGAACAGTCCCCATGGCACAAGGAAAACATTCAGGAGGACGGAACCCAGCAGGTATTGCTTGATGTATGACGACCACCTGTTTATGGCCAGGAGCTTTCCACTGTATTCATAATTCAGCCCCTCATCTATCATTCCAAGCTCCTGCACACCTGAGCTTTCCAGTGGTATCTTCCCGGTTTCGTAGAAGAAGAGCATGAAGAATGCCAGTGTTGAGAATATATGTGCAAGGGATAGATTCTCAAGGGAATGGGATACAAGGAACGCATTTGTTGTATACGGGTTATTTGTTGCAGTCAGGAGTGACACGGCAATGAAAACCGTTATGAGGGTGCCTTCCGAGAGGAAATTGAATGACATGGATCTGGAGACGCCAAGGGCCACATAATTGCTCCCGGAGTTCATGGCCGCCGCAGTCTTGAGGAAAGCTGCAAGCGAGAAAAGTATGGCACCGCTGAGAAAATCACCGGAGGCAGTGAAATATATGGGTACGGGAATAAGTACGGGTATTATGAGCGCAATGAGAGAATAAATGCCGAAGAGGACATAGGGAATATATCTGAAGAATACACCTGAACCCACAGGAATTATGGTAACTTTCCGGAAAAGTTTCCAGAGATCATAGTAAGGCTGGAATATACTGGAACCTCTTCTTGATTCAACCATGCCCTTGAGCTTGGCAAGTATTCCTGCGTATAATGGGGCACTGAGAACAACAAAGAAGTACTGAGTTAAGGTCTCTGCCAGTGTGATCATGTCCATGTTTAACCACCAGTTTCAAGCAGGCGTCATCAGCCAGCTTCAGCCGGCGGTTTGAATTAGTGGAAACGCCATTCCACGGACCTCAGGATATTTTGATGATTTATTTAAATCCATCTTCAGGCGCATAAAAAGGTACCACTCAGTCTGCCCGTCGTTCATCACATATCAGACAAGGCTGAATTCATCACAGTGGCAGACTATGATCATGGAAGACTATTTCTTAATTTCCATCTGGTCATTCGCACAATGGTGCATTGCCCTGCGGATGGCGATGATCATAATGCGGGTGTCAGAAGGTATTCATCAGGCAAAAAATCAGGCCGCATCTAACACGGCAATTGCGTTAAATTTTTATCCGTACAGTGATGTACTGATTCCACCAGGGGGCTGTGGGGTAGCTTGGTATCCTACGGGCTTTGGGAGCCTGAGACTCCGGTCCAAATCCGGGCAGCCCCATGTGATCCAGGTCCGGATTCGTCCATTTGCACGGATTCGATCATTTTTTCACTTCCCTGAAATATCTCCCCAATGCGGGATCTGACCACCTCCGCAACTTCATGCTGAGACACATGGGTGTACCTCTGTGTCGTCCGGAGTGATCTGTGCCCCAGATGGATTTGGACCATGCGGATATCCATGGGTTTTGCTCTCAGGTAGCCCTTCAACAGGGCCGTGGCCGTAAATGCTCTCGCTTACGTTTCCCTGTTTCCGACTTCCGTCTACTATGCAATCAAGGGCATATTGAAACCTGTGTTCCCGGTTACGGGCGAGAGAAAGGCAAAACGATCCATAAAACTGGAACTTGCAGGAGATATGGCCATGGGAATATTCCTCGTCACAACCGGAGGATTCAGCATCCTTGGTGTGGTTTGCCTGCTGACAGGCATACTGTTCTGGGTATATAACTGAACTTAACGGGAATACACCATCTGGCAAAGACTAACTTTTCTGAAGCAAATGTTATTATAAAAAGTGATTTTCCAATATTATATGGTGCATTTTGAATATTTAAAGGAGGAAGAATTCCCTGAATACTGGAGATATTCCATAGAATCTGGAATGCATGACATGCAGAAGGCGGGTTTCTTTGGCAGGGACATGACCTATGAAGAGGCGGAGAAACAGCTCAGAAAGTATCTCCCCGATGGGTTGAAGACAACAGGGCATCATATAATGCATATCCTGAACAATGATGGTGTTGTAGGCAACATCTGGTTCGAGATTAGAAGCAAAAGCGTTAGGGAAGCCTATCTTTGGGACATCATAATTTTTAAGGAGCACCGGGGGAAGGGATATGGAAGGCAGTCAATGAATGAGCTTGAATCATTCGTAAAAAAGGAAGGTGTGAAGCAGATCTCACTTAACGTATTTCCTTACAACACGGTGGCCAGGAATCTTTATCAGACATCAGGTTACAAGGAAGCTGCCATTACAATGTTGAAGGATCTTTAGCAGCCATCAGTTATATTTTTTGAAATCCAGAGTCATTTTTACAGTTTATTCAGCTGAGTTGAATGGGACAATGTTCTCTAGGTCGCTGATGTTTATCCTGAGGCAGGAGTATTTGTCCGTTCTTACTGTGATCGTTGCGCCATCAAAATTCAGGAATTCAGCCTGGAACGGTTCATCCAGGGATACCTGAGAGGGTTCAAAGGTATTGCACCTTTCGCCATATGCTGTAAGAATATCACCATATCTGGTGCTCAGCGGGTAAACTGCAATTTTCTGGCCCGGGATGAGACCCCTTACGATTCTCTCCAGCCTGTCATCCATTCTGTCACGGCTATGAACTCCAACACTTAAAGATTATCGGACGGTTATAATTTCATCCATCAGTCCGCGGCAATATATTCAGTTATTCTGTCATTATGGCATTCCGCTTGTTTCTGAAATGCGATATTGTACATCATTTAATGGCGGAAACACCTGCGGGAAGCCAACGTTTCACGTGAACAGAAAAATTCCGCGATGGCATTCCCAGTATAAAGGTAACCTGCGTGCAATTTGCACTGTGGAAAATGCTTAATAATTCCCGGTGACAACTTCCCACGTGGAAAGGGAGGTTATCCTGAAAATCAAGAAGCTCAGGGAAGGGCAGAATATTGCAATATATCCTTTCAGCAGGGACTTCGGAGATCCGTTCACTGCTGTCGGATATCCATGCCCTGGCCAGGGCCCTGATCTCCCCATGGAACTGAGAGAGCCTTTTAAGGCCGTATTTCTCTCTTATTCTGGCACAGTTCTAATGATACGGACCGATAGAGGTCAGTATTTGCTGATTGAGGCTGAATTAATCAGGGATGTTGAAACCATATAGTGAACAAATAGATCAGAGGTCTCATGTCCTAGCTCTACTAGAAACTGCAAGATTCTATTCTATCTTTCTGACGAATATACTGCCATTATCTTCATAAAATCCCACGATGTCTTCCTCTTTGAGCCCAAGCTTTTCACGGATTGTCTTAGGCAACGTTATCCTCAAAGAAGATCCTCTCTTTGACACATGTGATACATCTAGCAATTGTGGCATTTATGGGTATACTAGGTATAGATTAAAAAGTTGATTTTGTTGTATTTTTAAGAAATCACGGCAAATATTTAAATTAGTTTAAAAAGAATGCGTTTCTAGAGTAGAAGTAAATGATACAACTGTATAAGTATTCCTTTAAGTTCATTCTTTATTTAAACAGCTCTAAAGATGACATCCTCTTCGATATAGACTTCTCAAATCCTAGAAAACATAATGGAAGAAAAGGGGCTTATGTTACACCTGATAAACTTAATAGCAATTTTTATGTAAGATACAAATTATCTCTGACTTACGTTCCAAATTACGTAAGTGAACTGGATCAGAAATTATTGATGCCGCTAATAAAAAATGAACAGCTGCGTGTTCTAAATAATAAACAGCAAGACATAACTCCATCATTTATAACAAATCAAGACAACTTTGACAGAGTATGGCCTTCATTCGGCTCTTACGGTGGAGCAAGAGAGGCTTTTTTGTGCTTCGATCAAAACATCAAACTAGGTTTCGGAAAAATCAATAGTTTTTCTATTCCGGGAAATATGGATTTTTACCACTCTGACGATGATGAGAATATTGCTCTCGATTTAATTGGTTTATTAGTAGAGATTGCAGAACTTTATCCTCATGGCGAAAATTATCCCGGAAGAGAGAATGGACAAGTAAAGAGAGCTGGAAAAAATATGTCTATAAATGTAACATACAGTGGGCATATAAATATAACGGCTTCAATAGCTTACAACGATTCTACCCACTCTGCCTACTTGAAATGTTGGTTAAATGTATGGGCTGATTTTCAAACTTCCATGAAGAGAGAAATATATTTTTCTCAATCTGCCGAATATCTCTTTGAAAAAATAGGCTTAAATGAGCTTTGCCAGCAAAAAAATTTGGCTAGGAATTTGTTCTTTCCCCTGTTCGAGGAATTGAAATCCTATATTCCGCGAATCAATGCCCATTTAAGTTCCATATACGAAGTGAAACTCACTTAACGCTTTTCTTGCAGCTATGCTAAAGTAGATTTGAGTTGTTAGTAAATATTTCTCCTTGTTGTAATCTGAGACCATTCGACTCGAGCAATTTTTTATTGTACCCCAGTTTTATGAAATGAAAGACCTTGAAGCATGATCTTAATAATATCAAGCAGTTGTCGACTACTCAGTGGTTTGGACACATTATAACACATTTGGCCAACCTTGATTTTTCTTATTAGAATCTTCATATCGAATGAAATCATCAACGAGTCTTGATATCCTTACTAGACGTAGTAACCCACTTTTAATATCGCACTTTGGAATCAAGAGTTTCGTTGGATGCATAACCTTTGGCCTCATAGAAACAATATCCGCCAGAGTTTTATCCGGGAGAGTTTCTCTGTGTTTGTTTCTGATATACTGTAAGGCAGATTCCTTCTTAAAAACTGTAATGAGGTCATCTATACTTGCCACAGCCAGTGTACTTTCATCCTTTTCTTTCGACCGCTTTGTTAACACCGTGGTTCTCTTTTGATCAAGAGACTTCATCCAATTAATGCTAATTTTTCTATATTTTGTCACAAACGTTTTGCTAATATTTTCTTTTAACCATTGTTCTAGGAATAGAATAATTACATAATTATAGATATAAACACTCCTTCTGTTAAAATCGGCGTAAGTCATTATCCCCAGCTCTTCATCATCATTTTTTACCAAGTAGGCATTAGACGATCCAGTTTTTTCAAAATCGACATAAATTCTTTCTACTATGCTTCTCACACTTTCTTCTGCCGATAAAGTATAGTTCTCGAATTTTTTAGTCATATGCTTACGCCGAGATATATTATCCCTGTTAGCTTCCAATTGCTCCCTTGGAATAAAACCCATTAACCTATCACCGTCATTTACGATGATGTTGTCGTAATCACCATTCCCCGGAGAAGCCTCGTACAATGCGTCATTTACTTCCCTTATGGAACTATCAAAGGTAACTGCACACAGTGAGTTCTTGTTTGTAGCCAAGTTTTTTGCTTTAAATATTTCATTATTTAGAAGTTCGATAAACACAACTTGGAAATAAATAGGAACACTTAAATTTAATTACCCTACATTTGTTCGGCATAGATTTTCCCAAACGCCTATACAGGTATTATCTCTTATTACCTGAACTCTTTCACATTAACCCATATTTTTTAATCAGCTGAACCCGTGATTTATGGGATCGGATAGGATGTTGTCATTTTTTATTTCAATCCATCCTTATTCTTCCAACCCTTTATTACGGCCATTTTCAGTGGAAACATGTAAATAGTAATAACACATGTGATTAACACATATGTCCATGATCCATAGTGCCCCGGATGCAGTTAAGGATACATACCTTAAGATGAAAAGCGAACAGGGAAAGAAACTTGAACTTAAGGTAATAGGAGGAAACTATTACCTGTATGTTGCAAAGGGCATATGGGACAAAAAGAAAAAGAAGCCTGTGAAGAAGACCATACTCCTCGGTTCCATTGATGAGAATGGAACTTACAGGGAGAAGAGGCCAAAGAGGATATTCTCATCCTCCATGGTGTATGAATACGGAAACTCACAGCTTGTGTGGAATCTTGCACAGGACATGTATACGATCATGGAGAAGCATCCTTACCGGGATCAGATCATTGCAATGGCAATGATCAAGGCCATTGATCCCATGCCCCTGAGGCTTGTTGCATCAAGATTCCAGAAGCTGTATATATCCAGATCGCTGAAGCCCAATCTGGATCCTGACGAACTGTCAAGAATTCTTGGATATGTTGGGAATCATTTCCCGGATCTGTACGAAATGTTCAGGAAACTCATGGAACCCGGCGGTTTGCTTTTTTATGATATGACATCCATCATATCATACTCAAAGAACCTCAAGCTTGCGGAGAAGGGATACAATCCTGGTCATGAATATGAGAATCAGGTCACAGTAATAATGGCATTCTCCGTGAAGTCTTGGATACCGGTGGCAGTGGATGTGTTCTACGGTTCAGTAAAGGATGTCAAGTCGCTTGGATATTTCATCGACCGTTTTCATGACCATGAAATAGGGTTCATCATGGATCGGGGCTTATTCTCAGAATCCATGGTTAAGGATCTGAGAAGGATGAAGATGCACTACATTGTCCCATTGAGAAGGAATTCCACCCTCGTTCCCGATAAGGTGAAATTTGATTCAGCGTTCATATACAACGGAAGGCCAATACAATCCTCAAGAAGATCCTCAAGACTGGGATATGTGTACATGTTCCAGGATCCAATGATGAGGGCGGAGGAGGAATCATCAATACTGAAGGATGTTGCATCCTCCAGGAAAGACATGGAATACTTTGAGGATAAGAAGAACCGTCTGGGTGTTTTTGCAATAATATCCGATCTTGATCGAAATCCATCAGAAATATATGAACAGTACAAGTCAAGGGAGGAGGTGGAACAGGTCTTCGACACAATGAAAGGTGATCTTGAATCGGACAAGACATACCTCGGGGATAATGAGAAAGTGAAAGGATTCTTCTTCATTGTCTTTCTTGCACTGAGAATAAGATTCAAAATACTGAAGGTGCTGAAGGATCACAACTTACTGGGAAAGATGTCTGTAAACGAGATAATCTTTGAACTGTCAAAGATGGAGAGGATTGTTGAAAAGAGCGGTGCAGAATACTTTGCAGCGGTTCCAAAAAAGGTTGAGAAGATTGTTGATCTGTTCAAGGACATGATACCTATGGGTTAAATTAGGGGGAGTTCAGGTTATTATACAAAAGTGATTGCGATCGCCTCTTTAAAAATTTATCAATTTTAACTGCAGAGTACATTTTCGAAATAAATTATTCAATCTACCTAACAATCTTGGTTTAAGCCTTTGTCCAGCGTTCTCAGGTCTTTATCGATCTCACTCTAAGAGTTACCATAAAAGTGAAATCAATAGGGTATATCAGAAATTTTAATGGAAAAACAGCAAAGATCAATTTCCTCGAGGTTAATGATGTTGTAGCTACAAGAAAGAATGATACAGGTAAATTTGGTATCTATCTTTTTATGAATCTATACGTTTATACATCCGATTAAAATGATAAAACCATCTGAGGACCAGGTCAAAGAAGCAGCCAAGATTCTTAGTGACATTTACGGAAATATTGATGAAACCAGAAGGCTAGAGATGAACAAAAATAAAGCATCTGTGATAGGTGATTATGCCCCAATATTCAGTATAGACAGAATAGATTCCCTTCAGTACGAAAAACTTGAGGAATTTGCTCAGTTTGAATATAATTGTCACTGGAAAGGTATATTTAGGCACTCTAATCAAGTTAAGGAAAATTTTGATAAAAACAGAGAAGCTTTAAAGATACTAGTAGATCCGAAAGTAGGGCCGATTGGAGAGCGTCTTTCGAAAGCCTATCAGTTATCAAAAGGCTTGGGACCTGCATTAATGACAGCGATTTTGTTGATCGAATTCCCCGAAAGTTGTGGAGTCCTTAATGGTATTTCATACTCAGCTCTCAAGGACTTGAAATTGGTAACATTTTCAGATTCTACCTATGGATATATAAAGAATTACAGTGTAGCGAATGAGGTTATCCTTAAATTAAAAGATTTTACGAAACTTGATCTCTGGACGCTTGACTGGATGTTTTATGAGTACGAAAAAAATATGGGAAAAGATCCAGAACCGGAACCGGAGTACCATAAATGGTACGTAGAAAAAACCAATGAAAGCAACCACAGATTACCAACAGGTCCAAACTCAGATATTGGTAAATTGCTATTTAGCCCAAAGACAGATAGTTCTGGTAGGGAAATATATCGTAACATGGAATTAATCTCCTCAGGGGACTATATCATCCACCTTGTAATGGATAATGGAAACTCTATAATGGGTGTATCGGTGGCCAAAGAAAGTGCAAAGTCTTTTGCTATACCCCCCGGGACATCAAAGACCAGTGAGGGCTTCATGGTGGAACTGGAAGGGTTCAGGCAACTATCTTCACCCCTTGAATGGTCGGAGATTCGTAAAAACGAAGAAAAAAGCTTACTGAATTTGCTGGAAGCTGCTTCAGGTCTTTTTTATGATAAAGACTTAGATTTACACCAGGGGGCTTATATCACTGCTGCACCTAAAGAACTGGTCTCTATAATTAACAGGGTGTATAATTCAAAAACCAATGAGAATTTGCCTTATTTCGAATCGACTGCCCAAACAACGTCCGTAGTCAATACACAATCACCTCCAGATAAAGATACTTGTGGAGACATACCTAAGAATATAATACTCCACGGCCCAGTCGGCACGGGAAAGACATTTTATGCAAAACTCTTGGCCCGAGGATTAGCACACAATAAAATTAGGGGCATTGGAGACATTGAAAAATTGTTAAGAGGAGATCAGGAGAAAGTCCAATCTCTTTCCGTATTAGATATGGGGAAGGAAATTAGAACTGTTACATTCCACCAGTCATACGGCTATGAAGACTTTATTGGTGGTATTAAAGCTACAACAGGAGAAGGCAAAGGTATTGAGTACAAAGTTGTGCCAGGCATATTCAAGACACTATGTGACGAAGCAAGAAAAGACCTTAACAAATCATATGTTATGATTATAGACGAAATAAACAGGGGAGACATCTCAAGAATATTTGGAGAGTTAATTACCCTGATTGAGGATGATAAAAGATCCAATGAAGAATCAAAAGGTATGGCAATAAATCTCCCTAACTTTGATGAGGAGTTTTCCGTTCCAGAGAATGTATACATTATTGGAACTATGAATGATTCAGATAGAAGCATTGCTTTACTGGATGTAGCATTAAGGAGAAGATTTTTATTTTTCTTGGTTCCTCCGAGTGATGAAATTATTAAAAGGTGGTTAAATAACAACCAATTTACGAGCGACCAGAATTTTCAAGATACAGTCATAGGTCTATTCAAGATGCTTAACCAAAAGATATTAGAAACCAAGGGCGAAGATTTTTTGATCGGCCACGCTTTCTTCAAAGATATTAAGGATTCTACTGCAGATCCATACGAGGCCCTTCGCCAAACATTCATGTATAAGATAATTCCACTTCTCAAGGAGATGTATTATGGCAGAGATGAGATCCTTTACGAAACAGTTTTGAATAAAAAATTCTTCTCAAAGAAGGGAAACGGAGGAAACACATTTTACGATCCCATGGACACTTCACTATACAGCGCTGAAGGCTTCAAATCAGAGATCAAAGATTTGGTAGGTAACACTATTGACCGGTCCTAAGTATACTAAACTGGTTGCCGAATATGGCCGTATCACAGACGGGCAACTGTTAAGGGAGCTAACCAGTTTGTACATGAAGGATGAGAAAATGTCCAAATTCCTCAAAGTGCAAAATTCGGCTGCCTATTTCAAGCATTATGTTGGTACGGTTCAAACGGAACACTTTACCGTTTCCATTTTCCCGAAAGTATGGGCAAAGTCCGATTTGATTCAAAACGATACTATAAAAAATCTTCTGAGGATACTTCTTTACACATACCTTACTTCATCTCTTTTTAAGCCGGAAACTATGATTTCTCCCCAGTATGAGAAGAACGATTTGTTTGAGTTGCTCATATTGTTCTATTCTAAAACGTTGGAAAAGGAACTGAACCAGGGGATGTTTCGGCGATACGTACGAAGAGATGAGGAGAGTAGGTATCTCAGAGGAAAACTGATTTTGGAGAAACAGTTAAACCGCCCGGATAAATCCGTCTTTGATATTACCGACTTCAGATTTTCAGCCGATAACGAGATGAACAGATACTTTGCCTATGCTACCAACCTGTTTTCAACCTTTACGCAGGACTTGAGGAATCTTGATTTGCTTACATCCATCGAACTGTTGTTTCAATCTGAGCTTATTGCGAATCACACTTTGCCAATGAATGTCAGCTTCAATCGTCTTAACGACAGATTCCAGATACCGTATAATTACGCAGACCTGATAATAAAACATTTGAGACCAGAGCCTGGCAATGGTAAACGGGCAATGATGATGCTATTCGATATGAACACGGTATTTCAGGAATTCTTTATTAAATTCATTAAGAAAAACAAGTCCGTTATTTTTCAAGATTGGGAAGTAATGATATGCTCTCAGTACAAGCATAGGAATTTTATTTTCAACCAGTCAAGGGCCTTAAGGTATACAATACCTGATTTGTGGATAGAAGTGAAGAAAGAAAATGTCATCAAAAGATTCATACTTGACATGAAGTATAAGATAATGCGTGATATAGAAATTGAAGAGACGTCTGAAGACTCTGATGACGATATCTTCAGGATAACTCAATCAGACCTGTATCAGATGTTCACCTACTCCAACCTTTATGAAGCGGACGGAACTATCCTGGTATTCCCCGGCAATAAAAACCAAATTGGAGGGCCTTACAATTTCAAAAAAGATGGAGCTATGCTTTGGGTCTGCATGCTGCGCTTAGATTTCAGCAAAGACACCTGGGAGAAGGATCTTGCAGAAGAATTCAGAGAAAAAGTATTCAACGAGATCGCCAGAACTATATTTTAAATGATTTTGAGCAGTTTCTCAGTCTCATCTCCTGTTAGGCGTTTGTTAGTCTGGAAATATGGTAAACCGGCATCGTCAAACGAAACCGGGTTTATGGGAGTGAAACCGGAAAGGATAATGCAAGTTATGGCATAGTCCTGATTTGCTGATTTGTCATCAAGAACCTCCGATATGCGCTGAATCATGGCAAATAGCCCTAGAGCCCCGTTGCCTATGCCATACCTGTCCCAGGCATCCTTTATTGTGACTCCACTTTCAACGCGGTTCACTCTAGCCATACCGATAAAACGTCTGTTATTCTTCATGAAGAATATCTCCCCTGGAAACAGGTTGATTTTTCTGTCTGTAATCCAGAAGTTAATCTCATCCGTGATACCGGAATTCTTAATGTTTCCAAACCAGGCGAGGTCCGTGATAGTATCCCGAATTTTGTGTAAGAGAGTCTAGCACTATCCTAGATCATGAGAGAAATTTCATGAAAAATGAAAGGATGCCTCCAGGAGCGACCCAGGAGGCAATAAACAATGGAAGAACTTGATAAAAAGATATCTGAGATTGTAAGATCGACAGTGAAGGAGTTCATGGAATCTCTCCTGAAGGGAGAGATTCAGGCCTTCCTTGAGGAAAAGGAAGGCCAGAGAAATGGATATTACGAGAGGGACATAGGGACAAGATATGGGAAAATAAATGAACTCAGAGTTCCAAGAGACAGGGACAATGAATTCCAGACCGCCCTATTTGACAGGTATCAGAGGAATGTTGGAATTGACGATCTTGTTGTTTCCATGTACTCAAAGGGCATTTCAACAAGGAAGATGGCTGAAATCCTGGAAGAACTGTTTCACAACAGGTATAGTAAATCCACAATATCAAGGATCACAGACATCACTGTTCCTGAAATAAGTAAATGGACCTCCAGAGCATTGGAGAAGAGATACATTGCAATATTCATGGATGCAATGTTCTTCTCCCTCAGGAGAGAGACAGTCCAGAAGGAATGTGTCATTTTCGCGATGGGCATCAGGGAATCCGGGAATTATGAAATACTGGGATTCTACATGAATCCTGTAGAAAATCATGTTGCATACAGGAATGTTCTCATGGACCTGCATGAAAGAGGAGTGGAAGAACCATTGCTATTCATAGCAGATGGCCTTCCGGGAATAGAGGAGGAGATCAGGCAATTATATCCAAGAGCTGATTTCCAGTTGTGTACCATACATGCATCAAGGAATTTTGAATCCCATGTACGTGTGCAGGACAGGAATGAGATTGATTCGGATCTCAAGGGAATATTCCTCTCCCGATCAAGGGAGGAAGCATTAAACCAATTCACGGAGTTCAAGAATAAATGGTCCTCAAGGTATCCTAGACCAATATACAATATGGAGAAGAATCTAGGCATATTGTTGAGGTACCATGATTATCCCGAATCCATAAGGAGATCCATACATTCAACAAATCTGATAGAACGCATGAACAAGGAAATACGGCGCAGAATAAAGATAATAGATTCTCTGCCATCAGAGGAGAGCGCCATGAAGATCATCTATCTCAGATCGGCTGAGATAAATGAGGCATGGTCACAGAGATCTCTGAGAGGATTCTATAAATGCAAGGACGAGATCGGGGAAATGTTCCAGAAGAGGTATCCTTTATAAGTACACAACTTTCGGGACGCTATGGGTCCGTATGATAAGCAAAACTCTCTGACATCAAAAGAAGTTAACGCTCGATCATAAATTAATTTTGCAATATTTTGATAATGTCCGATTTTACCCAGATAATGGTGAAAAATGATGTATTTCATAGCCTTTTCACTTTTATTTTCTCGTGAATTATCATCGCCTACGATGTCCCGTCAAGAAATCTTTCCGCTACAGGGTTGTAGCATATTTAAGTGAGGTGGGTCTTAACCCTCACCCTCTTCATTATTCCATAATATTTTTCCTTCCTTAAATTTATTAGTCTGGAAAGTTTTGTCCATTGAACGTTTATGAAGGACTCTGACTTTGAGGGCAAACTTAAGGAAGCGGCAGAAAATGCCACATGTGAGCTGAGGAAAATAGTTAAAAAGAGACATGAAGATAACAAGAATGATGAGAATATATATCCATTTGAGTCAACCTTCACTGCTTTAGTTTTTCATCATCTTTTGGAAAAAAACTTAAAAGTAGAAAATCTGGAGGTAGAATCATCCTATCCGGATGGGCGAAAGAGGATGGATATCCGCTATTACGATGATCAGAATAAAGAGGAATATTGCATCGAGATTAAGACTGTGCTCTCTCTGACTAAGAAGGGTATGCTTCGAAAGATAAGAGACGGTCTGAATGGAATAAATGAAGATATTTCGAGACTAAAGAAACTTGGGGGAAGTCGGAGGAAAATTATGTTGGTTGCATACCTTGGACTTGAAGATATAGATACTCAAAGTTTTGAAAAGTGGGAGCATCAGGTTGGAGAAGCAGGAGAGGTTTTTCTTAAGTTCTTTTAATGCCATCATATCAGAAGAACCACCTCTTGAATAGACAAATAGTAATGCTTGGAATTTTTACAGAACCAGTAAATATTCTAGAGGCAACGACTAAAGTTCTAATGACTGCTCCTTTCTTTGTTCTCATAGAGAGCTTATCCCCAGCCGGTGTTCAGAATCTTTATATGCCAGTCATGTCATGATTACTTGAACAGAAATGGCTGAAGAAAAGAAGCGTTCATCAAACGTCCAGAGGTCGGCTGCCCTCAATCCAACGTCAAGGGATTCAACAGCCAATGCCAACAACAGGAGCAACCAGATGAACCCTAACAATCCGGCCTACAGATCTTCAAGGAAGGGGAGAAAGTAATTTTCACCCTGCCATTTTTAAAGGGCTTTTCTTAATATGTCAAAATTTACATTTTGTCATGTTATGATTCAGTGGACTTTTCTATATTTATATACTCTAACCTCTGAGTCGGGTTCTCTCCCAGGTTACCATATGAACAAACCTATTTAAAGACTGAAATATTGTCATGTTATGTCTCTTCCAATACCCAAGAGCATGATGATCCAGTCCTCAGGAAGGCGACCCTCGATCGATTTCTTTTCAGATGAGGAGGTACAGCAGATCTTCAACGAGATTGCCGAAAAGATCAATGCTGACATAAGGAGGGCTGACAGGCATAAACGGTATTACCTCCTCGTCAACTTTCTATACAGGACTGGTGGTAGGATAGATGAGATCCTCATCCTCAGGCCATTAGACATCAATCTGGCCACAAATTCGGTCAGGATGCAGACACTCAAGCAGGGAAAGGACAGGAATGGGATTCAGAAAGAAAAGTACAGGATTATACCACTACATGCTGATCTGAGGGATGCCTATATGGAATATCTCCTGGATATGAACATTTCAACTAAATCTGAGGATATACTGTTTCCCATGTCAAGGCAGGTTGTTGATCTGTATTTCAAAAAAATTCAGGAGAAACTTGGTTTCAGGATTCATGCACACAAGTTCAGGCATACATTTGCTGTAAAGGCCATAATGGACAATGTCCCGTTGAATGTCCTGCAGCAGTGGCTGGGGCATTCTTCAATATTCACAACAAGCATCTACACACAGATAACCGGAATGGACACGTCGCAGTTCATGGAGAGGGTGAGATGAGGAAGTGGGTGGAGGGACGGAACTGGCAATTTCAAATATCAAAAATCTGTTTGAAAGGTAAAGAATCAAGTCAAATTTACTAGTTATATTATTATTTTAACAAGTTAGTAGCGGCTGAAGGTAAAATTATTTCAGTCATCAGATAGGTATATTGAAATGATACATAGAATAGTATCCTGCCAATGTTGACCTTGGATGAATACTCCATGCACAAATGAATCCATTTAGTGGAATCTTTTCAAAAAATGTCCGCTATCGAAATAAGGAGCAAATGCCTTGAGAAAATTAGGAGGTGATAAAGAATGAGTTCCAGGACCCCCAATGACCAAAAGTCAAATGTTCACAACCCCACTAGCTCTGATTACAAGGCAATGAACGACAACAGGTCAAACCAGATGAACCAGAAAGACCAGGCATATTACAAATCTAGGGGAAAGTAGATTTATCGACTTAAGGAAGGTTCATAACCCTTCCTCATTTTTTAGTATGGTGGAAGACAGAATTAGAGAAGAACTGAGGCAGAAAATTACTTTTGGCATAAACAGAACAGCAATTCTTTACAACCAGCAACGTTTGACTGACCCAGAAAAGTATGATTTCCAGTACCAGTGGGATCACCTATGGTTCCAAATCCGTCGGACTCGGGATCCGGGCTTTTTCCGTAAAATTTTCCAAATGTCACATGGAAGCTCAAATTTTCAAAGCAACAGATCATTTGTAATGAAGATCATACTGCGAGATCTCTGCTTAGGGCGTTTTAATACCCAGCAATTATCTGGTGAAACAGAACTGGAATCTTTCCATAAAAAAAACAAGACCGGCAACTATGAACCGAGGCATGTTAGACGAAGGCTGAACGATGAAATGAAAGATCTGGTGCTTAAAATAGGAAGAATAGGCCAAGATAAGAGAGCAGTAAGTTACAGCACTGCATTTAGTTTGGACCAAGTGAAACAAGAACCATTGCTTGACGAAGCGGGGAAAATGTGGGAAGAAGAAGTGCAACAAGCATTGAAAAGCAACCAGCAAGTTTTAAACGAATTCAAGGCGATCATGGTTAAAGAGATATTTCATGAAAGATGGCTTGATCTAATTGAGTTGCGGGAGAGTATGCTTACAACTTTGGGAACTCTTGACGATGAAGTAAGAATAAGCCCGTATTTTAAGGCCTTACATCTAGAAGTCTCTGAGTTCTCTCCTTATTTTATCAACTTGTGCAACCATTTAAACTCCACCTGTGAGATCTTCTGGTTCATGAAGAAAAAAGAGGAAAGTCGAGCTAATCTGCTGCAATCACCTCAGGTGCTGAAAGTTTACGATAACGACATTGACAAAACACTTTCTGCTATGCAATCAATAGGGTGGGACTCACAACACATTGTGAGTCGCCTGATGAGTACTCCAGATGCCCTAATCTCATCTGGATTTCTCGGTCAAGCGCTGAAACTATCTAAGGAACTGGTGGTGCTGAGCATGGGGACAGAAATATGGGGCGAAACATGTCTGGAACTTATATCCATGCTCAGAAACCAGAAATATTATGGAGAAATGCTTGAGCTATCTACTTCCATAATGAAGAATGTTGGTCAAGTTAAAGATCAATTTTTATCGGCTTTGCTTAGAATCAGGCATGCTGAAGCTCTAGGTCTGAATGGAAAACATAGCTTGGCTGTAAATGAACTGGAAAAAATATTTAGCGCTAGGAATCAGTTTACAGGAAACTATGTTCCATATGGCAGCATAGTCTTCCAAACTTTTAGATATGTGTTGACCGAGAAAGAGCCGTCCCCTAATGAAGGATCGGTGTCAGTCAAGATTTCAGTATTAGAAAATCTTTCTTTTGCAGCTTATAGGATAAGTGAATATTGCCTTGCGATGAAATATCTGGAAGAACTCCTTTACGGCGAAGCGGATTATTTTAAGCGAGATGATACGCTCGACTCATATTTGAGTTTGTCTAAGATTTACAACGAAATGATTTTTAAGTGTAATTCAAAGAAATACTTCTAAAAGAAAAATGGCAACCCCCTAAGAATTAAAACAGCTTTTAATCGATCCCTAAGCATGACGATCTGGTAGGCTGCGTGATGCCGGCATTGTACAGTCAATATCTATCGGCGTGGGATGAGGAGCTAAAAGCGAAGCTCAATTAGTACAATGAAGACGGCCTTAGATCACTGATGCATTTTATGGATTGTATCCTCGCTGGTGTCGCATCAATGGGCAACAGTCAATGAACACATATCCGTCAGAGTAAAGAAAATGCAAGTTGGCAGGTATATGTGAAGTCAGTGTACCTGCCGGAGCGGCCAGCGCCAAAAGTCAAATTTATCAGCAGTTTGAGCGGAGCTAGGAACTTTGGTGACAAAAAGTCACTGTACTTCAAAGGGCCCCAGTCTAAAATTTAAAGCGGATCAAGGCCATATCTTCTGACTATCCACGGCTATGCATGATTTTGAATGATATCATGGAGAGTCCACATTCAATGCCAAACTTCAATTGAGGGTGGGCAGTCGGATTTAATCAGGTATGCAGGTTCCGGATTTTGCCAGGAGTCCCTGCGGGCTTCATTGTTTAAAATTTTCCCAGGTATTCGCCTTATTTATTGTCATTACGGAAAAATCCGCCCCGTCAGTAAGGACAGCATGAAACGAACCACCTTCAATGAAACAAAATATATAGTTCACTGGCTATACTTACCGTGTCAACAGTGGTGTTGTTATCTTGCAGTAGCCGTAAGCGCAGGGAAAGGACAAAAGCCGAATACATGTACACAGGAGACCTGTTCAGGTATTCCCTTCTTTATGCCAGGTCCCTAAATCCAGACCGCATATACATATTGTCTGCGAAATACTGGCTTATTGGCCTTGACAGAGAGATCGACCCGTACAACGAGAGCCTGAATGATATGACAGCCTCAGGCAGGAGGTCGTGGTCGGAGAAGGTCCTGAGAGAGCTTGCAAAAGAGAATGACCTGGAGAGAGATACCTTTATCATGCTGGTCGGGAGAAGATACAGGGAATTCCTGACTGCCCGAATATTCCACCATCAGGTGCCGCTGGAGCACATGAGGATAGGAGAGCAGTTAAAGTATCTCAAGGGCATGCTTGATGAGTGAGACGTGCAGCAGGCTGCATGAATTTGCGCGCAGTTTGAGGAGGTACACTTTCCCGTATAACAAGAAGGAACTCCCCAAAAGCGGGCTCTACATTATGTTTGAAAGGGGTGAGGAAGCCCACGGGGGAGAGAGGATAACGAGAATCGGCACCCATACCGGAGACGGGAACCTGGCCAGCAGGCTGGGGGAGCATTTCTACAACGAAAACAAGGACAGGAGCATATTCAGGAAAAACATAGGGAGGGCGATACTTAACCGCAGGAAGGAATATTCTCTGCTCAAACAGTGGAACATTGACCTGACAGCATCCAGGTCAAAGGAGACTTATCTGAAGATCATCGACAAGGCAGGGATGCAGAAGATAGAGAGGGAAGTGTCAGAATATATTCGGGACAATATATCCTTCGCGGTCATCCCGATCACCGGTAAGGAAATGAGGCTGACCTTGGAATCACGGCTTATTGCCACAGTGGCGCAGTGTGAGGAGTGTGAGCCCTCTGATACATGGCTGGGGAAGGATTCCCCTGTTAAGAAGATAGCTCAGAGCGGTTTGTGGCTTGTCAGTGGGCAGAATGGCGCCATCCTGTCTCCGGAAGAACTGGATATGATCAAGATGACCTCAGAATGGAAGTGAAACCGCCGTTTTTTACCTAAAGGAAAAAATCCATCCGGACAAACGGTACGATTTGATTGATTATACAAGGATGAAAAGGAACACCTCTCCTGCTGTTAGTGACTGCAGTGAATTCATGCACATAAGACGCAATGGCGCTTAACATCCGGACATGAGACATACAAGGGAGCTTCCTGATGCATGATGCAACAACTTTCGTTTCTGCTAAATGAGAATTATATGCAATATAACCCTTTGTTCCCAGCATAACTTGGAAACAAATCCCCACCTAAGTTTAAGAAAGAACGTTCTGTTTGATGTCCATATGAAGGAAATAGTTCATGCGTTATCTCCTTTGATTATTCTTTCCAAATCAGTAATTGAAGCCGGATCCAAAAATAGGTCTAGTTTCTTCCTTATGTCATCGGGGCTGGATAGTTTATTGAGTAAGAGAATGTAATTCTGAAGAGCAATTCTTACATACCCGAAAAGTCTTGGTATAATGTCATTATTTATGGATGGAACCTGATCCCCGTGAAATAATTTGTTTCTTACAATATATATTGATTTCAAATCCTCATACGTCTTCTGTTTATCGGAATAAACGGATGAAACAAGTACTGCCACCCTGCGTCTTATTATTTCAGAGGAAGCATAGTTTCCGGCAACAATTGCTTCAAGGCATATCATCAAATTCAGAAATCTGTAGGTCTTTCGGTCAGCTCTACTCTCCTCCTGGCTTCTGAGAAAATAGTAAAGGGGAACATCCGCTTTTTCTAAGGCTTTTTTCTCTATTCTCGACAAAATTTGGATTGAATTGGCTAGGTCAATTGCCTCTTCAAGAGTCTGACTCTCACTTTTCTTTCGTGGCAAGAACGGAAAAAGAGGTATGGTCCAGTTTACCATTTCTTGCCCAGTCTTTGGATCTTTGAAGGTTAGTACATTTTCATTTGCGAAGAGGATCATTTGGTATTCCTCTTCTGGACCAACATTTAGATTAAACCATGCCAGATCTTGATCGAGCATTTTTTTGCTTTTGCAATTGGGTCCTCATTCTCATTTACTTTAACAGTGATACGAGCTCTGAGCGATTGTCCGGCACCCATAAATACAGTACCGTGAGGAAGCTTTACCTTTTCCAATGAAACGAAATTTTTAACGTTTGATTCTATATACCAAGTGCTTACAAAATCATATTCCATAGATGCTATGAATTCAATGATATATAGAAATTTATTTTCACCATTATTAAATTTAAATGGTTTTGCCTTTTTAAAGTTTATGGGTATTTATTTAAGATATCCACCAAAGAATATTGCTCTTTTTTAAAGCTCATGTAGGTTGAATTTCTCATAGACCTTGGGACCATCCACCGATTCTTGATGAAATCAACAATTTCGTGTTGCTTGATATTATAATAACCGACATTTTTAGTCTCGCCTCTCAAAAATTCGAATGAATGTTTGCCCAGTGGCATTGCAAACAATTCTCTTTTAACATTATGATAAAGCAGATCTCGAGGTAAATTAAGCTTATCTAGGGCTGCCGAAATTACAACTCTCTTGTTTCTTATACCAGTCCCCCACAACGGATTTTTCCTCTGTTTAACTTCTTCCTTCACTAAGGTCGCTAATTGATCATAGAAATCGGAAAAAAGATGGAATTCACCAGAACCACTTGACCATCCAGCATGAAGCATCTCAGGACCATTGTGTATTTTAATTCTGTCGTATACTGAACTTTTCCCAAATGCCGATGCGGTAGTTATCAGGGCAAGTTTTCCGTCAAATATCCTGCCACTAATCCGCGATCGTTTGCCTCTATACTTGTTCTTAAAATCGGATCTGATCCTCGGAGCAGCCAAAAGCGATGCAATCAGTTTACCTCCAAGAACTAATGAATAGGGCGGAACTGCCCCAAGTACGAATGCATCCATTACATTTCTGAGCATTTCACCTCTTGCTTCTCTTGTCCACCCTATGAGATTATCTCTGTCCTTGATGCCAAACACTGGATCAGCAAGGCCAATTATCCCCATCACCGCACCATTTGTATTGTCCTTCACAATATAACGAAGTCTTCGGCCATATCCTGCCGATATCGGAATAGACCAATGCAGTTTTATCCAATTGAATAAATTTGTATTTTCCTTGTCAACCAGCATAAATTTTGGTTCTATCTTGGCCACATCGAGGGATTTACCGTCAATTAAGTATTTGTCAATAAATTCTAACTCATGTTTCAGAATCATATGTCTGTTTTTGTTAATAGATATGCTTACAGCAGCTTGATGAGCCTCTCTCACGTATGATTTGTCTTTTGGCAGAGATAATTGACCCTTATCAGTTATCATAAAGCCAATTTTTGTGAGGTGCGACAGAATCAGCTCTTTAAGATTCGAAATTGGCTGCCCATAACTCTGATTCTTGCATTGACACAACTCAGTTTGCATAATTACGCCTAAGGGATCCTCAGGCCTAAACTTTTCTATGCTCTCAGAACTATTCAATACTTATTTCCCCAAGGAATTATAATATCTAGTTTTAACAGCAAACTCAACATTGTCTTTAGTCCTGGATTGAATTTGCCCCTCTTCTCTTAAATATGCCTTCTCGCGTTCATCAAGTCTGTTAAAAAGTTCGATAGTTCTTCTATTTATTTCTAATCCGGCCATATCTTTTTCCACTGCATTGTATTTTGAAATAATAGATGCAAACACTGGATTTCCGTTGCGATTTTGCGTCACTGACTGAATATTAGACAGCAGATCAGAATCTTTTTGGACTTCAGTGCTTCTGTTTGGTTCCACCACCTCCTCAAAGTTGTTTACAGATAGAGGCAAGACAAATGGTTGAAATGAGGTCCACATATAACATTTACCAGGAATAGGCTCACTCAAAATCTGTGTTAATATATCGTCAGAATAGTGCGCATTGGCACGTCTTAAACTCTCTAAATCACTTCTGCTTATGAGGTGGAATACGAAGAAATTATCCGCCTGGCTAAGTATTTCAAATGGAATGCTACCTGGCTGTTGTGTTATGAAAATACCGCCCAATCCATATTTTCTCCCTTCCTTGGCCAATTCTATGAATGAAGTGTAATTGGAATCCTGCCCTATCACAGACTGAGCTTCTTCAACCACAAAAGTTGCTTTGATTAAGCTTTTGGCTTGGTCTGTAAAGTGACGCTGATTATGATCAAATATTGATTTCACAACCATTGAGCTTAGCTGCAAGGCAGTCCTGCTATCCAGTAACGAGATGTCCACAATTACAACTTCTTCTCTGCGCATCGCTTCTGTAATGATAGCCATCAGATGAGAGTCAGGATTATGTAAACTACGGATAGGTGAAACCAGATTGTTTAGGACTGGCTGGAAATTTCCAGGATCTTCATCGCTACCTGTGACAATTCTAGCGACCTCGGCTAAATCTGCCCTCCAGCCATCCCTAAAGAGTAAATCAACAAGATTTCCCCACTCCTCATTTTCCATTCCCATTAATTTTGAAAAGAACACGGTTTCATGTTTTGAGGGATTGACTATGATTGGAAGGATGAATTTTGGGTCAAACTCGCGTAAATTGAGCTTCATGTAGGGATAAACATTTCGAAGCGTGGTGTCAACTCTCCTGTTGGTAATGAGGATCGCTTCCCTATGGTCCATAATTCCAGGCCTTTGTTTATTGTCAGTCACTGCATATTCGCCCTCAGGGTCAAATATAACAAGACCACCTTCGCCCTTTGGCCAGCCGCTAGATATAAGTTTCATAAGGTTACTTTTTCCATAT
This sequence comes from Cuniculiplasma divulgatum, assembly GCA_031200235.1. Taxonomy (NCBI): domain Archaea; kingdom Methanobacteriati; phylum Thermoplasmatota; class Thermoplasmata; order Thermoplasmatales; family Cuniculiplasmataceae; genus Cuniculiplasma; species Cuniculiplasma divulgatum. Next base: position 809,527 of record CP133595.1, on the reverse strand, counting down.
CCGGCCCTGGCAAATACAAATGTACGCTTGGAATTAAGTTCCGAGATGTTGAATTTAATTTTAATATCTTTATCAGAATAAAGTGAGCCTATCTCCCTACCATTGGACTGCAAACGATTTACCGTTTCGATTATTTCTGAGAGCTGGTCTTTAGAAGGTTTATACACCTTACTCGTTATATTGGGTATCCTTGTAACGCCTGGTCTAAAACTTTGCCGATCCAGCGTTCCGAGTATTTTAATCCGGACTGCATATCTGATTTTCTTTTCTTTTATATCCATCCCAATGGCATCTAAGTTGTTTGCCACATCTCCAAGCCATTTTTGACCCATAAAAGCGGTCAATTCGCCAGTTGGTCTATATTCAGTAACCCGGGAAACAATATATGTCCCCATGTTTTCTATGAGAAGAAAATCCCCAATTTCTAATACAAAGTTGGCCTGATAAGGAGCAATAATATTTGCTATATATTCATAAGTTGCACTCTCTAATCCAATGAAAACACCCATTACGTTACCGTTATTCATCAATGTAACCACCCCCTAATACTCCCTTGTTAACGAATTCTGTAAGCACACTAGCATCTCTCATGAAATCCCTTCCTTCCGCATCCAGCATTTCCTTAAGTTTGTCCATGATCTTGTCTCTAACAACAGAAGCAGGGAACCCAACTCTAGCAGCTGCCTCGTGTGCCTTCATTATTGTCTGCGGATACCCAAGTACAGGATAAGAATAAGCAGAATCCTTTGCTAAGTGTGCCATCAGCTCGGTAATTTCCCGCTCGGAATATATTTCTTTGTCATTTTTTAAATCTCGTGGAATTTCAACTGTAACAAGGAGGTTACTGTTTCTAGATAATTTTGCAATATACAAATCGCCAAATGCATAGTATATCTTATTTTTCGTTTCAGAAATTTTACCCTTGCCAGACCACCTATACGCTCTTACTTCCAGATTTCTTGGAATTTTAACGTAACCTATTGAATTGATTGGGAAGACATGCTCCATGGATATGGCCGTTGACAGCAAGGTCATCACCTTGGAGGATTTAGAAACACCAACCAATCTAACAAGTCTCTTTTTCTCTTTCAGAATGTCCCAGAGATTAGGTATGAGTTCGGCTTTGATCTTCTTTGTCCTAAGGAGGCCATCCCTCATCAGTATTATTGGATCATCGCTCGAATTTGCAATTCTTTCAAAGATACAGGCCCATTCGGACAACTCCATATAAGTATCAGACTGATTCAATATTTCAGAGATTTCCTGAACACTTTTCTTCCCAAGCATATCCAGAAATTTTCTAACAATTGGATCCTCATCAAGGAAATTGCCCTCTCCTATTACATCGCTTTCCTTTTCATCACTTTCATCAGATTCTTTGGGTAAAACAAACTTCATCTTGAGATTGCCATAGGAATCGGCTACTTCAATCAAATCTATTTCGAGTGGTTCAAAGGAAATTTTCATCTTTCCGCCGTCTATGGCTTTGTAAGTTACAGATATGTATGAACCGATTGGATCTATTGGAACAAATTTTAGTTTTCTGACTTCTTCCCTCAGGTTTTCTAGTTTACTTATTTGAGATTTGAGGGATTTTTCCAGATTTCTTACATTCTCTATATCTGTGTCATTAGGATTTATCAATAATTACCACGTTTATGCCATGTCTTACTCATAGGAAAGATATAAGTTTTTTTATGATAGCATGACAATATTTATCATTTAGTTTTCGCATATTCTAAAGTTTAACATTTGTGCAATGAACGGGCACTAAAGAAGTCCCTATTCAGTGAGCGGCCATAGCTCGTTGAATTTTCTACTGAAATTGTGACTCCAAGGTAAATTTAAAGAACATTTCACTGTTTTACGCCTCAAACTCTTTGGATTTAAGATGCTTCCATCTAGAGATACCCCCATTCAGAAAACATAAAGAAAAATAAGTTACGCGCCAAGAATTGGGAGATTAATCCGCATTTGCTTATTTGACTCAAAATTGGTTCTCTCCTTCCCGCATACCATAATCCACGCAAGACCCGGAAATCCATCAGCTAGTACCCCAGTAATTTTCCGGACTGCCTATTGGGGCGGCAAAACTTCGCGTCAGTCATGATCTGGCCCCATAGCTGCATATTCTATTATAGTCGCATTCAGCGCACTTTGAGGACGAAGGTGATGGGGGGAACTCCCTGCCGGTTATTTTTGAAACCACTGTTTTAATCTCATTCTTGGCGGCCTGAAGCCTTGGTTCTGAAATGTCAACCTCCGTGAAGGCTTTGGAGGGATCATCCTGATCAAGATGATGCACAAAGGCCTTTTCAGGTTTCATGTTCAGCGATTCAAGGCACGCTATTGCATAGTACCGGAGCTGTCTCTCATAATCGGCGGAGTAAGCTCCGTCAAGTTTTTCCGTCTTGAAGTCAATTATTTCCACCTGCTTTATTGCCCCGTCACTGTCCAGCTTCTTTAAAAGGTCAATCTGGCCGTTTATGAGAGCACTGTCAAGTACAAACTCGAATCTCTTCTCTGTTTCAAGAATCCGTGAGAAGTCCCTGCTGTGAATCTTCACGTAGCGCTGTATGACCTTTATTGCAGACTCCATCATGTTCCTCTCCATTTCCCGCGTTGCATATCGGAGTCTGAACATCCTCTGCGTGATGCTTTCTATCTCCTTTTCATCCGGGACTCTCCCCTCTCTGATGTACTGGCGGTGAATCATGTTCAGAACATTGTGGATGTTTGTCCCGTATCCAAATGCTGCCGGAACTCCCGCATTGAACCCGTATATGTTCCTCAGTAGGAAGTCTTCAGGGCAGCGCAGATAGCTTATCATCTCGCTGTAGGATGTCTCATATTCGCCTGTGGCTCTGAGTCTCGGCGGGTAACCGCTCCTGCTTCTGGAAAGCATCGACGCCCCGGACACATATTTTGCAGGCATTTCTCCCAGAAACCGGTGCATATCCCTGGGTTTTTTCCTGTCTGGCACAGTACGGGATCCCGTCATAAAGATGTATTTCTCTGACCTTGTCAGTGCTGTGTAGTACACTCTCCGCTCATCCTCTTCCCCTCCCCTGTACCTGTCACTATTGTAAAGATTTCTGTCGACAAATGTCTGCGTTTCATTGGGACGACGTTTATCAACGAAATCCGGAATGAAAACTACCGGAAACTCCAGTCCTTTAGCTTTGTGTATTGTCATTATCCTCACCGCGTCCACAAGACCCTGATCGCTGTGTCTCGGGTCCTGGTATGCGTCATCGCCGTAGGCACTCACGAAATTGAAAAAATATTTCACTTCCGATGCCCGGAGCCTGACCCATACAGATTCGTAGTCTGAAACGGCCTGGCTGAGTGCCGCCAGGTTGTAGCTGTACACCTCGCCGAAATCAAACCTGTCCGCACCGGCCGCCTGAAGGATCCTGTGGTATATCTCCTGGAGACCAAGACCGGGCAGGTAATCCTTATCATCCTTCTCCGACAGTCTGATCATGTCCCCCCTTATTTGTTCAATATTCCTGACAAATAGGGACGGATCAGCTGGGCTAAACCTTTCCCGCGGAAAAATTGCGGAATAGGAGTTCCTGAGGTACTTGGCGTCAGGCAGGATTCTGCCGTCACGTCCAAACCTTTCGGTCCTGAAGACATAGGACAGACAGTCAAGTGCAAACTGGACCTCGGGCCTTTCAAATATGCTCTCCCCGCTTGATGCGACTGCCGGTATGCCCCCCCTCTCAAGCCTGTCAATAATCTTGGATGCCCAGCTGTTGGTCCTTGTAAGAACAGCCATGTCAGACCATGAGATGGAGAACGGTATGTTTCTCCGGTCAGTGAAATCGGTTTCATGCAGTTCCCTCATCCTGCCAACGATGAAATCAAGCTCCTCCTCCTCGTTCCCGAACATTCCCGCCTGAATGTCGCCAGGCTCGTATCTCCTTGCCAGCTTGGGATTGGATTTCATAGCCTTGCTGAGTCTTCTCCGATTGTTGGAGATGAAGACCGAGGCCAGATCAACTATTTCAGGAGTGCTGCGGAAATTTGTCTCCAGCTTCACATCGGTGCACGCGCCTTTGGTCTCTGATCCGAAATCAATGATAATGCTCACGTCAGTCCCCCTCCAGTGGTATATCCCCTGATCGTCGTCCCCCACAACGGCCACGGACTGAGCCCTTTCCGAAATTATGTCAAGAAGCTTTCCCTGCAGCGGATCAACGTCCTGGAACTCGTCGACAATCACGTGGCGGATTCTGTGTTCTATGAGATCCAGTTTCCCCCTGTCGCCTTCAAGTGTGCTGACCAGCCTGCTGATTATGGACGGGAAATCAAAGTATCTCTGGGCGTCAAGCTCGCTGATGTAGTTCCTGAAGACTTCGGCAAAGCTGGTGTCTGTAAGATTATCCGGATTTATGCTTTCCGTAAGCATTATGTCAGCACTCCGCATGAACTGCCTTACGGTCTGGTAAAATCTGAGACCGTGTTTTTTTTCGAGCCTTACCAGCCCTATATTATGGTAGTAGTTTCCGTATTTTGCCAGGAATGCCACCCTCCTGGGCCCGTCAAGTATATCATATGTCCTGTAAACAGGATCCATCTCCCTCAGCATCTCCAGACAGAAGGCATGTATGGTGCCGATGAACAGGTCACCAAAATCAGCCCTCTGGGGAAACTCTGAATCCAGGATTTTTCTGATCCTCAGCTTCAGCTCACCGGCGGCCTTCTCGGTGAATGTTATGGCGGCTATGCCCTGAGGCGGGCTTCCATTCTTTATCAGATTTGCAATTCTGCGGGCAATAATCTCGGTCTTTCCCGATCCGGGGCATGCAATGACCCTGAGTCTCCCCATCTCATGCCCCGCAGCACGTTCCTGCTGATCAGTCAGCACTATGTCATCAGGCATGAATTATTCATGCGGCAGAGTTTATAAAACTATCACCCTGTGCACGCATGATCCGGCTGTGACGCCCCGTACCGGGACAGAATGGATACAAGCCGTGCCAGCGCCGGCTCAGGGCCGTCACGGATTTCACATTCCCACAGTGTCACCACCGTCCAGCCCCTGCCCGTGAGCAGTGCTGAAACCTCAGCATCCCTCTCCCTGTTTCTCTCGAGCTTGACTTTCCAGAAATCCATTCTGGTGGATGGCATCTTTGAAAGGCGGCACCCGTGCATGTGCCAGAAGCAGCCGTTGACGAAAACTGCAATCCTCTTTCCGGGGAAAACAATGTCCGGTTTTCCGGGAAGCGGATAGTGCAGCCTGTACCTGAACCCCGCCGAGAAAAGATATTTTCTCACGGCAAGCTCTATTGAGGTGTCACTGCTGCGTATTCTGGACATGTTCCAGCTTCTTCTCTCCCCGGATATCCTGTCCGTTTCCCATCACCTCCAGAACCTTCTCAGCAACCGCCCTTACGACCGCCGGAACCACAGCATTGCCGAACTGCCTGTAGGCCTGTGTGTCCGACACCGGGACAGTGAACCAGTCCGGGAAGCCCATGAGTCTCCTGCACTCCCCCGGGGTCAGCCTCCTGGGATTCCGGCCCTCCTGCCTGATGAGTATCTCGGATCCGTCCTTGTGGTACCTTGCGCTGAGAGTCCTGGTTATCCTGTCCCTCCCGGGGTCCACAAGGCCGTACCCAAAGCCGTTGCCCTTTGCCCTGTGCTTTTCTGCATAGTTCTGCAGGTACTCCCACAGATGATCGGACAGTGTGTACTTCGGATCCGGGTTCTGTTCCAGTATGCGGGCCAGTGCCGGGCCATGAGCCGGCGGATCGGGGAACGTGAACTGCGGGTCCGGGTAGAGGTCCCCCCTGAATCCCACGATAATTGTTCTCTCCCTGTGCTGGGGGACGTACGCGGAGGCGTCAACGATCCTCCAGAATATCACATAGCCCAGTTCGGCCGTGAGTGTGTTCCTTATGATCCTGAACGTTCTCCCGCGGTCGTGGTGCACCAGGTTCTTCACGTTCTCAAGGATGAATGCCTTCGGCCGCTTTGCGGCAATTATCCGGGCTATGTCAAAGAACAGGTTGCCCTGCAGCTCGTCCAGAAAGCCGTGGGGTCTCCCCAGGCTGTTCTTCTTGGAGACGCCAGCAATTGAGAATGGCTGGCAGGGGAATCCGGCGGCAAGGATGTCATGGTCCGGTATGGTCCTCTCGTCTATCCGGGTTATGTCACCGGCCGGTTCCTCACCGAAGTTGGCCCTGTATGTCTCCCTCGAGAACCTGTTCCACTCGGATGAGAAGACGCACGTTCCGCCGAGTTCCTGAAGTGCCACCCTGAATCCGCCTATCCCGGCAAAAAGATCGATGAATGTGAATCCGCTCAAATGACCCCCTTCCTTCTCCAGACCTCCATCCTGGGATCAAGATGGTCCCGGAAGAACTCCATGAACGAGATAACGTTCTCCCTGCCGTTATACTTTTCCATCTTCAGGGCATGCGGGACGACCATGTATATCCTGTGCGACATCATCTCGGCAAGCTGCTCCGAGGAGACCCCGGGATCAATCGTGGCAAGGTAGAAGCCAAGACCCCTGGTCCCCTCTGTGACTATCTGCCTCCATCTCTCCCTTATGGTTCTCTTTGCCGTGAATATTATGCTTTCCATGGGGTTTTTCCTGTAGTAGTCCACCGATGGCATGACGAAGTCCGGCTTCCCGTTTATCACCGCCTGGGCCGTGAAAGGGTAGCCCAGCCTGGAGAAGAGGCTGTTGTGTATCTCCTCAAACCCCTTGCCAGCTCTGGACTTCCTCGACTGTGCCAGAGACAGGTAGAAGTGGTCAAGGATGGTGAAATGGTCACCCAGGACCGTGCCAAGGTCATCCAGTGTCCTGATCTCGCCGGTTGCGGACAGATGCTCTGCGAATTCCAAGAACACTCTCCTTCCGTACTCCCTCTCCTTCTTCAGATATATCCCGTACGCAAGTTTCTCGGAGAGGGAAACCGCCTCGTCAAAATTTTCCTTGAGCACCGCGGGGTCATCGCCGTATCCGGAAATTATCGACCGGAGAGCCTCATTCACAATGCCGTCCTGCGGCGGTATCACAATCCCCCGATCCTCGGCGAACTTTTTCAGATCAGCCACAGGCATATTATTTCACCATCCACTGCACCATCACATAATGCTGATTGCAAACCCCTATTATCCTTTATCGGAGATGTCCCGTGGACATGCATTCGGAGCAGGAGTTTCCCCGGGATTTCATCAGGCATCACTGTTCTGTTGCCGGCCGTTCCCGTCCTTTCCCTGCTTGAGTGTTTTCAGTCTGATTGAATTTGTGGCCAGATTTATGCTTAATGGCCTAACCTTTAGGATTTAATCTATCCTTTCGCATGTTCTGAAGAGAAATTCAACAAGAAGGAAATACCTTCTGTGCTTTTCTGACCTGCTCTTATCTGCCACGTTCTTGCGGGATATTTCATGCAGTATCTGCTGGATCTCCTCATCTGAGAAGAAATCAATTGAGAGCGGTCTTCCAGAAGACCGGATCAATATACTCTTTGTGGGATGGGAAGAGGCATAACGTGACAATATTTTAGTCTTTAAATGCGTTTGTTCATAGGGCAAATGAAAAACGTCTTCATCCAATGTGCCTGAGTATATAAACACGGGCAAGACCAACGAAATATAACATGACAAAATGTTTGTTTTGTCAATCTTGAGGAATAATGAACGGGGTAAGTTTGCATTAGTTTTACGATGCGAAAAAGTTATTATTAACAATCAACGCAAACTTGTACACATTCCATAATGGTATGTGATGCAGAAAAATTAGTGTTAGGCTAAACCACAAAGAGTGGACAGCCAAGCTAATCTAGAAGGGTTTCTAATTTTCAAAGCTTCTTTGCATTCAGCAAGGACATCTGATTTATCCACAGTTACACCAAATTCCCTGAAATACTGGTTGAATCTATCTATAGTAAAGTTCAACTCGTCCTCACTTGTTATTTCAACGATATTTGGCTTTACACGAGGTCCGCCATTGAATACTAAATTTTTAATGAAATTGGGTGCCGTGATTAAAAATGAGTTCTCAAGCCCGACGACCCCATAAGGCCCCAACAGATTTTCTGCAATAGATAGGCAATTCTTGAAGGATTCTGCCGCAGAATGAAAATCCAAGTATTTACTGTCCTTCTCAGAAACAAGTGAATAACCAAATTTGCGTAGTAGTGCAATTTCAACTATTTCTGGTTCCCTAGAAGCCCCGGTCATTATTTCTTCAAGACTCTCCTCAAATTGTGGAGATTCATATTGAAGGAGACTGCTATTCTCCTTCAACAATTTTTGAGCTTGTTTGGATATTTCTATGGAGGTCTTTTTGCCACCGCGCATTTGTGTAGGAATTCTGTTGATCTTACTTTCTTTGCTTACACCTGTTACCTGATAGAATTTTTCTCGTATAAAATCAGCACATCTTTCGGGATTCGCGTTAAGCTCCTCATTCTTTATCCTTATAACGGTGTAACCCATCATTTCAAGTGCCCTCTGCCTTATTCTATCTGGTGTTTTCATCCAGCTTCTATCATGTATCTTTCCGTCAATTTCCACAATGAGATTGCCCCCGACAATTAAGTCAGGTGTGTAAAACCTCGACAAAGAGAAGAAAAGTTTATGTTCTACTTCGAAGGGTATACCTATCTTCTTGAGTAAATATCTCGCCTTCAATTCACTTTTCGTTGGCTCTGGCATTCGGTCATCTCTTGTCATATCCTTTAGGGAGTATTTCCAGTAACTCGACATAATCCGCGTGCAATAAATGGAAACCATCTTTTATATGTTATTCTGTCCAAAGATCATTCTATGAAGACCCGAAAAACACATCTAAATTACTCAGGAAATCAGACACATAATTCAAAAGAATAAGGCGAGGTTTTAATTTGTATGGGTTCAGAAAATTGTGATATATTTTCTCAATACATTATCAATCATAATCAGAGGTTTCAAAACCAACGGGTCTGAGGGCCCTCACCCGAAATTTTTGAAGATCTAACTATGGGCCTAAATATAGCTGTTTAGATATTGACAATAATCATCATCTCCCTATGTTTAGAAAATTAGTTATTCATCCTGAGTCCCATTAATCTCACACTTGTTAGTTGAGATTACAGTGCCTTTATCATAATAGTGAATGTATTATCTGATGAAAGTTAAGATTATGAATTAAATTTAACGCAAGTATCTACCTGTTGTGCATTAGAAGTTAAAATTTTATTCGATGAGAATGTATAATTTATTCCCGTTAATGGATCATATTAACAGATTTGTATCTGTCATTTACCATTTTAATAACCAAAGCAGTTTTTTTAAGGATTTCTAAGGTCGAATCCTTGTCTTTCCAGAATTCTATTAACTGACTCGCACTTAAAGAACTTATCTCCTCACTTATTTTTTCACTGTAGTGTGCCACGATATCCCCACTGTGTCTGATTAGACCTGTTTCTTTGCCGTTTGAATCCAATTTTGGTTCTAACCACTTTTTTTCATTATCATTCAAATACTTATTAGCCTCTCTCAGGATTTCGTCATATTTCATATATCCTTTTTGGCCTCCTTTTTCCTTATTTTGTGGCCTCATGAATTTTATTTCCCTTTTATCGTGATCATACTCAGAGTTTATTGCGATAAATAAGAGTGATTCGGTAGCAGTCCGGCACATTATACATGATGCCATGTATGCTCCATTTTGGTAGCAGGACAGAGCTTCCCTGAATAAATCAAGGACACTTCTAAACTGGCCTGGAATAAATTTACTAATGTCAAGTGATTTCCACACCGAATTCACATCAGATGCCCTTCCATCTCTTTCATTTCCACACTCTGAGGGACCTATTGAAATCTGTTGCAAACCACCCTTTTTGTTGAAGGTATTCAAAACATTTACTGAAGTTGTAGACGGGGCAGATGAAATTACATATGGTCCATCATTTACTACAAATTTTATTGCTTCATTGCTAACCATGCGTCTATAAATTTTTAAAATATATAAATCCATAGGAAATATTTCAATACCTTAATTAGTTCTAAGTTCATGGCTGGATTCGAAGCAGAAGTAAGGTCTGCAACAGACTCAGATCTAGTAGACATTGTTTCACATTATGGCTCTGACGGAGGTTCTCCGTTGAATCCCTTTTCATCAATTGAACGGATCAGGTTCCTACCCATTGACGGATTCCTGATAGCAGATTTTGTCAACCTTGAGGAATAATGAGTCTGGTAAGTTTGTATTAGCTTTACAATACGAAAAAGTCATCATTGATAATCAATAATGTGCCATCTGTCCCAGTGACTTTCTATACGAGTAACTCCTAAGAACTCCTTCAGGGTCGAAGGATTCGTTAAAATTATATGGGTTAAATATGTTTTTGCAGCATGTGGAGGAAAAGAGATCTGATCATTGCCACTGTAGTAACCGTTGCATTAATTTCTGCCTCGATTGGATTTTATGAGCTTGGCCTTAACCATGGTAAGGACATTGGATATCAAAATGGGTTCTCCCAGGGATCAAGATCTGTTCTTATACAGAGTTTCAGTCAATTTTCGTTGTCGCCAAATGGAACCATATTGATTAACACCTATCCATTTTCAACCAGCAATGTAAGTGTCGTGTATTCATTCTATGTAGTCAATGGCCTAGGACAGAATCAGACCGTAAATATGATCGTTGTGGGGTGGAAAAATTCTAGTTCTGAAAAATTTCCATTTAGCACTGGTTACAAGCCAAACGACACCGGGATTGTAAACCTGACAAAGGTGAGCGCAGTGGAGATAGAGTTCAGGGCAAACCCGAATAATACGGCGAAGATCGATCTTGAATTCACCTACCCACTCCAAATTTTATTCAATTAATATATTTCGTCATTCTAAACAATGGCCTTAAAAAAATAGAAGGGTGAAAATTACTTTCTTCCCTTCCTTGAAGATCTGTAGGCCGTATTGTTAGGGTTCATCTGGTTGCTCCTGTTATCGGCATTTGCCCTAGAATCACTGGACGTTGGATTGAAGGCATCCGACCTTTGGGCGTTCGAAGAACGCTTCTTTTCTTCAGGCATTTTGTCTCATTGTACGAAACCATTGCTAGGGCATAAATTTTTGCCAACGTTGACTTTGATTAAGTCATCCATTATTATTGTAACGCCCAATAATTTGTTCTTTTTTTACCGTGTCAATTCGCTACTTGGACATGCATTTTCTATAACTGAACGGTCGTAATGGGCTTAACTTTGAGTATGTTTCTAATTAATATGGGCAAGTAAATGAAAGCACAAATTAACACTCCACTAAAAAATGCTGCTATATGTACGAAATAGTTAATGTGAGGAAGCTCTGAAAAAAATGCTCTCTGTCCATCATACAAATCCGCCAATACGATTATTGAGAACACAACAGAGCAGGCACCTCCTATCCATCTCAACCTCTTCGAGCTTGACTTAAGTGCCCCAATTTGAGAGGAATTTCTTCTGATTAATTTGGCTCCTTTGCCGATTATGATAATTATGGTATCGAAGAGGAACAGGGAAAAACATGCGCCCCAGAATGCATAGACAACCCCTGACTGGCCGGCACTGGTAACAGTGCTCCCACTTCTAAACATCTCATAAAACCACAAAAAGTTCGCAATAATGCCTCCTGCGAACATACTTACTAATGTGGCTATGTATCTTCCATTTCTAAGTTTAATTTTGAATGACACGCTTGTAAGATATAGAAATACTAGAAATAGAAGCATAGCTTCCATGTTCTGGAAGCCGTCAAAGACAAAGTTAGACGTGATTATTCCCCAGGGTGTATTCACGGAGTTAGCAAGAGACAACACTGCATTTCCAAAAAATATTCTAACTAAAAGGCCGACAATGAAGAACACCACTATAACAAAAAATGGAATCACATCGACAGTGTAAATTTTATATACTGACTTTGCCAGATTTATACCTCTTCACTACATTCAAGGTTTAATTATATAAAATATCTCTTTTGCTGTGCTGTGTTTGATCCGAGACCCCTTGCTCTGTTAATCATATTGAAGAATATTTAAGCCCCGTTAAGTTTTACAACAGGAGTTAACAAGAAATAAACAAAAGCGCCTAGAAGCTCTTCGCATTCGTACGCAGTAAAACCTGTGATTCTGTTTTCAATCCTCAGATTCACTGCTCTGCCATAAGCCTACTTTGAGTGTAAGGTAATATTTGTACCCGACAGCGCGCACTTCTATATCCTCATATACGTCATTGAAAATAGGTTCATCCTCATTTGAACCGTAGCGCGTAAATCCCATTTTCTTGGCCCGGTCCAGTATCTGATTATCAAAAAAATTACTCTTTGTTCCATTGCCTGGACTTGATTTTCGACATGAGGCAAAAACCAAACCGTAAAGTTTACTTCCAACTGCTTCCTGAACCACTGGATAACCTCCGTGTTTGTTGGTAATAACATTCTTGAGTTGTTTTGAGAGGCTCTTCAGAGTTGTGCCGATATTGTCAATGGCATCTTCCTCTTTTCTAAGTTTATGAGCGTTCGTAATATACTTGGCTTCAAATGCACTTACTATTTCTCTATTACCCATTAGATTGTTTTTAATAAAAGCAATGTCATACTTCCGCTCCCCTTTGTTTCCAAGATTGGTTATTCCTAAAATTTCACCCCTCGTTTCCTTGTACACATGAACTATAAATTCATGTACGAGATAATCTTCAAGTAAGCCTGTTAGCTGAAGTGGCGCAAGAGATCCACTTTTATTTGAGAGGTGCCGGAGAAAACGATTATAGGTTTCCGAAATTTCAATTAATCCCATTGAAAATGTATATTCCCAGCATCATTATTAAATCTCACTCCTACGGTCATCGTTCTGATGAGTAGATTTCCGTTTGTTCATCCTATTCAGATGAGGTTCTTTCTTCTGTATTGTGTCTCTTTCAAGCTTTTCTATATATTCTGCTTCACGACCAGTTTCTTGTTTCTTGTTAATATCAGAATAACTCCCGTTGTCCCAAAAAATCTTATCATACATAAAATTTACAAGGAACAACTTCAAGTCCGTTAATGCTTGATAGACTGTCTCCGAAATGTCATCACTTTGACTAAGTTCATCAACTCGTCTTCTGGCAATTGTAGCAAACCTAGCATGATTCCTGCAATCAAAATGAGATGGGATTCTTTCCATAAAAGACCTGGAAGTGCATTTACCAACATATTGAAGCTCATTTCTCATATTGTAGAAGAAATAAAGTCCAATGCCCGGGTATATGGCCAAGTCATTCAGCGTTAGTACGGATAAAGGTATTGCGTTTCCTGGATTCACACTTTTCATCAAAAGCTCGCTGTCTAGATTTTTTGCAGACATAAAAGAAACTACATGTTTCCTTTCCTTGTCGAAACTTGGTTCCGGGATCATATTACGGTTAAGAATACAAACATTTGAATTGTTGTATCTTTTAAACAAAATATATTATCAAGTCTGTCATTCAAATTTCTATGTTCAAACCAGAGTGTCTTTACTGTTATCAAAAGAGGGAATTCAGGTCATGGAAAGAAGTAAATTACCCATGTTAAGCTGAATCAGCCAGGACAGGAATATCTTGACAAATCTTATTACAATCCGCTTTTTAACACCATGTTCATAATACTGCTATTCACTATCATTGAGATTGCTGCAAATTTCCAAGCTATGAATCCGATCATAAGTGTTGTGCTAATCATAGAAAGTGGTTTAGTTCCTGTGGTTTACACAGTTTTAGATCATAAAAAATTCAGAGAAAGATATTCTTGCCCAAGATGCGGATCTTTAGTGTTCCCAAGAATAGGTAAGGATAATGTGGAATACTGGGTATGTGCCAACGATTCCTGTGAGTTGCATGACGGGAAAATAGATTTTCTAACATGGCAAGATTATGAAATATTAAGATAATTTGTTAAATATTTCGTTTATCAGCCACCTTGCATTGTTCAGAACCCTGTCAAGGTTCTCCTTTCCTAGTCCTTTTCCCGCCTTTTTAGCATCATCAAGCCATCCCTTGATGTATGCTGAAGAATCCTCTCTGAAGTCAAAGCCAAAGTGCGCTCCTACAAGGTATGTTGACAATTCTGCCTCAGATTCAGCAAGGCCTCTTGGAAGTTCTTTCCTGTAGAGATATTCAAGCCGAGCATGGGACATCTCATGTATCAGGGTATGGAGGACATTCACATCCTCTCCTAGTATCTTCATCACAACTATCTTCTGGCCTTCCCCTGAATGTGCTGTATATCCTCTTGCACCATTATTGATTGGAGATTCCTCAACCTCGTAATGCTCCTTTGCGATCTTTTTCAGAGTGTTGTAAAGGGTTGTCGCCTTTACATCCGCCTCAATCGGCTTTGCTTTTCCAGGAATGGGTGTGGTCTGTGAGAAGTAATATACCTTTCCGGTGCTTTATACCTTGGTAAAACCACCACCAGTGAGGTTGAATTTCTTCCTGACAATTTACTCAAGGGCTTCATCACTAAGACCTTCAAATCTTTTCTTCTCAATACAGTCCTTCACTTCTCTAGGGCCATCCTTGTGTGCTTCTCCCACAGGATAGAGCACACTTATTGGGATTGCACCATCATTCACTTCCCGACCGAAATACTTCCACTCGTTCCTAGACCTGACGATGGTAGCATTTGGACCCTGCATCCCTCTGAGCAGTGAATTGAAACCAGAATAGTCCCCTAGAGTGCCGGATTACTTTCTCATCTGCGGTAGGAGTTGATCCACTGTTGTTATTATGCTGAGACCTCCAAGGAGATTCCGGGCCTGCTTCTCAAGCTGTGTTTGCGTGGGACCGATGTCCTTCATCCGGAGATTGAAACATGAATATGATCAGGGGGCCACGATGACAGCACCAAAAAATTAGATGGGATAATTCCATCTTTTTCCAGAACCATTCTTAACCTTATTTGCGGACTTCTTTTACATGAGGTTTCTTCCGCAAACCGGAAGAAACGGAAACCACGGAACTGCCTGGCTCAGTGTAACATTTCCCGCCTATTTTCTTGCGAAACTCAATTTTTAATTCATCCGGAAAGTAAAATTAATTATAGGGCGCTGATGAATTTCAGTTTATATGGGCGATTCAAATTTCGCAATTTTTCTTTTGTATTTCAGGAAAAACCATTTGAGAAACTCCGTTTCGTCATTGAATTTCAAAGATCTTTCCAGTGCGTTTTCATACCGTTTCCTCTCACTGTAATCAATGTCCAGAATGGGAAACCCACTGGCATGTAAAACGCAGTTCATTGCGAGCCTTGCAATGATTCCATTCCCGTCCTGAAACTGTGGCCTTTTAAATAAAACAAAATGAATCAGGCCAGCAAGCATGAGACCACCAAATTTTTCTCTGTATTCTCTGTAGGCAGAATCGAACCCTGAATATTCCGCCTCAGCTCCATGCACCCCTGTGATTACACCGGCAATCGATGGCTTGATCTCACGATAGAGCTTCCAGTGCCACTCAGC
Source organism: Cuniculiplasma divulgatum (assembly GCA_031200235.1). Taxonomy (NCBI): domain Archaea; kingdom Methanobacteriati; phylum Thermoplasmatota; class Thermoplasmata; order Thermoplasmatales; family Cuniculiplasmataceae; genus Cuniculiplasma; species Cuniculiplasma divulgatum. Next base: position 794,061 of record CP133595.1, on the reverse strand, counting down.
CAGAAGGTCGAGGGAAAGTTGCGGGCTGTTTAGAAGAATGTCTTTTGCGATTCCATAGTGAACTACCGCCAGTTTAACATCATCCGTGTCGCGCCAGCCAGGGATCACTTTATCAACGAGAAGTCTTTTAAGTTCGAGTTCCGTCAGCTTGGAACCAGCCAGTTTCAGTGTACTGGCAGTGAAATGCAGTGCGGTTTCATGGTAAAACTGATCGATCTTCTCCCTTGACATTCCATCAGTCCGGCCTATCATCACACTCCTGGCATGCAAGGATAGCGGTTCCCGGCGGTTCTCAATGATCTCAAGCTGAAACTGCCTCTTAAGGTGATCAATATCCTCCGGAATATCCTTTCCAATGTATCTCGAATATTTTCTGACCCTTCCGTTAACCTTAACCGGGTATTCCAGGTAGTAGTAGGTTCTGCCTCCCTGCTCCATCTTCCTTATGGTGACCATGATTCCCAGCCAGAATATCGCTTGATTGAAATATCCGCGCCCTTGCAGAGCTCCACCTTATTCAGTTACCTCACCGTCTTGCATATCAGGTTCGTGGATTCTGTCCAGTTCAAGGAGCGAATTGAAGGTTAGGCCTTCGCTGTATCCTGAATCCCTTATGACCTGCAGAAGCTCACGGAGCTTGTCCCTTCCGTATTTTGCCTCCAGCACATCAAGATCAATTCCTCCTCCATCTCTGACAGTTTCCACAAGGTTTAGGAGGATGTTTAAGCGCAGATTTCCATACGGGAGTTTCTTCGCACGATTCATGAATGAGGAATCCTTTTCCAGATGCATGGGAGAAAACTTTACCTTTTTAATGCCGTTGAAGAAACTGAAAGTGTTCCCGGAATATGTAACCAGCGAGGTGTTCAGAAGGGCTTCAGGTATTTTTGAGAACGGTATAATCTCATCTCCGTTCTGGTAAAAGCCACCATCTCCGGCATGCCCCACCATGTTCCTAAAAATGGATACTATTTTTCCAAAGTCTTCATCCCTGCACAGGAAGATAATGGGATTGCCCATGTAATCCACCATCTTCTTCGCAATCCTGTGAGAAACCATGAGATCGGAATCTTCAACCTCACAGTAAATGATCCTGCCGTTATGTTCAATGAGTATGTCCGGTATAAGATTCCCGATATTGGGCTCAACAGTTACCTTCACATTCCTGGACTCCAAGAAGTCTGAAAAGAGAAAGATCAGCCTGTTGTGCAGCGTGGAATTTTCACAGGATGATGTCGTATTCTCCTCACCGTATCCGATTCTGTTTATGATGGATGCCTTGATTTTTTGCACAGAGGCAGTGTCAGGGGCATGTGCAATCAATGGTGGCTTCAGGGTGATGGGACCGTATTTTCCAGAATTACTGGATGATGATCCCTCCGCCTCAACATGATTGCATGTCACTGTGACATAATGTCTGGGCTGGTTTACCAGTGTCTCTATGACACTCTGCCTCTTCGAACTCCATGTTATGTTGTCCGATATGTACTTGGCATCCCTCTCAGTCAGGTTGAAGCAGGCATAGTTGTTCAGGTTCGAGAACATAACATCCCTGAATTTGTCAGTCAGCTGGCCAAGGGACTGGTAGGCAAGGATGAGGATGACACCATATTTCCTTCCCTGGGAAAGAAACATGTCAAGGACAGATTCAGGTATTATGTGGGCTTCATCGATGATGATATATGTCTTGTAATCAGATGGGCCGCGCCCAACAAGTATGTTCCAGATTCTTGCCAGAAGCACGCTTGCAATGATGCTGGCCGATGTTACCCCGGTCTCACCAATACTGATTTCAGGGCTTATGAGCTTGTTTCCAGTGAGTATGCAATGATCCAGGTTAACGCTCTTTTCCTCAGAAACTGAGATGACTCTTCTGATCAGCGGATTTCCCACCAGCGGCAGGAGCTTGTTCAGTGAACTCATTATGAAGTCCCCCCAGTTCCTTGAAATATTGCCGGAACTGAGTGCATTTCTTATTGGGGAGTGCTCCTGAACCGGAAAATAGGAAAAGAGTCTCTTCTGATCTGTGAGGATTTCGGTGAATCTGTCAAGCGGTAGACCTTTCTCCCTTAACATTATGTTGACCATTACCTGCGAGATGATCAGGTTGATTCTTGGACCCCAGCTTCCGTTGGACATGGCCTCATTGCTGGAAAATGCCTGTACCATCCAGTCTCCGACCCGGTAGGCATTTTCCTCCTCTCCTGAAGTATGAAGCGCGTTGATCCCAGAGTATCTGCCCTCAGATCCGGGATAATCGTGACCGCTGAGGATAATGGGGTCCTTCCCTGTCATCGAAAGAAAGGAATCTGCAGTCTGCCCGTGGGGATCTAACAGGACAATGTTGCAGTCTTCCCTGTCGATATGCTTGAGGATGTGGAGCAGATAGTTGGATTTTCCAGCTCCTGTCTTTCCAATGACTATTCCATGGGAGCCAAGAGACATCAGCCATGGCTTGCCGGCATAGGGGGGATTCGCTGCGTTATCCCTTATAACATAATATCTTCTGTACATTTTCCGCCATGGAATGAAGAATGTAAAATTTATTCCCTGATCCTGAAATTTTTGAGAGGAGGTTGAAGCCATATGAACTGGATACCTGAAATTCCGGCCAGAGAATGGAAGAAGACTTCTGCGTTCTGTGATGATATATCGGGGAGAAACAGCAAGTGAACCTGTATTGGAAATAGGGGCACCCTGAGGCAGCAGAATGGCAGCATTCATTTATCTCTATGGGTCGGCAGCACAGTGAGAATCCCATGCTGGATCGGATATTGACATTTGCCTCCAGAGTGCCTGATCCCAATTGTCCACGAAATTGAATATCCGAATTCAAGCCTGTGGAGATTGCCACTCCGGGTATGTGCGGAATATATCCATACAGGCAGATGCCAATCCATGAATCAGGAAACCCCATCCGATAGGGGGGCGATATCACAACAGATCCAGTCTACCGCTTTCCGGGATGGACATGTTCCCTTGCATACTGTATGAGATCATGAATTGCCATGAACGCCTCACTGGAATCACGTTCGCTGACAACAATGATGGCGTCCGTGTAACTGTTGGTTGTCTCCTCCACATTTATCCCGGAAAATGCCAGTTTGGAATAGAGCGACATCAGGTACCCCGGCGTTTCGATCATTGAGACGGGGCTCTTCACTATTATCACGGCAAGTCCAGTCTTCCTGTCTACTATGCCTCTCCTGATAATTTCAGAAAATGAGCCAAGGTTCCTGTCCTCGACTATGAATGTGGTGAACTCAGTTCCGGTGGAAATATAAACTGCCCCGGGCATTTTCAGTTCATACATTTCCCTGAAAACCCTTTCGTTCTTGTTCACAGGAAGCACAAACTTGGTGACAGAGGTCAGCATCTGCACACTGGTCTGGGCCATGGATTCCAGGACCCTGTTATCATATTTTCTGGACGTATCCCTGTTTCTCTTCAGAGCAGAAATTATGGCCTCTGTATTCACCTCCTGCCCCAACCGCATCTCTATTGCTGGCTTGAGGTCGCGAGCAACAGCGCTGAGATTCACGTATCCCCTGTTCAGTGATGTTGCAAGGAATATGTCATTGGTAACCATGTTTTTCACAAGGCCGTTTATACTTAGCTCCATTTTGGTCATTTAAGTCAAACTATGACCAGAATAGGTCATAAAATATTAATATTTTCCAAGACTGAAACGGTATATTGCCATCTTATGATGACAGAAAAGGTGTGAAATATGGAAACAGAGTGTAATGTTTGTGGCGGGTCGCTGCAGGTTCCCGATGATGTAATAAAAGGCGAGATTGTGAGTTGCCCGGATTGCGGAGTTGAGTATGAGGTTTCAGAAATACGTGATGGAAACCCTGTCCTGAGGGCAGCAGAGGAAATAAGGGAAGACTGGGGCGAATGATCAGCCTGCCTCTGAATCATTTTCTATCTTTTTGGATTGATATTTTTGTCTAAAGTAGGCATTATCGGCGCATCCGGATACACAGGCGGAGAAATCCTCCGGCTCCTGCTGAATCATCCCGAAGTTGAAATTACCGCAGCCACATCAAAGCACAATGCTGGGGAATACATCGCCAGGGTTCATCCCAACCTGAAGGGTTACACGAACCTGAAGTTCACCGATGAAACGCCAATGGACGTTGCAGCAAAGGTGGACATTCTGTTTCTGGCAGTTCCACATGGATCATCCGTGAAGATAACACCGCAGCTTGTTGAAACAGGCACAAGGATCATAGACATGAGCGCTGATTTCAGGCTGAAGGATAGCTCCCAGTATCCAGTATGGTACGGTTGGGAACATCCTGCTCCGGATCTCCTGCAGAAGTTCACCTATGGTATGCCTGAACTTCACAGGGACGAGATACGCAATTCAAGGCTGATCGCTGTTCCCGGCTGCATTGCAAGCTCATCCATATACAGCCTGGCACCACTGGCAAAATCCGGATTGCTGGCCGGTATCACCGTAATAGATGCAAAGATAGGATCATCTGGGTCTGGCAACAAATCCACGTCCGCAACCCATTTTTCTGAGAGATTTAATTCAGTGAGGATTTACAGCCCCTCGGATCACAGGCATATAGGTGAAATTGAGCAGGAATTATCAATTGCTGCCGAAAAACGGGTGACAGTTACCATGTCTGCACATTCGGTGAATATGGTGAGGGGCATACTGACAACATCAAGCATATTTACAGAACACAGGCCCGCGGAAACTGATTTATGGAAGGCTTATCGCTCCATGTACCGAAACGAGCCATTCATAAGGTTCATGATGGATCCCAATGGCCTCTTCAGGTACCCGGATCCAAAGCTGGTAATCGGATCGAATTTCGTGGACCTGGGATTTGCAATTGACAGGCACGTGAACAGAGTTGTTGCCATAGGAGCAATTGATAACCTGATCAAGGGTGCAGCAGGTAATGCAATCCAGTCAATGAACATAATGATGGGATACCCTGAAAATGCAGGCCTCAATTCTGCCCCTCTCAGGCTGGTGTGATCATGGTCACAGTGGTGAAGGTTGGTGGAAGCATTGCCAGCAGCGGAGTTCCAGATTCTCTCATAAAGGAAATTGCATATTATGAGAATGACCGGATTGTTCTTGTCCATGGCGGTGGGCCGGCGGTAACTGACCTGACCATGAGGCTTGGCATTGAACCCAGATTTGTCACATCTCCTGACGGAGTAAGGAGCAGGTATACGGATGCACAAACAATGGAGGTCTTTCTTATGGCGATGAAAGGCAGGATAAACACCGATATTGTTCTTGCCCTGAGAAAATACGGCAGAAATTCGGTGGGCATCACCGGTATCGATGCAGGATTGATGGTTGCTGAACGCAAGAGCCGATTGAAGATACTGAGCGGGAACGGGCGTCCCATGTTTGTAGATGGTGGCTACACAGGGAGGATAACAGAGGTCAATTCGGCCTTCCTGAATGGCCTTATGGATCTTGGCCAGTTGCCGGTCATAGCTCCAATAGCAGTCAGCAAAGACGGGGAGGCGCTCAATGTCGATGGAGACAGGGCTGCGGCGGCAATAGCAGGTTCTCTGAAGGCGGATCTGCTTGTTCTTTTGACAAATGTTACTGGTGTGATGCGTGAAGATTCACTGGTTCCGCATATTGCAGGGACGGAACTGGATGAAGCCATACGGGGTGTGGGAAACGGAATGGATAAGAAACTGATTGCAGCAAGGGAGGCACTGGCCAGTGGAGCCGGAAGGGTCGTCATCAGTTCCGGTTCCATATCAAACCCGCTTGAAAATGCAGTTCAGGGAAAAATGAAAACGGTGATTGAAAAATGATGGATAATGGATATTACCAGAAGATAGAGGATGAATTCCTGGCGGGAACCTACCAGAAGATACCGGTACTGGCCGCCAGGGCCAAGGGCGTAAACATATGGGATCTGGACGGTAAGGAGTATCTGGATCTCATGAGCGGCTATGGGGTTGCCATCCTTGGACACTCTGATGAGAAAATCAAGGAAGCCATAATGCAGCAGATGGAGAAGGTATACATAACTCATGCCTCGGTTTACAGCCCTGCAAGAGCTGAATTTCTAAAGGACTTCATGTCAATAGCGCCCAGGGGGCTTAACCGGGCTTTTCTTTCCAATAGCGGAACCGAGGCTGTTGAGGCCGCAATAAAAATTGCAGTGAAGTCCACCAGGAGACACAGGATGATAAGCATGGAAAGGGGATACCACGGAAAGACACTGGGATCACTCTCGGTCACGCATTCCTCAAAATACAGGAAATCGTTCCAGGATCTTCTTGTTGGCGATGTTGAATTTGTGAAATTTGGCGATGCAGAAATGCTCAGGAAAGCCCTTTCGTCCTTCGACGTGGCAGCCGTCTTTTTGGAGCCGGTTCAGGGGGAGGGCGGAATAAACCTTCCTGGAGACCAGTATCTTAAGGAAGTGAGAGAAATGACAGAGGCATCGGGAACGCTTCTCATCATGGATGAGATTCAGTCAGGCCTGGGAAGGACCGGAAAGATGTGGGCCCACGAGCACTGGGGCATAACACCGGACATCATGACGGTAGGAAAGGGCATAGGTGGAGGAATCCCCATGGGCGTTACAGTGGGGAGGAGCGAGTTCGTGGATGCCCTTGAAATAGGGGAGCAGAGTTCAACAACAGGAGGCAACCCGCTGGCCTGTGCCGCAGGAAGTGCAGTTATAGGCCGGCTCAGGAGCGGATACGTGGAGAAGGCAGGGGATACTGGAAAATACTTTCTGGAAAGGATGCAGGAGGATCTGGGAAACCATCGTCTGGTTAGCCATGCCAGAGGGATAGGCATGATGCTTGCCCTTGAGCTTAGAATCAGGTTTCTGCCAGTTCTGATGAATCTTCTGGACAGGGGCGTCATAACCCTGTACTCCGGTATCAACATCATAAGGATGCTTCCGCCCTACATCCTCACAAGGGAACAGGTGGATGAGGCCATCGTGGAAATAAAGGGGGCTCTTGATGGCCAGCTAAAGCGGAGTGGGGCAGAATGAAAATCTCAATGGTTTATGATCTTGTGAGATGGGAGGAAAAGGCATTGCTCAAGGCCGGCCAGGACCGGGGCATGGAGATCAACATGGTGGATGTCAAGGACATGGATATGGACCTTGATGCGCCACTGCCTGGAGAATACGGATCCGTGACTCTCCAGAGGTGCACTTCCTACTATCGCGGCCTGCATTCAACAGCCTATCTGGAGTTCAAGGGGCAGAAGGTCATAAACGACTTCAACACCATTGATGTGGCGGGAAACAAGATGCTGACATCACTTGCCCTGGTGAAGAATGGCGTGCCAACTCCAAAGACTTCAGTGGCAGCCTCTTACCCTACAGCCATGAAGCAGTTTTCCTCCAAGTTCGGAGGCAGGGCGGTCCTGAAACCTGTTACAGGGAGCTGGGGAAGGATGGTTGCGCTTCTCAATGACAGGACGGCTGCATCGGCCGTAATGGAGGACAGGGAATACATGTACCCGTTATATTCCATCTTCTATCTTCAGGAATTCGTAAAACGGCCGCCCAGGGACATCAGAACATTCGTTGTGGGGGACAGGGTCATCGGAGGAATCTACAGATACCAGTCGGACGATGACTGGAGGACCAACACGGCAATTGGCGGTAGAGCCGAGAAATGTCCCATCACACCGGAACTTGAGGACATATCCATAAGGGCGGCAAGAAGTGTTGGGAAAGGCGTTTTCGGGGTTGACATCATGGAAACTGAAAATGGCTATGTGGTACACGAGGTGAACAGCACTACGGAGTTCAAGAACACTGTCAGGGTAGCACAGGTGGATGTTCCCAGCGAAATCATGGATTATGTCAGGGAGGTTCTCAGGTGACGCATCCCACAGACAGGGTGGTGAAAGAGCTTGTGGATATATATTCTCCAACAGGGAATGAGGAGAAGGCTGTAGAATACTTTGGAAGGGAAATGTTGCGCCTGGGCGCAGACGAATTCTTTGTGGACAGGGCCGGTAATGGTGTTTCCATTTTCAGCGGCGGATCTCCGGAAATTCTTGTCTGCGGGCACATAGACACTGTCCCCGGCCAGCTACCTGTGAGGGAGGATGGAGGCACTCTTTATGGAAGGGGGGCAACGGATGCAAAATCCTCACTGGTATCGCTGATGTTTGGCGTGTCGATGGCGAAACAGAGAGGATTCAGCGGAACCATACGTATGATTGCTGCTGTGGGTGAGGAGGGACCTGGCAAGGGCATTATTGAAGTAGCCTCCAGCCAGCCCAGATCAGACTATGCCATTTTTGGCGAACCCTCTGCAGTAACAGGCATAACAGTGGGCTACCGTGGGCGCATCCTTCTGGATATGGAATTCAGGTCAGGGCAGGTGCATGCCAGTGCTCCCTGGCTGGGCCAGAGTGCTGTGGAATCTGCCGTGGAGGCATGGAATTCAGTCAGGGATAAACTTGGAAAGAACAGGGAATTTTCAAAGGTTTCAGCTGCGCTGACATCCATAAGGGCAGGGGAGGCGGACAACATGACCCCTTCAAATGCCGCGATGACCCTTGATGTAAGATACCCTCCATCCAGAAAGCAGGATGACGTCCTTTCAGAAATACTGGACCTGGTGAAATCCTCCACCGCTTCTGAACCATCTTTCATGATCAGAAGCAGTGTGGAACCTTATGTTTCAGGGCTGAAGACGCCTCTGATCTCAGCCTTCAAGGAATCTGTGAGAAAGAACACCGGAAGTGAAGCGCAGTTGCTATTCAAGAGCGGGAGCGGCGATATGAACATACTTGGGTCAAGATGGAAAATACCGTGCGTGACCTATGGGCCAGGCAACCCTCAGCTTTCACATACGGAACTGGAGGAAATATCGCTTGAGGAAGTATGGAGAAGCGCCGAAATAGTTGCAGACGCACTGTTGAATCTGGAACGAGGCCGAAAGGAAGGCCAGGTGATCAGTGAAAAGAGGAGAGGGACTACCTGAATATTGCTGAGAAGATACTTTCCTCACATTCTTCGGACAGTTCAGGGAAGGTGGAACCGGGCGACATAGTAACCGTGTCCGTGGACAGAGTGATCCTGCTTGACATAGCGGGCCAGCATCCTGAACTGATCCAGAATCCACCGGCAAGGGTCTTTGACCCATCAAAGATCAGCGTTGTTTTCGATCACTTTGTACCTGCGCCAAACGTGGAGATGGCCAATGGCACTGCCAAGATACGAAAGCTGGTGAAGAGACTGAACCTGAATGATTTCTATGACTACGGGTCTGGAGGAATAGCTCACGCCTTTGCCGCCGAGTCAGGATGGTTCTATCCCGGCCAGATTGTTGCCAATACAGATTCCCATTCTGTGGCTGCCGGGGCATTCAACATGCTGAGCAGAGGACTTGGAACGCCAGAACTCATGCAGGTCATGTGCACCGGAAAAACGTGGTTTGCTGTGGGTGAAACACTTAAGGTTGACCTTTCTGGAAAACTTTCAGGAATGTCCGAAGCAAAGGATGTTTTCCTGAAAATGGCTGGTGACCTTGGGGATATGCCCAACATGAATATTGAATTTGCAGGAGACGGTGTGATGGCCCTGAACATGGATCAGAGGACGGTTATCTCAACCATGTGTGCTGAACTGAGTGTGGAATTTGCCGTCTTTCCAGGTGATGAGGTACTGCGGTCCTATGTTCAGGAACGGGGAGTTCAGGAATATTCCCCGGTGTCTCCTGACCCATCTGCCAGTTATGCAGGCGCATACCAGCTTGATATGTCCGAGGTGGTGCCCATGGCCGCACTACCAGATTCTGTTGCCGGGAATACCAGGCCGGTGGATGACATACAGGGAATCAAGGTTGACCAGTGCACCATCGGATCATGTGCCAACGGGAAACTGTCCGATCTGGAAGTGGCTGCAAGGATTCTCAAGGGAAGAAAGGTGCATCCAGGAACAAGGCTGATTGTGACGCCTGCCACCCAGTCCATCTATCTAAGGGGGATGGAACTTGGCTACATCCCAACAATAGTGAAGGCCGGAGGGATCGTGACCAATCCAACCTGCGGATCATGCATGGGTGGCCACATGGGTCTCCTTGCTGACGGAGAAACTGCCATAACATCAACAACCAGGAATTTCAAGGGAAGGATGGGTTCCAGAGATGCCAGAATATACATGGCATCCTCCGCCACAGTGGCGGCCTCGGCAGTTGCAGGTGAGATAGTGAGCCCCAGCAGCATCCCTGGAGGTTCATAGATGGACGATAAGATCAGGGGAAGGGTGTGGGGTTTTGGAGACGACATAAACACAGACCTCATGTATCCCCACATTTGCTATACGCTTCCGGAGAAAGACAGGCCAAAGTATACAATGTGGGCAAACAGGCCCGGATGGGCCTCCCAGGTTAATAGGGGTGACATCATCGTTGCAGGCCGGAATTTCGGGGTGGGCTCTTCTCGACCAGCAGCGGCAAATCTTGTGGGTCTCGGTATAGTGCTGGTGATGGCAGAAACCGTCAACGGACTTTTCATGAGAAACGCCGTTAACTGTGGGCTACCGGTTTTGCGTATGGACGGGATTACGCAATGGATCGCCGAGGGTGATATCATACAGGTTGACTTCCAGCACTGCACTGTAACAAGGGAACAGGACGGATCAGTGAGAGAATTCAACAGGATTCCAGACCTGTTGATGAATATCGTGAGGTCAGGCGGCATAATAGAAGTGCTCAGATCCAATGGATATATTGACAGCGAGCCGCTGTGAGGACAAAGGATTCAGTATGAAGGATAAATACGACATAAGCGTGGCTGCCGGAGACGGCATCGGACCAGAGGTGGTGGAGTCAGCTGTTTCTGTGTTTTCCGCAGCAATGGACAGGCTTGGTTCATCCGGCCTTATATCTTTCAGTAAGGTGCCGGTTGGATGGGAATCATTCCAGTTGTGGGGCAAACCCCTCACAGATGAGGTTCTTAAGAAGATTGAAATGTCAGATGGGCTCATACTGGGGCCACTGGAAGTTGGCAGTTATCCCGGTTCAAAGGGGCAGAAGAGTCCGTCAGGTGCCATAAGGACCCATTTTGATCTCTACGCCAACATCAGGCCGGTGAGAACATACCTGAGGGGAAGACTTGATCCCATTGACACGCTTATAGTCAGGGAGAACACCCAGGGATTTTATGCCGATAGAAACATGTTCCTGGGCAGTGGGGAATTCATGCCCACCAGGGATGTGGCACTTTCAGTGCGTGTAATAACAAGGGAGAAAATGGCCAAGATCAGCGATGTCGCATTCCGTTATGCGGCCACCAGGAGAAAAAAGGTGACAGCGGTTCACAAGGGCAATGTGCTCAGTGTTACGGATGGGCTGTTCCTGGAAGAGTTCAGAAAGAAGGCTGCGGATTGCCATGACATCCTCTCCGAAGATCGGCTGGTGGACTCGGTCGCATACGACCTGATACTCCACCCGGACAAGTTCGATGTCATAGCCACCACCAACATGTACGGTGACATACTCTCGGACGAGGCAGCGGCTGTGGCCGGGAGCCTGGGAATTGCCCCGTCACTTAATTTCGGCGATAACTGGGCAATGGCACAGGCTTCACATGGGACAGCACCTGACATTGCCGGTAAAGGATTTGCAAACCCTCTTTCTGAAATTCTCTCGGTTTCAATGCTCTTTGAGTGGCTGGCAAATAGGCATCAGGATAAGATGCTCATGGATGCACACAGGGCGGTTGATGACTCAGTTCACAGGATACTGGAATCTGCAGGGAGCCTTACACCTGATATGGGCGGGAAAGCAGGGACGGTCGATGTTACCGCTTCAATCCTGAAGAATCTTTGAAACTTTAACTGAAAATTGAAATTAAGTTTAATTTATGATATGTTTGACCAGTATTGGTCAATAAGCTATTATATATGTTCTTGATAATTTTGCAATGATGACCAAAAGATACGCAGGAATCCTTGATACTACCCTGAGAGAAGGTGAGCAGACCCCTGGAGTTAATTTCTCTGTTGAACAGAGGGTCATGATCGCACGGAGCCTATCTGATCTGGGTGTGAGAATGATAGAAACAGGACATCCATCCGTTTCACCAGATGTACTGGAAGGCATCAGGCAGATAGTCAGGATGAAAGACCAGGGCATGATATCCTCTGAGCTCATAGCCCACAGCAGATCACTTGCGTCCGACATTGACCTTGCAGTATCCACAGGAGTGGACAGGGTGGCCATTTTCTATGGAGTCAGTGGAACACATCTTTCTTCAAAAACCCACAGGACCCAGGAAGAGGCACTTCAGATAATAGGCGAGGGTGTAGAAAGGGCGAGATCCCAGGGTGTAAAGGTAAGATTCACTCCGGAAGATGCATCCAGGACGGACTGGGGCTATCTTACAGATGTGATACGTACTGCAGAATCTGCAGGAGCAGATCGAATTGGTATAGCCGACACGGTGGGAATTATGCTGCCATGGAGGACGAGGGCCATGTTCCGGCGACTGTCGAGGTCCTTCCCAAGACTTGAGTTTGACATACATGCCCATAATGATTTGGGTAATGCAATGGGGAACTCTCTTGCAGCAGTTGAAGGAGGGGCAACAATCATTCATGCCACAGTAAACGGATTGGGTGAAAGAGTGGGAATCACGCCGACGCAGGTTATTGCTGTGGCGTTGAAATATCACATGTCCATAGAGGCTGCAGACCTGACAAAGCTTGCCGGGGTATCAGAAATGGTCGAGAGATTCAGTGGAATCAAATTACAGCCCAATTACCCTGTTACTGGGAAGTATGCTTTCACGCATAAATCAGGAGTGCACGTTGCCGGGATTGTGAACAACCCTTCAACATATGAATTCATCGATCCATCCTTCCTTGGGCGGGACAGGAGTTTCACCATTGACAAGTACACGGGAAAACATGCACTTGCCAGCAGGCTCAACAGCCTGGGACTCAAATGCAGTGGAAACCAGCTTGACATCCTGATGGAACGTATAAAGGGCAGTCCTGAAACATCATCATTCGCTGATGATGCCATTATTTCCATGGCCAGGGAACTGCAGTCCACTTCAGCCGACGAAGTCAGGGCCAATAGCCATACCGCCTGATATCTATTTTATTCAGTTTCAATTTCGCCTTATCCTCAGCCATGGTCATGACAATAATGGAGGTAGAACAACCATTGTCTAATCTATCCAATTCCTGTTAAATCTGTCAGCAATGTACATTAATTGAAAGAGATTTTTGAAATAGCTATGATATTGCTATTTTATACATTTTATTTGCAATTTTGATAGTATAGTGGTTATGATCAGGTCTTCTTCGGAACTTCGCGTTTGTATCGCGCTATGGAAAAGACATGGACTGCTGGAGCCGGATGAAAATCTTACGCGATCGGAGCGAACAAAACAATGGCTCTTTAATGGTCAGTTTCCATTTTCAGCAGGTTAAGGCAGCCTGGAATATCTTATCATATCATTGATGGCGGAGAATGCATCACTGGAGTTATCATCGTCCACAAGAATGACAAGATCAGAATATGAGTTCGCGGTTCCAATTACATTGATTCCTGCCATTGAAAGTTTCTCGAATAGAGAAGTGAGAAAACCCGGAGTTTCCAGGGCATTCCTGTCCATTATCAGGTGCATCGCCGAGACATTCTCCCTTATGTTGGAGACAAGCTGTCTCAGGGATTTATCCATGTTACGCAGAATCGCTTTTTCAGCCACAAAGCTTGCACTCTGGAGGCCGGTGGAAAGGAACACTGACCCATTGGTAATTCCAGCCTGGAGGTAATCGAGCATTCTTGGAAAATAGAGGTTGGGCAAGATCAGCTGAACCATCCCTGTAGTCATCTTCACTGTGGATGCGGCCAGAGCGGATTTCACCGCCCCCTCCAGGCTGAATATATTGCCTCGATTACGCTTTATGGCTGACATTATGGCCTCCCTGTTGGGAAGCTCACCAAGCCTGGATTCTACTCTAGGGGCAATAAATCTCGCAATGCCGCTCAAATTAGCATATCCATTCCTCAGAGATATGTTCAGGAACAGGTCTTTCTCCATGATATCGCGTACTACACGATTTACGCTCATTGAAGTATTGCTGGGCTTGTGCATTTATGAACCATATAGGTCATAAGTAATTAATATTTGTCGATGCTTAAGCATCTTAATGGCAGACAGAGCGACCATATACGAATGTGCAACATGCGGTGGAAATCTGAACGTACCTGAGGATGTAATGACTGGAGAAATACTGGCATGTCCAGACTGCGGAGTGGAGTTTGAGGTTGTGTCACTTGATGGCGGCCAGGTTAAGCTGGCTGCGGCCGAGAATATCAAGGAAGATTGGGGAGAGTAGTTCCTTCAATGATACAGATCTTTGTATATCGTATGTGATATTATGAAAAATATTAACAGTATATTATTTTTGAATATGGAATATCAATCTGTTATGAATTTAATCAGTTTATGATTGGATTGGTAAAAGATGGTAACAGTATCGGTTCTTTATGATGTGCTCAGATGGGAAGAAAAGGAACTGCTGAAGAAAGCTGCCGAAATGAACATCCCGGTTGCGGCGCTGGACATCAGGAAATTTACACCAGCTCTGGGTGATGAAAAGCCAGAAAATCTTGGAGACATAAGCATTCAAAGATCCGTTGGGTTCTACAGAGGCCTTTTCTCCACGGCAATACTTGAGCAGATGGACCATCGGGTCATGAACACATACCGATCCCTGGAAATAACTGGCAACAAGTTGGTGACATCCCTGCACCTGCATAAAAACGGGATTCAAACACCATTTACCGCTTTTGCATTCGAGGAGGATGCTGCGCTTAAGTTGTTTATGGAAAGATTCAATGGTGAGGCTGTTCTCAAGCCAATTACCGGAAGCTGGGGAAGAATGATAGCGCTTTTAAAGGATAAATTCGTAGCTCAGGTAGTTCTTCACGACAGATCACTGATGCATCCCATACAGTCCGTATACTACTTTCAGGAATTTGTCAGGAAGCCAGGGCGGGATATCAGGATAATAGTGGCAGGAGAGGACATCATTGCCGGAATGTACCGATACCAGATTGGAGATGAATGGAGGACAAACGCTGCAATTGGGGGAAGGGTGGAGAAGCTTCAGAAAAACAGTGAAATTGAGGAGCTTGCAATAAAGTCGGTGAGCTTCCTGGATACCGGGATTTACGGTGTGGATATAATGGAAACAGATGGTGGGCCGATGGTTCACGAAATAAATGGCACCATGGAGTTCAGGGGGACCACTGCAGCCTCTGGCATTGACGTGGCTACAGAGATGCTGAAATTTGTCATTAAACAGGAAAAATGTTGATTTTATGGTCTAAGTTCTTCTATCTCATCCCCGCATCAGGTTATGGATTTCAAGACCAGTGATTTAAGGGTCAGTCAATTTGTAAATGGTCGATCATTTTTCACTCACATTTTCTGGCTCAGCTTTGATGCAAATTTCATTATAGCTGATGCTCCATAATCCGATATCAATGGTATCCTTGGATCGGACACTTGCGGTTGCGTATTCATGGGGATTTCCATGTTTCTATTCAAGAAGCTGTTTCCATGTTGCGCAGTGCCCTGTATTCCTTTCTGGAAAACTTCATAATTTCCATCCAGGAACTTGACAAGATTGCGGCAATTACTACAATCAGCCATTCATGCAGCCCCAGCGATGACGTATCTATTATGGAATGAAGTGGAGAGTACACAGTCACAGTTACAAGCATTCCCACAATTATGATCCCCCATGCCAGTATTATGGGATTCGAAAAGAATCCTTTCCTGATGACTGGCTGATACTCAGTTCTGAGATTCTGTGCCAGAATCACCTGGGATAGTATCCATGTCGCGAACGCGCTCGTCTGCGCCTGGACAATATTTCCATGTGCATAATACAGGTAAAGGTACACAGCTGTTACTGCAATGAATATTCCCGCTGCGGCTGTAGATATGGAATACATCATATCTCTTGTGATGAAACTCGATCTCTTTCCCGGGGGCTGCCTCTCCACAATCCCTGCTTCGCTATTTTCATAAAGGAATCCCCAGAGGGCACCAACATCCATGAAAAGCTCCATTATAATTATCTGTATGGGAAGAAACGGAAACGGAATCACCAGGATTACCGGGACCAAAAGGATAGAAATCAAAGATAGTTTGACAGATATGTAATACCTGAGGCCTTTCCTGAGTGTGTATTGCATTTTTCTTCCCTCAAACACAGCCTCGGCAATGGTCTGGAAATTATCGTCCTCAAGTACCATGTCCGAGGCTTCCTTTGCCACATCTGTCCCCCTTATTCCCATTGCTATGCCTATTTCCGCAGCCCTGAGCGCAGGGGCATCGTTGACGCCGTCCCCTGTCACAGCGACAGTCTCGCCAAGTTTCTGTAATGACCTGACAATTCTGAGTTTTTGTCCATGGCTTATCCTGGCAAAAATTGAATGGCTCCTGACTGATCTTTCCAGCTCTGCATCGCTCATGGATTTTATCATGTCTCCAGTCATGGTGCTGCCTGATCCGTTTATGCCAACCATTCTTCCTATTGCCGCAGCAGTTCCGGGGTGGTCCCCAGTCAGCATTATGACACGTATCCCTGCATTCTGGCACATTTTTATTGCTTCCCTTACACCCTTTCTGGGAGGATCAATAAAACTGAAGAGGCCCAGGAATACCAGACCTTTCTCTGCTTCACTCCTGACCCTGCTTATATTTGAGGATACGCGGTATGATATGGCTATGGTTCTCTCTCCAGAAGCAGCCAGTTTTTCAACAGTCCCAAGCACAATATTCCTGTGGCCATCGGTCATAGGGCTTTCCGTCCCATCGCTTGCTGCAAATCCTGTGCATCTTCCCACGACTGTTTCCGGGGCGCCACTTGTAAAGATCGCCTGGCCAGAGGGAGTTTTGTAAATGTAAGACGCGAGCTTCAGAGCCCCGTCAAAAGCAAACTTATTCTCGGGCACAAATTCGTGGCGCACTTTCTCAAAATCGATGTCATGTTGCTTCGCGTAATTGAATATGGATATCTCCATGGGGTCCCTGAAAATTTCTGAACCCCTGCTGTCCATTGTCAGGGTTCCGGTAGCCAGAACTCCCGATACCAGTAAACGGTGTCCGGCAGCATTGCTCGCGTCATATAATTTTTCTCCCTGCATCACATGCCCTACGCTCATTCTGTTCTCGGTAAGTGTGCCGGTTTTGTCGGTTGCAATCACGGTCACGCTTCCCAGGGTCTGTGCAGCCTTCAGCCCCTTTACAATGGCATTTTTCCTGGCAAGAGAATACGCTCCGACGGCCAGTGTGATGGTTATCAAAATAGGCAGCTCTTCAGGAACCGTTGCGAAAGCCATGGACAAACCGGTAAGTACCATCTGGTCAATCGGATTACCGTGCAGGTAACCTATGAGCGGTATCAGGAAACTGAAAAATACGGCAATGCCTATGAGTACTCTGGAGGCCCTTTTCAGGGACATTTCCAGCGGGGTCTCAGGTTCACCTTCCGTCCTGACGGATTCCGAGACTTTCCCGATCTCTGTATTCACGCCTGTTGAAACAACTGCAAATTTTCCGCTTCCCTGTACTACCAGTGTACCGGACATGAGCAGGTACTTCTCGGAATCCCATGGCTCACTGCCGAGATTACTAATTGCCTGCTTATGGACCGGAATGGATTCTCCCGTCAATGAAGATTCGTCCACTTCCAGGCCAAAACTCTCAAGGATGATGCCATCTGCCGGAATCCTTTCCCCGGAATGAATGAGTACAACATCACCGGGGACTATATTCGAGACCGGTACCTCAACTGTAGTGCCGCTTCTGACAATCCACGCTTTCGATGAAATAAGAGATCGCAGGGCGAGTATGGATATTCTCGCTTTTCGTACGTTGTATACCTCTATGGCGATTACGATGAATACTATGACAATGACAGATATGGATTCAACCGGAGTCCCGATGAGAAAATAAATCAGCCCTATGATTATGAGTATGAGAATCATGGGTTCCCTTACCTGCTCCAGTATTATATGAAAAATACCTCCGCTGGTTGATTCCGGGAGTGCGTTCAACCCATCCTTTTTTAACCTGAGTTCGGCTTCGGACTGCGTAAGACCGTTCTCAGAATCTACTCCGAGGCGCTTGAGCGTCTCTCCTGGATCGGCAGTTGCACTGTGAATCCCGTTATCCACAAACATGTAACGTGCTTATAATTATAGCTTTAACCAGACAATTTTTTTTGCAGGTAAAACTCCCGCTAAAGAAGTTTCAGCAAGGCAGAATTCCTTATGAAGGCTCATAGCCATAATACATAAGAGCAGCATTTTCAATGAATTGATCAGGAAAACCACTGAATCTGCCATGTGGATGAATTGCATGCGACAGACCAGCAAACACAGAAAAAATGAAGGAAATATACCTCCTGGCGGAGGGAAATTTAGGCCTGATAAACCACCCGGAAGGGACGGCAGGAGACGGAGCATGATCTCCGGATATCATGATGGTGAACTGTCCACGAAGCAGGAAACATAGAACCTTCGTGATGAGAGTATGTCGGGCTCAAGAAGCCAAAGACAAACCAGACCATTCGGGCGCTCTGGAAAATTCCTGGCAGAGAAGGCTAAAACACTGATAATTCCTGAAAGGTATGAGAACCTTACTGCATTTCTGGAATATAAAATGGCATACAATTACAAGCGTATGCCGAAGACATATTACTGCTGGCAAAAAGTATATGCTGCCAGATGTTGCTGCCATCAGATGGAAATTCGCATTATAGGATAGTGCGATAATGGGCCGGTGAGACAGGACTCAGGGCAGGAGGAAACTGGATGACGGAAACTGGAAAGATCAAATTAGCCAAAGGAAAGAGGCTAAATCTTGCGAATATAGTTTCGGCAAGGGTATTACTGAGCTTCAGTTACGGCTTCCTGAATGTACTGCTCAGTCTGTATCTGCATCATCTTGGTTATTCCCTCATAGAGATTGGCCTGATTCTGGGCGGAGCTATACTCATCAGTTCAGCTCTGTCATTTCTTCTGGCAATGATGGCTGACCATTACGGTCGGAAGCTGTTTCTTATAAGCCTTTTTCTACTTTTCTCCATGTCTTCCCTGCTCTTTCTGACCTCAAAGGATATACTGGTGCTCATAGTTCTCAGTGGAATTGGCGGATTTACCGGGTCCGGTGGGGGCCCCATAGGATCAGGCGGGCCATTCGGTGCAGTTCAGACAGCCCTGGTAACTGAGTTCACAGAGAGGAAAGAATTCTCAAAAATACTGTCTCTTGCCTCTGCTCTTGGCATAATGGCGGCCAGTGCAGGATCATTCCTCATTGATCTTGTGGAAGCCGAGAAAATAGATGTCTACTACCTCTTCTATCTTGCCAGCATCATGGGGGCAGCCGGGGCATTGATCACAGTGTTCCTCAGGGATAATGGGGTGAGGAGCAGGCACATCCTTCCAAACCTGTCATGGAAGAACATCATGAAGCTGTCTCTCCCAACCATTCCCAGTGGCATAGGTGCAGGCTTCATATCACCAATATTTTCACTCTGGTTCCATCTCAGGTTCGGCATATCCTCGGGCGAGATAGGAATAATCTTCGGTCTCTCCAATCTCTTTGTCCTGCTGGTCATGCTGATTCTGCCAAGGATCCTGCATCCTGAAACAGAGCTTTCTTCCATAATATGGACAAGAATGGCTGCATCAATTGCACTGATAGCGCTGGCAGTGACACCATTACTGCCGGTTGCAGCGGTGCTGTATGTGCTGAGGCAGGGGATGCAGATGGGAGCAGTCCCGGTGAGGCAATCCTTTGCAATGGGACTTGTGGACCCGTCAGAGAGGGCAACTACCTCTGGGGCAACGTCAATGACAAGGACCGGTTTCTCAGCGGCTTCACCTCCTGTTGCAGGTAGCCTCCTGGCCATCAATGTAGTGTATCCGCCTCTTATTGGGGGAATAATAACAATAATGGACCCTTTCCTTTATTATTTCCTGTTCAGGAAGAATTTTACTGGAAAAAAATGAAGATAAAAATGGATAAAAATATGGAAAAACGCTCCTCGTGTTCAATCAGTTTTTCTTCTTCTGCCTCCCGTAGCTGTAGACGCTGACCGATGCCACTGCAGCCACAATGCCCACTATAACAGCAGCCATTATGCCGCCGATATAGTAGAATGGGGATCTGTCATTGTTCTTCCCGCTCAGTGAGTTTATCTGCTGCTGGAGGTTTGCAATCTGCTGCTGCAATGAAGCTATAGTGTTCTGCTGCGCTGTGGCGTTTGCCCTGTACTGGGAAATCTCGCTGTTCATCTGCTGGATCTGCTGCTGGTCAGCTCCGTTCTGTTTTTCTGCGTTCAGTAGCTGCGTCTCAGCACTCAGTAGTTCTGAAGAGGTGAGGTTTTCCTGAGATTCAGCAGATGCAAGGCTGGAGCTCATTTCCCTGATTGTCTGGTTCAGTGTCGCTATCTGGCTCTGGAGTGCACTGCTGCTGACTGACGACTGTGACAGCTCTGCCTTGAGGGTGTTCAACTGCTGTATTGCCGATGAGTATTCTGCTTCAAGGCTTGCTATCTGTGTTTCAAGCTGGGCCTGTGTGTTGTCTATATAGACTGTTTCCTGAGAGGTGGATGTTAGGCCAGTTGACGTGGTCACTGAGTACGTTATTGTGTAGTATCCGTCAGGATAGTCTGCAGTGTTTATGACAAATGTACCCTTCATGGGAAGATTCTGGGAAACAACCTGCTGTCCTGCCGCAGATGCCACAGATATGCTGGAACTCACCAGTGAGGTTTCAGAGGATGCCGAATAGGAGAGTGTCAGGTTCCCATTCACCAGGCCGGTCTGAGAGGCTGAAAGCACAGTTGCAGGCATTGCACCTGGGTTGCTGATGATCAGTGGATCGGACCACACTATGGGATTCTGCACATCCTGTATGGCAAAGGTGAACCCGAAAAAGCTGAAACTCAATGACAGATCGTTGTATCCCTGGGCAACCATGTTCATCACAATGGGGGTACCAGCAGGCGGCAGATTTGTGAAGTTCACAGGGATCACGCCATTGAACACTCCACTTACGGGCACACCTGTGAGTGAATCGACAAACTGTGGCGGATAGCTGACATTCACATACTGTCCAGGCTCTGATCCTATGGATATATTCACGTAATTCACGTATTTCATGTCACTGAAGGTCACTGTTCCCACCAGAGCTGTGCCGGCACTGTTGAGGCCGATGTTTGGATAGAAGCTTCCGCTCTGCGGTTCTATGTACACAGTCACCATGTTGCTGGTGAGGTTTCCGTATGTGGCGTAGATCATCTCAACCTGTGTGTACAGAGGGCCATTGATCTCTGCAAGGAAAGCATCCGTCCAGAAGTTGAACATGCCCCTTCCGTCAGACAGGAACGTTCCAATCTGCACTCCCGGTGCATAGCTTGATACAGGCAGTGTGGGATCCTCGAACGAGAACTGTGCGTTGCTCACCGATACTTCATGCACAACAGCATTGCTCACAGGAGTTCCATTGAGGAACACTTCACCGGTAGCGCCAATGAGGTTGTAATAGCCGGTCTGGGTGTCCATGAACATTGGAACTTCCGCAACGCTTGTTTCAAGCA
Source organism: Cuniculiplasma divulgatum (assembly GCA_031200235.1). Classification (NCBI taxonomy): domain Archaea; kingdom Methanobacteriati; phylum Thermoplasmatota; class Thermoplasmata; order Thermoplasmatales; family Cuniculiplasmataceae; genus Cuniculiplasma; species Cuniculiplasma divulgatum. The sequence continues at coordinate 772,435 of CP133595.1, read as the reverse complement.
TGCCAAGTGCGTTTGTGACACCAAGTGTCAGGTTCCCGCTTGTCACCGGTGGGAGAACAACAGCAAATTGCTGGAAGCTCCCTTCACTGCTTGCCACTGACGAAACAAGGAAGTAGCCGTACTCTGAGGCGGCCGGGCTTGGAGAGTTCATGTTGTAGACAGGCGTGTAGTTGAACATCCCCTGTGCATTGGTGTGTATCTGTGTTACTGTCCCTCCTCCATACATGCCGTTATTGGGTCCTCCGGAATAAGCCTCCACAGTGTAGTATCCTCCAGGCTGGCCGTTGGCAAGTATCACCTGGAATGTGTATGTGGTACCTCCAACAAGGGTTTCGAACTGAGCTGGACCGGAAGGAGTCAGTGCCATTACGGTGAATGGCTCATTCATCAGGGCGTGCTGTGTGCTTGGCACCTGTCCAATGAGTGCGCTGTCCATGATTCCAACGTTGATCATTCCAAGACCCTGCAGGTAGTTCCAGTTGTTTCCGGCCGGGTTTCCAAGGGTGAAAATCCACCAGGGCACAATTGGATCAGAGGGCTCGTTTATGCTCAGGTTGAAATAGTACCAGTCAAAGCTGTTTGTAGGTCCATAATTGAATCCCTTTCCAATGTTCTGCATGTCTATGTAGGGGTTGAAGTGAACTGAGGACATTCCTGCTTCATAGGCATTGTGTGCCTGGTACAGCGTCGGGTTTATGTCTCCCATGGATGGAGATCCGAAGGCCACATTTGCCTGTTCATCTATGAGTGCCCATTCACCTGCAGTTATTGGAGTTGCAAATGATGTTCCACCATAGAAGAGGTTCCAGAATCCCGTATATACGGACATGTTGAATGCGGCAGGTCCGCTGACAACGGGGTCCATCCTTGCCCCTGAACTGTATGTGTCAAGGGCGTTCTGCCACCAGGGCTGTGAAGACATTATGGACTGACCGAATCCTCCGCCGATGAATCCCTTGAATGTGCCATCCTCACCAAAACCATATGACCAGTACGTGTATGACTCCACACCAGTGGCAGGTGCAACCTGCATCTCGAGGTCAAACTGGGAATTCAGTGCGTAGATGCCAGTTTCCGGGAAAACGACCCCATTGCTCTCTGCTGTGAGCTGTCCTCCGCCTACGCTGGTGGATCCAGTGGCTATGGCAGGCACTCCGGCCGATGTTGCCCCATACTCAAACGCTGCTGCGTATGATCCATAATCACCAGATGCGAAGAAGTTCGTCACGCCCACAGCATTCAGTTCGGAAAGCAGGGTGTTTTCAACGGTCATGTACATGGGAGCGCCAAAGAATGCCGTGTATTCCTCTCCGCTGCCGTAGGAGTTGCTGGTGATGCTGATTGAATCAGTTGCATTGTTCCCGCTCACCAGGTTCTGGGCAATATACTGGTAGGCATAGTCAAAGGACGAGAACTGGGGATTGGGCACTGCCACAAGGTCAATGTGTGCGGCTGGAGCCATTGCTGCTACATATTCTATGTCAAGTGCTGTCTCAAGAGTCCACCCATATATCTCTCCATCGAATAGATTTGCACCCAGAAGATTGACAACGCTGAGCCTGCTTGTGATCTGGTTGGGGTTGTTCCATACTTCCTTAGCAAATCCCTGAAGCCATGAGAGTGGCAGGTCTCCAACCTCTATGACTGCAACGGTTACACCCTGGCCCATGTCTGGCTCACTTGCAATGGTGGACTGTCCGGACCATAAATTGCTGGCTCCAGTGAGAACGTGCATGGTGCTCGGGAATATGAACTGGTAATTTCCAAATGGATCGTTGAATGCTGCATCAGTTGGTGTCAGATAGTTCGGTGCCCAGGTGTAGTTCGCATCCGTTATGTTCTGCACGGATCCTAGATCATACGGGTTGTTTATGCTTCCAGGGGCCTGTGAGGAATTCAGGGTTACTGTTGATCCGGTGCTGTTATACAGGCCAGGCACAACTCCACTGGGACTCATGCCGTAGGGCAACATGAGGTCTGGTGAGGCAGCCATGCCGTCAAGGCCTGTTACTCCGCTAACGTACTGTGCTATACCTGCAGGCATGTTCAGGCCGGCGGTGTTGACATATTCAACCGGTGACAGAGAAACACTTCCCGGAACTGCACTGCCATTGCCGAACAGTGGCATCCAGACGCCATCGCTGGTATACTGTATGGCATATGCCCCTATCTGCGTGTCGAATGCTGATTCAAACTGTGAGACTGTACCAACAAGTGTTAGAGACAGCCTTGCAGGACTCGTCTGCACGTTAAGGCCGTACTGGCTGAAGTAAGACACAATGGAGCTGTAAGCCTGCTGTGAAACCCCGAACATATTTCCAAGCCCCGCTGCCGACGTGTACTGCCTGTACATAGCCGAATCCGGATTTGATATGGCGGATACGTACGATGAAAGGTTTCCTGTGGGCTTAAGGCTCAGGGTCACAACAAGCTGGGCATTTGGATTGAACTGGGAATTTTCGCTTACAAGCTGGAAGTTCCCAAATTTGGAAAGCTGCCCGTTTACGGACGCTCCCTGCATCTGCACCAGCTGGCCAGAAGACATTGTGCTCGCCGGTGCGGTCGAGCTCTCTATCCCTGTTCGCCCGGTTGCGTTGCTTACGCCATACACCATGACTGAGGCAACAAAAAGTGCAACCACGATCACAGAGACAATAACTTTATACCTATTATCCATGGTTTTTTCACCTCGGACGGTTGGGATTTCTGTCTCTTGGGGAGGAGAGTCCCAACCCTGAGGAATTCAATCAGGAAATGTATTTCAGTATTTTGTCAAGCATGCAGAATGATAGCAGAGTGCACTGTTATATAATGTAGAAACCGAGATAGTTGGCCGGTTCAAAATTCAGCATATCCACGATGCATGAGGATGTATATATGTGACAGAATTTTTTGACAGCACGAATGAACGCGAATTCCAGATTCCCAAACCCCATCACTCCACACGGTCAAGGTTTTCCTGTTCTATCTGCTTGCTTATCCTGATAATCTGCCTGTATGAATATTCGACGCCGAACCTCTCCTTAATGGCATTTTTTGCAGCTTTCAGGGACCTGCTTCTTTCCACCATCTCCACAAGCTGCCTGGATGAAGCCTTAACTTTCCTGGGCCTTCCGGCTTTGGACCCGGGAATGAACGCTGTTGGACCCTGCAGATTCCAGCGATTCAGCCACAGATAACCACATGATTTCGTTATGCCCACGAGGGCACATGCCTCCGAAAGATTATGTCCCTCATAGAGGGCTCTTATGAACAGCAACCGCTTAATCATCCTTGCCCGGGATTTCTCCCTGGAAATGACCATTTCAAGCTGTTCCTTTGAGACATGTCTTACCAGTGGCGTGTCCATCACCATTGAAGTTAACTGCATAGACTTTAAATAATTATGTCACATAAAAAACGATCATTTTTTGACATCACTGTAAAATCCTAATTTTTAAGGTTTTCCTGTAACTTGCCTGATCTCACTAATCTATATTTCGAATATGATAATATGACATAAATCTTGTTCAACCGGTTATGTCCATTCTTGCCATTGGCTCATAGGTTCCACAGCTATATGCGTCTCCATATGAGACTTTGTTGTAATATTAATCACTGAGGAAGAGCACTGTGAAAAATGGATGGAGAAATACAACACAATTTCAGGTTGTGGCCCGAAAAGTAACGGTCTGGAATTTGTTTTGCTCTGTTGGATTATGAGATTCAGGTTCTCCATGCCAATTCAGATACCTATGGTACTGTTCATTACGTAAATGGAATAAATAAGTAGTGTTTTTTTCACATCATGCAGTGACATCAAAATGAAACTTTTTATCGTTCGTCGGGGTCATCTAGGGAGATGGAAGCAGAAGACAACAAGGGAATTGAACGTCAGAGGATGAATTACGACCAGGAACTCCATCTTTATGAAAAGCTGCGCATAAATTATTCGCACCTCATAATGGAACCAAGAGATGACACCGAAACTATACTTAACTCTGTTTTCAGCAGAACATCCCTGGTAAGGCTCTGGGACAAAATTACCATTGATACCGAGCACCCCTTTCCTGGAAATGGTGGCATCACAAGAGGTGAGGCCATGAAGCTTGAAAACGGCATTAAGTTTCTTTCTCTATATGGAATGGGAGAGGATAAGGGACGGAAGAATAGTGCCCTTGTGGAGATCATGAGAAAAACTGACCCTGAACTCATAGATGAAATAATCAGGGTGACAAAACTCGTGCTCAATGAAATCAGGGATAAATACAGGTTTGAGATAGTAACCATGCAGCAGAAGGCAGAGAACGCGCTGAACCAGGAAATGTTATCTTCCGTTTATGGAAAAAATCTGGAGGAGATATTCAGTCAGATACTGGCAAAGAATGCAAACATACTGCAGAATGATGAATTCATGAAGGTCTTCAGGAAGATGAAGATCTATTCCACATACTTAAGAATAAGTGAAGCCACCAAGACAGGATCAAAAGATCAGGTGGTTCCGCAGGAGGACATCGAGAAACTCATATACGCACTTCAGTTCCTTAAATTCTTATTCCTTGTAAGGGTTGAAAACTACGGCACAAAGGACATACTAAGGTTTGACAAGTTCCTGAAGCGCGCTTCGGATCTGCATCCTGATTGGCTTAATGAGATCGAAAAGGACTACAACAGGGCACTGCGTGGTGTTTACGGAAAAAATGTCAGAAAGTGACTCCGGCCAAAAGGTTGTATGAGCTCGTCAGCTTCCTCCGTCTTCTGCTGAAATCAATGTGTGATTTTAAACAGTCGATATTAACATTTTTATTCCTCCGGGGAATGGCTTGTCGATACAGGAGCTCGGAAAACGGATCGCATCATTACAAATCGACGCCGGATTCATCCCCGAAGAAGCAACGTTATTTTCCAGTTAACATAAGGTAAAATCAGAAGGCAAGGATTAATGGCTTATTCTTTATGGTGATTTCGGTGCAATGATAAGCCATCGGCTCAGGGACAGAATGGTTGAACTTATCAGGAAGAATCTGTTCCGTTCAATAAAATATTCTCTATCGGGTTATCTTGGCTTTTTTGTCCTTGAGATCGTTACCTACCTGGGGCTGAGGCTGCTTGGATATAGCAGAATCGTGGAAATAGATGCGGTTGCATTCTTTACGGGAGTGAGTCTTGAGTTCCTGGTGAACGAGTACTGGACCACCAGAAATGAAGGGTTTCACGAGTCATCTCTAAGGGGAATTTTTATCAGGCTTGGGAAATTCCAGGTTTTGAACCTGCTTGGAAATATAATAGCAATATCTATTCAGCTTTCTCTGTTGCATTTCTTTGGTATTTATCCACTGCTGGGGAACATAATAGGTTCAGCTATAGCCTTTCCGTTTAATTATATTATCCAGATGAAGTCTGTATGGAAAATTAATGTTGTAAATTGAAAAATATTGGGAATTTAATCCATTTCACTTATGTCCTGAAATTCAGCGTTCTCTATTATACCTTCTTCCTTCACTTTCTTAAGGGCAACCACCACCAGCATCGCAACTGCCAGGACTGCCAGGTTGACTACAAGTGAAAGTATCCCAACGTAAATGAAATCGATGGGCTTATACAGGGAACTCTTGAACCCGATTTCAAACAGTGCATAGAGCGCAGTTCCCAGCCCTGCTGCCCAGCCAAGGCCGACAGCATACTTGTTCAGCTTTCTTGTGTAGAGAGAAAGGTAAACTGCAGGCAGCGTCTGAAGAATGAATGCACCACCGAATGTCTGAAGATATACTATTTCCCCGGATGCTGCCGGAACGAAAGAGAAGGCAAGGGCCAGTGCTATGACCACAATAACCAGCACCTTGGAGAGAAGGGACTGTGTTGCACTCGATGCATTCGGGTTTATGTATTCCAGATAAACATTCCTTGTGAGCAGATTAGCTGATGCTAGGGCCATTATGGATGCTGGAACTATGCTTCCAACAACAACGGCAGCAAAGGCGAATGCGGTAAAAGCAGAGGGGAATGTGTGAAGTATAACATCCGGAAAAGCAAGGCTGCTTGTGGAAGATGAATACAGGCCATTATTCTGTACAACGGCGGCAATACCTATTATGGCAACAAAGAGGAGGAGTACATTATATAATGGAAGTAGAGCAGAATTCCTCTTTATGGTCTTTGAGCTTTTTGAGCCCAAAGTGCCGGTGATTGCATGAGGATACAGGAAAAGTGCCAGAGCGGATCCCAGCGCAAGTGTTACATATCCAAGTTCAAGTGCAGGCGAAAGACTTACGGTACTTGGAGAAATAGCTGCTGCAGCTGAAAACATGTGACCGAAGCCTCCAAGCTTCAGTGGGACATATATAACTATTACTATGACTGCAGCCCATATTATGGCATCCTTAATTATTGCAGTGAGGGCTGGTCCCCTGAGACCACTGAAGAATGTGAATCCGGCAACAAGCAGAAATGCTATTGTCAGTCCTATTATTGCAGGAATTGCCAGCGAGGACATAACGAACTTTATGCCCACAATCTGAAGTGCAATGTATGGTATTTCAGCAACAACTCCTGTCAGTCCAATGAGCATTGCAAGCATTCTGCTGTTGAAACGGTCTTTAACGTAGTCTGATGCAGTAACATACCCTCTCCTCTTGGATACATTCCACATCCTGGGCATAGTGGCGTAAACTATTGGATATATCATGATACCATAAGTTATTGCAAACATACCCAGTGCACCGCTGCTTGCGGCCAAACCCGGTACGGCAACCAGTGTATAAGCTGTATAGAGGTCTCCGCCAAGCAGGAACCATACGACAACAGTGCCGAAACGCCTGCCGCCAATTCCCCACTCCTGGATATCCTTAAAAGTGGTGGGCTTCCTCCAGAAATGTCCGAGAAAACCAGCCACCAGTACCCCTATAACTATTGCAAAAAATATTACGTAGTCGGTCAGGGCAAACGTGTAGCTCATTGTGCATCACCTTTCTTGGAAGCCTTTTCCCTTCTTTCCACAAGGTATACGGCCGAAGTTAATATGGCCGCAACGAAGATCCAAACTAGCTGATACCAATAGAAAAATGGCCATCCTCCAAGTTCAGGGTTCACCCTATTATATATGCCTATCCCCAAAACCATCAGAAAGTATGGGATAGCCAACAGAATGAATTTAGCTATAGCATTCATTGAGATGAAATATTAGATACGATACTTATAAATCTTTTTGTAACAGGTTATTGCCGGTGACACATAAGTGGATTTTTAAGTTTATTTTCTCAGGCCTGTGAATTCTTTTCCATATGTATTGTTGCATAAAAAACAACAATGTTTAAATTATATCATTGCATTTTGGGTAAGATTCAAGAGTCTCAGGTACATTTAAATAAAGATAAAGGGGCAGGTAATTTACTAGATGAAATACAATGAATTCAAGATGAATAAAAAATCATCAATTCACTTTGGGAGGCAGCAGTATGGGTGTGGAGATGAGTAATGAGTACGTAAGTTCCGGATCCCTGAATCATGCAGAGGGTAAGTCCGGTAATAATGTGAATTTAAAAAGAAAGGGATCGGCCAAGTTCCTCTATGATAGGGAAACAAACAACATAGACACAATTGTTGAAGCGGGATCATCCATGATAGGATCCAGGCCAGTGCAGGTTGCCGCGGGCCCATGTTCCATAGATTTTGAGGGCATGGACGAATTTGCCCTTGAACTGAAGAAAGCAGGCGCCAGCATAATACGTGGTGGCGCTTTCAAGCCAAGGACCAGCCCGTACTCGTTCCAGGGATACGGAGAGCAGGGAATAAAGGAGCTTCTAAGGGCAAAGGAACTGACGGGTCTGCCGGTTGTATCTGAGATCATGGATATTTCCCAGCTCCCATTTTTCAGGGATGTGGACATACTTCAGGTGGGCTCCAGAAACGCACAGAATTTCACCCTTCTCACCAAGCTCGGCGAATTGAGGAAGCCAGTACTGCTCAAGAGAGGGATGGGAAACACAATTGATGAACTGCTTGGTTCCGCTGAATATGTACTGCAGGGCGGCAACAGATCAGTTATACTCTGTGAACGGGGCATAAGGACATTTGAAAACTCCACAAGATTCACCCTTGACATCGGTGCTGTACCGGTACTGAAGCAGAGAACGCATCTCCCAATCTGCGTGGACCCCAGTCATGCTGCTGGAAAGCGGGATCTGGTCATCCCTCTGGCCCTGTCAGCAGTTGCCGCTGGTGCAGATATGATACTTGTTGAGGTCCACCCAGATCCGGATAATGCCAGGAGCGACAGTGAACAGCAGCTGACGATAAAACAGTTTAAGAGCCTGATGATACAGATTCGGAAGCTGGAAGATGCGCTTGGCAGGTAATTCGAAAACTGTGCTGGTAGATTCATCAACGAAAAAGCCATATCGTGAAGTTAATGATCTGTCGGCGGAAATATCGCGGCTGAAGGGCCGTAAACTTGTATTTTATTCTGAAACAATAAGGAATCCTGTTGACTCTGCCCGAGGAGATAACATAATAAGTGTTGCGGTGGAGGACGGGGAAAATCTCAAGAGCCTCCATGGATTTGAACGCCTTCTGGAGATAATGCTGGAAAATAATATTGGCAGGGAAGACTATGTTATTCCGGTAGGAGGGGGCAGTGTCACAGATGCAGTTGGATTCGGTGCCTCTGTTTTCAAGCGCGGCGTTAAGACCATAAATGTGCCTACCACCCTTCTTGGTATGGTGGATGCGGCGGTTGGGGGAAAGACAGGGATCAATTTCAGAAACACGAAAAATCTCGTGGGGACTTTTTATTTCCCAGAAGAGATCTGGATAAACGGCGATTTTCTTTACACTCTTCCTGAAAGGGAATACAGATCCGGTATTGCTGAAATGCTGAAATACGGGTTCATAATGGATCGTGATTTACTGAAACTGATGCTGGATAACTCCAGTAAGATAGCAGGCAGGGAAAGATCTGTTCTGATGTCGGCTGTGAAAAGGTGCATTGAGGACAAGATGACAGTGGTTAACAATGATCCCCTTGAAAAGAAGAATATCAGGAACATCCTGAATTACGGACATACCATAGGCCATTCACTGGAGGCGGCATCAGGATTCGCCATCACGCACGGAGAAGCCATCTCCGTGGGAATGATTATGGAAAACAGGTTTGGAGTGGAGCTCATTGGTATTCCTCCAGAGGGAAGTGCAGGAACTGAGGATGTTCTCAGGTCTTTCAATCTGCCGGTATCATATAAGGATCTGAAACAGCATATTGACATTTCCATTCTGAAGAATGCACTTGTGAGAGACAAGAAATCCAGACAGGGGAAAATACTGATGCCATTTATCAGGGAGGCTGGAAAGGCAGAGGTGAAGCCAGTACCCGTTGAAATGCTGGAGGAGTTTCTTGACAGGGAATTCGCCTGAGGGAACGCTCCGGTTTGCCATTGTTGGCGAAAATATTGGATACACCCTTTCACCGCAGATTCACAGGGCAATATTCCGGAAAGCTGGCTTGAGTGCAGCATATGAGATATTTGATGTGAATCATGGTGCACTTGCATCAACAATCCACAACCTTATGAGGAACTACGATGGATTCAACGTTACCAAGCCATACAAGGCTGATGTTCATGCAATGGTTGAATCCCTGAGCCAGGAAGCAGTACGCTGCGGCAATGTGAATACAGTGAGAGGAAGCAGAGGCTTCAATACGGATTATACGGCACTCAGAAACATTGTGGGTCCCTCTATCCCAAAGGCATCAGGCCAGCAGGCAATAATACTGGGTTCTGGATCTGCTGCCATGACATCGGCCATAGCCCTTTCGGACCTGGGGATGAGTATTGGCATAATATGCAGGAACCCTGAGGCAGGTTACAGCATATCCGATCGCCTTGTTGATCTGGGATTCAGGGAAGCAGAAGTCCGGGATTTCAAATCAAATTTGCCCATTAAGGGTTATGTCGCCGTGAATGCAATATCGTCTGGAACCTTTGAATTCCCTGCCATAGGCTGCAAGATCGCCATTAACTTCAATTATGGGGAGAGAGGAACAAATTTTATCAAGAGTGTAAATGGCATGACAACTATTATCACTGGTGAGCAGATACTCCTTGAGCAGGCCATCGAAGCTGAAAGAATATGGCTGGGGAAAAGGATTGACGTGACATGGGAAGAGGTGAATCATGGTTAGCAGCATGGGGAGGCATCTTGTTCTCACTACTTTCGGGGAAAGTGCCAGCAAATATGTTGGCGCTGTTATTGACGGTATACCTGCAGGTTTGCCCCTGTCACAGGAAGACCTCAGGTTTGAGCTGGGTTTCCGCAGGACAGGGAGGAAACTTGTGTCCGGGCGCAGGGAAGAGGACAATCCGGATATAGTCAGTGGTACATACAACGGATACACAACAGGATCGCCTGTTACGGTTATGGTGAGGAACAGCGATCCCCAACCTCTCCTCTATCGGGATGTTTCTCACCTTCCCAGGCCGGGACATGCCGATCTTTCATTCATAAAGAAATACGGAAGGGAAAACTGGGATTACGTGGGTGGAGGCCGCAGCAGTGCCAGGGAGACACTTTCAAGGGTCATAGGCGGTGCCGTGGCAAAGAAACTTCTCATGCTTGCAGGCACACAGGTTGCTGCCTACCTTAAGTCAATTGGAGGAAGAGGTGATAATGATGCAGTCACGTTCTCAGAGGCAATGGGGTCTAAACGTTTTCCCACCAGGGCAAGGAACAGTGAATGGGATGCAGAATTCTCTGAAATAATAAGCAGGCTGTTCTCGGAGGGCGACAGTGCGGGAGGTATTGTTGAAGTCCAGTCATCGGGTGTTCTTCCGGGAATGGGCGATCCTGTTTTCTGGAAGATAAAGTCAGCTCTGGCCTCGGCAATAATGTCAATGCCTGCAGCCACAGGTTTCGAGTATGGCCTTGGTTTCAGGAGTGCAGCCATGAAGGGAAGTGAAGCCTCCGATTCAATTGTGAGGGATAGCTCAGGAGATCTCCGGACTGAAAGGAACCTCTCCGGCGGGATACTGGGGGGGATAACCACGGGACAAGATATTGTTGTGAGATGTGCGTTCAAACCCACAAGCTCCATAAGAAAACCGGCAAAGACAGTGGATCTGGACACAATGGAACCTGGAAGCATATCAGTAATTGGCAGGCATGATCCGGTTGTTGCCGTTCGTGGTGTTGCGGTAGCAGAGGCAATGGTTGCGCTGGTTCTTGCGGATTTCTATCTCTACGAAGGCATACTCCCATCTTCAAGGATATCGCGAGCGGCTGCAGCTGAAATGGAGGAAAAATGGAAAGTATACATGAAGGAATATGCTCAGTAGGCCACGGGGGAATATCCATCCTGAATGGCATCCCAACAGGATACGGGGCAGCAGTTGCTGTTGATCTGCAGGCTGAATCCTGCGTCATGGAGCGTGGTATTGAGGTTCAACAGTCTGATCTTGTCAACGCTGTTATGGAATACTTCCACAAATCAACGGGGAAGAGGTACGGTGTGAAGATCAATTCCGGAATTCCGGCCGGCATGGGGCTGAAGAGCAGCAGCGCAGTTTCGGTGGCACTGATTGAAAGCCTCCAGAAGGCCACAGGCCTTTCAGGCTACCCTCCGCTGCTTTCAGCCCTCATATCAAGGGAGGTTGGACTATCAGTGACGGGGGCATTTGACGATGCAGTGGCTGCATATCATGGAGGGAGTTTCCTGACAAACAACACAGCAATGGCAATCGAACAGAGAATTGACTTTGATTGGGAAACCGTGTTCGTACTGTTGCTTGACGGAAAGCGTGGGATTGCAGGGCCAGAGATCCTCCGCAAACACAGTTCTGAATTCATGGAGGCAGTACGCCTTGCCAGGTCGGGAGACATAACAGGCGCCATGAACCTTAACGGAAGGCTTGTGGCCGAGCACCTGGGATACAGCATGGAACCCATCAGAACTGCGGACCGTTATGGTGCTATTGCATCAGGCATCACTGGAAATGGCCCGGCTGTTTTCGCTCTATTCAGGGAGGGGCAGGAAGGCCCCCTTGTGGATTGTTTTTCACGCAGGGGTAAAACAATGGTTGTGAGGCCGATCATGCATGATGGCAGTGATTAAGAAGTCAAGAATATCCGGCAATATGATGGCTCCAGCATCAAAGAGCCATGCCATACGCCTTGTTCTGTATTCTCTCATACATGATGTGAATGTTCAGGGCCTGCCGGATTCATCAGACGTTGCAATGGCAGTGGACTTTGTTGGAAGGCTGGGAATTATCAGGAGAGAAAACAGCTTCAGCCGGCATAGAGAAGAGCTGAAACACAGGGCTGATTTATACTTCGGCGGTTCCGGAACCACCCTGAGAATGGCTCTTCCCCTTCTGGCATACCTGGGTGGAGAATTCACCATAGATGGTGACAGGACGCTGAGGGCCAGACCAATTAAAGATGAGGTCAGGGCACTTTCAGAGGCCGGAATCAGCTTTTCATCCGATTCCATTCCACTCAGGATGTCTGGAAGGGCTGTTGCCGATCATGTCGCCATAAAGGGAAGTGAGAGCAGCCAATCCATATCAGGATTGATTTTTGCACTTCTCATGAATGGGGGAGGGCGCATTGAAATTGTACCGCCCATTGTCTCAAGACATTACATAGACCTGACATGCAGCATCCTGAAATCCCTTGGAGCAGACATTACATTCAGCGGAAACGTTGTCCGGATCAATGGAGGAGACATGAAGGAATATTCAGGCCATGTTCCAGGTGACTATCTTCTCTCTTCATTCTATGCGGCTGCAGCCTATGCAACCGGCGGAGATATAAGAATCAGCGGCCTTCCGGAACAGGAAAGCTGGTGGGGTGATCACAGCATTGTGGGTGTACTGCAGGAAAGTGGCGTGAAAAGCAGTTTCCAAGATGGGACATGGCATGTTGCATGGTCGGATTCCGGAAATGGCATCACCATGGACACAAGCCAGTCACCTGACATGGCAGTGTCAATAGCAGCATTTGCTCCATTCCTGTCAGGCAGGACAACCATTTCAGGAACAGAAGGGCTGAAGTCCAAGGAGAGCAACCGCATACTCACCATCACCAGGACACTTTCGGCATTCGGAGTCAGTGTCAGTGCCAATGGCAGCATAACAATTCACGGCCAGCCTTCCATGGAAAATCCTGTACTTGATGCGGCTGGAGACCACAGGATCGCCATGCTTGCTTCCGTGCTTTCACTGCATGCCGGTGGAAGGATCAGGGACGCGGACTGTGTATCAAAGAGCAATTCCGGGTTCTTCAGGGACCTTGCGGCAATGGGAGGAGATATAAAATTAGTGCAGTGAAAAGGCCAATTCTCATCGGTTCAATCCCCGTATTCAGCCTTGACTCCCTGGAAAGGAAGATCAAAGATTCGGAAGGAATCTGTGATCTGGTTGAACTGAGGCTCGATTATATGCGAGAAGTGGACCCGAAAATCCTGGAATTGCTGAAGCCCTTTGCCGGGAGGTGCATCCTTACCCTGAGATCCAGGGATGAGGGCGGAATAAATCATTTTCCTGACGACATCAGGGAAGCATTCCTCTCTAAGGCCGTCAGGGACGGTTTCATGGTTGATGTTGAGCTAGTCACATCATTGCGGACGGGCATTAAGCCTTTCATATCATCCATGCATTTTCTCGGGAAGCTCCCTGAGAGATCAGCACTTTCAGGACTTGTTGAAAAAGCCAGAGGCATGAGCAAACACGTGAAGATCGCGTATGTGCCATCCCACGGTTCTCGCTCCTCTATGTTGCATATACTTGAGGAATCTGAGAATCTGTCCATAATGGAAATTGGCGGCAGTCCCGAAAGCCGCATTGCCTTTTCCCTGCTTGGATCGGAGATGATATACTGCCATCTTGGGGATCCCACGGCATCCGGGCAGATGGAATGTTCCAGGGCAGTGAAAATCATTGACTGCATCTGGAAGAGCTTATGATTTAACAAAAATGAGCGAGAAATCCTCTTCCGAAAGGATATGGGGAAGTCACGTGGGTTTCTTGATGACCTCGAATTTTCTCTCATTCCTGAGGAATGCATAGATTCCCATCACGCCTCCCAGAGCTTCCAGCGGGCCTATTACCAGGAAGAACAGGGGAACCATTATGACAGCCTTCTTCCAGAAAGGCATTTTCTCTTCTGAAACAGAGCTGTTTATCTGAAGCCCGTTCCAGTAGAACCATATCCAGAAGCTGAATGTGAACGCCCACATGACAGCCATTGGGGGAGTTATGAGCTCAAACGCAATGAGATGAAGCCCCTCAAGCAGGAGTATCACCAGCATTATGTTCTGGGTGGCCATGCTGCTCCAGAATATAACTGAATAGATGAGAAGAAGCCTGTATTTCCATGGGAGCGGCCCGTAAACTCCAAGGTTTGTCAGGTCCACCAGCCACCTTCTTCTCTGTTTCAGCATATCCCTGACATTTGATGGTGATGCGCCATAGGTGAATGCCGGGAGAAAAGAGGATTTTCCGGGATATTTCTCAGAGAAACGCAGGCCGAAGCAACTGTCATCCGAAATGGGGCGGTTTCCGCTGTCCCACCCTATGCTGCTCTCAACGTCAGACCTGACCAGGAGGTTCTCTCCATGAAGGCCAACAAGCGGGGTCTTGAGAAGTGCCGTGAAAAAGTAGAATCTTGTGAGGTCATCAGTCGGCCTCATGGAATCAGCAAATTTCGGTATTATGGATTTTGAGAGATGGTGCGGGAAAGCAAGTACACCCTGGGCGATGTAATACTCATGCCCCTTGAACTTTATGTGCTCAGCAATCGCAGCCACGGTGTCTTCACCTATCGATGCGTCATCGTCCAGATGGAATATCCAGATGGCATCGCTGTTCTCGCCCCTTCCAATATGGTATTCAGTTGCATACTGCAGTGCCCTTGACTTGTTCAGCGATCTGCTCTCTGTCTGATATTCCATGGGGACAACAATCAGGTTGAAATTTGGCAGTGACCCGTACTTTTCAGCAATTGCATCCCGTGCCTCAGACCACTCCTCTGTGACTAGGTCGATGCGCCAGTTGTCAAGGTTTCTTGGCGCAAACTTTATGATTGAATCCACAACCCTTGACAGGGCCGGGATAACATCCTCATTGGCAATGGTGGGTATCTCGAAAATTACCAGGTTCGGTATTCTTCCCTTGAAATCAGACATCCTGAAGCTCCTGCTTCTCAGTGCCCCTATGAAGCTCATCATTATGATGGGCAGACCGAAGGACCACGAGAGGGTGGCGTAGATGGTGAACAGGTTCCAGGTATTGCTGACGTGAAGTATGACAAATGACAGCACAGTAAAGAATACGGCGGCCAGGAGCCAGAGACTCACGCCAAGCCTTGGGCCAAGTTGCTTTATTTCTCTGTCATTGTGGAACATTTGTCGTCTTCACATACAATTAACGGATATAATATTGATCACTGCCATGATAGTTTAGTGAGCGAACTAAATTCACCGTACATTCAAAACATCTGAAATTTCCACAGATATGAACCACGGTACCGACTACAGGTGTCAGAACTGTTCAGCAAAGTTATTATCCTGATAAATATCGTCATCTGACAGTAAATGCAACTGAATGAAATTCAGGAAAAAGTGCAGGAAGGTAAGATACTAATCATTGATGCTAGGGGCAGCAGCGATTACATGGCATCCCATATTCCAGGATCCGTGAGCGTTCCCTTCAGCCCGTACTCATGGGCAAGGGCAATCAGGAACTGGCTGAACGGCCAGTCACCTGATATTGTGCTGGTTGCTCCAAATGCAGAGACAGGTTCCCGGGGTGCGCAGGAGCTTACTTCTGTTGGCCTTAAGGTTGTTCATGTCATGCAGGATGGGCTGGAGAGCTGGAAATCATCCGGACTTTCTGTGGCATCGGTTGAGGAGATCACTCCAGAAGACCTGAGTTCCAGACTGGATGAATATGTAATCCTTGATGTAAGGGAGCCATTCGAGTGGAATATGGGCACAATAAGCAACAGCCTGAAGATACCCATGAATGAGGTGCCGGAGAAACTTGGCGATCTTCAGAAGGACAGGAAATACGCTGTAATATGCGCCCACGGAAACAGGAGCGAGGTGGTATCTGTATATCTTGCAGATAACGGCTTCAAAGTTGCAAATGTCCTTGGCGGCATGCAGAGGTGGGTCGCCGAATCACTCCCCCTGGATGAAAGCTACTGAATTACAATGATTACATTCTGGTAAGCTGGTTTCCCCGGATAATCTATATTAACCCTGAAGTATATGGTGTAGCGAAATGGAGAGAATCTCTCTGGCGGATATCAAATGGGATGAAGTCTCTGACGGCAAGCTGGGAATTTTACAGAGCGTGGTAAACTCCATGGGCAGCGGCATGATCAAGTTCCTGAAGTTCAAGCCAGGCGCCGTTTATCCAATGCATTATCACAGGGACAGGTTTGAGTGGGTATATGTTGTGGAAGGCACCATCGAAACAGAGATTGATGGTGGAAGGAAGACCATGAAGAAGGGGGATTTTCACTCTTTTCCAGTTATGGTCAAGCACTCCCTGGTGGCTGGAAGATCAGGAGCCACCGTCATAGTATGTGCCCTGCTCTGCAGAAGCGACACAAAGATGCCTGAAACAGGTGTCAGCTGACTGGAGTAAGCCATCTTCTGTATTCCGGAAGCCTGCCGGTGACAGCGTCAAAGTATGTTTTCTGCAGCCTTGAGGTTATGGTGCCCTTTTTCCCGTTGCCAACAGGAACGCCGTCCACATTTATAACTGGCGTGATCTCAGCGGCTGTTCCGCAGAAGAATACTTCGTCCGCAGTGTAGAGTTCTTCCCTGTGTACCTCTCTCTCCTCAGTCCTGATGCCCAGATTCCCGGCGATTTCAATGACTGAACTCCTTGTGATGCCAAGCAGGATGTCGGATTCCACACCTGGCGTGAGAAGACGTCCGTTCCTCACAATGAATATGTTCTCCCCCGGCCCTTCAGCAACATAGCCCCTTGAGGTGAGCAGTATGGCCTCATCAAAATCCGTGCCTTCCACATCCATGGAGGCTATGATGGAATTGAGGTAGTTTCCGCTGGCCTTGGCCTGGACAGGAAGGATGTCAGAATTTATGCGTCTCCATGAGGATACGCGGCATTTCACACCCTGGGACAATTTGTCTCCGAAATACTGCCCGAATGGAACTGCAGCAACGGCAACGCTAACCCTCTTCCCTTTAGTTGACAGCGATATATCATCGCTGGCATAGTACGCGAATGGACGGATGTAGCATGCCTTAAGGGCATTTGCCCTGACAACTTCAATGATGGCTTCCTCAAGATCACTGGGAGAAAAGCCAAGATTCATGTGGTAAACACGTGCCGTGTCTAGGAACCTCTTTACATGATCACTGAGCCTGAAAATAGAAGCAACTCCAGAATTCTCATAGGCCCTTATGCCCTCAAATATCCCGGTACCGTACTGCAGGGAATGCGTCAGGATTGGTACCCTTGCGCTGTCATAATCAACAATTTTCCCGTCTAGCCAAACCTTTCCCGGCATTTTTCTCACGTGGATCAGATAGAAATTGTTTATAATCCCTTGTATTCGCCATCCATTTCCGACGTGGGTCACACCGGAAAAGATTTTATGGAGACCATGCGTTATTCCATTACCTGATGGTGCATGGAAATGGTGGAAAGCACAGTTACTGGTGAGGAAGGCTGGCTGGGCGGAATACGTTCAATTTACTCCATCCTCCACGACGCTGAATCCCATAACACAAGTTTTCCCATAATAATTTACCACGGAAAACATGTCACATATCACAGCCTGCTCTCAATGGCTGATTCCATGGCAGAAACACTCAGGAAGAAGTTTTCAGTGAAGAAAGGAGACAGGATAGGGATTGCTCTGCCGCTGTCTCCGCAGTTCATGGTGACGTTCTTTGCTGCAATGAAGATAGGCGCAGTTGCAGTTCCCATGGATCACCTCCTGACGACATGGGAGATGGAGAATGTCATACATTTCACAGGCATCAAGGTGCTTGTGGCAGTCTACACCGCCGATATAACGGTGAAACAGGAAAGCGGAATATCCGGAATTATACTAACAAGACTGCAGGAATTCCTGCCGTTTGAGAAAGCCGTATCGGTCACGGCAGGGCAGATTGCCAAATCCGTTAAGCTCGCCACCACAGGGGTGACCACTGCATGGTTCAGTGAAATGATATTTGAGCCCAGAGGCGAGGAGGAGCAGGTGGATCTGGAAGCAGACCCGGCGGTAATGTTTGTCTTTCCGTCCATAGATGGCGATCTGAGGGGCATAACTTACAGCGGTTCAAACCTCCTGAACTCCATAGCCGGCATGAGGGAGAATCTCAGGATACCAAAGAGAAGATTCAGGATTGCTTCATCCACACCTGTTTTCTCTCCTTCGGGCTTTCAGTTATCAGTAATGCTTCCTGCCGTTCTGGGCGGAACAGTAATATGCGCGTACGAAAGGAATGATTATGAAAGATTGGCCAGGCTGTGCAGCCTCTTTGACTGCGACTATGTATGCGGAATGCCGAACGACATATACTCAATGGCTGATGAGAACGTTCCGCTGCAGGGATCAAAGAGCCTCAAGGGAGCTCTCTGCCCCTCATATCTCATGAACGATGGAATCAGATCAATGTTCCAGGAGAAATTCAAGGTCCCGGTGCTTGAATACTACGATGTGCCGGAGATGACCGGCATCACCCACATGCAGCCCGCAGACAGGAACCAGATAAGGCAGGGAAGTGTGGGTCGGCCTCTCAGGGGAGTTACACAGAAAATAGTGGATGAGGCCACAGGGGAAGACCTGGAACACGGCAAGGTTGGCCTTCTCCTTCTTGGGGGCAATCAGATAACCAGGGGATATTTTCCAGCAGAGGGCACTGAAGGAAATTTTTCCGGCAATATGCTGAAGACAGGAGACATGGCAAGGATAGACGAGGACGGTTACCTTTACGTAACGGATTATCACAGGGAATTTCTCATATCAAGGGATGTCATCGTCAGTCCGGGAGAAATTGAGAAATTCCTTTCTCAGGTCGAAGGAGTATCTGAGGCCGCGGTTATCGGCCTGGACACGGGGCAGGGAGACCAGAAAATAGTTGCTGTGGTGGTACCTGCCAGTGGAAAAGATGTTTCAATAGACAGACTCAGGGAAGCGTGCGAAAGCAGGCTTTCAAAGGAGAAGGTTCCAGCAGAGTTCTACCTCAGAGATTCCATGCCAAAGAGCATAAGCGGAAGAACACTGAAGAGGATACTCATAGAGGAACAGACCTTGAAGAAATAGAAGAAATCATGAAAAAATCCCTGAAAAGTTTTTCTACAAGGTTTCCTAACCATGCTCATGAATGGAAGCAGGTCAACCAGGATAGCGGTAACAGTATTGGCTGTTGCCATGGCTTTTCTCATGGTCAACTCTGCTTTCCAGCAGCATGATACCGTTTCTGCATCGCCTTTGCCTGCTTTTTCCCATGTTTCCGACTCACTTCAGGCACTCGTAAATGTCCCGTTCCTGGGCAAGGTTGTGAATGGATCCTCGCCATACACGGGAAAGGAGCAGATAGTGGTGATCCTGAACTACAGCAATGAGAGCAGGCTGCAGTCTTTCCTTCACAATCTTTCTGATCCTTCCAGCCCTCAATATCGCCATTACATGACTGCGGATCAGTTTTACGCCAATTTCTCACCATCTGCAGCTGAATACGACAGGGCAGTTGCCTACTTCAGGTCTGCCGGCATGGTGAACATAACAACATTCCAGGGCAGGAACACCATCGCAATGTCAGGAAGCAGCCAGGCCATAAGCAATGCATTCCATACAAACCTGGTGGGCGCATCTGAGAACGGTTCCATGGTTACGGGGCCCTCGTCCAGCCCAGAGCTTCCAAAGTGGCTGTCGTCTCAGGTTTATGACATAGTGGGCCTTGGCACATCCCCGCAGCTTTCCTTCAGCCTGAATGTGGAAGGTGAGCTGAAACAGCTTGAGACTGTCAGAACAGACACCGCAGGGGGATATCCTAAGGTTGGGTATCTCAGCAACGGTGCCGAAGCGCTCTACGGTACTTACATGCAGGTGGCTTACAACGAAACCCAGTTATTCGGCAGCCATTATGACAGAGGTGAGGTCATAGCCACCCTTTTATGGTCAGGCAACTATACAAACAGCAAAGGGATCACAACTTATACAGCCCCCTTCAATCCATCTGATATAACAAAATACTTTCAGGATTCATATCCTAAGTATCCCAACGGAACGTATTCTGAGCCATTCCCAACGGTGACTGGGGTGCCAATAGACGGCGCCCCTGCACCAGGTGTTTCAGCAGAGAAGGACACCTCAGGAGCGACAATCGAGAACACTCTTGATCTTGAGATGGCTGGAAGCCTTGCACCTGGAGCCCAGATATACAACATATACGGCCCTCAGGCAAGCACAACAGATCTGACGCAGGCCTTTGCCACTGCGCTGAATTTTCAGAACCTCACGGTCATATCCAATTCCTGGGGTGGGTCAGACGGGACTGATTCCACATGGAACACATATCTGCAGGAGGCTCAGGCTCGAGGCATAACAGTTCTGGCCAGCAGCGGAGATTCGGCAGATAATACAAGCAGCCCCAAATATGCCGGCCCGCCGGACATGGTGCAGTTCCCTTCATCCATAGGATACAATACCTTCGGAGTAACGGCAGTGGGAGGCACAAACGTTACAGTAAATACCACAACGCTGAAAGTCCAGGAACAGGGCGCGTGGTATATGCCTTCTCCAGGCAATACCGTTGGCTCAACCGGAGGAATAAGTACCGTATACCATGAGCCATCCTGGCAGACCAATTCGTCCGCCAATACTGTGCTGAAGGGAGCTGGGAGAGGAGTGCCTGACATTGCAGCCCTTGCCAACAATACGCTTATTTATTATTCCAACACCACGGCAAGCGGTCTGTTCGTGGTCTCAGGAACAAGCGTTTCATCGCCCGTTGAAGCCGGAATTATCGCAACAATGGATGCATACCTCAACGCCAGTGCAGAGGCTCCATTGGGATTCGTTGATCCCCTGATATACAAACTTGGAACCGGTCAGTACGATCCAGCATTCCTGAAGGAGTCCCGGCTGACCCGATCGCCGTTCTACAATGTGTCATACGGCAGAAACAGCCTGTACAATGTAACACCGGGCTACAATCTTGTCACTGGCTGGGGTTCAATAAATGCATACAACTTCATACAGGACAGCAACATCAAAAGATATAACGTATCCTTTGTTGAGACAGGTCTCAAAGCAGGTACAGGCTGGTCTGTAAGCATTGTGGGCAGATCGTTTCTTTCAGGCGCTGACAGCAGGTACGTCAATTTGAGCCTCCCCAACGGGACATTCCAGTACGAGATACCTCATGTTGGAAGCATGGTGGGGGTTCCCCCGCAGTCGTCAATAAATATCACTGGCAGAAACGTAACAGTTCACATTATCTTCAAATATGGATATGTGGTGAATTTCACACAGTCGGGGCTTCCAGCAAATGATACATGGGAACTTAATGCGTGGAATTACAGTCGCCAGTATTCAGGTTATAGTGCAGCACTGTATTTTCCAAACGGGTCATATAATTATACCGGAATGCCCGCTGATCCGAATTATTACGGCCAGTCCGGTAACTTCACCGTTAATGGCAAGACCCTTGACATCTCCATGAAATTCCGGCATGGGCAGTTCAATGTTTCCTTTATAGAGAGTGGCCTCCCTGCCAACCAGGAATGGAGTGTGATGGCCCAGAACAGCACTTCAAACCAGACACTATCTGGAACAACGGACAATATAACCTTCTACCTGTATGGAGGGCAGTACACATTCTACATGTTCCCATCCGGCTACGATGCCCCTAATATATCTGTGGTGTCACTGAACACCAACGGCCAGAATCAGACTGTATACGTGAACTACAGCTATGGTTATTTTGTGACATTCAGGGAAACTGGCCTCTCTTCCGGGACATTATGGGGAATTTCCTTCCACGGGCTTACAAACATGACCACCGGCCAGACGGTAACTTTCGAGGTGCCAAACGGCACCTACAGGTATGATGTGCGTGGCAGCACAACTCCAAACGGTCCATCTTCAGGATACGTGAACGTATCAGGAAGCAACCAGAGTGTTGTCATCAGCTACCAGCCACCGAAATCATTTTTCCAGACTGAGGTTCTTTACCTTGTGCTTCTGTTCTTCGGAATAGTTCTTCTGGTAAGTGGTGTGTCCCTCATAAGGAGGAAACACTGATTCCTGTACCTTTGGGGACATTCCGTGCTGTTCATATTCCCCACAGGGATAAGGGATCAGAAGGCCGCAATGAATGACGACAAAATCCATGAAAAGAAACTGATTCTTGACACATCTGCCATTCTTTCACGCAGGGTGAGCCTTATGAATGGAAACATAGTCACAACTCCATCTGTGCTGGATGAAATAAGGCTGGGAAAGATTGCCAGATACACTGATTTCAGCAGCGACATGATGGACATACTGGCCCCCGGAAAGGAAAGTCTGTATGCCGCAAAAGAAGCCGCTAAAGCAACCGGTGATCTGCACGAACTCAGCAGCACTGACCTGGACTTGATTGCCCTCTGCCTTGAACTTAATGGCATCCTTGTTACAGATGACTATGCCATGCAGAATGTGGCCAGCAGGCTTGGAATAGAGTTCATGGGAGCCGATCTGAAGCCCATTGACAGGGATATAAAGTGGCAGTACCGCTGCACGGGATGTGGAAAGACGTTCCGGCAGCACGTGGAGATATGCCCTGTTTGCGGTCACCAGACAAAGAGGGCGGTAAGGTCTTATAAAAAGCGCCAATAGTGATTCATGATCGATATATCATTGCCACTGGATTGGAACCTGATCACGTATCCCGGAGATGCAAGGTACGAGCATTACGACTACATGACCCATGAGAAGAATGGAGTGCACATCACCAGGGTCATAATGGAAACCCATTCCGGCACACATATAGATGCGCCGTTCCACGCTCTGCCCAATGGAGGAACCATGTCATCCATACCCCTGGAACACCTCAACGGTCCTGCAACCGTCGTGGAAGTTAACGGTAATGCCATCAATGCTCAGGATATTCCAGGCACCGTGGAGAAGAGAGTGCTGTTCAAGACAAAGAATTCGGGCCTTTATGACAGTTTCCATGAGGATTTCTGCTACATTTCAGAGAGTGCAGGAAAAAGGCTTGTTGATCTTGGAGTGGAAACGGTAGGTATTGATTACCTGTCCATTGAGCAGTTTGGAACAAAGGGAATGAAAGTTCACAAGATACTGCTGGAGAAAGGAATTGCCATAATAGAGGGACTGATGCTGAAGGACGTGAAGCCAGGCAGATACGAACTCATGTGCCTGCCTATAAGGATAGACACGGATGGCGCCCCCTGCAGGGCAGTCCTGAAGTAAGCTCCTTTCTCAAATTACTTCATCATGGACACCACTGATACTGGCTTGCAGATGATGGAAAATGAGAAGCCATCAAAGATCAGCATATGCAGGGAGCATCCAGGAAATATGCTTGCGAGCCCATGGAAAATTAAAGGCCAAAAATCATCAGAAATTAATAGCTGGATCCTGAATGAGACCCCGGATATGATTATGGGGGCATCTCCGTGAAGCAGTTACCATGATAACATAAGAGGAAAGGATTACAGGACCGGAACACAAATCATATTTATAGTGTAAGCGAATTTTGCGCCATGAAGGTTCTGGTTTTTGCAAAGCAGGTCCCGGATGTGAACAGCATCAGGTTCGATCCAGCTACAAACAGGATTGTCAGGGAAAACGTTCCACTCTCAATGAATTCATTTGACAGGAAGGCTGTTGAGGAAGCCATCAGGATGAAGGAGAAATTTGGCTTTCACACCGTGGTTGCAAGCATGGGGCCTCCACAGGCTGCCGACATACTGAACGAATCCCTGAGGATGGGAGCAGATGAAGCTTATCTCATAACAGACAGGAAGTTCGGAGGTTCAGATACGCTGGCAACATCAAGGATACTTGCTGAATTTGCAGAAAGGATAAAACCAGACATAATCCTCGCAGGCAGATATTCACTTGATGGTGAAACGTCGCAGGTACCGCCTGAGGTCGCGACAATGCTTGGATACAGCTTCAGGTCATCGGTTTCAAAAATTGATATTGATACGGCGGAGAATACCATTGTTGTTGATCAGGACCGTGAAAATGGGATTGAGAGGTACCACGTCAAAATTCCTGCAGTGCTTTCCGTGAGTGAAAAGATAAACAGGGCAAGGGCGGTGAAGCCTGATGTTCCTGACATGGGGGATCGCGTAGTCATAGTTGATTCGGCATGGCTCGGCCTTGACATAGACGGCAGGGAATACAGCCCCACTGTGGTGACCGGCACAAGATCAATGGAGAGTTCCAGAAAGGTTTCAATGCTTGACTTTGACGATAAAGTATATGGCAGGATCATTGAACTGATGAAATCAGCAAGATCCAAGTCTTCGGGGGGTAGCACAGAATTCCATATGCCGCCATATGTGAACGGGAATCCTCTTGTGCTGGGGGTTGCGGTTGGCGATGCGCAGACGGCAATGGAGATTGCGTCAAGAATCTCCCAGATGGCCCTGCAGCATCCCATGAATGTGGCCGTGATTGGAAACATTCCTGCAGATAAATTGAGAGGGATTCCCTGCCATGACCTCTACTATGTGGATTCACGGGACTACATATCCCTGGCTGGCTCAATAATTGATTTCATAAGGCAGTATGAACCTGCATACATTGTGTTTCCATCCAATTCCGACGGAAGGGATGTAGCTTCTGTGGTAGCGGCAAAACTTGGCCTGGGCCTCACCGCTGACTGCGTTGATCTGCAGGTGGAAGATGGAAGGCTCATCCAGTACAAGCCCGCCTTCGGAGGCAGCATAATCGCAAGCATATACTCAAGGAAAACTCCCGCAATGGCCACCGTCAGACCGGGAATGTTCAGGAGCGTCAGATCTTCTGAAGAACCAAGAATCCAACAGTTTCCACCAGGCCATGGATCAGGACAGGAACTCATTGAGACCATACCCGTACCTTCAGAATACAGGCCCCTCAATTCAAGTGATGCCGTGATAGCCATAGGGAGGGGCATAAAGAAGCGAGATTCGGTCAGGGATGTGCTGAAACTTGCAGATGCGCTGAATGCATCGGTGGGTGCCACAAGGCCTATGGTTGACATGAATTTTCTTCCCAGGCAGCAGCAGGTTGGGCTCACAGGAATGTCCATCTCGCCCGCCTTCTATATTGCCCTTGGCATATCGGGCCAGGCGAATCATGTGGTGGGCATAAGGTACGCCGGGAAAGTTCTCGCCGTGAACAGTGATCCAGCCGCAGAGATATTCAAATATTCGGATTACGGCATTGTCTGTGATGTGAATGAGTTCATTGATGGATTCCTGAGCTATCTCGGGAAGAATCCGTGGAAAGAATGATCACGGTTTCTGGAACACAAACACATACTCATGCTTGAAGACATAGAATCCTGACTTGAGCGCCCTGTATCTCCAGAGGTTTTCGCTGCTTCTCTTGCCTCGGGTGTTCTGGATGTCCTTCACAATTATTCCCCTGATCTTCATATTCAGGGAGGCTACGGCATCCATGCACCTGAATCCAAGCGGTACTATCTCTCCGTCGCGGTACGCATCGCCAATGACCAGGCCCATATAGCCTCCACTCTTCAGCACGGCAATGGACTTTTTTGCTATCTGCGTGAACCGGGATATGAAGCTCTCCATGTCCGGGGAGGTACTGAGATCGCCCTGATCATCTGAAAACCTTATTATATCCCAGTAAGGGGGATGCAGCAGCACCATGTCGAAGCTGGATACTCCGTTCCTTTCCATTACTGGCACCAGATCGACAGTGTAGGAATCTCCCAGAATTATCTCCGCCCTTGTTCCGTCGTGAGGCAGTGACTGCACAGCCTCTCTGGTCCTTGAATATACCTCAGGGTTTATCTCTATTCCAACAGAATTCCTTTCCATTCTGATGGCCTCAATCAGCGTAGTTCCTGATCCGCAGAATGGATCAAGGATCCAGTCAGATGTCCTGGTATACCTCATCATCAGCTGGTGTGGAATCTGCGGGACAAAATTTCCCCAGTACCATCCCTTGTGTCCTGCCTCCCGGTCACGCTTCCCAAGAATCCAGAGGCTGTCTGTTCTGATCTCGTCGTAGGCCTTCCACAGATTTATGTTGAACTCCAGTGAACTGGCACTTGCGGAACTGCCAATGTCTCTTATGACGGATCTTACGTAATAATGAGCCCGGTCGATCCCCCTGGACCCAAGAATCCTGTGCAAATGGTCAAGAATGACTGACTTCAACGGTTCCGGAACCTCGTCAGCAAGCTGGACGGCATTAGCAGTTTCTTCCTTGATCTTATTGAGATCACCTTCTGCAAGAAGGTTTTCACAGAGAAAATGCAGTCTTTTTAGAGGTTCTGCAGCTATATTTTCAGAAGTTATGGACATTTGAGGCTTGTAAGTTATTGAACATAAAATTTTAACATTTGCACATATGAAGAAATTTGCTTTCAGAATTTTCCAGAATTGAGGGAGTGAAGATCAGGGGATCCTGCCTTCCAGCCCTCAGATACGCGACCAGTTACAACAGCTTCAGTCAGAGCTCCACCATTATCTGGCCGTTTTCCACCCTGGTCTTGTAGGAATGAAGTGGGCCGATATCTCCTGACCCCTCCGGCGGGCTGATCACGGAGCCGTCCTTTGGATTGAAAACAGCAAAGTGGTTGGGGCAAATGAGAGTATGATCATCCATGAAGCCTTCCGAGAGATCATAATCTTCGTGCGTGCAGTAACACGATGTTGCGTAATAGTTTGCTCCATCTCTTATAAGCAGTACCTCTCTTCCTTCTATGTTTGCCTTGAAAAGGTCCCCATCCTTCATGGCCCCTTCCTTGGCTATCTTATACCATGCCATGTTACTTTGATTGTATTAGGCAAATTATAATTTGCGTTTTTCTTGAAATTCCAAATGTGGATGATTGTCAGTGGTTTGTTCCTCTATGAGAGTGGACAGGCTTATGACTAATGCCCATCCCTCTATTATGTTTCCTTTCCATTTTTCATATACTTCCCTAGGGAATCTGCAATTGGCCACAGAGTGCAGCCTTTCATTGCTGTAGAATAAGATAAACCTGGATACTGTGCTGCCTGGATCCTTGAAGGAAGAAAACTCAAACCTCCTTATCGCTTTCTTCTCCAGTATGGAACTGAATGATACTATGTGTGCATTCCATTGGAGTGGCAGGATGTATCCTCTCATTTGCGATGTTAAATGATCATAGGAACAGCTGCACAGATCTGATCACAAACTTAGTGCCGTTGTCGCGTCTCATCCAGACACTGGAAAGCATCTTTATTCCTTGATCCAGGGGGCGTAAGATCCATTGCCTTCTTCACATCATCAGAGGTGCAGTTATATCCGGGATATTTTCCGATTGCTTCCCTGATTCCACCGATCATCGGATTTCACTATGCACGGAAAATCAGCGGATAAGGGTTTCTATTTCTTATTAGACTCAGTCTATCATTTCAAATAGACTGGATGTTCTGTTTTCTCCATGCATGCAGACGTATTTCATGTCAATTTTTGAGATTTCGTTAGACGCCTTCACTGTGGAGATGGGATGACAGCCATTTTGGCCCAACTTCTGTAATCGTATGTGTGTTAATGGGATTTTTCCCTTTTGATACTTCAGTCTTCGGATATGATGTAAATTTCCATACACACACCGTCCATGGCTTCAGTAAGCGCTGGGCATGATTCTAGCCACCGACGATCTTCTCACCTTTAAGAAAGGTCTCACCGAAAATTTCCAGAAACTGCAAGTCTTAAGCCGGACGTTTTTGGGGTCATGCATCTCACCAGTATAGATACATGTACGGTCATCGTCACTGGTTCCAGAAATGGCTCCCGGAACCACTGGTCTCCATCGTACACATGCAACTATCTGATGGGTAAGTAATTTACGATGTCCAGCAATCCAGAACCACTGGCTTAGCCGTCAGTTTGATATGGCTTCCAAATTTGTTCCAAGCTTGCTCCCTTAGGAATCCCTGAAAACAGAGGTTCTCAAACACATTCTGAAAGTTCTAATACAACTCTTGTCGGAACCATGGTTCAGCAGTAGCCATAAATGCATCCTGTCGGAAAAGCCATAGAAATAGAGGATTTCTGTAACTTGAATCCACCACTGGCTCAACTCACTCCACACCAATGGTTTCCATTGTACACTGCAATCATCCGGTGAATGCCTATTTTACCATGGCGCGCCACAATCTGATAGTGGCGCTATTACTGGCTCATGCTGGCTCCTCAAATGGTCCCGGCTGGCGCATGTCAGAAAAGCCAAGAAAAAAGCGGATTTGCAGAATACAACGGTACCATTGGCCGGAGCCATTTATTGCAAGTGCCTGGTCGAATTTCATTTATATACATGGATGCAGACATATAGAACAATCCTGTTTCCAATATTTAATCATTTGTCCGACAGATGTCATATTTATCCAATGATGTAATTGTTAATTTATGACCGATCCTGTCAGAAAGTTGCTGAAGAATGTCTGCTCCGATATTTCACAGGAAACACTCACCGATCTGAATTCAAAGAGGATCAAGCTTCTGGATCACACAGTTCTGCTGGTGAAATCCGCCATGAGGAATGAGGATTTAACAGATATGGCAATGGGGAGTGGAATAAGCAAATCACAGCATACCAGGTATTCGTTGAAATGTTCTATTCCCTTCTGTATCCGTACATAATGGCGCATAACTACAGCGTATACAGCAGATTCCTGAACATTATGGGAATAGATTCAACATTCATCAGAACACGAATCAGGGAATCTGGAAAATACAGGCGGCAGAAAACGGAGAACGGGATCAAGATGCACAGTGCCTCCATAATATTTCCATTCACCCTGCCCGTTGAATCCGTGGTTACTCCTGCAAACATGAATGATTCCCCTGAATTCGATGTAGTACTTTCCTCTATGGATCAGGATCTCCTGGGAGAATCCATACTCACATTCGATCTCGGCTATTATGATCTTGAAAGGTTCAGGGACCTGAAGAACAGGAACATAATGTTTGTTACCAGAATCAAGAGGAACGCCAGGTATGAAATCATCAGGGAATATGCCCATTCAAGAATCATAAGATTCAGGAATGGTATTGTCATGAGGCTGGTATCCCTCATGATTGGGGGAAAACAGAGGGATTACCTGACAGACATCATGGACATGCCTGACATCTATATACACAACATATACCGGCAGAGATGGTCCATTGAGATATTTTTCAGGACCATGAAATCATACCTGAAGCTGGATCATCTCATATCGAAGAAGATTAATGGCATCATGGTGCAGATATTCACTGCACTGATTTCATATCTCATTCTTATGATGATCCAGGACATGCTTTCCCTTTTCATTGGAATCCCGGATTTGATCAGGTACATCCGACATGGGATTCCGCTGCCATTCAAATCGGATGGCAAAACTGCAATACAGTATACCATATAATAACAATTGAACTGTCGGGTCTCCTCCGGAGAGGAGACCCTTACTCCCACATTACAAGAGCATATTATGATCAGCATCCATTAGATTAAGGTTTCTTCCGGTGATTTTCCAAAATTCAGCACGGAGTGCATGGGAGCATGACACCTGTCAACATACTTAGGTGCAAAAATTTACAGCAATTTCACAGAATTGCATGAAGCAATGCTTAAGTATTGGAAACAGGGTTGATAGAAGTAATAAATTTAGATCTTCTATGAAAAAAGTTCTATGACATTCATGTCATGGCATTGGCCTTATTTATCTTTCCTTCATTGCCATTTCTCTTCAGCCTCTCCTTCTGAACATTCCTGAGCACATTCATGCGATCTTCCAGGGTGATGGTCTGGGAGGGCTTTACTGCCCTTGATCTCATGGATGCTATCTTCCTCTCTGTCAATGTATCTATCTGGTCAACGAAATGCTCTCCCTTCTTCAGCATTGTGTAAATGGTCTCAAGCAGTATCCTTGCAATTGCAACAATTGCACGGTTCTTCCCCAATCTCCGTACAAGGCTGAGATACTTCTTCCTCATCCGTTCGCTGTACTTGATGACAATATGTGCTGCATTCACCATTATGAATCGGAGCATGGAGGGTCCATGCTTTGATATGTGACCCTTTATGTCACGATTCCCGGACTGGTCCTGCCTTGGAACAAGGCCTGCGTATGAAGCAAGCTTCTCCTTTGAATCGAATCTGGATATGTCATCTATCTCTGACATGATTGCAGCTGATGAATATATGCCCATACCGGGAATTGTCATGAGGAGATTCACGTTCCTGTCATTCATGACAGATCTGGATATCTCATCCTCCACCATGGTCTCTTTCCCCATCAGGTATGCTATCTGATCCAGCAGATCAGCGAGGACGAATCTCTGGGCAGTGGAAATGCTATCCACTGATCCCAGAATGCATTTCATCCCCTTCTTTCCGAATATGTCAGTTGCATCAATGCTTATGCCTGCAGATGCCAGGATGGCATGAACCCTGTTCTTGATCATGGTTATGGCCTCTCCAAGTGACCTTCTGTACCTGACGAGTGATCTCAGATCATCAGAGTACCTGGAGGGGAGATGCACCTCAGGGAGTTCCCCTAACCTCAGGAGCTTTGCTAATTTGTAGGAATCCTCCCTGTCGTTCTTCTTCGCAGTCCTGAATATGAGTGCCAGTGTGGACGGATCTGCCATATGTGTGTGGAATCCCATGTCCCTGAGCTTCCGGGCAACATACTTCCCAGTTGTGGATACCTCCAGGGCAATCTCAGTATCCGCAACAGCATATCTTGCCCTGAACCCATCCCATGATGATGCACTGTTGCCCATATCATACTGTTCATTCACATTCCCCTCATTATCCATTTCCGTAACAAATACGGTACGTTTATGTATATCAAGTCCTATGTATATCCAGACCACCTCCAGTGGTTTGTGTGGGAGCATGAGTCGGAGTAATCTCGACAGCCTTCTATTCACCCTTGTTTCAGGGTATTATGTCGAGGCGAAGGGCAGCAAATCTAAGTTGCGACCTCGCAGGTCAAGTCTAAACTCTGCTGCCTCTCCGGCTCTCACGCTAACATCGTCATGAAAGCGTGGCCAAAAGAACTTTTTTCATGACATCTATGGCAAAGAAGAGGAATAAAAATGACCCGCACATACGGGAAGCAATAGAAACCATGCTTAAGGCCGGCCAGAGCCAGCGCACCATAGCGGCATCTCTGAGGATGCGTCGAGCCACTGTGGCCACAATATTACGGCAGATACGGGAAAGCGAGTTAATGCAGAAACCGCCAAATTCGAAAGCGGGAGTCACTTCAGAACCATCCGGGAACCATGGCAGCGAATCACAATCAGACAAATCGACCAGGGTCAGCAGGAAACCGGCTAAAGAGATCACCGAGGTCCGTACAGTTAGCCGTTACGTGCAGAAAGGGAGCGAATACCTGAGCGATATGCTGCTGAGTGACCTGAAACTCAGCATGGAATCGGCCAAGGCCATTCGTGAACTTGAATTAAGGTACCGCGTGAGTGCCGAGAAGTACGGCGTAAACTGGGTTACATTTCTGAACGAAGCGATTGAATGGGGATTTCAGTCCATAGTCGAGGCCGACGCCATGCTGCAAGAATGGCGGTGACGGCAGCGGGAACGGCTCATTCAGGAGCAGGAAACCAATCAGGCATTAGAGTGGGTTATTACCGCCCATAAGGCAAGGCGTGAATCAAATAGCAGATGAGAAAACAAGACAGAATAGAATAGCGAACGAACTAAGAAAGGGCAATAGAATAGTGCACCGGCAGCAGCGGCCAAGGAAATTACACCGGCCGATGTCATAGATCAGGTCAACCAGCGGATAATGGCCGGGCCATTGTCAAGTCTTGCTGATCCGGTCAGGCACGACGAATAGAAAATGTGCTCAACAGGTTCCTGTGATCCTTGAAATAAAGGCCCAGTTTACATTCAGAAGACTTGTAAAGATGGGATGGCACATTCACACAGAGAAATGGAAATAACTTCTTCGGATACAAGCAGCATTCATCCCATGGTGTGGATATGCCACTGGTACGGGAATTTGTCATCATCACTGCCTCAGTGCATGATTCCCGAGCGGAACTCTCCGTTTCGGAGACGCCATGTTACCTGGATCGTGGATACCAGGGTGTTCCCTGTCGTGAAATAAACGGCACCACGAATCGTGCATCCAGAAACACTCCCCTGACCATGAAACAGATACGCAGGAATCTCAGGATTTCAAGGAAACGGACGTCGGGAGAACACCGTATTCAGTGATCAAGAGAGTACAGAATGGTGACCATACCCTTGTCACCATGGTGAGAAGAGCCAGGGTGAAGATGACATTCGTGAACATGGCATACAACCTTTTAACTGTTGTTCACCTGAAGAGAAGGGGGGTGATGGCGTAAGCGCTGTAAAATAAGGGAAGAACCAGGAGAAGATGCGGAAAATAGATGGAAATATGAAGAGTCTTCTGTGAAAACTGACTGAATTTGTGGGAACTTCACAGAATCAATAGAATCTTAAAAAACTGCCAGTTAAAAGAAAAGGTCTAAAAGAGAATAATGACGATCGATAACTTTGGGCAGAGTCCTGAAATAAATATTGAAGAAAGTAGATCAAGGATACTATAGAAGCACTAAATGAAAAAAAGATAAATAAATTTTTACGGGTCTGACATCACGCTTATCATTATGGGTATGCTGACAGAAGATTCTTGATATCCGTTACCCGCACCATGGGAAAGTCCAATGTAAACAGTATAATCTGCTTCACTGCTGTGGGTTAGTGATTCTCCAAATCCAGATGTTATATAGGCAAAGGCATATCCACTAAGTCCTGCACCGCCAGTCGTAGCACCATAATTTGTCGCAAACAGTGTTCCAGCGGACAATCCGCTGAGTGGTGAACCGGATGCGAACAGTGTACCTGAAAAGAGACCAGTGGCACCACTGAGGTTCGTGAGATTCAAATCTGGAGGAGCGCTTGAAGGCGTAAATGCAACATCGGATGAGATGATATGAGGTGTTTCAGCAATAAATCCAACCGTGCCTCCATTGGTTATTGTCAGGTGAACGGAGACCCAGTTTCCAGGCGCCAGATTTGTCACATTTACATAGTATATTACGTCTAGTGAATATCCCGAATATGGCACAGTTGCCAACGTAGGTGCATTCGTTGTTTCAGTTGACAGATCTGCCGCAGTTATTACTACACTGCCTGTATTGCTACCAAGCCCTCCTGAGACCGTTACGTTAGTGTTACTCACATAGCCTGAAAAGAATTCCCCAGTTTGAGATAATGATATATCCCCAGCCGTTGCAGAAACATTTGTGCTAACTGATCCTGTGAAGGCAGAAAAAGCAAGTGCACCGCTCATCGTTAGAAGAACGGGCACGATTAATAATGCTATCACTTTCTTGTTCATTGCTATCCACTCCCTTATGGATCCGAGGTTATCGTGAAAGGCACAGCATAGTTGAAACTGGACTCTGCCCAGTAGTTGTTGCTCCCTCCACCAAGTCCTACATAGACATAGTAGCTAACTGAGCTGCCCGAATCCATTGAAGTTGCTGGTACTGAAGAAACGTAGATCACGTAGCCGCTGTCTGATGACATATCTGTTGTAAATGCAGAAGCACTAGATGCTGTTGTGAAATTAGTCATTCCTGATGTGACCGTTGATGACTGAGAGCCCACTGGCGTGCCAGTCGTTATAATGAACCCTACAGATCCGTTGTTCGTTATTGTGAACTCAAACTGAGCCCAGCTTCCCGGTGCCATACCTTCAACCTCAACTGTTTGAGACTTTACGCTATTATTTGCTTGAGTGTGCAACCCTGCCCATCCCAGATCGATCGGAAGGTTGGAGTTTACATGACCTGTATAGTTTACTGGCAGTGTCATCGTTGACATGGAAGCAGTAAGCGAACCGTTTGCCGGATAGTTTCCGTAGGCCAATGTCAGAAGCGTGTTGTCCGAATAGTAACCAGTCAGAACCATATTCTGGTTGTAACTCATATAACCCGCTGTCGCGCTCACATTTGTGGTTATGGAACCAGAGAAGGCTGAGAAAGCGAGAGCCCCGCTCATCACAACCAGCACCGGCACCAAAGCCAACACTAACAATTTTTTGTTCATTTGGTTTTCACCGAAGGATGATTATCACGAAAATACTTAAAGGGCCAGAATTATATATCAGTACCATAAATATGGATAATTAATATGTATGAAAGATACATTTAGTCACACCTAGAACTTTCTTCCTTTAGGTCCAGACATGCCCTCCTTGACTATTGAGGCCACAATGATTATCATTACGGCAGCAGCTGTTACCCTGCCATAAATTAAGGGATAACCAAGGTAAGGAACATGATAGATCACAATGCCCACAAGATCCGATGAGGGAACGAGTCCGGGATCGTCCACGGGATTATTTATTCCACGGGTTCTGAAATAGATTTTTCCGTCCACATTTTTAATCTGGACCACCTCGTGCGCGTAAAGTGTGCCATTATCCCACGGAGCATGAAATTCAATTATTTCGCCCGTTTTGATCGTCTGCGCAGAGGCTGGTTTAATAATTAAGAGCGAACCAGGTACAATGACAGGATACATGCTTGGCGTTGGATCAGCTGCCACAGTGTGGGTAACGTACCCACCTACTGCCCCTGTCGCTATGATAATCACGAATGATGCAAAAACAATATCAGACAATCTGGCCTTTCTTCTTATGCGAAGCTTTTTTTTCGATTTGAGAAGTTTTCTAACCCAGATGTTTTCGCCAAAAACAAAATAGGTCAGCCAGAATAGTATAGATACCGATATAATCTCCCAAACAATATTGAATAGAGGAGAAACCTTTTCTGTGAGGCCAAGAAATGAAAATGTTGAATAAAGAAAGAAGAACAGGACAGGAGTAACAAGTTTTTTGTTCACTGAAATGTAAAGATAGGAAACATATATTGAAAATGCAAGGTCAAAACTCAGCTGATATAGAAGAATTTTAACTATCTGAATCAGCGTGTACGGGACAACTACTGGTGTAAGCACAAGAAAATATGCAGCTCCAGAAGCTATCATTCCGTAGAATATTTTCCTGCCGCCCATATCCACAAATGTTGAGAAGATGACGGGAACAAGGACAACGGAAAGTGCAAGGGAATACTCCATTGAGTTTATGAAGGCGGAACTATAGAAAACAATATTCAGGGTGTGTGAAAGAAATGCGGGCATTATGAGAAGAAATGCTAGAATGGCAAAGAGAACTGGAGCATACTGCCATTTTCTGTCTCCACGGAATTTTCTGTAATAGAGGAAGAGAACCGGCAGAGTTGAAAGCATCACGATCCATGGGCTGAATTTGAAAAGGTAGCTGGACTGCCAGAAAACAATGTACAATACCGGTATGTACCATCTTGGCTTCATTTTTTGATCTCCGAATAATATGTCTTTCCATCAATCTCAATAAATACTATATCATTGAAGATGAACACAGGTCTTTCCACAAAAGTTGCCATTCTGAACAGGTCATCCGCACTCTTTACAGGTATGGCCCCTTCCGGTGGGCCAACACTCAATTCAATGAGGTTCTCTCGGTTATCATTTTTGAATTTCTGAACAGGATCAGGCCGTGATGGCATAACCAAATATACGAAAGAGCCAAGAAGTATTGCAGCCACGAAAATCAGCGCATAAGAAATATCACGATTCAGCGGGATAATAATCTTTCCCGGAATCACAGCATTCTTGAAATACGAACCTGTCACTGGGGCATCTCCGGGTCCTGTAACAGAATCGGTGGTTCCGCCTATGGCAATGGTGAGATTTGAATCCGCAAGTCCAAGATCGCTTTTTGCCTGGGAAATTATGTTTATAGAATAGGACGAACCTGAGGTAAACCCAAGCTGATCATTGATCTCAGATCCCAAGGAAACATTGGAGGTCAGATTTATTTTCATCATAAAAGAATCCGAAAAGCCAGATGTTGCGTTAAAAACCTTATATATACTATATGATAGTTTCTCCCATGATGGGCTTGATGATACTATGTACACAGTGTAACTGTAATAGATCTGTTCACTTGATCCACGAGAATTGAAACCTATCTTTTCCCCTGATTAACACTACATTCTATCTCAAATAAGCTGTTTTAAGGTGTCTGTGAAGGAAAAGATTCTTATAGATTGTAGTGTTATTATCACTACATGACATTCACCCGGAGGCTTCCAAAGGGAAAAAACATCTACGTTTACCGTGTGACAAACCACAGGATAAAGGGAACTAAGGAAGTGAAACAGGATTCTGTGTATCTTGGAAAGGAGATTACCGTGGATGGAAAAACCGTGATACAGGAACCGAGGAAGCGGATCATGGTTAGGAGGCTTCTGGAATCTGCGCCATACATAATGTACCGATATGCGGAGGATTTCGGAATAATGGATGATTTCATACCTGCCATAAGCGGTTTCACCAGCATGAGGGAGGCAGCCAGGAGAATCGTTGTACTGGCTGCAATGGACATGTTCGGTTCCACCGGTTCCATTGAAATGCATACGGGCATAAGGGATGGCACAGTGAAGGAGAACCGTGATCTGGTGGATTTCATCGGTTCTGAAAGTCCCCATATTGCAGCAGTCCTTCAGAAGGCCATATCGAAACGCATAGTGAAGGAGTTCGGATCCTCAGGCATAGTATATGATCTCAGTGCAATACGATACTACGGAAAGGATAATGATCTTGCAGAGTACGGCCATTACTATCATTCCAACGGGGAGAACAGGGAGATCAACTTTGTTCTGGCAGTGACAAGGGATTCCGGAATACCGGTGCACCACAGGATCATGCCCGGCAACATAGTGTCGGTTTCAGCCATCAGCAATCTTGTGATGGAACTGAAGGATTTCGGCATCCGTTCAGTGATGATTGTCATGGACAGGGGTTTCTATTCCGAATCCAACGTGAAGGAACTCCAGGATCACGGCATAATCGCTTCAGTCCCCGGTACGCTCTCCGTATATACGGATCTCTTGAAGAAGTCCTCGGGCATAGAGAGCTCCAGGAACTACATGCAGTATGGTGAGGATACAATATTCCACAAATCATTCATGATCAATAAGATGCGTTACATTGTGTACTACAGTGCAAAGAGGAAGGCAGAAAGGATAGAATCCTTCTACTCCAAACTCTCGGAGGCGGAGAAAAGGCTCAGGGGCATGATGGCTGTGAAGTTCAGCAGCAGGAACGACATGATTCGGTCCGTCACGGAATCTGTCAGGGGCATGGGAAGGTACATATCGCTTAAATTCACCGGATCAACATTCACATATTCACTGAAGCACAGAGCAATACAGTCACACACATCACGCATGGGATTCTTCATACTACTCACAAACACCAAGATCAGTGAGGCGGATATCCTGCAGATATACAGAAGGAAGGATGTGGTTGAGAAGGCATTCATGCATTCAAAATCCGCCATGGAACCTCTGTATGCACGTACAGAGGATGGTACACGGGCGAAGGTGTTCCTCTCCATTCTCGGGTATGCAATCATGGCAATGATTGCATACAGGTGCGGCCTGACATACAACCGGACTCTGGAAACCATAAGGGGCATCAAGGAGGTTGTCTACGCCAATGGCTCCCACAGTACTGTGGAACTCACAAAGGATCAGAAAACACTGCTGGAGAAACTTTCAATTGAACTGTAGTGTTAAAATAGGGCAAAGATAGGTTGAAATAATTTACGTTCACATCAATAAATATATTTTTGCTAATGCTTTTATATATTACAGATGGATCTGTGAGGTTAGTATTGTTGCCATAAAGGGTGCTATTTCGCAACTGATCAACAAGAGTCATACGTGTATTTAGTGAATAAGAACCATATGCTTCACGAACATCCCTCGGACGAGGCTGAACAAGAACAACGAGAGCTACGGCAAGAATAATGATGCCCACTACTGCTAAAACCGTAGATTTACTTTTCTTACTAATTATAGACTTCATGAAGATATTGAACCAAGTGAATATCCTTTAAAATATTTTGCAGTGCAGAGTATATATCAAAAAATATAGAAAGAATAAGGGCGCAAATTTTGATATTTGGCTGGCCAGTCCTCATAGATTATGGAGAATTTCTTTATGGTGTACATAATCGAGGCATCAGGTTTCTGTAGTTACTGCTCTGTCATTGTTATGATCAGTGGTAAGGTGAACGAGGACTCCTGGTAATTGTTTCCAGAGGTCTGTGATAGAAAAATGAAGAAGCCGATTGTAAGTGTAAAGCCAGGAGATACCTGGTTTCCATTTTCCCATATTATGCCATAATAACCTCCGGGATTCTGGCACTGGCTTACGGTGTTGTTAACAACTGCAAACCACGCTTCCTGATTATTGCAGCTAGTTGCGTTGTAGAAGCTCAATCCATTCCCCGAGAAGTGCCCAAAGGATATATTCGATACGGATAAAATCTGGTCATTGGGATTGTAAATCTGTATACAGAACAATATTGCATTTCCAGGTGAGAAATTTGATATGTTCAGGTTGTCAGCTATGGAACCGGAATAAGATGTATGATTCTTAATAACCTCAACTGGCGGCCACAGTTCATTGAACAGACAGTTCGAATCACTCTTGAAAACGTGACTGTTAACGTAGAGTTCAGTATTATCGGCCCAGAAAGCACACACTGAAACGCCGTCGTTGATTCCAAAAAAATTTGCTGTAGCTGAAACATTTGTGGTTGCGGTTCCTGAAAAAGCAGAAAAAGCAAGAGATCCGGACATGACCGAAATAATCATCACGGAACAGATTATGATAGCCCGGATTCGCATATCCTACTAATGCTGGAGTATTTAAAAACCATTTTGAATTTTAAATATGAACCTTTCATCAATTTATGTAACGAAGACAAAGTTTTATACCTTTATCTGTCACCATTCTGCACTGACATTTCAGAAATTACCTGGCAGGATTTAATGAATTTATTCCGGGCTCGTTGTCTGCAGTTTTCACAAGTTCATGATCTGAATATTTCAGGTTTTTAACCCTTCTGGCCAGTCGTACTATGTCTACATAGAATAGAATTATAACTGCACCGAAAATCAAAGTAGCTCCTATCATAATATCATCTATCTGCTTTATCGGAGCAAAGGAAGGAACTATGATGTAAAGAGTAAGTATGGTATACTGCATTGCAGCTACAATTATGCCATAGGCAAGGACTGTATTGGTCATTATGGACGTCAGCGCCTGAAGCGAAACCAGATTTTTCTGCTTTCTGGTTATCCTATCAAGATAATTATGAAGCTCCGCTATTTCCTTGGTGGCATCACTGGCGATATTCGACGCCCCCTCCTCTATCCTTTCAGTAAAATTTTCCATATTGTCAAGAAGCTGTTCAGTATCCCTGCTGGTTTTGCTTTCTACGAAAAAACGTATGATCTTTTTCAGGAATATCACGTTCATTATTCTGGTCTGGTCCTCACTGAGCTGTCTCATTTCTGCGATATATTTTCGTGACTCCTTTCTCAATCCCACGAAAACAAATAAGCATGTTATGAAGATGATGGTGGGAGTAATAACCATTATTGGATTTATCATGCTGAGTACATTTTCCTGACACTTTGCAGTGCATCGCTTCCAGCTTTCGTTAGTGAGTATGAGCTTTCATTTTCATTGTCTTTTCTTAACTGAACGTAATTCTTCTTTATGAGTTCATCCAGTAGTTCGTTTGCTGTCCTGTAATTCAGGTTGCACTTGTAGATTATGTTGGTGATTCTGCTGCTGTGCTCATTTAAAAGTTCCATGACGTCCAGCATTATTCTCATTCGATCTCTTCTAAGTCTCATTGTTCCCGGTGTGTTTCTTCGTCCAATTGAATCCTTAACCAATGATTTCTCTGAGTCAGCAGTAAAGAGTTCACTGCCGAATCTGAAATTTTTTATGATGGTGGCCCCAATCATTTTCATGGCATTTATGAGATTGCCATGGTTTACATCGCAACTGCACATTATGAATATCATGTCGGTATATTCTTCGGTCGTGAGAATCTGAACCTTTCCTATTATTTCATAAATTGAAACGTAATCTTTGTCAGCCTTAAGTATGATAATTTTACCACCATCTTTAGATTCGCAGTAAAAATCAACATGGTGATTTATTCCACTCTTCCCTTTTAATGAGGCTTTCTTCTTTAAGATCCACACCTTAGGGTCAAGCTGAAGAATATCATCTCTAATTGAAATGCCCTTTTGAGCGTCATCATTAACCGAATCTAACATACAAAAAACATGCCGCTGATGATAATTAAATTTCTTATGTTATTATAAGTATATATCTATATTATAAATGTATTTAACATACAATTAGGTGACCTGATTGATCACCATGAAGGTAACAATAGAAGATTTAGATATACTGGATTCATCTGGTCTAGCTGTAAGCTAAGTGCAGATTACTTATCCATTTAACGGATGTGAGCGGGAAGTCTATTTTTGCAGGATATGGTGGCTAAGAAAGCGAAGTTTTATGATTGCTCTCAATATATTCATTTATCTGTGGTAAGAGGAAATGAGAGGGATGGGATTTACATATTGCTTTACATACGTCTGCCTGCGAAAAATTAGCGGACTCATCGTGAAGCATGTGACCACCTTTTGGCTTATGGGAGTTAACGCTCATGGATATTCTGCCAGCAAACTCTGAATTTCGGAGCTTCCCGCTAAAGCTGGGAGAGAAAGCCGCATATTTGTCTTGCGGTAATAAAATAGGTGATTATTTTGGATCAGGAAGTTAAGAAAAAATATCTTGAAGCAGGCGTCATAGGCAGGAATGCGCTGGAACTTGGAAAGAGCCTGGCAACACCCGGTGCTCTGCTTCTGGATGTTGCAGAAAAAATTGAAGGCTTCATCAGGGAACAGGGGGCGGTTCCGTCATTTCCCGTAAATCTGTCCATAAACAACGAGGCCGCACATTATTCACCATATGTGGGCGACAAAAGGAAATTTGCCACCGGAGATGTGGTGAAGATAGATGTGGGGGCATCGGTGGACGGTTACCTCTCGGATAATGCTGCCACTGTGGAAGTTGGAGAATCCGGCCAGCACAGTGATCTCATTGATGCCACCAGGGAGGCCCTCAATGCAGCCATAAAGAAGGTCAGACCTGGAGCCCAGATCAGGTCCATAGGACAGGAAATCGGCAGGGTAATCACATCACACGGATTCAAACCCATAAGAAATCTTGGTGGGCACGGCCTCAACAGATACGATCTGCACTCTGAGATATTCATCCCAAATTATGATGACGGAAATGGCGAGACATTCCATGCGGATATGGCCATTGCCATTGAGCCATTTGCCAGCACGGGCATAGGCATGATTCACAATGGCCCGGGCGGGCACATTTACATACTCAGCGGAACAAAGGTCAGGAAGGATGAGCCTCTGTACCAGAATTTCAACACGGTCCCATTCGCGGAGAGATGGGTGGCAAAGATAATGCCGGACTACTCAGACT
Organism: Cuniculiplasma divulgatum; assembly: GCA_031200235.1. NCBI lineage: Archaea > Methanobacteriati > Thermoplasmatota > Thermoplasmata > Thermoplasmatales > Cuniculiplasmataceae > Cuniculiplasma > Cuniculiplasma divulgatum. The sequence goes on along the minus strand of CP133595.1, from coordinate 730,767 downwards.
ACCTTCACAGGATGATGAAAGCAAAGGAAGTGAGTGAATTCGCAGTCCTGAAAGAGCACAAGGGATCTTTCATATCCCAGGCGGAGCACACTCTTCTTATACTTTCAGATGAGGTCATTGTGACTACGGCCTGATGAGGCCATATATTTCGTCAACCACCCTGTCCAGCTGGTCTTCGCCGTTAATGGTAATGAGGTGTTTCCTCAGCACACCGGTATAATAGGACCTTACCCTGTCAAGGTACTGGAGATCCTCAAAGCCTGTTATGCTGCGCCGGCTCCATATTCTCTTTATTGCTGTGTCTGCACTTATGTCAAGGTAAACATTGATGTCAGGTCTTACCTTTATGATTTCTGAAACTTCCGACATCCATGTAACAACCCTTTCCGGAGTGCCGAAAATTCCTTCAATAAGTGGTCCCTGATAGGCGAAGGATGAGTAGATGTACCTGTCGCACAGCACCAGGTAGCCCTGATCAAGCTTCTCAGATATCTCGGCCTGGTGCCTGTACCTGTCCTCGGTGAACATGAAGAAGAGTTTCAGGGCGCTTTCCGGATCCCTCTGCGACACAAGCTTCCCGGAAATACTGTCAACGCTGAATGTAGGTTCATGGGTGAGGAAAACACTTATGCCATCACTTTCAAGCTTATCCCTGAGCCTTGACGATACCGTTGTCTTGCCTGAGCCGTCAATGCCTTCAAGAGCTACAAACATTCACAGAGTGAACTGTTTGATCTATATTGAAGTAATGATTGGATGCTGCAACAAAAACATATATGCACGCTCAATATGGCAGCAGAGTCCGGAAAAAAATTCTATGCGCTTAAAGATTCCAGGCGGGGCGCTGTTGAGCAACAGGCATGTCTCTGCAATATCCATGGCCCAGCTCATCAGGATTCTTGGGCGATCCCAGTCCTGGATATTCATACCGGTGTACCTTTCAGTTATACGGCATGTCCCTTATATCCAGATAGGCTTGCTTTTTTTCGGTACTGCACTTCTCAGCCTTCCGTTCTCAATCTACGGCGGAAATCTCATAGACCGGCTGGGAAGAAGAATGGCAGCAGTGTGGCTTCCTCCCATAATTATGGCGCTTCTTCTCTTCATGGCATTCTCCATATACTTCCATTCATCTCTGTATTTCATCTATTCAGCATTTCTGCTGGTTGAGCCGTTCACAAGCATTCAGGGGATACTGGATAATGTTGTAATAACAGACACCACGGAAGAGAAGCAGAGGACTGATGCCTTCAGCATGGTGAGGATTGCCGGAAACCTCGGTTTCTCAGTAGGCCCTGCACTGGGAGGTTTCCTGTCCCAGATCAGCTATTTCTATGTCTTCCTTTTCCCAGCCGTGCTCACTGCCGGGGAGTGGCTTCTCTACATCCGTTATGTGTCGGAGACCAAGACGGATTTTTTAGTGAGGACAGGAAATTTCGAATTTCCCTGGAGGGACACTAAGTTTGTGATCCTGAGTCTCCTGGTGGCGTCCATGTGGTTCGTGGCAGGACAGTGGGGCACAACCCTGACGCTTTTCTGGACCAACATAGACAGGGTGCCAAACTACATGATCGGCATACTCTATTCAGTGAACGGCCTGGCAGTGGTGTTTCTCCAGATGCCAGTGAACTGGGTGCTGGCAAGGATGAGGGATTTCAACAGGATCGCCCTGGGCGGCGCCATATATTCCATGGGTTTCTTTGTCCTGGCATTCTTCTCGGGTTTTCCGTTTCTCATTGCCGACGTCATTTTTCTTACCATTGGTGAAAACGTGATGTCACCTGTCACGTACAGCCTCATTGGAAAGATATCGCCGGCGGAGAAACGGGGCCAGTATTTTGGTGCATTCCAGCTGCTTCTTGGTCTCATTGCCCCCATGGCACCGGTACTGGGCACCGGCCTCCTCTCCAGGTTCTCATATGACCCCCTGCTTGTGTGGCTGCCAATCCTTGTCATAGGGATATCCATGTCTTTCCTGGTTTCCAGAGTCGGCATGATCATGAGATCCGAAAGGAAGCCTGAAAGCTATGAGACAAAACTCTGATGACATTAACAACATGCCTTAAGAACGGGCAGGCATGACCAGACCATGGATCATGGGGATGGTTTCAACACAAGGGCAGTGCATGCCGGTGAGATTATGGACGAACGTTTTGGAAATGTTGTCACTCCAATATTCGAGACAGCAACATTCATGTCGCCAAACAGGAGCGCAGACCCGTATATGGACATCAGCAGGGGCGAGCCCTTCCTGTACACACGATGGGGCAATCCCACAACACAGGCACTGGAATCCAAGTATGCATCTCTTGACAACGTGAAATACGGGCTTGCTTTCTCATCGGGAATGGCGGCCATCAGCTCTGCGGTGTTCGGCCTGTGCAGCAGGGGTGACAGGATACTTTCCATAAATGAACTGTACGGCCAGACACACTCATTCTTCTCCTCATACCTCCAGAAATTTGGCATTGGATGCGATTTCATAAGCCTGGATCAGGCCAACTCACTTTCATTCAAGCCAGAAAGTCACGCACTGCTGTACCTGGAATCCATAATAAACCCAACACTGAAGGTTGCTGATCTGGATAGAATCGGCAGGTTCTGCAGGGAGAACGGCATTCCGCTCCTTGTGGATGCGACATTTGCCTCCCCGTACAACCAGAACCCCTCTGAATTCGGCGCATCAGTGGTTCTGCACAGCGGAACCAAGTACATTTCGGGGCACAGTGATGTTACTCTGGGACTGGCAGGCACAGACAACAAGGATATATTCCACAGGATACAGGCAGTGAGGAGAACCACCGGCCCAGTGCCGGATCCGCTGCAGTCTTATCTTGCATCAAGGGGAATGAAGACAGTTGGACTCCGGGTTGAGAAACAGAACAGGGTGGCCATGGATCTTGCAGGGTTCCTGAGCCAGCACAGAAAGGTGGTCCGTGTGCATTATCCCGGGCTTGAGGAATCGCCCTACCATGCAATAGCCAGGAAAGTGCTCAGGGGATATGGCGGCATGGTATCATTTGAGGTCGTCGGAGGCCTCAATGGTGCAAGGAAATTCATGGCTTCACTGAAGGTGCCTGCCGTGGCAGCAAGCCTGGGAGGTGTTGAGAGCCTTGTAACCCTTCCCGTTGAGACAAGCCATTCCTCAATACCGCCCCATGAAAGGAAAGCCATGGGAATCGAAGACGGGCTGGTGAGGTTTTCATGCGGCATTGAGGATTCACAGGATCTGATTGATGATATGGATAACGCGCTGTCGCTGCTGTGATGATTCACAGCAGCTTGAAAGATCCGGTTATGGGGTCAAGGGCGCTGGACTCAGCGGGTCCTATGCCCACGCATGTCAGGGTCCCGGGATCAACCTGGGTGTGGCCTGCGTCAAATATGGCCTCGGTTATTATGCCCTCTGAATCCGCCCGGGACTTTAACTCAAGAAGCTCCTGCTGATTGGCCAGCCTCACCACGATCTTCTTCTGCCCCCCCTCCATCCACTTCCTGAAAATCTTCTTCTCTTTCTTCTCAGCCTTCAGTGCACAGGCAACGGCAGCATGTGCCACCTGTGCTGCTATCTTTCCCTTGCCAAGGTCAAGATCCTTCCTTACGGCTATAACCATCTTCACTTCATCTACCATGGGACATCCTTCTTTTTCATTGCAAAGCCTATTATGTTCACCCCTCTGTGTAAGGGGGGCGTTATGACCAGAATTGCCACAGCTCCTATTATGTTCCCGTAGTAGCTCATGAAGAACGGCCTGGCAAATATGAACAGAAAGAGGAAAGACATCAGCACGAATGGCCACTGATCCAGGAGGGCACCCTTGCCGCCCCTCTGTATGCCAATCCTCCTCTTTATGAAGGATCCGGCAACATCACCCGTGAGCGATCCAAAGGACATTGCCAGAAGTACCACCAGTATCTCACTGAATGTCCTGCCGTAGGGCAGAGACCCAGCGAAGCCAGATATGTAGAAAATGCCGGCAAGTATGAAGCCAATGATCACACCGGCAAGTGATCCCCCGAAGTATCCAGTCCAGGTCTTCCCGTCCCCAAGGATTCGCTTCCCATCGGGGAAGTTCTTCCCAGCATCCATCGGATAGTGTCCTCCGGTGATCACTGCAGCAGGGTTGGCCACAAATGCCGGAATGAACAGGATGAAGGCGTATACTATGTCAAGAATTATTTTGACTATCTCAGGCATATTCCTCAACGGCCTTAAGTATATCCGCCTTTGTGACAATACCTTTCAGTTCACCGTTCTCCATTATGAGCACTGCGCTTGAATACTTCAGCAGTGGGTAGATCATGGATATGGGTGATGAGCGATCAAGCTGCGGTAGCGTTGGGCCCATGACCTTCCTGACAACCAGTGTTTTCAGGGAATCTATTGTATTGCCCTTCAGCAGGAGATCATTGATATCCGATTCCGACACGGTTCCAACAACCTTCCTGTCAAGTGTTGCAACAGGAAGCTGTGAAAAGCCCTTCTCCCTCATGACATTAAGTGCAGTTATTATTGAATCGGTGGGAGAGCACGTTATGACCGGTGCCGTCATTATTTTCTCGGCAGTTATGTCAATGGTTGTTGCCTTCTGCCCGGTCCTGTTGAGGTAGTCAAAAATCTTCCTGACCTTGTCATATGTGGGATTTATGCTGCCCTTTTCAAGCCTTGCAATATATGACTGGCTCACGCCACTTATCCTGGCCAGCTCTTTCTGGCTGATCCCTAGGTTCTTACGCATCTTCCTGAGTTCCTCAATGGACGGCAGCATGACGGGGAGAGATTATTACCGGTTTATTAAAATTCACTGTGGTTGAATTACTCAAAAGAATAATCTGCAGCTCAGCTGGTCAGGCTGCACAGGGCAAACACAGGCAGCAATGGCCGGTATGGCTTTCGTAATGATGGACCCTCAATTTACCGGGAAAGTAACAGCAATCACCATTCTTACAACTGTTTGCAGCACTTTTCCCTGCCTTGTGGCCTCTCAACTCTGTACTGGCAGCGTGACAGCAGCTTCCTCATGGGACTGCAGTGTTCCACTGGATTAAGCCTGTTGACGGTCCCCGCTTTCAGGCACATGTTCCTGCTTACAAAGGCAGGCTATATGGCGGTGTAAATACCATTGGGCACGCCCTGTGCCTGTTATGCTTCAGGCAGAGAATTCAGGTCAGGTTCGGATAAATCAATATAGTAAGGTACATTTACTGTTCTATTGTCTGATATCAGAAATTGGCTTGAAAAGAACAACAGGTTCACGGGTCTTGGCATAGCGATCCTGACATCTGCAATAATCGTTGTTCTTTCGGTATATGTCTACGGGGAGATAATCTTCCTTGTTCCTGTTGTAACATTCTTCAGCTTCCATTTCACCAAGCTCTACAAGCTTAAACCCAGGTTCCTGGGAAGCGTTGTGGTGTTTATCATAGCTGCAATGCTTTCTTCTGCCATCGTTGCCAACATAGAATACTCCTCACACCCAACATTTGCGACCACGTTTCCAAATGGAATCCAGGTTCTGGGAAACGTGACTCCCTATGGCTCTGTTGCTGATGATTTCCACTACACCATTACAATAACCCAGAACTCATCAACAAACGTCAATCTGTCAAGCGTGGTGCTTCACATTGCAACTTCCGGCTATACTGCAAATCATATACTGGCTGCTTCCATAACAAACTCCTCAGGCATAACAACTTACAGGTATTATTACAACACCACAGATCTTCCCTCAGGGATTTACAAATACAACGTCAGTTACACGGAAACAAATGGAACAGTTGTTTACAGTGGGCCCATGGGAGGGCCTGTGCATGATCCAGAGATAGATCTCTTTGAGGGCTTTGTGCCAACATATCTGCTCACTTACCTCATATACTTTGAGCTCATATTTGCAGTTGGCGTATTCATAGGCCGCAGCATAGGAAACAGCATGAGATACAGCCAGCAGAGGAGAAACCAGCCTCCACCCCAGTCATGATCCTGCCAGTGGGCAGGGCTTGATCATGCCCATGGGGACAGTTCCTCATGATATTTTTCTGGTGCCATTCGAAATACAGACTGGAGATACGAAATCATCCTTGCATTTGATCACTGGAAACATTAATATTACCTGAACGGAATGTTAAATGCGATGGGAATGGCAAGTTATCGATTCAGATGCAGGGATATAGGCATGGATTGCCAGTATGAAGTGTCATCAAAGAAGGCGGAAGATCTGATTCCACAGATCGTGGAACATGCAAAAAACCAGCACGGGATTGAGGAGATCAACGAAGATCTGAAGCAGAAGATCAATGGGGCGATAAAGAGGCGCATGTTCTGATATTCGTTATCATTCATATAGATATACTCAGCCTTTATAAATAATATTGAAACCATCGGAAGCAATATATATGTGTGTGAATTTCTAAATAGATGGCAACATATACCAGACGAGTACAGCTTACCGGAGGCTCCACTTTCATAATATCGCTTCCATCCAAATGGGTTAAGGAAGCCCGGATCAGCAAGGGCAGTGAAGTGATAATTGATGATTCCCAGGGTGTTCTGACTGTAACGCATTCCCAGGCAAGGCCCAAGGAGAATGCGCGCATACTCACAGTGACTGGAAAGCCAAACCCGGAATATTTCCAGCGTGTCCTGACTTCCCTTTACATAGCGGGCTTTGACACTCTCACCATAAAAAGCCCGAAATACATGGACGCAGGGATGGTGGATGCAATATCCCGGTTCTCCCGGCTGGTGATGGGTGTGGAGATATTCGACGAGTCCTCAAGGTCTGTGGTGCTCCAGAATGTGCTTGATTCCAAGTCATTTCCTCTTCCAAATGCCGTGAGGCGCATGTCGCTGAATGTGCAGACAATGATAGAGGATACAATAAACGGCATTTCCGGTTCAGATTCAGCCCTGCTGGACAGCGTAATCAACCGCGATGATGATGTTGACAGGTATCAGCTCTATGTTTACAGGGAGGTGAAGAGCGGCGAGAGCGATGAATCCAACAGTGTCTTTTACCTCATATTCTCCCGCATTCTTGAAAGGATAGCGGATCATGCTGTGAACCTGTGCAAGCTCTGGAAAACCGTACCGGAACACAGTGGAAAGGAATCCGAATCAATAGTGGAGTTCCTCAGGGAATCAGGCCAGATGTACAATGAGGCGGTTGATGCTTTCTATGCAAAGAAATTCGATTCCCTGGATCCCATAATAGGGAAGAAAACCTCCGTAACGGCAAGGAAGGACGAGATCCTCCGGTCACTTCAGGGAGGCGAAATGGTGGCAATCGTTGTGCCCTCATCCGAGGAAATCGTAAGGATTGGCCTGTACGCCACAGACATAGCGGAGCTTGCCATGGATATGATCCTCTCAGAGAGGGAGGAATTCAGTATCTGAGATCATTCCAGGAATACCTTCTCAACCTTGGGATTCTGCAGGTCTCCTGATATTATTCCGGCAGGCGTTTCAGGATCATGGTTGAAGATGCATACGCATTTTTCACGAATGGCCCTTTCAATGAGTTTCCTCTTCATCCTGACAGTTTCCATGGGAAAGCTGTCTATGGCAGTTACATAGGGGATCTTCACGTGAAAGGCCGAAGGTATGAGGTCACCGAAATACATGATCTGGTGGGTTCCGCTTCCGGCAATGATGACCTGGTGCCCGGCCGTGTGCCCGCCAGTCCTGATGACCCTGATATCGTTCTTGAACCTCACTGATCCGTCCAGCCTGATCCTGCTGGCCCTGTTCATCTGCGCGGTATTGCGGATGTAGCTGCTTCTTGTGAACTCGTTGGGCCTGCTGTATGCCCTGAACTCAAGGTCCTGGGCAACAAGGGAGGCATTCCTGAAGACACGTTTTCCAGGCATCCCGTCCAGGCTGTGTCCGCTGTGGTCAAAGTGCAGGTGGGAATGTATGATGAATCTTATGTCATCAGGATTCATGATGTCAGTGATCTGCGGTACAATATCACTGGTTTTTTCTATTTCATAGATAGTACGCATCTTCTGGCTTTCCGGAAAACCGATGCCGCTGTCTATGAGAGCCGAATAATCCTTCCCCTGGAGAAGTACAACGTTCAGTGCCAGCTTCACTCTCCCGCTGGGTGTTTCCCTGAAAGTTTTGCTCCATATTGGCCTTGGCACTATGCCGAAATATGCTCCGGGGTCAAGGGTGAAATAGCCATCGGAAAGCAATCTGGCCTCAAATTCTCCTGTCTTCATCTGGACATCCCCTGGAAATCATCGGGCCTGTCCCTGATCCTGCCAACCTCCTTTATGTAATCCATTATGGCCGTATCCTCAAGATTGCTAACATCTCCAGGATCCTGGCCAAGGAAAGCTCTTTTCACGACCCTCCTCACTATCTTGCCGTTCCTGGTCTTGGGAAGCTGCGGAAGCCATATGGTGAACCTGGGAAGAAATGACTTTCCCATGCTCTCCTCCACCTTCGTCCTGATTGCTTCCATGGTTGCGTCGCTGTTCTCGCCAGTGTAGAATATGACAACGGCTTCCCCCTTCAGGGCATCAGGCACTCCTATGACCGCAGATTCCACGACTCCCGGCACCTCCATTACTGCATTCTCAATCTCGTTGGGCCCGAGCCTTTTCCCGGACACCTTGATGACATCGTCTGACCTTCCGAACAGGAAATAGTAACCGTTGCGGTCCCTCATTGCCCAGTCCCCCTGAACCCATACGTCCTTGAACTGGGACCAGTAGGTTTCCAGATATTTCTCCGGCTGTCCCCATATTCCCCTGGTCATGGAAGGGCAGTGGCTCTTTGAAACAAGGTAGCCGACCTGATCCACCACATCCATGCCATCCTCGCTCATCACGGAAGTATTCATGCCCAGTCCACGGTACAGGCACCTTGGCATGAGTGGTATGGCAGGAGTGGATGCCAGGAAGCATCCGATTATGTCGGTTCCTCCTGATATATTCGCTATGGGGGTTTTACCTGACCCAATCTCCCTGAATAGCCACAGCCATGATTCCTCGTCCCAGGGCTCCCCGGTGGATCCGAAGACCCGCACGGATGGCATGGGAAATGCAGCATTCCTGGATTTCAGGGACCTCACAAGTGTTGGGGAAAGGCCAAGAAGCGTGATCCCATGGGATGAAATTATCCTCCAGAGCCTCCTGATGTCAGGATAATCAACAGCCCCGTCATAAACGAAGATTGATCCGCCAAGTGCATTGGCGCCAAGAATTGACCATGGGCCCATCATCCATCCAAGGTCGGATATCCAGAAGAGGGTATCCTCCGGCCCCATGTCCATATAATATTTCACCTCCTTCACGATGTTTACAAAGCTCCCGCCATGGACATGCACAGTTCCCTTGGGTTTTCCCGTTGTGCCGGAGGTGTAAAGCATTATGGCCGGGTCCTCGGACCCAGTGTCGGCCGATTCAACATACTTTCCTGAATCAACGCTCTTCCAGAAATCAAAGACGTCAGGTGATTTAGCATCCTTGACTATGTGCATTATATCTGGCATGGAATGAACTGTGGACTGCATGTCCACGGTCTTTCCCTTCCTGGAATAGAATGCGAATGAAAACAGTGCCTTTGCGCCTGAATCCTGAATCCTGGTCTTTACCGCCTCAATACCATATCCTGAAAATACAGGCACGGCAACAGCGCCGATTCTGAGGACAGAATAGAGGGCAACAACCCCTTCCAGTGATGGCGGCATGTATATGCCAACCCTGTCGCCCCTGGCAATGCCAGCTTCCCGAAGAAAACCTCCAAGCTTGCCGGTAACCCTGTTAAGTTCCCTGAAGCTCATTGATCCGGATCTGCCGTCCTCGGTTTCATACTTCACCGCAGGCCTGTCAGAATCACCAAATTTTTCCACGCAGTTATGGGCGATGTTTATGTGCCCTCCGGTGAACCATTTTGTCCAGGGTTTTCCACCGCTGGCATCCATCACACTACCATAGGGCTTCCTGAAGGTGATGTTGCAATCCTCAATAACCGCAGGCCAGAACCATTCTGGATCAGCATCTGCACGGTCATAGAGATTATCAAGTGTCTGCAATCCGTGTTTTCTGGCCAGCCTCATTATATTTGTTGATTGGGAGTCTGGTGGATAGTACACCATTTCGGACATAAACACCATACTCCCGGACAAAACAATAATTTTGCGGTCACTGCCGGCACTGGTGAAAAAAGGCACTCTCATTCTGTCATTATTAAGCGGTTGTGCAACAGTTTTATGCCATTGCGGCATGAATATCCATGACTTCAAGAATATTGATGCACGTGGGGCCATCCATTGGCAACTATGATGTTCTGTCGGCCGCTGTCCAGCCAAATATTGGTTTTGCATCACCTGAGTTCAACAGTGCCATGAAGAACTCCCTTGAGGGCTTCAGGTATGTTACCGGATCGGACAGTTCTTACACACCTTTCATTCTTCCCGGCAGCGGAACAGTTGCAATGGAGAGCGTTATGTCCTTCATACCTCGCGGCTCCCGCATACTTGTGGTGAGCAATGGAGTATTCGGGGACCGCTGGGAGGCAATAATGTCAAGATATCCTTTGATCCTGAAGGTGCTGAGGGCTGAAGCCGGGAAGGCAGTCTCCACTGGGGAGATTGAGCACGAGGTATCCTCAGGCAGGTACTTCGCCGTTGCAATGACCCAGGTTGAGACAAGCACAGGGGTGAGGCTTGATGTGGAATCAGTTGCAAAGGCAGTCAGGAACCATGTGGATCTGGTGATTGTTGATGGAGTCGCAAGCATAGGCGGAGAGACCATGAAAGCGGCGCAGTGGGGCATAGACGTATGTCTCACGGCAAGCCAGAAGGCACTGGGTGCCCAGGCAGGAGCCGGTCTGCTTGTGGCATCGCCATCAGCAATGGAGAAGCTGAAGGGTGAGTCCATAAGCGGTTATTTCGCCGATCTCAGGAACTGGTCAGATATAATGAATAAGTTTCTTGCAGGGGGCGGGGGATATTTCGCAACTCCTCCCATAGGCACTGTATTCTCGATACAGAAGAGCATGGATCTCATCAGGTCAGAGACCATGGAGGCCAGGGTCAGGCGCCACGAGATATGCTCCCAGGCATTCAGGGCCGGAATCAGTCATCTTGGCCTTGAAATCCTGGCGTCAGAGAAGCTGAGAAGCAATACTGTCAGCGGCGTTATGGTTGATGGCATAAACATAGCCGATTTCCTGCAGAGATGCATGAAGAAAGGAGTGGAGTTCGGCGCAGGGGTGCATCCCTCTGTGCGGGACAGATACTTCAGGGTGGGGCACATGGGATGGGTTCAGCCCGCTCATATTATAACAGCCCTCAACGCAATAGAATCTTCTTTGGAGGAGATGGGGAAGAGGGTGGACAGGGGCAGTGCCCTGGCCGCAGGTGAAATATTCTCCAGATATCCCGGAATCTGAATATTCATGAAATTGCAGAGCTGAAATATATGGGTTCATTCATCAGGATTTTGCGGATCTGCCATGGAAAGAATTTCGTTTTCTGGTTTCAGGGCAGGATCCGTTTCCACAGAAATCCTGGTCACCGATATAAGGCCGGAATGGAGGACCACTGAGATATCATCCATATGGCCGCAGGCCTCAGGTTTTTCCTGGACAGGCACGATCCTGAAGGAACCAGTTTCGGCTGTCCTGTGATTGAAAACAAGTTTCCTTCTGTACAGAGGGCGCTTGGAGAATGGCACCTCCACAATTCCTGTGTTTTTATGAACATTCTCCGGAAAATTGACGTTGATCATTCCACTGTTGCGAATTCTGGAATTCAGGAATTCAGAAACCATCCAGGCTGCAATTGCAGATCCATTTTCATAAATCTCAGGACTGGAACGGTTCTCGGCAGTGACATGCTGTGAAAATGCGAATGAGGGTACACCCATCATGGAGGCCAGCAGTGCAGCAGACATGGTCCCGCTGTTAAAGATGATTCCATAGCCTGCATTGATTCCGGCATTTGTACCGCTAACAACCGCGTCTATCTGACCTGGGAATAATATATTCAGGGAAAGCAGCACGCAGTCTGCAGGCGTACCTCTGACAGAATATGCCAGGCCTCCATCAAGACTGAACCTGACGTAGTCAACAGGCTCAGACAGGCTAATTGACATTCCGGATCCACTCCTTTCCTGGGATGGTGCAACAACCACAACATCAATCCCTTCATTCCTCAGGGATTTCCACAGGGACCTGATACCAGGGCTGAATATACCATCGTCATTTGTCAGGAGTATCATTGTCCTCCACCTGCTTCTGCAGCCTTCTGAGCTATTTCCGGAACCTGCAGTGTTTCGCCTGAGGACTTCTCCAGGCCTTTTCTGGCTGTCTCAGGGATTCCCACCAGCGTTACTATGGAGGCAACAAGGGCAATGGAACCAAGGAAATACACAGCAAATGATTCGCCATAGACACCGAAGAGATATGGGAATATGAAAGTGGATACAGTGGCGCCCATCCTTCCGGAGGCAACAGTCAGTGCCTGTATGGTTCCCCTGATCTTTGTGGGGGCCAGTTCAATGCCAAGCATTCCCGAAGCTGAAACTGATCCGGGACCTGCCTGCTGGAACAGGTTCTGGGAGCCATAGAGCACAAGTGCAATTGCTGGCACTGCCAGTACTCCGGCCAAATGTTTGTACATTCCAAAAGATACCAGGGCCGCAGCCATGCCAATGAATCCGGCAATCTGCAGGGGTTTTCTTCCTCTCTTATCTATGAGCGACAGGGCGATGAGACCACCCGGGACCACAAAAAGTCCCTCCATGAGAAGCTGGAAGTCACCAGAGTTAAGCCCAAGGCTTCCGGCTATGAGGCTTGGCCCGAATAGAATGCCGGAATAGGCAACCATGTCGAAGAGGAACCATAAAACTGAAGCAGACAGAAATACCTTCCACTGCTTCCTGAGATAGTACCTGAGGCCGTTGCTGTCCCTGACTATTGTGCTGGGATCAACACTCCTGCCGCTTATCTCATGGATGACTTCTGCCGCCCCATCCCTGTCCCCCTTAATTCTGCCAAGATATCTGGCCGTTTCAGGCATTTTTCTCCTGAGGTATATGACAGCAACTGCTGGAATTGATCCTGCTGCCAGCACAATCCTCCAGAGAATGGAATCCGACACAACTCCATGAAGGCCCAGGTATACCACAGCTGCAACCGTTGCACCGAAACCCCAGAGCAGCCCGAACCCAAGGGCAATTATTTTACCACGATCTCTTGAGTTTGCGTGTTCTCCCATTATCATGGGTGAGAGCACATAATCTGCTCCCACTCCAATTCCCAGAACAGTCCTGATGAGTATGAGCTCAAGGGGATTGGCGGCAAATATCTGAAGGACAGCGGCAACAGCCATTATGGTGACATCAAGGCCATAGAAACGCTTCCGCCCTCCATTTGAAAGGATGCCGAAAATCAGCGCACCTGCCACGGCACCAATTAATGCCGATCCAGCCAGAAGGGAGGATTCTATTCCAGTCAGGCTTTTGATCCCGAATGATACAAGCACAAGAGGAAGGACTATGCCAATGGATGAAAGATCATATCCATCGGTGAAGACTCCCATTCCAGTGGTAATCAGGCTCTTCCAGTGGAAAAAACTCAGTTTCTTGCTATCCAGATTTTCATAAGGATCATCTAACATTTTGTTCCCAGGTAGCCAGCCCTGGGTTACATATTTATCTAATTCAAATACTAAATACATTGGACAATATCTATATATACCATATACATGGTCCAAATATTTTACATGGAACTAATTACGCCCGTCAGGACACCAAGCTTATATTACCTCTGAGAAATAGCACCCGATCTCTTGAACGGCAGCATCTACGAAAGGGAACTGTCCGGAATACTATCCGGGAACGAGAACGTTATATCGAGGTTGATCAAGCGCCTGGATCCTGTTTCGCAGGAGGCCCTGAGATCAATAATATCGCGGCCCTTCTTTGTGACGCGTTCGGCGGGTTCCCTTGGTGCTGACCTGATTGCGCTCAGGCATGATTATTCAATGATAATAGAGGTGAAGTCATCGGTGAATGACACCATAATGTTCACGGAGGCTTCCGGGCAAAGGCAGGACCAGGCCACCCGCCTCAGGGATCTGTGCCAGAGGGCAGGCCTCTTCGTTGTTTATGCCTACAGGCTGAAAAGTGTTGGTGGAGATCCATGGCGTATATTCACCATTCCTGCCAGTCCCCAAGGTCGAATACGCCACCTGTATGAGATAATCCCGGATGTGGGCGAAACAAGAAATGGAAATTTCATTTTAAAATGGGCTGAGGGTATGCCCCTCACAAAACTCATAGACTATATGAATCAGGAAATTTAGTGGGAGGCCACAATGGCCTTTTCAAGAGCCTCAACGCCCATGTCTATCTGATCCCTTGTTATGTTCAGGGCAGGGATCAGCCTTATGGCGCTCAGTCCTGCAGCCAGTACAATGAGGCCGTTCTCAAGTGCCTTGAGTTCAACCGTGTCCCTGTATTTGGTTGCCGGTTCCTTTGTCTTCCTGTCCTTCACGAAGTCCACGGCAAGCATGAGCCCTATGCCTCTCACATCTCCAATGACATCATGTTTTTCCTGAAGTTCAAGCAGGCGCTTCTTGAAGTAATCTCCCTGCTTTGTGGCATTTTCCAGAAGGTTCTCGGTTTTTATGGTGTCAATTACCGCAACTGCTGCAGCACTGGCAAGAAGGTTTCCGCCGAATGTGTTTGAGTGCAGCCCGGCTTCCGGGAAATCCAGTGAATCCTTTACAATAATTGCACCCATGGGAACACCGTTTGCAATGGCCTTTGCAAGCCCTATGATTTCAGGCTCGACTCCGAAGTGCTCCGATGCAAAGAATTTGCCGGTTCTGCCCATTCCCGTCTGAACCTCATCCATTATGACAACTGCATTGTTTTCGTCGGCCAGTTTCCTCAGCTTCCTGTGGAAGTTCTTTGGTGGCACAATGTAGCCGCCCTCTCCCTGGATTGGTTCCACAAGGAATCCTGCAAGGTTCTCCCGCGGGAGGTAGGTGCGAAGCATGTACCTGTCGATGAAGTCTATGACGCGATCTTCCAGTTCGTCCGGTTCCTCGTAACCATCTATGTTGAAAGGGTTCCTGTATGGGTTGGGGTAAGGTGCATGCTCAACTCCAGGCATGGAGGGGAAAAAGCCCTTGTGGTGGATGGCCCTGGACGCTGTGAATGACAGTGCACCCTGGGACCTTCCATGGAATCCGCCAATGAAGCCTATGAACTGCTGTTTTCCAGTATGTGCCTTGGCAATCTTGATAGCTGCCTCAGTGCTTTCAGTTCCGCTGTTTGTGAAGAACACTTTCTTCTGGAAACTGCCGGGAGCCACACTCTCCAGTGCTCTGGCAGCATCCACCTGAATCTTGTAGTAAAAGTCAGTGCCTGCAAAGTGCCAGAGCTTGTGGAGCTGTTTCTCAACGGCCTCTGTCACATGTGGATTCACGTGCCCGAGATTTGTGACGCTTATGCCCGTGGAAAAGTCCAGGTACACATTGCCGTCAACATCCTGGATGAAGGCCCCTTCACCCCTTTCTGCAACTATGGGGAGGGATTTTGTGCTGGTTACCATGTATTTCTCATCATCCTGGATAATCTTCCTGGCCTTTGGCCCGGGTGGAGTCACCTTTATTGATATGCCGTTCAATTTTTCAGTTTTTTCCATATCTTTCATCATGGTTCTCAGTTACTTATATTTGCCAATAATATATATCTTGTTGAAAGAAAAACGGATGTATTATACGTATTTCGTATTAAAAATAAAATATGAAAGCATATTTATCTCTTATTTCACTGTGGGGAAGATGGACATATCTGAGAAGATCATCAGGACCCGTGATTTCTACAGGGATGAACTTACAGATATGGATTTCTATCTCAGGCTCTCAAAGCGCATAAAGGATCCATGGCTCAAGCAGTCGCTGGAAAGGCTCTCGGCCATAGAAAAGGAGCATTCTGAATTCTGGAAGGCATATCTTGAACGAAACGGAGAGAATGTTGACAATCTGGGTCCAAGGAGTTTCAGGGTCTCGTTACTGCTTTTCCTTCACTGGATCCTGGGAACTGGACTGACAGCCAAGATAATGGAGCATGGCGAAGTTGAGACTGTTGCCTCCTACAGGAAAGCCGGCCCACTTGCGGCTGATGATCCGGAATTCAAGGCTGGCCTTGAGAAGATAATTGACGACGAGGTTGAGCACGAGGATGTATTCAGCTACACTCTGGACCAGAGCAAGGAGCAGCTGGAACGGAACAGGAATGTTATATACGGCATAAGCGACGGTCTGGTGGAAGTTCTCGCAGCACTGGCCGGCCTAACAGCCATAATTTCTGATCACACATACGTTGCCATGGGCGGCCTCATAGTGGGTGTGAGTGGCGCCATGAGCATGAGCGTGGGTGCATATCTTGCAACGAATTCCGAAACACAGTTCAAGATATCACAGATGCGAAGGAATGCAATACTTAACAATCAGGAGAATGACGACTCAAAGGTGCAGAAATACAGGAACGAAAGCAGGAGGGCAGCTGTAAACACTGGAATGTTCTATATTCTTGGCGCTGCAATACCAATAATACCATTTCTCTTCCTCCCTGTTCTTTACGCACTCATACTCTCAGTGATCCTTGTGGGATTTTCCCAGGCAATATCCAACTCAATCGTTGCCATTTCAATGAACATGAGCGTGAGAAAGGAAGCAGTTAAATCAGCTGCACTGGCCCTTCTT
Organism: Cuniculiplasma divulgatum; assembly: GCA_031200235.1. Taxonomy (NCBI): domain Archaea; kingdom Methanobacteriati; phylum Thermoplasmatota; class Thermoplasmata; order Thermoplasmatales; family Cuniculiplasmataceae; genus Cuniculiplasma; species Cuniculiplasma divulgatum. Next base: position 714,037 of record CP133595.1, on the reverse strand, counting down.
GCTGCGTTTGGCTCATTTCTTGTGGGCCAGATATTTCACATCGTGTTCCACATTTCCATCATCTGATGGCCCATGAGCTCTCAATGAAATGCCACTGCAGGGTTTTTCGGCATCACATGTTATCGGAGTCCAGAAAAATGGTGAATCAGAACGTGCTGATTTTCAAATGAATGCTGCACATTGCTGCAATGGGTGATGCCAGTTTCAACACCATACCAGAGAAATACCATTTCGGCAACTCGATGAATAGATATATTATGGGGAGCCCATTAGCATTCTCATGAGCCCACCCTCCATAGTGATTCATAATCTCGTCAAGAACTACGGCGAAACAAGGGCTCTTGACGGTGTAGACATGGAGATAAGTCCGGGAGAAATATTTGGCCTGCTCGGTCCGAACGGTTCTGGCAAAACAACACTTTTGCGGATCATATGCTCCATACTTGACTACACATCCGGTTATGTAAGGGTTTCAGGACTGGACGTTTCCAGGGACAGCCTGGAGGTCAAGCGCATAACAGGATACGTTCCGGAAACCCCTGTACTGTATGAATCCCTGACACCAACGGAATTTCTGAATTTCATAGGATCGGTCAGGAAAATTGATCACGAAACTCTGGCAAGGCGTATAGAGAGTTTCGCCAGCGCATTGGAGATAATGGATAAAATGAACACTTTCATCGGATCGCTTTCATTTGGCACAAAGCAGAAGGTGGCAATAATGGCGGCACTAATACACGATCCCGAGATCATAATCCTCGATGAAGGCATGAATGGACTTGACCCGAGGTCTGCCAAGATATTGAAGAACCTGCTTAATGACTATGCAGCAAGAGGCAAGACCATAATATTCTCAACCCACGTTCTTGAGGTAGCGGAGACGGTGTGCACAAGGATGTCAATAATCTACAGAGGAAAGATTGTGGATACTGGAACTCTGGAAGAACTGAGAGAAAGGTCCGGGACATCAAAACTTGAAGATATTTTCCTGAATGTTACCGGTGAAGGCGATCTGGGGCCAGTCATAAAATCGCTGAGAGAGACGATGTCCTCGTGAATCACGACATATTTGAACTGAGCAGGCGAATAGTTGCCGAGCAGAGATATCTTGCACTCAAGGATTCTCCAAAATTCCAGGAGAAAACGGGCAGGTCTGCAACACAGGGCGCCAGGTACATTGAGCGCCTTATATTCATCACCTACGCCGTAACTGCAATTTCAATGATTGCATTCTCCTCATTCCTGACGTATACGCAGATAAGGCTTCCAGATCCTGTGGATCATCTGCAGACGCTTTCTCTTCTTCTTTATGCCTACATATTCATCATAAGCCTGTACAGCTTCATAATGTTCACAAACATCGTTCGCACTTACAGGCTTTTTGAGCCGCTTAAGCCCCTTCCCACAAGGATCGGCCACCAGGTCCTTCCTCTTTCATGGTTCGTGTTCACAGGTTCCTCAAGCCTCTTTGTAATAGTTCCAATACTCTGGGCATACATCTATATCACAGGAAACATTCTTTCAGCCTTTACCGGAGTATTGTGGGCTTTCATCATGCTTGGGCTTGGTTACACGGCCGGAAGCGCCATGATATATATTCTGTCTGGAAGTGTGGAGAGAAAGCGTGGTCTCAGGAGCGGGTCCATTTCTACAATTCTGAGGGTTACAGGGTTCATAGCATTCTTCATTCTTTTTGAAATTGCCATACAGATTCCACAGGAGATCCCGGTGCTGCCTTCAATCAGGGGTCATCTTTCGTACCTGTTTGTGCCGCTTTTGAATTCGGCCTATATAATATTCCCCGCAGCACAGCCATCCTCATATGTCTATTACGGCATGGCTGCGTCGTTTATCTACGCCCTGATGGCACTTTTTCTCTTCCTTACGGTCAACATGCGCACATTCAGCAGGGTGACACAGACCGAGACGGTGTCCTATAACACCGCAGACATATCTCAGAAGAAGTTGCACGAATCAAAGTCTGGATTCTATATCACAATATTCAGGAAGGATGTGCGGAATATTTTCAGAAAGTCCCAGAATTTTCTGATGATGCTCATACCAGTATTCCTGGTTCTTCCTACACTTCTCTCCATATTCTTCTATTCATCAGATGTTACCTTCGGCTCAATTTCAATTTATTATTCTATGCTTGCAATAGTGATAGTTTCATCAGCCTTCTATTCCATAGTGCTCATAATATCGGAAGGAAACGGCATCAGTGTACTCCAGGCACTTCCAGTCAGGCTCATGGATATCATCTACTCTAAGGAATACGTTGGTGCAGCGGTCTTTGCAGCAATAGTTGCGCCAATATCGGTGCTGTTTCTTATGAAGGCCAGAGGAAACCCTGTAATCTTCTTCCTCTTTCCCGTTAATCTTGTAATTGCATACATATACAGCTCCCTGTATAACCTCCGGCGGCTCATGAGGAAGGTTCCCAGGGGAGCCACCACTGTTAACTTCTATTCCTTTGGCGGAAACACTGAGCTTGTGATCCTCTTTGCCATAACTGCATTACTGATTTCCCTCCCGACACTTGTTTCCACAGTGATTTCATATATTTCTCTGGGAATAACTTTTTCACATTCTGTGGCTTTCTACCTGTCAACACTGGCGCTCAATCTGCTGAGTCTCTTCGTAGTAATGAACATTGTAAACAACTCAAAATAAGTTGCAAAACCAGAATATTTTGCGTAAGATATGATAGATGGTATTTTTCATTCAACTATCAGCCAATGACCAACCCAGTGAGGGATATTGACTGGCATTTGTCATCAGTATGTATTTTTTCACTTAAATTATGATTTTATGTAATCCGGTGAATTTTCTAATTCGTTTACCAGCTTTGGGATAGAATATGAACAATATTTATATAATTGAGCAAAATGCTATAATTTACCGTGAGAATTTTAAGAAATAAAATAACGATGTGTGAATTTTTTTTGATATATATTGATCTTTTGTAAAGATGACTTTAAGTAGTAATAGTATTTTATTGATCATGCAAGGAAAATTAGATGCTAAAGATCTTCTGATTTTAAACCACCTTAAGGAGAATGGTAGAGACAAAATCTCAGAAATATCATCCAAACTTGATATTCCGCGCGCAACTGTTTTTGAGAGAATGGAGAAGTTACGAAGGGAAGGTTTCATTAAAAGATACACGCTGGATATGGACTATGATAAGCTTGGTTACAGCATCATGTCATATATTCTCATAGAATTTGACTTCAGGTCTCCAGTGAATCATAGAGAACTGGTTGAACAGATTGCAAAGCTGGACAACGTGATTTCTGCATCCATAATAGCGGGAAACTGGGACATAATCGTACTTGCTGTTGCACGCAACATGAAAGAACTCTCCGACCTTGTGCTGGAAAACCTCAAGGGAATGAAGGGGATATCAAAAACCCTGTCCGTTCCGGTGTTTGAGCACATTAAGTAACTATTCTCCATTACTCTTGAGGAGAATGGATATACCGGTAGGAAAACGTTGACCCAGTTTGAATTCTGCTCTCTGCATAATAATACAATTCAGTATAACATATCATATTCCATACAGATGAAGGCATTTACGGTGTATCATGGCAATGGGAAATCGTTTAAATTTTGATTTTTTTAATTCTATACAAGCAATGCTGCCTTAAAATTATGATACCGTTAGGAGTTTGATGGAAGCAGTAAAACCCTCATGCTTTAGCATGGAGATACACGGGTCCCCATTAACGGAAATAATATAATTGAGAGTGGCATTCCATTCTGTCCACACCTGGAATGGTAAGGCACTCTCACGAAGAGTAAGACGGTTAAGCTGGACTGAATGTTCGCAAGAACACATTGATTCCAGCGGCATGTTCTCCGTGAGGAGAATGGATAAATGCCTCAAGCCCTCTGCTGGAATCAGGCTGTGGAGCGATGCCCGAAAGGGATAATGAATAGCCTCCTTCCCCTGGTGCGGGAATGTCAACCAGCCAATGTTGCGGTTCGATGAAACCATGCCTGCGGGCATGGGGGAAGACAGCAGCAAGTCCACTCCTTTAGGGATGGGCAGTTGAAATAAGTCACTGGTAGGGGGTAAGCAAGCTGGGATAGCCTAGCCTGGTAGGGCGCAGGTCTGGAAAACCTGTTCTCTTTGTAGATCGGGAGTTCAAATCTCCCTCCCAGCGCTTGACACGAGATTGAAACTCACTCCACCAGATGGAATAGCGGCTGGCCACAAACAAAAACATCGATAAAATTTCTCTACCATTAAATCAAAGGTCATGCAGAAATCATCATGAATTTTCTGAGCATTGTTGCACATGTTGGATGATGACGGAAAACCCGTGAGAAAGTAGCAAAGGACGAATCAATTACGGAAAATTAGGAAAAAAGAGATTCTGCATCGAATTCCGGGGATATGTTTGGAAAGTGGTTCAGAGGTTCAGAAGGTGTTATCTCCATGATGGAATTATCATAATGAAAGAAATGGCGGGAAGGGTTTCCCCAGAAATGAGGAGGGGCATTATTGAAAGATATTCTGCCGGGAATATTTCAAGGGCACAACTTGCCAGGGAAAACGGGATATCCGTATCCACAGTGAACCGTATACTGAAGGAGGCTGTTGCAGTTGATTCCGGAATCAAAGGAAAGGAAGCCGTTAAGCCGGATCAGGGTAATGAAAAACACGGAATCTATGATGAATATATTGAATATCTCGCATCCAATGGCATCAGCAGGGAAGACCTTATCCGCATCATTTCTGAATTGAAGGAAGTGGAGGCAAGATTCTCATCCAGTTCTGAGAAGGTACCGCAGGGTGAAGTTTCAGGGGGTCTATCAGATTACGTTTTCAGGGACTTTCTGGAATGGGTTGAAAACAGGAAGAGCCATGATCTGGAAGCCGCATCATTGTCATCCGAAATAAATCTGCTGGAAAACCAGAAATCCAGGCTGAAAGAGGAAATGGACAGTCTCAGTTCACGGGTGGTCAATCTGGAGATGTCTGTTGGACAGATGAGGCAGGAAGCACAGAAGGTGATTGATTCCGTATCCATGGCACAGGAAAGGATAAATGCCATGGAATCACGTTTAGCCGAAGATCGAGAAATGCTCGTTGTGGCGTCTGGCATTAACTGGATACTTAAGAATGGGGAAATCACAGATGAGACTCTGGAGTTCATCAGGAGATACCACAATCTCTGGGATCCTACAGATGGCGAGATCAGAATAAAGATCAGGAACGCACTGATCCAGGAAATGGAAAATTCACTTTCAAAGCTTAAAAGTGCTGTTTCTGCTTGATGTGATGTTGTGGCCCGCTTTAAGCGTCGCCCCCCATAATCATCTGCAAAGAAACTAAATAAATCCACGTTCAACCATTTTGTTTACACGCCTTGTCCAGTAGTTTTTCCTTGTGAGTATGAGCGCAAGAATCACTGCCATGAGGGCACTTAGATAAATAAGTGAAATGGGTATAAAAATTATGGAGAAGGCAATTATGTAGAATCCTATTACTGGCAGGATCATCAGAAACTGGTTGGCGCTGAACCTTGCCGGTATGTAATTTTCATCCTTCATCTGGTAAGGCCTGACAGAGAAAGCCATGAAAAGGTACACTCCCACCATGAATGGGCTTGCAATCTCGAAAACAGGAATGACCATGAGGGTGCCCTGCACCCCAAGAAGATACAGCGCAAAGCCTGCAATGGCTATTGGAATGCCGGCAATGGCAGCCTGGATCATTTTAGATATAATGAGCATGTTGACGTAGGATCCCGGTTCCATGGACATGAAGGATAGCCAGGCCCTTTCATATGCCATGGCACCTGAACTCATGATCATCTGCGGTGTCGACCCGAGGTATATGATAAGAAACATTGTAACAAGGTTGACTCCGGAGATTCCCGGAAAAGAAATATACTCCGAAGGTACAGCGTAATGCAGCATATAAATGGAATAACCCACTGCAATGGCGATGAATATGATGAAAACAACGGAAAACTGTATTCTCCTAGCAGTGGACTTTATGTTTCCCATTGAGCTTGCCCTGGTGGCAAGGCTTATCTGAGTTATTCCCAGCTTCAGGATTGCCATGTTTGGAGAGAGACCCTCATACCTGGAAGTTTTCCTGAAATTAATAGACTGTTTCCGTATTCCGGAAACACGGTATGGTAGATTCTCCCCTGAAAGGATTCTCACCGCAAAGAACATGCTGGCAATGGTCACGGGAAGAATTGTAATAAGGGACAGAACAGGATCGTACTTCAGGAAAGAGATTGCGCCATATTTGAAGCCAAGATAGCTGGAAAGTATCCAGAGCAGGGACACAGCTGCAAGTGGGATTCTCAGGAAAAGTGACCTGTCAGTCAGGACAATGCCAACAGAAACCGAGAACAGGGCAAGCAGGATTACATCAAGAATGGCAACTCCCACGAGGGCGGAATATCTGTAAATCCCAAGGATTGTTATGAGCGAAGCTGCCAGAAGTATGAGGCCCGACGCAAGGAACTGTGCTGTAAACAGGGCAGGAACCAGGTCCCTTCTCCGGATAGCTGATACCAGCAGGAATTCCTGGTCAGACTTTGTGACTGAAATTCCGCCAAAAATTATGGATATTGTGGAGAAAACACCTATTATAAGGGTGAAATAAAGGTCGCCATACAGGTATCCACTGCCAGCATCATTTCCTGACAGTGAAATCAGGGAGTACAGGAGCACAAACGCTATGACGGCGAAATAAGAAGCAGAAAACCTTGTCCTCAGGATGAGCTTCATTACCCTAGTGAACATCTGACATCAACCGCGCAACAATGGATTCAATGGGCGTATCCTTGGCTGCTTCAGCTCTGAGTTCGGACATGCTGCCCTCCCAAATTCTGTTTCCATGGGATATGATGAGGCACCTGTCTGTCAACCTCTCTGCTATTGACATTATGTGTGTGGACACGAGAAATGTTGCTTTCATGCCGGTAAGGAAACTGATAACTTTCTCCTGCGTTGGAATATCAAGATAATTGAGGGGTTCATCCATGAGGACAATTTCAGGATGATGTATGATGGACAGTGCCAGGGCCAGTTTCTGGCGGTTTCCTCTTGACAGCCTTGAGGTCCTGGCCTTTTCATATTCCCTGAGTTCCAGCAGATCGATGAGCGACTCTATTCGATTCGCAAGGTCAGGGGTGTTTCTTATGGCACCAATATATTCCAGGTTCTCCCTGACAGAAAGGGTCAGGTAAGGGCTTGCATCCTCGGGAAGATAACCCATCAATCTCTTTGCATCATAGCTGTTTGGAGGAAAACCCTTTATTGATAAGGAACCAGCATCCGGTTTCAGCATTCCAGCAAGAAGCTTAAGTGTTGTTGATTTCCCGGCGCCATTTGGGCCAATGAGTGCAACCCTCTCGCCACAGGGGATATGAAGGGTCAGTCCCTTGAGGGCATCCTGCTGGCCATAGCTCTTCCACACGCTATCGGCCGAAATGCAATAGGAACTGAACTGAAAACCCTGATTCTCTTCTATGTTCATAATCATGACTAACATAGTTCGGTGATATATAACGAATGGGAAATCATGGAGGGGTGCCTTCAGGACGTGGCAAACAGGACTTCCGGTTCGTTGCACATGCAGGTCAGTTTTACACCATGAAACCAAAACCTATGGGTGGCCGCGGCCATGAGGTTATCAAAAACATCAACAGGAAAGAATTATAAGCAGTTTTTAAATGCACCTTTATTCGTGATGTTAAATGGTAGATGTTAAGAAAGTGCCGCCAGATATGCTGCTGAAAAATCTGGCAGAAACGTTCAAGGGAGACAAGAGAGTGGAAGTACCTGAATGGGCTTCATATCTCAAGGCAGGAATACACAGGGAGAAATCATGGGAAGACCCGGACTGGTATTACAAGAGGCTGGCTTCCACCCTCAGGAAGGTTTATCTCAACGGGCCCATAGGCATATCCAAACTAAGTGAGGAGTACGGAGGAAGGGTTGACAGAGGTTCAATCAGTTACCATCCTGCCAAGGGGAGCCGCTTCATAGTCCGCAAAATGCTTCTTCAGCTGGAATCACTGGGTTACGTCAAGAAGGACAGAAAGGGGAGAATGGTTTCTCCGCAGGGCTCGTCCGTCCTTGATAAGGCATCAAAGGAGGTTATGAAGAGCCTGGCGCAGTCAAATCCATCTCTCGAGAAATATCTTTAAGTGATGGGGAATGGACAGCGACGATGAGCTTGAGGAACTGAGAAGAAGAAAACTGCTGGAAATGCAGAGAAATTCGCAGGAACAGCAGGAAATTGAAGAACAGAGGAGAATGCAGGAGGCCGAGAAGGCCAGAAAGCAGCAGATTCTCAGACAGATACTTGCTCCGGACGCGAGAGAGAGGCTGGCGAATGTGAGGCTCGTGAGACCAGACCTTGCTGAGAACGTCGAGAACCAGCTGGTGCAACTTGCATCAATGGGCAGGATTAACCGCCTGCTGACCGACAGTGACATAAGGGACATACTGGCAAAACTCACAGAGAAGAAAAGGGAAACAAGAATAGAGAGGAGATAACATTGAGCAGAAACAAGGAACTTGGAAGAAAGATCAGGCTGATGAAGAAAGTAAAGGAAAACAGGCGAGTTCCAGGCTGGGTAATGATGAAAACCGACAGGAGAGTAACCACGAACCCAAGAAGAAGGAACTGGAGAAGGGGCAATCTTAAACTGTAGGTGAAACAATGGTAGAAAATGAATATTCCAGTGAAACCATAATGAATATACCACTCAGGGGAACCAGAGATTCCTCAAGGTCCAGAAGAGCGGATACGGCCATATCCATGATAAGGGCGTATGTCTCAAAGAACACGAGAATTGAGGAAACAAAGATATGGATAGATTCCAGAGTGAACGAAGATATATGGAAAAGGGGCAGGGAAAATGTTCAGTCAAAGATCACTGTAAAGGTTATTAAGCTCCAGGATGGAACGGCTGAAGTATTGTTGCCCTGATTAAATGATTAGAAAAACATCTATTCTTAGAAGTAATTTTATAGGCGTATATGCCCGCGTCTGGGAAGACGTGGCATTCGTGCCTGTGCCAATCGAAGATGATTCTCTCAGAGATATTGAGGAAGGGCTTCAGGTTCAAACTGAGAAGATACTCATAGACAATTCCAATCTCATAGGAAGCCTTATGGTTCTCAATTCAAGGGGCATCATACTTCCTGTAAACAGCGAGAAGCTGGATCTCGATCTGGCATCGGGCAGGAACATTCTTTATCTTAAGGACCGCATAAATGCTGTGGGGAATGACATAGTCGCAAACGATCATGCGGCAATGGTGCACAGGGGATACACGGCATCCTCAATAAAGAAAATAGCCGATACGCTTGACGTTGAGGTCGTGAAGGGAACCATTGGGGGGATAAAAACGGTGGGATCCGCATCGGTCCTCAGCGCCAAGGGAATGCTTGTAACTCCGGACGCTGATGAGGAGGAAATGAAGTTTCTTTCCGATCTTTTCAAGGTCCCGGTCAAATCCGGAACGGCAAATTTCGGGAACATGTATGTGGGCTCATCAATACTTGCAAACAGCAAAGGCGTTCTGGTTGGCAAGGATACCACACCTGTTGAAATTGGCCGAATAGATGATATCCTGTCCTGATGGCAGTAGCTATGCTGTGTGCAGGCTGGATATATCAGTTATCTCGGCTTATGGAAGCTTACCGCAATTCATCTGTTCCTGAGTTCCGATATCCTGAAGATGGGATGAAGTTCAACGCCGTTTTCTGACAGGAGTTCCTTTCCGCCTTCTTCACGGTCCACAACGCAGTATGCCCTCGTGGCGATCCCGCCAGATTCCCTTATGAAGTTCACTGCCTTAAGGACTGAGTTTCCGGTTGTAACCACATCCTCAATTATATCCACTCTCTCATCAGGCACTATCTCTCCTATATTCAGCTTGCCTGTGCCGTGCTTTCTTTCCTTTCTTATGATCACATAGCGAATTTTTCCTGACAGGGATGTGGACACGAGCAGCGGAACAGCACCAAGCTCCATTCCAGCGATCACCTTTGCAGCTACCATCTGGCTGAAAATTTCACCGATTGCCTCCACGACCTGGGGATCTGTGGCTGCATCCTTGATGTCCACATAATAATCAGACTTCTTGCCGGAAGTGAGCACAAATTCACCAAACTTTACCGCGCCAAGCTCCAGAAGCCTATTTCTCAGAAACTCTTTCCTGCTTTCCATCCAGGGGTAATAATTTAAAGCCTTAATTAAATACCCCACGGCAGGTCAATTCCATTGAACAGTTACGGGAAAAGGATTCTTGCAGTTACTGGAACAGGTTCATTCCTTTCAGTCATAAATTCCTCATCACTTCTCATAGCAATACCCGCCATTATCCGGAGCCTCCACGTAAGCTTCTTCATGGCAATATGGATCATCGTTGTCTATTCACTTGCATTGACCGTCCTGACTCCTGTCCTTGGAAAGTACTCTGACATAATAGGAAGAAAACGCCTCTACTCCTCCGGTTACATTGTGTTTTTCATTGGTTCACTGATATCCTCCATAGCCACAGGGGGAGACGTGCTTCTGGCAGGGCGTGTTGTCCAGGGAATAGGTGGTGCACTTCTCTTCTCAAACAGCCTCGCAATACTCACAGACAGTTTCGATGCGGCTGAGCTTGGTGAAGCCATGGGCATAAACGCCGCAATTGTAGCGCTGGGGACATCCATTGGCCCCCTCGTTGGCGGGCTGCTCACGGAATTCAACTGGCGATATATATTCGTATTCAACATGCCCATTGCCATATATGGCTTTATAGCATCAACCGTAACAATAAGGGAAATACCCAGAAAGATTTCTGCCCACATTGACCTTCGTGGGGCAGTGCTCCTGTCCCTCACGATTGTTGTAGCAATTGTTCTTATGACAGTCCTGCCGGGAATATCATTAAGATCCTGGATATTCATAAGCCTGCTTGTTGCACTGGTACTGTTTCTCTCGCTGTTCTTATATCAGGAAAGTTTATCCCGGCGCCCCATAATTGATCCAACCCTATTCAGGATCAATGCGTTCAGGGACTCCATAATCGCACTGGTGGGAGGCTCAATCGCAAGATTTTCGGTGCTCTTCTTACTCATACTGTTCCTGCAGGGCCCCCTTGAAAAGGATCCACTCACCGCAGGGGTACTGGTAATACCCTTTGCCGGTGCCATGGGTATTTTCAGCTTTCTTTCAGGTTACATCAAGGGAAAACTGTCCCCGTCCGGCATGGAATCACTTGGCCTCATGCTCTCTGGCCTTGGTGCCCTGTTACTTGCGGCCGTTGCCTTCAGGGCATCAGATTATGCCCTTCTTGGCATGGCAATGGCAGTGGCTGGGGCTGGCAGCGGGCTTTTCTACACGCCCAACAGCACTGTGACCATGCTGTCCGTTCCTCCCGGGAAGAGGGGAGAGACTGCAGGCGTGAGAACCCTTATGCTCAATCTTGGGTCTGTCCTTGGCCTTACAATTGTTTTTATGGTGATCTCAGCCTACGTGCCGGGATCCATTGTTGATTCAATATTTCTTGGGATAACAACGCCTGCGGTTGAAAATTTCACGGGGGCATTCATCCACGCAACACAGATAGCTTTCATAATTGCTGCAGTATTCTCGCTTATCCCTGTTCCACTGGTGATGCGTTCCAGATTGAAGCGGAAGCTGTCAGACAGAAGATGACAGACGCTGGATCACATAAGTCAAGGCTTTTGTAGGTTTGCTATGCACAAAAATTATATATTCATTTTATTATCTTATCAGACATATGGGCGACATAGTTGATCTTTTGTTCAAGTCCGCCATGGATAATGTGGAGGCGGAAAAGCATGTGCAGTCCCAGGATGAAGAATTTTTATCACCCGAAGACAGGGAAATCGCTGAGATAGCCAACAGGCTCAGGGTAAGAATAAAGATAATAGGCTGCGGCGGCGGAGGCTCCAACACCATAAACCGGCTGGCCGGAGAAGGCATTGCCGGTGCGGATCTTGTGGCCCTCAACACAGATGCAAGCCACCTTTCCACCATAAGGACAAGATACAAGATGCTCATCGGCAAGAAGAGGACAAGGGGGCTGGGGACCGGCGCAATACCGCAGATAGGTGAGGAAGCTGCAATGGAAGACCTTCCCGCAATCCAGAAACTGGTTCAGAGGACTGACATAGCCTTTGTCACCTGCGGTCTTGGAGGCGGAACAGGCACAGGTTCAGCTCCTATTGTGGCCAAGAGTGCAAAGGATGCTGGTTCACTGGTGATCTCAATAGTCACATTGCCCTTCACGGCCGAGGGAAGAATAAGAATGGAGAATGCGGCTGCGGGGCTTGAGAAGATATCGCAGTATTCAGACACAGTCATTGCCATTCCTAACGACAAGCTTCTGAAGGAGGTCCCAAAGAAGCCAATAACAGAGGCCTTTGAGTACGCAGATTCAGTGCTCTCCGAGGCTATGAAAGGCATCACGGAACTCATTACAAAGACAGGGCTCATAAACCTGGACTACGCTGACATAAGGACAATAATGAAGGACGGCGGCGTAGCAATGATTGGAATTGGCGAGGCTGCAGGCGGGTCCAACAGGGTAATGTCGGCAGTCAATGACGCCATCACATCGCCACTTGTGGAGGCCGACATATCCGACGCAAAGAACTGCCTCATAAGGGTCATAGGGGGCCCAAGCATGACAGTGAGCGAAGCAGAGAATGCAATGGCCGAGATACAGAAACGCATAAACAGGGATGCCAGGATCATATGGGGCGCCAATGTTGATCCGGAAATGGGAGACAGAATCCGTGTGCTTGTCCTGCTTACAGGGGTTAAATCTCCATACATGATATCCGGGTCCAATGAGGCAAGGAACATAAGGAAGCTTCTTGGGGACATCAGCGAGGATTCAGGAATAGACATGGTGTGATGCCGGAAACGGCACCCCCATGGAAATGATTTTTAACCCACTGTCCATCTTCTCAGGGTATAATTGGAATCGAAACTTGTTGTAGCGCTGGATCTCATGAAGGAGAGTGACCTGATTGAGATGGCAGCTAAGATTGGATCCATGGTATTTGCAATAAAACTGAACTGGCCTGCAATACTTCTGTCAGGATCCAGAATAATCAGGGATGTGTCTCGCTATTCACGTGTCATATGTGACTTCAAGGTTGCGGACATACCAAACACAAATTCCCTCATAACGGAGAAAGCGCTTGAAATGGGAGCATGGGGGATTATCTCCCACTCATTCACGGGGCACGATTCCCTTCGCGCTGTAATTGAATCCGCAGGCGACATGAAGGTTTTTTCTGTTGTCTCAATGAGCCATCCCGGATCAGCGGAATTCATAAACCCGAATACAGACAGGCTTGTGGAAATGTCAGTCCGTGCCGGTGCAGCAGGCTTCATAGCACCGGGAAACAACCCTGCAGAAATAGCCCGGATCCGAAAGATGGCTCCGGGAAAGATCATAATGACCCCCGGCGTGGGAGCGCAGGGGGGGAAGGCAGGGGACGCAATACGTGCAGGCGCAGATCTTGTCATTGTGGGAAGATCGGTATACACATCCGCTGATCCTGTTAAACAGGTGGGCAATCTCAACATGGAGATTGATTCCTCAGTTTAGCGGGTAAAATCCGCCAAAGTAGAGCAGCAGTATTATTGGCAGGACTACCAGGACCAGCATCACGTAGAATGCCACATAATATACGCGCATTGCCCTTCTTATGTCACCGACGGAAGGATCAAACCCACTTTCATTCATCACGTAATGGCCAACTCTCTCCATTCTCAGGTTGAGCGATGCTGCCATGGCACCTATGACCCATCCCTCACCGGGGCTGTCAGTGGCAAGCCTCATGGCCTTGAAGGGCATATTGCTCACTCTGTAGTTCAGGAACTCTGAACCCAGCAGTATGAGAAATGCAGATACCCGCGCGGGAATGTAGTTCAGCATTGTATGGAATACTGCCGGCCAGTGCCCGAAATAAAAGTTCCTGCGATTTTTCTGCCCAACCATGCCGTCAAGGATATCGACCACCCTTGCCACCAGTGATCCTATGATCCCCAGTACTGAAAAATAAAACAGGGGTGAGACCACCTCATTCAGCAGAGTGTTGGATATTGTCTCTATCACAGCTGAAGCTATATGGGGGGAATCCTGGCCTGATAGATCTCTTTTCACTATGTGAGATGCATACACAGCAGCATCCTCAACAGCACCGCTCTCCAGAGATGTGATTATGGGATTGACCTTATCGCTCAGGCTGGTTATGGAAAAAAGCCCCTTGAACAGGATAATGCCAACGATTGCCTGAATAATCAGCACTCTTGAAACTAGTATGAGCAAACCGGTGAATGGAATGGCAAAAAGCACAGAGATGAATATTGCAAAAAAGGCTCCTGCAGCCATACGGTGGCTGTAGGTTCTGAAAAACGTCTCAAAGAAAGTTGAGACCCTGCGGATAAGCGTCACAGGACTGAGATATTTCCTGGGATCGCCAAAGACGAAGTCAAGCACTACTGCCCCGATAAGGACGGTGATGGTGATTTCAAGGGATGCAGGATTCATGACAAGGTTCTCTTTATTACGTCAAGATCGATGCTCTCAATAAAAGCTTTGGTGAATAAGTCTATATTTTTTTCCATTTCGCTTTCGTAATCCATCTTAACTGGCATACCTGAAAGCAAAGAAAGGATATTGTTGTGTTCAAGAACGCCGTGAATATTGGTTCCCATGACATTTCCAGATTCCGATACTGCGCCTTCCGGACCGTGATCTGTCAGGAGAAACGGCCTTGATCCTGTGGTGACCGTTCCATAATGAATCTCGTATCCCTTCCTCATAGCCTTGTTTGCCCCGTCGTTATAAGGTCCATAAAGCACAGTCCTCACTGTTTTCTCTCTGCCATATACTGTACTTGTATCCAGAAGCCCAAGTCCTGTCAGTGATTTTCCACACACCTGTATTCCAGCTGGATCTTCAATATTATTTCCAAGCATCTGAAAACCGCCGCATACGCCAAGAATCTTCCCACCGGCCGAAGCATGATGCCGGATTATATCCGCAAGTCCTGTTTTTAAAAGGAATTCCATATCACTCTCCACATTTTTTGATCCCGGCAGCAATAGGGATCTGCAACCGGCTGAGTAATACTGTTCTGGCGAGGTTATATACGTGAATCCCACGCCAGATGTTATGAGGGGATCAACATCACTGTAATTCTCCATCTGAGGATAGCGTATGACACATATTCTACCACCCGGCGATCCCGACTCCCCATAATCGAGGGAATCCTCTCCAGGAAGTCTGAAGGGAGTAAATGGCATGACACCTATAACCTTCTTCCCGGTGAGTTTTTCAATATCTTCAATGCCGCTCTTCAGCAGATCTGCCGATCCCCTCATCTTGTTAATAACGATCCATTTGAGGAGATCCGGCCTCTGCATCAATTTCACAGTACCATATATGGAGGCAAAGACTCCTCCCCGTTCTATATCTGCAACAAGAACCGCAGGTGTGCCATATATTTCTGAAACAAACATGTTGGCCAGATCCCGCTCGAAAATATTGATTTCAGCTGGAGAGCCTGCACCTTCTGCCACAATAAGATCGAACTTTTTTGCGAGATAATCCAGCGATGATTTAACAACGTTCTTTCCCTCAGAGGAAAGGAATTTTCCGTAACTCTTCTGATCCATGGTTCCCATGCTCTTCCCGAGAACTATGACCTGTGACCTTCCATTGCCCTCAGGTTTCAGCAGGATTGGATTCATCTCCTTTTCAGGCTCTGTTCTGGAAGCTCTTGCCTGAAGCCATTGTGATCTTGATATCTCATATCCTCCCTCTATGGATACGGAGTTCAGTGACATATTCACAGACTTGAAGGGGCTCACCCGAAAGCCCAGATCAGAAAAGTACCTGCAAAGGGCCATGGCAATGGTGCTCTTACCGGAGCTGGATGAAGTTCCAACCACCTGCAGGATACGGGGTCTGTTTTCCATAAATGCTGAATTGCAACGATGTATAAAACTGCCTCAAGATACATCAGCGCCATAGACGCATTATCAGGCCATTCGGGATGGTCTGCCGGCCTGCATGTTTCATCACAAGAGCTGGTTTGCTCTATATTCTCACAGGTTATGGCAGGTCAGAAAAGTTTCCTCATATGGTACATACTTCAGGGAATTTTTTACGAAAGTTATTTATTGGGTGCTGGCATTCACACTAAGCTTCTACGCTGATTGGTCCATATGAGTGAGCTTCTCGATGAATTTGAAGGAAAAAGGGAGGTTATTCGGCAAATAGTGGAAGAGCACATCAAGAAAAGAGATGAGGCTGCTGCCGAAAGCCATAGATATGCTGAGGAAAGAGATATTCTTAACAACAAGGTTCACGAGATGCGTGATGAGGTTAAGAAAAAAATAGCCGAGAAGAACGAACTCATAGAACAGGTCCAGAAACTCCGTGCTGAAAAGGAGGAACATTATGCGAACCTCTCTGAACTGAGGAAAGATTACAGGAAAGTCAGGCAGGAGACAAATGTTGAAGGCGTTGACAAGCAGAGCCTCAGATTGAAGGAAAAGGAACTTCAGCGCCTGGAGATCAAGCAGCAGACCACCGAGCTGGGCAAGGACGAAGAGAAGAAAGTTGTCCACGAGATAAGGAAGCTTACCAATGAGATAAAGCAGATAAAGCAGATCAGGGAAAAGGAGCTTGAAAGTAACGACGCAGTAAGAGACCTGAACCAGAAGATAACTGCTGAGAGGAAAGCCGGCGAAGCATTAAAGGTCCAGATTGATGAAATTTCATCAAGGATAACAGCACTGAGTGACGAGATCAACAAAGACCTTCAGGAACTGGATGAAACAAGGAAGAAAGCTGACGAGTACCACGAGCTCTTCATCAAGTTCAGCCAGGAATCCACAAAGGAGCATGAAGCATTTATCCAGGCCAAGAACGATCTCAGGGATCTTGAGAAGGTAATTTCAAGCCTGCGTACCAAAACAAGGGCGACTAAGAAGAAGGAGAAGGAAGGCGAGCTGCAGAGCAGGGCAACAGAACTCTTTGAGAAGTTCAAGAATGGCGAACAGCTCACAACGGAGGACCTGCTCATTTTACAGAAGGCAGGATTCCTTTAAACTCATATTTATAACTGGATCATGGAGAGTTTTCTTCCTCAATGACGTCAGACGACAGGGATACATTATAAACCCTGGAATTGCTCTGAAGTTTGAGCTGTGGAGCCAGGACGCTTTCATGCACCTCGCACGACTTATCTATTGAGGTCCCCTTCATTATGACAGATTTTACAAGTTTTGAACCGTCATTTACCTTCACGTTGTCCATGAGGATGGAATCCTCTATGACAACATTATCACCGATCTGAACATTGTCGTAGATTGCGCTTTTCCTTATGACTGTTCCCTTGCCTATCTTCACTGACGATCCTATATATGTTGGCCCCTGAATATCAGCCCCTCTGATGTCCTTCATGAAACTGTTGATTATGAGCTTCCCTGAAAGATTCTCACCGTTCATGGCAGTGCCATATTTCTCCGTCATGAGCTGATTTGCCCTTATCATGTCATTTGGCCTTCCGGTATCCAGCCATGTCCCCTCGCCTATGTACCCGTGTATCTTGATTCCTTCACCCAGAAGCAGGGGGAAGAGCTGCTTTGCGAAATCATATGGCTGTCCTGCTGGAATGTAGTCAAGTATCTCCGGCTCCATAATGTAAAGGCCTGCATTTATAAGATTGGAAAAGGCCTGGTCAGGAGTGGGCTTTTCGAGGAATCTGGTAATCAGGTTGTCCTTCATCTCCACTATGCCGAACTGTGAGGGATCTTCCACTGTTGTCAGGACAATTGTGATCTTTGCCTTTGATTTCCGGTGGAAATCCACAATCTTCGCCACATTGAAGTCTATGAGCGTGTCCCCGCTTCCAACCACAAATGTGTCGTCAATGAACTTTGATATGAGCTTGATGCTGCCCGCTGTTCCGGCAGCCTCTTTTTCCACTGAAAAAAGTATATTCTGGTCAGACTGCTTGAACTGCAGGACACCTTTAATCAGTGATTCAAATTTGTAGCCTGCAGTTATGATTGCATCCTTTATTCCTGCTTCATAATAGGAATCCAGGACATATCCTATGCACGGCTTTCCGGCAATGGGGACCAGCGGCTTGGGGATGGAGTATGTTATTGGTCTCAGCCTTGTGCCCTTGCCTCCTGCCATCACAACAGCTTTCAGTGACATAGATTAATAGCATTAATTTGAACATTAATTTTGCGGCTACAGGAATAGACTATCTGCATAGATATGTGCACCAGGCAAAAACTTTGTGTGCAGCCTGGAGAAATATTAAATTCACCGCGTGCATCAGTATCACGCTATGAACAGATACATAAGCCTGCTTCCTTACTGGTTCCTGAATTTCACCATAGGTTTCGGGTGGTTCACTCTTTCACCTATACTCCCGGATCTTTCAACACATTATGCCGTAGGTGCTGCATCAATATTGCTTCTCATATCATTGTACGGCTATACAATGGTGGCATTCGCACTTCTTTCGGGGTATCTGTCGGCTAAATATTCCATAAGAATTTCCCTCATGATTTCTGCTTCCCTGTCAGTTGCAGGGCTCATCATAAGGTCCGTTTCACCAGATTATGCGGTGCTCTTTCTGGGCCAGATCATTGCTGCCTCTGCATACCCCCTGGCACTTGGCCCTGTTGGGGCTCTGGCCCAGTCCATAAACAGAGAAAGGGCCAATACTGTTGTTGGAGTCAGTGTTGGGATACTGTTTCTTGGCATGTCTGCTGGTGCGCTCCTCACTCCATACTTCTTTGCATTGCTTAAGGACAGCATATCCGGCATATTCCTTCTGGACGCTGTCCTTGCAATGGCTGCCCTTGTCATTCTTCCGCTGGGATCAAGAACATATCCAAGGGAATATGCCGGCAGGTCCCTTCGTGGGTCATTCCGGCCGGGGATGATCAAGAACTGGTACGTTGGTCTGATCATATCGGCATTCTCTGTTATGTTCGGAGGGATCGCCTCATCAGCCCTGATAAATCATCATGTAAGCACAAGCAGTGCTCTGGCCTATGGCGGTGCAATGTCGGGTCTGGCATTCCTTGGGTCTGCTCTGGGGGCCATAATCCTGCCTCCCCTGTTTGAGAGAATCAGGATGATACGTGCTGGAATGGTTATCACCTCCGCCCTGTCTCTGGTTTCTATCTTATTTTTGACATATTTTCTTGCATTCACATCTGTAATAAGTGTGCTGCTGGTATCATTCTTCATGTTCGGCTTCTTCGGCAACGCCTTCTGGTCCATGGCAATGACTTCCACAACCAGGTACGTTGAGGACCCTGCGAAGGCCGGCTTCTCAACGTCCATGTACAGTGTGGCAACAAATCTTGGAGTAGCTCTGATTCCAACGTTCTTTGGGACGTTCTTCCTGGCTTCACCGGCATACGGGATGATCATAACGTCTGTCCTTGTGGCTGCTGCGTTTATACTTTCATTTTTCCTTATTGCAGGGCGGATGGCCTCCAGATCTCCAGAAATGACCGCAGGTTAGAATGTAACAGATGAATATGTCTGACAACATTTATATATAATACTTGCCATAAGGCTATAGAGTTAATCATTATGTCATCACTGATCTATCCAGCCGCAATAGAACCATATGCTGTGTACATAACACTCCTGCTGGGCTTTGTTGATGGCCTCCTGTTTGGGCTCGCAATCAAGAAGGCCCTTGTTTCTGTTGTTCTCATAGTGGTGGCGTTCATCCTGGCTTCATTCCTTGGTCTTACGTTTATCCCGAGCCTCCAGACCTCACAGATATACTCGTCTCTTTCAGCATTCTTCAGCCAGCTCAACTTTGGAACAATTGGCGTTACATTCTCAATTGTTCTGTTTGCAATAGGTTTCGGTATAGGCATATGGAAGGGATGATGGTAGCCAACCTGCTATTGCTCCCTCCTGAGGCCCTTCCGTGAGGCGCTTTGAGGAGTGCCGGGAACCGTTTCATCATTTCAGGGTCACGCCATATAACGTACCTTTTAAAAGTGTAATGGTAAGAAATTGCCAAAAATATGGTCATTATCAGTATATACTGGTGGAATGGTGCTTGGAAAAGTAGTATGAATGGAGAGATTCAATGTTCATCCATTGGAACCTTGAATCTTACCCCTGATCTGATGAGGTCTCTGGAACTGGAGTACCCGGCATCGGCATGCCTTATTACGCCTATTCCCGGATCAGCATTCAGGACAGTTGAAACTTTCTCGTCTGCCTCTTTTGTGCCATCAACCACAAGGACAAACCCAGCATGAATTGAGTTGCCAATTCCAGTTCCACCGCCATGGTGGACAGACACCCATGTGGCACCCGATGACGCATTGAGCAGTGCATTCAAAATGGGCCAGTCCGCTATGGCATCACTGCCATCCTTCATCCCTTCAGTTTCCCTGAATGGTGACGCTACAGAACCTGTGTCATGGTGGTCCCTGCCTATGGCTATGGGTGCGGAAACAATCTTCTTGCGAACCATCTCGTTCATCATCAGGCCCAGCTTTTCCCTCATTCCGTATCCAGCATAGCAGATTCTGGCCGGGAGCCCCTGAAACTTGACCTTTTCCCTGGCTAGCTTGATCCAGTTCACCAGATGTTCATCATGGCTGAAATTCTCAATTATGGCCTCGTCAATCCGGTATATATCCTCAGGATCTCCGGAGAGAGCAACCCAGCGGAACGGGCCAGAGCCCACGGCAAAAAGGTCCCTGATATAGGCAGGAACATATCCCTGTATGTCAAACGCATTCTTCAGGCCGCCTTCCTGTGCCCGGGTCCTCAGGTTGTTGCCGTAGTCAAATACCTTCGATCCGTTCTGCTTGAACCACAGCATTGCACTGGTCTCCTTCACTATGGAAGCGTAGACTGCCCTGCGATAGCCATCCGGGTCCCTGTTCCGGAAATCCGAAGCAGATTCAACAGTATATCCCTCCGGGATGTATCCGAGGTTCAGGTCATGAGCAGCTGTCTGGTCCGATACCACATCCGGGACCACCTTCATGGACATTAGCTGTGAGTAAACAGTTGCTGCATTCCCAAGGAGTCCTATGGAAAGGGGTTTACCAGCCTGAACTGCCTCGTCTTTCAACTTCAGGGCCTGCTCCAGGCTGTCTGTCCATGTGTCCAGATATTTTCCGTTGATTCTCCTGTGAATTTTCTCTGGATTTATCTCCACAACAATTCCGACTCCATTGTTCATGGTTATTGCAAGGGGCTGTGCGCCCCCCATTTCGCCAAGTCCTGCAGTAAGGAACCATTTTCCCCGCAGATCCTTTGAATGGAAATCCTTTCTCGCAATTGCTGCCAGTGTTTCGTATGTTCCCTGAAGAACGCCCTGAGATCCGATATAAATCCAGCTTCCGGCGGTCATCTGGCCAAACATGGTGAGACCCCTGCGTTCAAGGTCCCAGAAGATATCATCCGTGGCCCACCTGGGGACTATCTGTGCGTTAGCTATGAGTACACGCGGTGCCCATTTTGAGGTCTTGAATGCACCAACAGGTTTCCCCGACTGTATCAACAGTGTCTCATCGTTGTACAGTTCCTTGAGCATACTGATTATCTCATTGAAGGCATCCCAGCTCCTGGCGGCCTTTCCCTTGCCCCCGTAAACTATGAGGTTGTCCGGGTCCATTGCCACATCCGGGTCAAGATTGTTCATGAGCAGCCTCATTGCCGCTTCCTGTCCCCAGCCTCTGGTATGCAGCTCACTTCCATGTGGTGCATGTATCACGTGATCAATTTTTCTTGGAGCATCATATTCTTTCTCAACGGTCATAATGAGAATATGACTTTAAATTGATTAAGTCTTTTGATTCCATATATTCTGGATGCAGACCAGGCTGGTCAATCCCATCCTGAATATCTGAAGATAGTACTGAAATCATGTGCGTGACAGGTATCTTTGCAACTCATGATTTGGTTGCATTACCGGGGGAGCAGTGACAACTTTGATGCGGCTTGCTCCACCCAGGAATTGGTGATTATCATTGATCATCGGCTCATTTACCGTAATGAAGGATCAGTGGTTAACTCGTTTGAAAACCTGTAAATGTTTTAACGCTGGAGGTAGATACAGATGCAATGACCATCAAGCTGATATCGTGGAATGTGAACGGGCTCAGGGCTGCTATGAAATCAGGGCTGTCCGGCTTCATACAGAAGGAATCCCCTGACATCATGGCAATGCAGGAAGTCAAGATTTCTGAGGGACAGGTGCCATTGGAACTGTCATCAGGCGGATATACTGCATATTTGAATCCAGCTGAAAAAAAGGGCTACAGCGGCACTCTCACATTATCAAGGATACACCCGATCTCACTTATCCGTGGAATCGGAAATCCTGAATTTGACACAGAAGGAAGGATAATGGGACTGGAACTGGACAATTTCTATTTCCTGAACGTATATTTCCCCAATTCGCAAAGAGGCCTCACAAGGCTGGATTATAAGCTGGCATTCAACTCTGAATTTCACAGGTTCTGCAATAAATTGAGGGAAAAGAAGCCGGTGGTAATAACAGGGGACTTCAACGTGGCACACAGGGAGATAGATATTGCAAACCCCAGGAGCAATGAACACAATGCGGGGTTCACAAAGGAAGAGAGAGACTGGATGACAGAGTTTCTGGAGGACGGTTATGTTGACACATTCAGGATGTTCAATGGCGATCCGGGCCATTACTCATGGTGGTCGTATATGCACAACGCAAGATCACGGAATATAGGCTGGCGCATAGATTATTTCGTTGTGTCGGCGGACTTGAAATCCCGGGTGGAGGATGCAGGAATAATGGAGGAGGTCACAGGATCGGATCATGCTCCGGTGTACCTTGTGCTTGACTATTGAGCACAGAAGTATCCCTGACTATGGTATTTTCCCGGCCTTCCCCGAGTGATATTATGTCAACAGGGATGTCAAGCAGCTCCTCAACTTTCTCGACGTATTTCCTGAGTGCTGCGGGAAGAGCATTGAAGGTGTAACCGCCTTCATGTTGGACAAGCTTTCCCCAGGGTTCCATATCCATATAGTCCATCTCAACCCCTGAAAATTCCTGGAAACTTCTGGGAATGTAGTCGATCTCCTTTCCATCTTTTCTGTAGGCCGTACAGATCCTGATTTTATCCATCTGCCCCAGTGTGTCCAGCCTTGTGATAGCCAGCGCGTCCACGTCATTCATCATGATGGAATACCTGAGCATCGGGATATCAAGCCATCCCACGCGCCTTGGTCTTCCCGTTGTGGTACCAAACTCATGGCCGAGATCTCTCAGCCTGGCTGCCTGGGTTTCCTCAAGTTCCGTGGGAAAAGGCCCGGATCCCACTTTTGACATGTAGGCTTTTGCAACACCAATGACATAATCCACTTTCCTGAATGGAAATCCCGCTCCCAGTGATAGCGCTCCAGCAAGCGCATTTGAAGAGGTTACAAAGGGGTACATTCCGAAGTCTATGTCAAGCATTGTACCCTGTGCCCCCTCAAAAAGTATGCTCTTACCCTTCCTGTACTGCCTGAAAATTTCAAGCTCAGTATACTCAAGGAACGGCGTGAGCTTCTGGCCAACCATGTATAATTCATCCACCATGGCTTCCCTGTTCTCCTTTCTGCTGAAATCAGTGCTGGCAAGCA
Organism: Cuniculiplasma divulgatum; assembly: GCA_031200235.1. NCBI lineage: Archaea > Methanobacteriati > Thermoplasmatota > Thermoplasmata > Thermoplasmatales > Cuniculiplasmataceae > Cuniculiplasma > Cuniculiplasma divulgatum. The sequence continues at coordinate 690,323 of CP133595.1, read as the reverse complement.
GGCTTTCCTTCATTCTGTATATGGTCTCAACCTTTTCCATTAGAGTATCACGGCTCAGAAGGTCAACCATCCTTATGCCGGTCCTTGCATATTTGTCCTCATATGTGGGGCCTATGCCCTGGGCAGTTGTTCCAATGCTCAGCTTTGATCTTACGGACTCTTCCTTTGTGTCAAGTATCTTGTGCATTGGCGTTACGACATGCGCCATCTTGCTTATGATAATGTGCGAAGTACAGCCTGAGGCCGTGAGCTTGTCCATTTCCTCTGCCAGGCCGTGGGGGTCGATCACCATTCCATTTCCAAGTACCACAGTTTCGCATCTCAGGGATCCTGATGGCACCAGATGAAATTTGTAGGTTTTGCCGTTTGCAACAACGGTATGGCCTGCATTCCCGCCACCATTGAATCTTACGGCAACCTGGAACATTCCGCTCAGGAAGTCAGTGATCTTACCCTTGCCCTCATCGCCAAACTGCAAGCCGAGAACAGCAGCTATCACTCTAGAAACCTCCATGATGAATTTGTTGACAAAAATTGCGGGAATTTATCAGAGGCTGAGCACATCCTGAAAACTTTTTTGAAGTCCACTTCCAAATCATTGTTTCTTGCCTAATAAGGCTTCGTGACACTAAAACACGAACGTCCCACAGCGATCATTCTCTAAGTCACTGCCTGCCGGTTTTCATGCATCCGGCAGCCAGAGGAAAGAAACCGAAAATAATGATCAACATTTTCATCATTTCAGGATCTTCCATTATCAGCGGTGCCAGTAACCCCGGATCCTTTAACGGCGGAATTGTTGCAGGAAATAATGAGTATTTACTCATAACAAATATTGATGCAAGACTGAAAATATAAGAGTGAATAAGGAATTCCACAGAGATAACACATGGCATACATCAAGGTGATAGAGGGAAAGGGTATGCAGATACCCAGCAATCCTACAATAGGTTACATAGAAGGTGACGGAATTGGTCCGGACATTACCAAGGCATCCATAGCAGCAATTAACGCTTCACTGGAAATAGCATACAAGGGCGAAAGAAACATTGTCTGGGAGAAAGTACTGGCGGGCGAGGAGGCCATGGAAAATACAGGGAAGCATCTACCGCAGGAATCTCTTGATCTTCTGAAGAAGTGTGTCGTATCAATAAAGGGGCCACTGACAACGCCCATTGGCCAGGGTTTCAGGAGCCTGAATGTCACCCTGAGGCAATATTTTGACCTGTATGCGAATATAAGGCCGGTCAAATTCTTTCCGGGAGTCCCGTCTCCAGTGAAAAATCCGGAGAAGATGAACATGGTTGTGTTCAGGGAAAATACCGAGGACCTCTACATGGGAATAGAATGGAAATACGATTCGCCGGAAGCCACAATGCTGAGGAAATTTCTCTCAGATAATTTCTCCGTTAACCTTACGGATGACACGGGAATTGGCATAAAGCCAATCAGCAGGTTCAGATCAGCAAGGCTGGTCAGGAAGGCACTGGAATACGCTGTCCAGAACAAGAGAAAGAGCGTCACTCTGGTTCACAAGGGAAACATCATGAAGTACACTGAGGGCGCATTCAAGGACTGGGGCTATGAAGTGGCAAGGACAGAATTCGGGGATAAGACGGTGACCGAGGAGGAATACCTGAAACAGCCTGAGGCTTTTCCCTCCAGGATAGTTGTTAAGGACAGGATAACTGACAACATGTTCCAGCAGGTTCTCACAAGGACTGAGGACTATGATATAATCGCAACAACCAACCTCAACGGGGACTACCTATCAGATGCCCTTGCTGCTCAGGTGGGCGGGCTTGGCCTGGCTCCTGGCGGAAATGTCGGAGATGTTTACGCAATATTCGAGGCAGTACACGGCACTGCCCCCAAGTATGCTGGAATGGATGTGGCCAATCCAACTTCCCTGATGCTGTCTGGAGAGATGATGCTGCGCCATCTTGGATGGAATGAAGCCGCAAATATACTTGAAAGTGCCATAATGTCCGCCTACAAGGACCAGAAGGTGACCCAGGATCTTGCAAGGGTCCTCAACATAAAGGCGCTCAAGTGCAGTGAATTCTCATCGGAAGTAATAAAGAGGATGCGGCCCATAAAGTAATCCTCCTATCTTTTTATAACAGTTTCTCTCACTCCGGACATTTCATCCATGAGGTATCTCACTCCGTGCCGGTATGTCCAGTTTTTCCCGGATCCGGATATGGGTATTGAATCCGGAAGGTAATCTGGGAAATCATTTATTATGAGAGTGGGAAAAGCCAGCTTCTCTGAGGCAAAAAACGCAGTATTCATGTCCGAGGTGAATATGCTGGCACTTATTCCGGTTGGAGCATCATTTGCTATCTTTATTGCCTGGGACATGGATGAGACAGGTGCAATCATTGTGACAGGCCCCGGAACATCATTGTTCCAGATGTATGAGGACGTGTCGATATTCTCGATGAGTGTCGGCATCATGAGGGAATCTGTCCTGGTACCCCCTGATAATATATTTCCCCCCAGTGATCGGGCCACGGACACAAAATCTTCGGCGGATTTTGCCTCATCAATTGAAATCATGGGGCCAACATCCGTCTCCGGATCCATGGGATCCCCCACCCTGAAATGCGACACTATCTCCATGAGCCTGTTTTTAAGGTACTCATAGGAATCCTGATGTACCAGTATCCTCTGGAGGTGGTGGCCAGTGTAGGTGGAAGTCAGGAAGGCAGACCTTGCAATCTGTTCCGCTGCCATGTCGAGATCGGCATCATCCCATACAATGGCCGGAAAATTTCCGAATATTTCCATCATGTACTTCTTCAGTCCACCCATTGCTGCTATACGCGTGGCAGTTTCCCATTTCCCGGAAAAACCAAGGATCTTGATTTCACGTGATTCTACAAGGAACTTCGTGACATTGCCAAATCCGGATGTCCTGGCGACCTGCATTGAATTGCCCGGGAAGCCTGCCTCAGAAATGATCTTCTGCAACCGGTCAGTGGTTGCAGGAGTGAGGCTTGAGGGTTTCACTATGACACTGTCCCTTACGGCAAGGGCAGATGCCGTCATGGCTGAAGTTGAAAATAGGGGACTGAAGTATGAAGCTATGTACAGCATGGGGCCAAGCGGTATTGGGACTGAATAGGTTATCCTGTTCAAGCCTGAAGGCGATGTATCAAGCCTCCTGGTTTCGCCATTTGATTTCAGGATTTCGGCTGCAGCGATCCTGAATGCATCCTGGGATCGCAACACCTCGTCCATGGCCAGTTTTACGGGCTTTCCCGTTTCCTGTGCAAGCATTTCAGCAAGAATGGAAGCTTCCCGGGATATGATATCTGCAGCCTCAAGCAGGTTCTCCTGGAGCTTGAAACCTGGATATTCCTCAAGGCTGTGATGTGCATTTACGCTGTGTCGTATCATCTCGCGCGATTCAGGGAGGCTCGTTTCCTTGACTTCGTAAAAACGTGAATCAGTGAACTTGTTTCGGATTATCATGATATGAGATTTTCTTCTACTATTAAATAGGTATAACCTTATCAATTCGTATACTGCTTAATGTACTATTTATGGTTTACACTTCATGAAGGCATGAGAAGAGACATCACTTCATATCAAGTTCATAATGCACGGCTTCCTTTTTCCTGACTTCATATTTCCACATGGGCACTTCGCTGGCAATTTCTTCGGCCACGAATTTGCATGCTGAAAAGGCATCGTCACTTCTTCTTCCCCAGGCCATGACAATTGAAACATAATCACCGATGGATATTTTTCCTGTCCTGAGAATCACAGATATGTCAGTGACTGGGTACCGGTCCATGGCATCTGACCTTATGCGTTTCAGCACCCTCAGGGCCGTCTCCTGATCAGTCTCATAATATATCCCCATCACGTCAGGAAAACCTGAGAACTGGGTCGCCTTTACCAGTGAGAAGACGGCGCTTCTGTTGTCCGGGTTAGAATCAGCCATGAAATCTGGCAGGTCAATCCTGTCATCAGTTATGACCGGTTCCATGTTGATCATATTAGTACCCTGATTCAGTATTTAACATTTGCGAGCGGGAATTCCCCTTTCGCAAGATAGGGGATGAAAGCGAACAAAAACTATTTTAGCGAAGGCAAACAAATTATCTAAGTATTAGTAGGTAATTACTTAAACAGCATGTTCAAAGCATATAAGTTCCGATTGTATCCCGATAAGGAACAGCAAATTCTCCTGGAAAAGCACTTTGGATCATGCAGGTTTGTATGGAATTATTTCCTTGATCTGCGGAACACGCAGTATGTGGAAACGGGAAAGGGGATGAGTTACAAGAGTATGCAGTCCCTTCTTCCTTCGTTAAAGAAAGAAAATGAGTGGTTAAAAGATATCAATGCACAGAGTCTTCAGGTGGTGCTTCAAAATCTTGACACTGCATTCTCAAGATTCTTCAGGAATATTGCGGGATATCCCACCTTCAAGAAAAAGAAAACTGGGGGTTCATTCACAGTTCCCCAGCATTTCACCGTTAATGACAATCACCTGGCAATCCCGAAATTCAAGAATCCATTGCGTCTCTTCATGCACAGGAACATTGAAGGCGAAATGAGGAGCCTGACCATATCAAAAACACCATCGGGAAAATATTATGCCTCAATACTGGCTGAGACAGGAATAAAAATACCTGAACCTGTAAAGATTGAAGCAGGTACATCTACTGGTATTGATGTGGGCATAACTGCATTCCTGACCACCTCTGACGGAATGCAGATCCACAATCCCAAAAATCTGAAGAAATCGGAAAAGAAACTGGCAATATTGCAGAAGAGGCTTTCCCGAAAGCAGAAGGGGTCAAAGAACAGGAATAAGGCAGGAGTAAAAGTGGCTAAAGCACAGGAACACATAGCAAACCAGAGAATGGATTTCCACAACAAGGTATCAGATGCAATGCTCAAGGCGTATGACACCGTAATAACGGAAGACCTGAACGTATCGGGTATGATGAAGAACCATCATCTTGCAAGGAGCATAGTAGATGCAGGATGGTCTTCTTTCGTGACAATGCTGAAAACCAAGGCACTGTCAAGAGGAAAGAACATAATAGAGATCGGAAGATTCGATCCATCGTCAAAGATGTGTTCAAAGTGTGGGTATATCTACAACCTGAAGCTCAGTGAAAGAACATGGACATGTCCCAGATGTAATATCACACATGACAGGGAATGGAATGCCGCAAAAAACATAAAGAAATTCGGTCTCATACAGACCGATGTACCCACGGACAGTGGGGAAGTCACGCCTATGGAGATATCTCTGACGGGATGCCTGATTCGTGAAGGCATTAGCCATGTATCGTTGAAATAGGAAGCCCCCTGCGTTAGATGGGGGAGGATGTCACTAGTGATCAATGTTGATTCAAATTTCACCATAAATGCTGCTTTAACGGGATTCCTGCTGGCGGATTTCTGCGTTTCCAGAAAATTGATGCGCCGATGCTGCAATGCAGAAGGTCAAATCGCAAGAATTAATGAACCTCATGGCATTTCCCAGGCATGGGCACTATCCTGGTGACCGGATCCATGGGTCAGATAGGTACAGAACTTGTTCCCCTGCTTGTGAAGAAATTCGGGCCTTCAAGGGTCATAGCAAGCGATGTGAAACCTCCGAATCCAGATATTTTTCATGACGTTGAATATGTGCCTCTTGACGTGACAAACAGGGACATGGTTGCATCCACTTTGAAGGAGTGCTCAGTGACAGAAGTTTTTCACATGGCCGGAATCCTTTCAGCCCTGGGTGAAAGAAACCCTGAGATGGCGTTCATGGTGAACAGTGTTGGGACCTTCAATATACTGGACTCTGCAATGAAAGCTGGCGTCAACAGGGTGATGATTCCAAGTACAATAGGGGTGTTTGGCAAAGATACGCCGCGGGACAATGTCCCTGTGGTAACAGTCACAAGACCCACCACAATGTACGGTGTGACAAAGGTCAACGCCGAGCTCCTGTCGGCATATTTCCGCAATAAATTTGGCCTGGATGTCAGGGGTGTGCGGTATCCCGGGATTGTCAGCTACAAGACTCCCCCGTCTGCCGGTACAACCGACTACGCTGTGGACATGTACTACCATGCAGTTGCCGGGAAAAATTATGAATGCTACCTGAAGGAGGATGCCGCCCTTCCCATGATGTACATGCCTGATGCGCTTGATTCTCTGATGAAGCTTTACTCTGCGGATGAAAGCAGGCTCAGGTACACCATAGACTACAACATATCGGCATTCAGCTTTGATCCCAGGACCCTGGCGGAATCCATCAGGAAAGTTATACCGGACTTTAATGTGAGTTACAGGCCAGACTACAGACAGGCAATAGCAGAAACATGGCCAAGGAGCCTGGATTCAACAGACGCAAAAATCGACTGGGGCTTCTCACCGGAATATGACCTTGACGCAATGACAGAAGATATGATCAGGAACCTGAAGGGAATTCACCTTAAGAGCCAGCCTAGTCAGTGAGGTTCACTTCAACAACGCATTTGTTGTCACCATCAGAGAATTTCTCCCTGATCCTGAAGTCCTGGTTTATTGAGTTCTTTATTATGTCTGATCCAAGGGCGGTGCATATGATCCTGCTGTTGTTCTTTGCAAGCTCGTAAAATATGCAGTTGTGCCTTATAATCCTCACAACATCATCTGTGACCTCCAGGCGTGCATAATAGCCAAGCTTGTTGAGTGTCCCAACGAATTCCTGAAGCCTCTTCAGCTTGTCCTCCCTTGATTCAGGAATGCCTGACGGCCTTTTCCATCCGGATTCTCCCACTATCTTGTCCGCAACCTTTCCCAGAATGAAATTGACCTTCTCCCTCCCGAATTCCGATTCGAGTTCCTCCACCAGCATTGTTGCGAATGATATGTATCTCTTGGGCAGGAGCCCCATGCCTTTCTCCGTGAGCCTGTAGAACTTCTTGGGCCTTCCCGTTCCGCCTCCCCTGAAAAACGGCTGGACATAACCTTTCTTTTCCAGTGATTCCATATGTTCCTTGACAGCGTTCTTGTTAATTCCAAGCAGGTGGGCAAGATCATCCATGCTTCTCTCTGAGTAACTCAGCTCCTGTATTATATTGCCTTTCATCTGCCCCAGAAGTGAGGACAGTTCACCCATGGTCTCAACAGTATCGTCCATGTTCAACTAATAGCCATGCACGAGCGCTATATATACTTTAGTCAGTTTAGACATAAGAAAGTGTTTAAATACAATTTACTCATATGCAATGAGAAGGTGCAACATTTGCCAGAATTGATCATTAACAATCTCAGTGCCTCAGTGGAGGGCAAACAGATATTGAAGGGAGTGAATCTTACAGTTAAGGGCGGAGAAATACACGCTCTGATGGGTCCCAACGGGGCTGGAAAGAGCACTCTGGGTAATGTGCTCATAGGGCATCCTAACTACATAATCAACGGGGGCTCAATCATACTTGATGGGAAGGACCTTACCGGCAAGACCCCGGAGGAGAGGGCAAGGGCAGGTCTGTTCCTGGCATTTCAGAGTCCGGTTGCCGTTGTGGGCGTGAAGCTATCAGCATTCATGAGGGCGGCATACAAGCAGGTCCATCCAGAGGACAAATCCAAACTTTCAGAATTCTACGACAGGATGAAGATACACATGAAGAAGGTTGGACTGGACGAATCCTTCATGTCAAGGTCAGTCAATGACGGCTTTTCAGGCGGGGAGAGAAAGAGATTCGAGATCCTGCAGATGATGATCCTGAGGCCGAAGATTGTGGTGCTGGATGAGATTGATTCGGGACTGGATGTTGATGCCCTGAAGCTGGTTGCTGAGGAGATCAAGGAATATTACAGCCAGGAAGTGGGCTTCCTGATCATTACCCATTACCAGAGAATACTGAAGGATATAGAGCCGGAGTTCGTGCACATCCTCAAGGATGGGAAGATTGTCATGGATGGAGACAACAGCCTGTCACTGAGGATCGAGGAAGAAGGGTACGACTGGATAAAGAATACTGCGTGAGGTGAATTAAGATGGAAACAGAATACAGCAAGGAAGAGGAAATGGAAAAACTTCTTGAAGACCTCAAGAAGTCCAATGTAAGGAAAGAGGACTGGGAATTCCACGACAACCTGCAGCCGGTATACTCCACAGGTGCAGGCCTGAACAGGAAGATTGTGGAGGAGATATCGGAGATAAAGAAGGAACCGGACTGGATGAGGAGATTCAGGCTCAAGGCCCTTGAGATATTCCAGAGCAAGCCTGTTCCAACATGGGGGCCTGATCTTTCCGGCATAGACTGGGAGAACACAAAATATTACACGCGTCCAGACGAGGTCACAACTAACAACTGGGATGAGGTTCCCGACCAGATCAAGGACACGTTTCAGAAGCTGGGGGTACCTGAGATGGAGCAGAAATACCTTGCAGGGTCAGTTGCACAGTACGACAGCGAGGGGGTCTATCACAATCTCAGGAAGGTGTGGGAAGACAAGGGCGTACTGTTCATGGACCTTGATCTTGCACTTAAGACCCATCCTGACCTGGTGAAGGACTACTTCTGCAGGGCAGTGCCGCCAACGGACAACAAGTTTGCAGCACTGAACGGTGCTGTGTGGAGCGGAGGATCATTCCTCTATGTTCCAAAGGGGGTTAAGATCGACATGCCACTGCAGACCTATTTCAGGATGAACGGGGAGCAGACCGGCCAGTTTGAGCACACAATTGTGGTGGCGGATGAGGGTTCAAGCGTCCACTACATTGAGGGATGCACAGCACCCAGATACGAGAAGAACTCACTGCACAGCGCAATAGTTGAAATATACGTGAACAAGAACGCCCACGCAAGGTACACAAGCGTTCAGAACTGGTCAAAGAGTGTGTACAACATGCCCACAAAGAGGGCATGGGTGGAGGAGAACGGCCAGATGGAATGGGTGGGCGGATCGCTTGGATCCAAGGTTACAATGCTTTACCCGTCATCATACCTGAGAGGCCCTCATGCATCGGCGCACAACCTCAATGTATCGCTGGCAGGTCCGGGCACCATCAAGGATACAGGGGCCAAGGCACTTCATCTGGCACCATATACCAGCTCAAGGATTGTTGCAAAGAGCATAAGCATCGAGGATGGGAAGGCAATATACCGCGGACTGCTGAGGATGAACAAGGGTGCGGTCCATTCCAAGAGCCATGTCCAGTGTGATGCGCTGCTCATAAACGATGAATCCCAGAGCTTCACTTTCCCGCACGACGAGATATACGAACCAACTGCCACATTTGGCCATGAAGCCACAGTGGGCAGGATCGGGACAGACGAACTCACATATCTCAGGTCCAGGGGTCTCAGCGAGGACGAGGCAAGCTCAATGATAGTGCTTGGCTTCCTTGATGACGTCATGAAGGAAATCCCCATGGAATTTGCTGTGGAAATGAACAGGCTCATCAAGCTTGAAATGAACAAGCTTGGCGCAGTAGGATGATCTTCCATGGAGAACTATCCTGAATTACTCAGAAGCAGGCTGAACGATCCGGCTTACGAATACCGGAGGGATTCCTTTCTGGAATTCCTGAAGGCACCCGTCCGCACCTACAAGGAAAGCCCTACGGTAAAGGACTATGTGGAGGTTGCAGACAGTGAGCTGGAGCGGATGATTTACGCAGAGCCTGTGAACGGGTCATTTGATCCGCAGCCAGATGGCACGGCCCAGATTGTAATGTCCAATGACGTCTTAACCAGGTCATCCATTCCGGAGAAATCTGGAGTGTTCATAACTGACATGGCCACGGCAATACGTGAAAACCGCGCTCTTGTGGAGAAGTACGTCTATCCAAACCTTGGCAGGGACAGGACCGAGCACCTGATCAACGCTGCCTGGAGAAACGGCCTTTTCATATACATCCCTGACAGGACCGATATATCCCTGAGGATTCACCAGATATCAGATTCCAGGGAATCATATTCAAAGAAATCAGTGATAATATGCGGGAAGGACAGCAGTGTGAAGATAACCGACATTCACGTATCACAGGGCAACGGCAATGGCATTCAGGGACAGAACATATACTGCCACGTGGGGGAGAACAGCACCATGCAGTACAGCTACCTGCAGGACAAGGAAAACACAGCTACAGACATTACTTACATAAGAGAATTCATGGACAAATATGCCAGATTCCGGCTGTTCCATGTAAACCACGGATCTTCCAGGGTCATATTCACGGACGAATCCGTACAGATGGGTGAATCATCAGACTTCAGGGTTTACGGTGTGAATTTCAGCAGCGGTACGCAGAAGATGGATATCAGGGACAGCAGTTTCCAGGTGGGAACGGCATCATCATCAGATATACAGGTCAGGGGGGTTGTTACAGGAAAGAGTTCAACAATCCACAGGGGAAACATAGACCTTGAGGAGGTAGCCAGGAATTCCACGGGTTTCTATGATTCCAGAATACTGCTGCTTTCAAAGGATGGGTATGCAAACAGCAAGCCCGGGCTCATGATCAAGAACGCCAACACCAGGTCCAAGCATGCGTCTTCCATAAGTGATGTGGACGAGGATCAGGTTTTCTATCTCAGATCCCGCGGCATAGGCGAAGCCCAGGCAAAGCGCATGATCACTGCGGGTTTTGTTGAATCCCTCATAGAAAGAGGCGGTGATCCGGAAATGATTTCGAAAGTGAACGAATATGCAGAGGGACTTGGTGTGGATGCCTTCCTGGGAACGGATTAAGGAAGACTTCCCAATTTTCCACAACCTGGGCAGCGGCTACACCTACCTTGACAGCGCGGCAACAAGCCAGAAGCCACTGCCCGTCATAAATGCAATGTCAGACTTTTATCTCTACCACAACAGCAACGTGCATCGCGGCATATACAGGCTCAGCGAGGAAGCCACTGAGATGTACGACAGGTCGCGGGAAAACGTATCACGCTTCATCGGTTCACGTGATCCCAGGCAGATAGTCTTTGTAAGGAACGCCACAGAGGCTCTCAATCTTCTGTCATACACACTTGGCAGGGAACTGGTCCAGGGAGATGAGATCCTGATCACCATAATGGAGCACCATTCAAACATAGTGCCGTGGCAGTTTCTTCAGGACCGGGGTATAAAACTTGTCTATGCTGACATTAGGCCGGACGGCACGCTTGATCTGGATGATCTGCAGAGCAAGATCTCGCCAAGGACCAGGATAGTGTCCGTTACCCACGTGTCAAATGTCCTCGGTACTGTAAATCCTGTCAGAGAGATAGGAAAAATTGCGCATGACAACGGATCCAGATTCATAGTTGATGGCGCGCAGAGCGTCCCGCACATGCAGGTCGATGTGGAAGCAATGGGATGTGATTTCATGGCGTTTTCAGGTCACAAGATGCTTGGGCCGACAGGAATCGGAGTACTTTACGGAAGGAAAGAACTGCTGGAAAGCATGCACCCATTCATGGGGGGCGGTGAAATGATCAGCGAGGTCTACAGAGATCATTCAACATGGGCCGATGTGCCTGAGAAGTTTGAGGCGGGCACACCGGATATAGCCGGGGCCATAGGTCTTTCTGCAGCTGTGGATTACCTGAGATCAATCGGGATGGATAATGTCATGAAACACGGGCGCGATCTCATAAGGCTGACCCTGGAAATCGAGGAGGAAGAAAATATACCGGGGCTTGTTTCTTACGGCCCCAGAGATACGGAAATAAGGGGACCTGTGTATTCTTTCTCAATTGGTGATATCCCGCCATTCAGCGTAAACCAGACCCTTTCAGATTATGGAATAGGTGTGGGGGCTTCAATACATCCCCATGACGTGGCCTCCTCCCTGGACGCATCCGGAATAGCAGTGAGGTCAGGGCACCACTGTGCAATGCCGCTGACCCACAGGCTCAACACAGTAGCCACAACACGTGCATCTTACTATGTCTACAACACGGAGGAAGATGTGAGAAAGCTTTTCAGGTCCCTGAAAAGAACAGCAGAGGTGTACTCCAGATGACTGACGTGGAGGAGAAGACCGAGATACTCATGGATCATTACCGATCGCCGCATAACTACGGCAGGATGGAGGGCCCAACTGCACAGCTTCTGGAGTACAATCCAGTATGCGGTGACGCAGTCCAGATGTTTGTGAAGCTGAAGGGAAATATTGTGGAAGACGTAAAATTCATAGGAAGGGGATGCTCCATAAGCCAGGGATCAGCTTCCATGGTGACGGATCTTGCAAAGGGTAAGAGCGTGGGCGAGGTCATGGGGATAACGCCGCAGTTCCTGCTTGATCTCATTGGCTTGCCCCTTGGCCCAAGCAGAGAAAAATGCGCACTGCTTCCGCTGAACACACTTCAGAAGTGCCTGTCGAAGCTGAACCGGGAAAATGTGAATCCATGATGACATACAGGGTCAGAATTGAAAGGGATAAGTGCATGGGCGATGCAATATGCACCGCGCTCTGCAGCAACTGGTATATGGATACGGACGGAAAAGCACGCTTCAGGCAGGAAACAATAAGCGATTCGGACTATGAATCAAATCATGAGGCTGAAATATCCTGTCCTGCAGGCATCATTGAGGTACGGAAGGCCTGAAGGCATCTCTTATGGCCGGATTTCCGACTATTCCGGCAGAAATCAGATCATGGGTCCTGAACCTCACCTGCTTTGCAGAATCCCTTTCCCTGACTGTGACTGTGGAATCCTGCAGGGTCTGGCTGTCGAAAGTTATGCAGTACGGAGTCCCGATTTCATCCTGCCTGGCGTACCTGCGGCCTATTGATCCGGACTGGTCATATACGACGTACGGGTCTTTTTTTCTCAGACTGGCAAAGAAGCTTTCAGCCAGCTTATCCAGGCCATCCTTATTTACAAGTGGGAACACCGCGGCATGGTATGGAGCAACAGATTCAGGAAGGCTCAGTACCTTGAAGCCATTCTCCCTGGTCCTGAATGAATGGATCATAACGCTGATGAATATCCTGTCAATGCCGTAGGAAGGCTCTATTATGGAAGGCGTTACTGTCCTGTCTTCCATCTTCACTGACATTGTTTCTCCGCTTGATTTCTCGTGGTTTGCAAGGTCATTCCGGTCCGCTATGCCAACAACCTCGACCCAGTCATCATCAATACGCACTTCCACATCCCATGTATCTGATGAATAGTGGGCAAGGTCATTCAGGGGAACCTGCCTGAACCTTACGCTGTCCAGGTTTATGCCCACATCCCTGAGAATACTGGCAGTCTTGTCAATGAAGTATGACATGGAGTTGCTGCTCATGAGGGGGGATGCCTCAGGAGACGTGACCTCTGCAGTGATGGGAGCGCCCGATCTTGGGAGGAGATTAAGCCTGTGCGTGCCGGTGAAATCCTTCCAGAATTTTTTCTGAGGGTCCACAAACACCTCCACCTCACCCTGGCTGAATTCCTTGAGCCTGATGAGGCTCTGGCGCGGAGATATCTCATTCCTGAAGCCCTTTCCAAGCTGAGCCACCGCCATTGGGAGCCTGTTCCTGTAGAAATTGTTCAGGAGCTTGAAGTTGACAAATATTCCCTGCGCGGTCTCAGGCCTGAGATAGAGATCCCCAACGCTGCCCTGTGACGGCATCCGGAACATGAGCTTGAATTCAGTGGCGCTTGTGATCCTGTTTCCGCATACAACGCATTTTACCACATTGTTGGCAAGGAATTCATTGGCCTCAGGTACGGTCTTTATGATGTTGTGGAAGCCTGAAGCCTCAAGGACAGTTTCAAGCTTCTGCCTGTTATGGCATTTGGAGCATTCAGTTGCCAGATCAGCAAATTTGTCAAGGTGCCCGGATGCCCTGAAGACGGAGGCGGGAACCATGACCGGGGTATCAATGAAAATTGCATCATCTGCAAGATAGCTCTCCTTCCATATGCGCACTATATTGTCCCGCAGAAGCACTCCGAGAGGGCCGTAGTCATAGAGCCCGGATTCGCCTCCGTATATGGAGAATGAAGGCCAGAAAAACCCCCTCCTTTTTGCCAGTTCCACTACCTGATCGTATACCTTCATAGGAATACACTCAGAATCTGGATGTCCTGGAGCATGCCAACAAGGTGCCCGTTACCCTGCACTATTGGCAGCTGGTTATAGTTTCCTGTTTCCATCTTTTTTGCGGCGGCTTCCACTGTATCTGTGGAATTTGCAACCACCGGATTTTTGATCATGAACTGCTTGACGGGCGTGTGAGGGAGCTCGAGATTGCTCTTCTCAATCATGTACGTAACCACATTCCGTATCCCTTCCCAGGACCAGGGATCCTCGTCATCAGCCATCCCGGTTTCGGAGAACTGGAATTTTGACCTGACATCAATGTTGTCAAATATGTCACGATCCGTGACCAGGCCAACAAAATCCCCGTTAATGTCTATAACAGGGCATGCGTATGCCTTCGAAACGCGCATTATGAAGGAAACCACGCTCAGTGGGGATTCTTCCCATACCGGGACCGCAATGCTCCTTTCTATTTCCTTGACCTTCAGCTTCCCGAAGCGTTCTCTCACAAGCCTCAGGAAATTCTGGGGAGTCAGTATTCCAACAACGTTTCCGGAATCATCAACAACAGCAAGGTGCCTTCTGAACTGCTTTATCATCTCACGTGCTGCTTCTTCCACTGTGGTATCGGGAGCTACTGCCTTTGCTCTCCTCATGACCATTGCGGTCTGGTTCTCATCAGGATTCTCGAATATGTCCCTGCGGCTGATGACTCCAGCATATTTGCCGGACTGATCAACAAGCGGCAACCCGGTTATGTTGTTCTTAATGAGTATCTTTATGACTTCACCAACGGTGCTTGGTACGTGATATGTAATTGGATTCCGTGTCATTATATCGGCAGCAGTTCCAGGCATAGCATGGTGAATCGCTGCAATATATTAAACCATTTCAAATGGCATGCTGGAACGGCAATTCTCCTGTCAGTTCCTGTAGAATATCTTCCTTTCCTTCCCGTATATTATCATGAGCGCGATTACGAACGCCGCAGAGATAATCCCAAGAATCACGAAATCATGATGGAATCCTATCTGTGAACTCAGGTAGCCAAAAACAACCGGTATGATCATGAAGAGTATGTTATTATAAGCCATGAAATAGGAGTTCGCAGCGTTTCTCTCCTCAGGTTCTGTGCCTCTGGCAATCATCATGGTAGTTATAGGGAATATGCTTCCATGGGGTATTCCCATGAAGACCATGACCACAAGGAAGGCGTAGAAAGTTGGGATAAAAGGTATGGATACCAGTGAGGCAACGGTCAGAGCTGACGAAATAACCAGGGGGGTCCTGAGCCCTTCTATGGGCTTTAGCGCAAGCAGCAGGCGTGTTGTGAATGACGATGCGAAGAATACGATAAATGCTGAATAAGCTATACTGCTGCTAACGTGATAGTTCTGTTCCGCATATATGACCAGGAATGAAGTAATAGCAGCAAAGGGCACATTGTATACGCTTATTGAGAGCAGGGAGGCATGCAACGACCTGTTCCCAAGGGTATTTCTCCCCCTCCTTTCCCCGCCTCCCTGTGGAAATCTTACCAGTGGGGAAACTGCTGTACCGATTATCCCCATGGGAAGAAATGCCAGGAAAACCCCCCTGTATCCAACAAGTGGCAGGATAACGGTCTCGATCACAGGACCTATGACAAGGCTCAGGCTAAGGCTTACGGAATAGATTGCCAACAGCCTCATCTGGGCACGATGATCCCCATGCAGTGAAGCTGATGTTACAAGATTGGGGAAAACCATTCCAAATGCCACGCCTGAGAGGGCAGCAATAGGCCATATGCTGAGGGAATCTGAGAAGTACAGGAGAACCAGAGATACATCAATTACTGCTATGGAAACTATGAAAATACGTCTTCTTTGGGCACTTTCCAGCCGCGGGTTGAGGAGTAAGGTTGTAAGGAAAGTGGTCGCGTAGGTAAGTGCAGTGAGTTCCCCCACAGAAATATTGCTGAAATTAAAGATGTCCTTGGAGAATATGGGCATGGTGGTAATCATCATATTGTTTGTGGACCTCAAGGTTACCGTTATGCCAACTATGATCAGGGCTGATACAAGCAGCGAGAATTTCCCTGGTTTCACATTCAGCTGCTCCTCGCCCATACCAGTTCACCGTTGCCCATGACTTATCAGATGTGAGGTATATTGTTCAATGCAATAAATACTGTTTGCAGCGGATATGCCATTATTGTTTTTTATACATCATGAATTTTAGAAAAATTATTTCCATCACATCGGCATGAAGGCATGAAATGAATTCACACGGCTCATATGAATTCTGGAGCAACGTTATTGCCGATGTCCTAGCAACTGGAAGACTCACATTACCCAAGGTAAATTTTGGTGGTTCAATTACGCCACGACCCGAGGAAAGCGGCCTGTTCAAGAGATCAGTCGGGGAGCCGAAGGGACAGATAGCGGACTGGAGGGCAAACATTCCGGGGTCAGATCGGGGAGTGCATGCAGTGGAATTTCCGGGGCATTACTCCATACATGTTGATCATTTCGATCCCGCGAAACATCCGGTGATGCACCTTCTCAGGGACAGCCCCCTTACGCTGGTCACTGTTCTTGCTGCAGGTCTGGGGGCGTTCCTTCTTCTGGGAATATTTGGCAGAAAATGACGTGGTGGTGGCACATCACAGCAATAATATGTAAATAGTAGTGCATAATGATTATTGCAGGGGATGAAAATGTTCAGATTTTTGTCAGATGATGATAATATGTGCGGTCCCAGGCCGCCAGATGGTCCAATTTCAGTGGATTCAGAGATAATAACCCGCGTGGCGCGCCCCATGCCCGGTCAGGCGGAAAGCCTGGAATCCCCCATGGATTACGATGCGGTGTTCAGCGTGGTGAAAAGATCTGTGAGAAGAGTCACCGGCAGGGAACGGGCGGGACTTGGATTTGCTCTTTCACGGCTGCCGCCGACACTTGGAGCCTTCTGGCAGGTGGGAGGAAACTATATTGTTATGAATGAGGCACTTGTGGATGAGATGGCAAGGATTGCAGCCTCACCCCTGGAGTTTAACTCATTTGTGTACATGATATTGACCCATGAGTATCTGCATTCTGTCGGTTACATAGACGAACGGGAAGCCAGAATCATGACAGAGAAAGTTGCGAGAAGCACCTTTGGTGCTGGTCACCCGGCCACAACCATGAGCAGCAGAGACATATGGCAGATGTATCCGCAACTCCTGTCCGTACGCGGAGGAACAGGTTCATCCATAAGAATAATTTCGAAATTTGATTCGGATTCCCTCTCCTACTTTGCGTGAGTGGCATCAGTGTATTTCCAGAAATCAGTTTACGTTTCAAGGACTGCAAAGGTGCAGAAAATATTGGAACAGCAGGGGATTGCGTCCATGCTGATTCCTCCCGGACCGGATTTCTTCTATTTCACAGGATTTGAAACGGAATCAATGGAGAGGCTGACTGTGCTTGTCATCACTCCAGACAAAGTAGTGCTTGTATGTCCATCCCTGATGAAGGAACAGGCGGAGGAAAGCACATGGCTGGAGGAAATAGAGGCTTGGACGGATGTTGAGGATCCATTTGCAATGCTGAAGTCATTTTTGCCGGAGGGCAGATGTGCAATTGGAGGAACCCTTCCATACTCAATGCTGAGTGGTCTCAGGTCTGCCATCAGTGGCCCGGACATCCTGGCAGATGCCTTTACCGCTCCACTGCGCATGTCAAAGGACGATGCTGAGCTCCAGACCATACATGAAGCAGTAAGGAAATCTGAAGCTGCTTTGCTGGACACATTTCCGGAAATATCGGCAGGAATGACGGAAATAGGCATAGCAAGAATCCTTGACAGCAAGATGGTGGAGCACGGTCTGCAGGGTCCTGCATTCCAGACCATAGTGTCGGCAGGCTCCAACTCAGCAATGCCGCACCATTCTCCTGACAATACTGCACTTAAGCGGGGAGACATGCTGGTTATAGACTTTGGAGGACGCCATAACGGGTATGCCTCTGACATAACGCGGACATTCTTCCTGGGAAAGCCTGATACCCAGTTCGAGAGGATATATGATCTCGTGAGAAAGGCAAATGAGGAATCCAGGAACAGTGCAGGTCCGGAATCCACATACGGGGGACTTGACGCAAGAGCAAGGTCAGTAATTGAGGCGGGCGGTTACGGAAAATACTTCATCCACAGGCTGGGTCACGGTCTTGGGATATCAGTGCATGAAGATCCTTATGTGGTAGGCGGGAATGAGCAGAGGCTCATCAGAAATTCTGTATTCACCATTGAGCCAGGAATATACATTCCCGGCAAAGGAGGAGTGCGTATTGAGGATACGAATTACTTTGACGGGTCTCGCTGTGTGGCATTCAACACTATGACCCGTGAAATGCAGATAATCCACTGATCATTTTCCGCATTTCTTTACGGCCTCGGAAACAAGCCGGTAAACAAGGATAGATGCTTCCATTCCAAATTCTGTGAGGCGGCCACCGAATTCCATGTCATGGCTGCCACTTGAAATGAAAAGCGATGCAGTATCCGTTGAAGTACCCGGGGCCCTTTTCCCTGTTGCAGAGTCACGGATATCCATGTCGTTAAAGGCCTGGGCCTTTGCCTCAATTATATCCTGCATTCCGTTGACTGCCGCCGAATCCCCCAGGGGAGCATCCGTCAGCATGGCTATGTTCACCGTACCCTGAGATGGAATTCCATGGCTTCCCACGCTGAGGGCATTGCTGATTCCTGCGGTGATCCATGCACTTATGCAGAATCCGGCGGACATTATTTCTCCGAATGCGTACTTCTTCACGTCGCAGGCGGTAAAATTCATGCAGGTCTGTGAGGCCTCCAGCCCGCTGGCTTCAAGGAACCGGGTACCTTCACTGAGCACATCCCCGCGGAAGTCATGGGGAACAGTCCTGTTAACGTAATATTTGCAGGTGCCTGTGCCGCCATTGAATGGTGCAGAACTGAATTTCCTGACAGCCACGCCAAAATCAATCAGATAATGGGTGTCTCGCAAATAGAATTTATAAAATGGCCGGCTGCGCATGGAACATAATTATTGCATTGCAGAAAAATCTCCCCTCATGGCCGCCATAAAAATAGGGAAATTAGTTTTCAAGTTCTCTGAAGATTTCGTCGTAGATATTTTCTTCCGGCTTCTCCACTTCCTGTGAATTTGCAATCCTGTAAATATTGTCCTTCTTGAATTTCCACTGGTTGACTCTCCAGGATCTCCCTTTCATTATGTTCACTTCTTCCCTGAAAGTTTCAAGAAATCCAAATTCTTCGAGGTTATAGAATACGTCTCTTTCCGGGGCAGAAAGTACGTTGTCCAGCACGTAGTCCTCGTAGCCGAAAAATGAAAGAACGAAATCGCAGAGTTCTTCGACATCCTTCCTGGCCATGCCCTTCTTTCCGTAGGTCTTCTCAAGAGCACTGATCAGGATCTCCCTTGTCATTACGGCCATGCGATCCGCCACTTATTCCTGCAACCATATTAAGTTTTCTTATTTGATATGTGACTTCATTACTAATATCGTATTCCTGCGGGGTAAGCATATGCCAGATATTTGTGGACTTAAAATATCTCCTTTTGCAGATCATGGTAAAGAATTCGTATTTATTATTTTTAACGAAATTGAGCGGGAAATCCCCCCTTCCGAAATGGAAGGGATGAAAGTGAAACCTTTTTTCTGTTTTCTTGAAATATTACAATGCTCACCAGCAGACAGAATGGAAGAAGGTCGGATAACATGTAGCTCCATGCGTGCCTGTTTCCGTAAAGTCGAATGGCTGAGCATGGAGATCAAAATACCCCCGGACCGGAGGGAATTCATGCCTGTGGAGGTTCCGCTGGTAACCGTCGAAGCAGGAAGCCCCTTTCGAAAGATAGGGGAGGAGGTCACGAAACACTGTAGCCGCACATAACTGGATGACCGGTTGATTGCAAGATGCCGGAAAATATTTAAGCAAGCTAGGGCCGAAATGCAGGGTGCAGAAATGTATTCCAGGGCGATCTTCGTGGTGAGCTGATTCTGGAGAGAATGCCTTGCGGGATTTTTCAATATCCTGGCATGTAATGGAGTCATGGTGGCTGACGCAAAGGATCATTGGCTCTTCGCCAGCCCGGAACACATGGCGAGCAGCATGAGCCAGAGCGGGATGTGATCTGGCATATCGGCCTGAACAACCCTACCATGGGAAGAAAAGAGTTGCCATGGCATTCAAATTGTAATGAGTTCAAGGCGTGTATTTGATCTTGGTTCAAGTGTCAGGGTACCCTTGAAGGGAATGATGTCCTGGGAAACGAATTTCCTGGAAGCGTCATGGACTGCAAGCCCCATGCCATCAATTATCCTTATAATGGCGCCTTCAGGGGCCTCAAGGGTCACCTTCTCGTCTGCCTTTACGAAATATTCACTGAGTGTTCTTTCTCCCGTAGAAAACAGTTCCTTCCTGTATCCCCATGGTTCATCATCCCTGTCTGCGTAGTCCTTCCGGATCTGGTCAAGGTCCTTTTCACTGTCTATTCCAAGCCACATAGTTTCCTCAGTAAAGGCCCCGGCGAGCTTGTCGTTCGCCAGCATGGGGAAGACTGTTGTTTCCACATCCCGATCCATGTAATCCCTGGAAAAATAAGGAAAGGCTTTCTTTTTTATGTAATAGATGCCGGCGTTGATGAAATGGTCAAGGTATGGTTTTTCTCTGAATGTTGTGATCTGGTCCCCAAGGGTGTCAACGATCCCAAATGGGCTGCGCATCCTGACTACAAACATCACAATGCCATAGTTAGATGCCTGCGAGAAATTGACAAACCTCTTGAAGTTGAGGTCCGTCACAGTATCCCCATTCCTCAGCAGAATGTCCTCATCAGATCTCTCTTTCAGCAGGTTTCTCAGTGAAAAGAGAGTGCCCAGCGGCTTGTCCTCCCGGAGATAGTGAAACCTGATCCCCATGTGCTCAGAACCGTACATTTCCTCAATCTTCTCCCCCCGGTAGCCGGAAAGGACATACAGATCCTTTATGCCAATGTTGGCAAAATCAAAAATCTGCCTGTCCATTATTGTGTAGTTCTCCCGTATCTGTACAAGTGCTTTCGGTATCTCATCGGTTATGGGCTTCAGCCTCTTGCCATAACCTCCCGCCAGTATGGCGCCAATCATGTTATGGTAATATCGCAGGTATTTTTAACATCTGTGAGCGGAGTCCTCCCTTTCATAAATGAGTCTACTAAAACAGGCCTTGTGTTATTGCATCTATCCTCGCCTGTTTTGGCTGGCTTCCGGAAAGGATTGATGTGGGATGCCTGAATATGATTTCCAGGAGCCTCTTGCCCATCCGTTCAGTTGTATGGGGCCACCATCAAGCGGCTTTGGTCCAGATCACGGGATCTGGAACACATCGCCTGGCTTGAGTATCTTCACCTGTGTCACATTTCCGGCAAGTTTTCTGAACTCCTCAGGGTCGGAATCTATTCCGGGAAATGTACCGTAATGCATGGGTATGGTGTACTTCGCCTTGATCAATCCGGCTGCCACTGCGGCTTCTCTGGGACCCATTGTGTAGAAT